>NZ_PQIA01000062.1 GCF_003385235.1 Amycolatopsis circi | reverse complement strand
GCCCGGTTGAGCAGGCGGTCTATGCGGCCGTGCGGAACCGGCCCCGGACGACTGCGACGCTACGCACGGCTGAGGCGGTCTCCGAGCCGGTGCGGGACATCGGGAACGACCTCCGTCAGCGCGGTCTGGTCGCGGTCGCTTCCGCCCGCTTCGCGACGGGCGTGGTTCTCGTCTACGCCGCCCTGCTCCTGGTCGGTCTGGTGCGCTGGGCGAACGGCTCCGCACTGCACCGGCCGACAGCCGGGCTGACGGTGCTGCTGGCGGTCACCGCGATTCTCGTCGTACTGGCGGTGACCAGCCGTAAGCGACCGAAGGTCAGTCTGACCAAGGCAGGGCGCGCGATGGTCGCCGCGGTGCGCACGGACCCGTCGGCACAGCGGGCCCAGGCCGGCGCACTGCTCGTCGGTGCTGCTTCCCTGGTCGCGCTGGGCGGGTTCGCACAGTATCCAGACCATGCGACAAGCTTGGCGCTGAAGAGCGGCGCGGGAAGTTCGTCCGGCGGCGGGTCGTCCTGCGGCGGTGGCGGCGGATGCGGAGGCGGAGGTGGGTGCGGTGGCTGACCGGTTGGGGATCGGCATCGGCTGGCGGCCGGAACTGGACCTGTCGATCGCGCGGCTGCCGGGCGTCGACTGGGTCGAGGTGGTCGCGGAGAACCTGCACGCCCCGCATCTCCCGGAAAGCCTGCTGGCGCTGAAGAATCGCGGGATGCCGGTGCTGCCGCACGCGGTGTCGCTGTCGCTGGGCGGGGCCGAGCCGCTGGACACCGCGCGAGTGGAGCATCTGGCCGAACTGGCCCGGGTTCTCGACGCGCCGTTGGCCAGCGACCACGTGTGCTTCGTCCGCGCGGGCGGGCTCGATTCCGGGCACCTGATGCCGCTGCCGCGCACGCGCGAGGCACTGGACGTGCTGGTGGACAACGTCCGGCTCGCTCAGTCCATTGTGGACGTACCGCTGGCGCTGGAGAACATCGCCACGCTGCTGGAATGGCCGGAAAGCGAGCTGTCCGAGGAACAATTCCTCACCGAGCTGACCGAACGGACCGGCTGCCTGCTGATCATCGACGTCGCGAACCTGTACGCGAACGCGCGCAACGTGGGCACCGATCCGGTGGCGTTCCTCGACGGGATCCCGTGGGAACGGCTGGCCTACGTGCACATGGCGGGCGGCGTGGAGCGCGGCGGGGTTTACCACGACACACACGCGCATCCGGTGCTGCCGGAGGTGCTGGATCTGCTCGCCGAACTGCGTCGGCGCACGGATCCGCCGGGCGTTCTCCTGGAGCGCGACGACGACTACCCCACCGATTCCGAACTCGCTGCCGAACTGGTCGCGTTGCGGACCGCGGTGACGCGGTGAGCCGGGAAGAGCTGGCGGCCCGGCAGGCTGCGTTGCTGGACAGCCTGTTGACCGGGTCCGCGGCCCCGTCCGGCTTCGATGCCTCGCGGTTGCGCATCGAGGCCGACGTGCTGCTCGCCAAGCGGCGGCGGCTGGTGGCGTACCTGCGCCCGGATCTGCCTGAGACGTTGGGCTCGCGGTATCGGCCGCTGTTCGACGCCTACGCCGCGGAGCGTCCTAAGACGACTTCGATTCGGGCGCGCGAGTATGCCGACGCGTTTGCGGAGTGGCTCGTCGCCCGCGGTGACCTGCCCAAACCCCGGCGCAGGTGGTTTCGGCGCTGAGCCTGTTCCGGTTTTGTCGGTGGTGCTGGTTACGCTGACGACATGTCCGGTTACGGCGGTGTTATCCGATCTCCGCCGGGCCGGGAGGGAGGGAACCTGTCGTGAACGGATTCTGGGCTGCGGTGAGCCCGATCTATCTGGTCTATGCGGCCACCGTCGTCGGAGTGTTGAGCATTCTGGCCATGGGCAAGGACAAGCTGGCGAAGCGAGCGTCCGCGCCGGAGTCGGCGGCCGTGCCGCGCGATGTGTACGACGTCGCGTACCTGGCGGACGGACGGCTTCGGGTGGTCGAGACCGCGATCGCGGCGCTGCTTGCGCGCAGGCAGTTGCAGGTCGGGCCGCAAGGCGAGATCGTCTCTGCTGGGCCGCAACCGGCTTCGTCACCGATCGAACAAGCCGTGCACCAGGCGGCTGGTCGCGGGCTTCTCCCGTCGTGGGTCGCGCGTTCCTCGGCGGTGAAGCCGGTGATCGGGAGGCTCGAAACCGATCTGGTTCAACGGCAGCTAGTCAGTCAGCGCAGGCCGTTGACAGGCCTCGGGTACACGCTGACCGCGATCGCTGCGGTCCTGCTGGCGGCCGGAGTGGCTCGGCTGGTCTACGACGTCGGCCGGTCTCACCTGAATGTCATGGTGCTGCTTGTTTTCGGCGAGGTCGGATTGACGCTCTGGCTCTGTCTGATGGGCAGTCAGCGGATCACCAAGAGGTTCGACCAACGGACGGTGGCTTCGCTGCCGCCTACGACCGCTGGGGCGACGGTGCTCGCGCAGGCCGAGCAACAGGCCGCTGCGGGTCGCGTTTCAGGACCGGCTGAACTCGTCGCGTTGGGTGGATTGGCGGCTTATCCGGACAAGCGGGTCGCGGGAGGGCTTATGCCGATTTAGCCGCGGTGTCGGGAGCGGTGTTGGCTGGCGGGGTTCCCGAGGCTGGCTGTGCTCATGGGACCGGCGCGCTTACGTGGGTGGTGCGGGTACCGCGACGCTCTCAGACTGGGCGTTCACGGACTGACTGCACTCACGGACGGGCGGTGCCTACGCGGGGCTCGCGTGACTGGCGGCACCCACACCAGACCGGTGCGACGGGCGTTGTGCTGGCTGCGCTCACCGGACTGGCTCACACACGAGACCGGCACGGCACTCTTGGGGCTGGTGGCGTGCAGGCGTGACCGGCACGGTGCCCTCTCGGCAGGCAGCGCTCACAGGACCGACGGCACCCACACAAGACCGGCGCAGCACCGCCGAGGCGGGCGGCCCGCACGCGTAACCGGCACAGCGCCCGCTCGGACGGGACCGTGGATCGGCGCGGCGCTGCCGAGGCTGCTGGCGGCACGCGCGCGTGACCAGCACAGCACCTGCTCCGCTGGCAGCGCTCACGGGACCGACGGTGCGCACACGAGACCGGTGCGGCGCCTCCGAGGCTGGCGGCACGCGCGCGTGACCAGCACGGCACCCGCTGGGCTGACAACGCTTACGAGACCGACGGCACCCACACGAGATCGGGGCAGCACTCCCGAGGCTGGCGGCGCGCACGCGCAACCGGCACAGCGCCGCTCCGCTGACAGCGCTTACGGAACCGACGGTGCCCAAGCCCGACCAGCGCGGCACTCCCGAGGCTGGCGGCGCGGACGCGTGACCGGTACGGCAGCCGCTGGGCTGGCCGTGCCCACAGGACCGACAGCCCACGCCAGACCGGCACGGCTGTCACGAGGCTGGCGGCGCACGTGAGACCGGCGCAGCACGGCGGATCCGCGCGCGATCGGCGCGGCCCCACCGGACTCGCGGCGATTACGAGACTGGCTGCGGCACGATCGGCGACCACACCGCCGTGTCCGCGCCAGGCTGGTGCGACGGGTGGTCCCAGTGCGGCGGCGCGCCCGGCAGCTCACCGGCCATCCGCACCCGGGTCATCTGGCCGAAGTCGCTGTCGACGGTCTCGAGCACGTCCGCGTAGTCCACTTCGGACGGTTCCGGATCCTTGCGGCCCAAGGAATCCAGCCACCGTCCAGTGCCGGCGAGGGAAAGCCGGGCGTGCCAGCTGCCGCCGTCGGTGACGGTGCGGCGGATGGCCGTCATGATCGCGGCGGCGGTCAGCCAACCGGTGGCGTGGTCCAAGGCCTGCGCGGGCAGCGGTGCCGGAGCGTCGGTGGCGTACTCCTCGGCGATGCCGGACGACATCTGCACGAGGCTGTCGAAGCCGCGGCGGCGGGCCCACGGGCCGGTCCAGCCGTATGCCGAGACGTCCGCTACCACGAGACCGGGGCGCAGTTCGGCGAGTTCTTCCGGGCCGAAGCCGATCCGGGCCAGCGCGCCGGGGCGGAAGGTCTGGAGCAGGACGTCCGCGCGGGCGATGAGCTTCTTCAGCTTCGCGCGGCCGCCCTCGGTGTCGAGTGCGACGAACGCGGAGCGTTTGCCCTGGCCGGTGTCCATCGTCAACACCGGGATTCGCGGCAGGTGCGCGGCTCCGACGTGCAGCACGTTCGCGCCGTGCGCGGCCAGCACGCGGCCGGCGACCGGTCCGGCGAGCACGTGCGTCAGCTCCAGCACGCGGACGCCGCCCATCGGGCGGTCCGAGTCGAACAGGGTGCGTTTCGGCGCGTCCCCGATTCGGTTCAGCTCGACCAGCGGCAAACCCGCGACGGCCTGGCCTTGCGGGTGCGCCAGCCAGTCCTCGCGCGAGCGCATCAACGCGGCCGCGCCGCCCGCGGTCACCACGGCGGATTCGACCTCTGCCATGGATTTCGCGGCCACGGTCTTGGTTACCGCGTCGCGGTTCGCCGGAACGCCGAGCGCCCAGCAGACCGCCGCCTCGTGCCGGGAGGTGTTGCAGTGCAGCTTGATCCAGCCGTCGGCGGCGCGGTAGTCGCCCGCGATGCGGCCCCACGGGCTCGGCGCGGGCTCGCCGTCGATGCGCAGCAACTGCTCGCTGCGGAACGCGGCCGCGGCATGACGGGTGTCGACCGACACCGTGCCGGGATCGATGCCGCGCAGCCGCAGCAGTTCACCGGCGGACAGTGTGGCCGCGGCGATGCTCGCGGCCGCCATGGCGGGGACCCGGAAGTGCCCGGGCAGCACGGATTCGTCGCCGGTCAAGGACACGGCGGGCAGCGGTTCCCCGGCGAGCGACTGCCAGGCCCCGGCGAGTACGTCCTGCACCGGCGGTTACGGCAGAGCCGCGACGAGTTCGGCGGGCGGCACCTTCGTGCCGGTGTAGAACGGGACCTCGACGCGCACGTGACGACGGGCCTCGGTGTTCCGCAGGTGCCGCATCAGGTCGACGATCCGGTGCAGTTCGTCGGCCTCGAAGGCGAGGATCCACTCGTAGTCGCCGAGCGCGAACGACGCGACGGTGTTGGCGCGCACGTCCGGGTAGTCCCGCGCCTCCTTGCCGTGGTCGGCCAGCATCTTGCGACGGTCCTCGTCGGGCAGCAGGTACCAGTCGTAGGACCGGACGAACGGGTACACGCAGATGTATTTGCGCGCCTCCTCGCCGGCCAGGAACGCGGGCACGTGGCTCTTGTTGAACTCGGCGGGGCGGTGCAGCGCGGTCTGGCTCCAGACCGGCGTGGACGCGCGGCCGAGGGGCGTGCGCCGGAACCCGGTGTAGGCGGCCTGGACCTGTTCGATCTCCTCGGCGTGCCACCAGATCATGTAGTCCGCGTCCGCCCGGAGGCCGGACACGTCGTACACGCCGCGGACGACGACGCCCTTGGCCTCGAGCCCGTCGAGGTACTCGGCCGTCTCGCGGCCCGCGGCGCCGCGGTCCTCCCCCAACTTCCCCGGTTCGATCCGGAAGACCGACCACGTGGTGTAGCGGATCGTGTCGTTGAGTTCGTTGTAATTCAGCCGCGCCATGACTCCATCCTGGCACTCCTCGCACGGCGTTCGCCATGGGGCTCCGTCACACGAAGAGCTGCTCCGCGATCCGGCGGGCGGCGGCATCGGCCGTGGCCACGCAGGCTGGCAGCCCGACGCCGTGCAGCGTGGCGCCCGCCACGGCCAAGCCTGGAACGTCCGCCACTGCCGTCTCGATCCGCGTGACCCGCTCCAGGTGCCCGGTGCCGTATTGCGGGAGGCCGCCGCCCCAGCGCGTCACCAAGGTGTCGATCGGCGTCGCGGTGACGCCGGCGAGCCGGGCCAGATCCGCGCGGACTGCCGCGACCAGCGCGTCGTCGTCGCCGTTCAACGCGCCGGGCTCGCCGAACCGGCCGACCGAACCGCGCACCAGCACCGGTCCGGCACCGCCGAAGTGAGCCCACTTGTTCGACGAGAACGTGAACGCCTTGGACGCGTACGGCACGCCTTCCGCGTCCCGCTCCCCCGCGCCGATGAGGATTCCGGACGCATCGGGCAGCTCGGTGCCCGGCGGGAACGCGAAGGCCACCACCGCCATCGACGCCAGTTCGACCTCGCCGAACGCGGTGGAAGCCGCCGGAACGACGCCGTCGAGCAGCTTCCGCGCGGACAGGGCGGGCACCGCGAGCAGCACCGCGTCCGCGTCCACGGGGCTGTCGTCGGGCGCGTGCGCTGGGGCTGCGGCTCCAAACTCCAGACGCCAGCCGGTCGGGGTCCGTGTCAGCGCGCGGACCGTCGATGAAGTGCGCAGCTCAGCCCCGGAAAGCTCCAGCAGCCGGTCGAGCAAGCCCCGCAAGCCGCCGGTGAGACTGCCGAAAACCGGTGCGGTGCCTGGGGTTTTCGGCAGCAGCGACGAAGCGGCCTCGGTGAGCGAACCTGCGCCGCCCTCGATTGCGTTGGCCAGGCCGGGCATCGTCGCGCGGAGGCCAAGGCCGTCGGCTCCGCCCGCGTACACGCCGCCGAGCAGCGGGTCGACCAGCCGGTCCACCAGCTCGTCCCCGAACCGCGTGCGCAGCAACGGCCCGAGCGGCACGTCGCCGTCGCCCAGCTCGACCGGGCCGAGCGAACGTTCCTTCTCGACCGCGTGCCGGCCGTCGTCGGACAGCACGCCTGCGACCGATTCAGCGGACGCCGGGACTCCCATCACGGTCCCCGGTGGCAGGCTCTGCACCGAACCGCCCGCGTGGATTTTGGCGCGTGCCTTAGTCGGATGCACCAGGCGATCGGCGAGGCCGACCTCCTCGACGAGCGAAACCATCTCGGGCCGCCGGGCGAGGAACGCTTCGGCTCCGACGTCGTAGCTGACTCCGCCGACCTCCGCCGTGCGCAGCTTCCCGCCGGTCGCGGCCGTGCTCTCGAAAACGGTGATCGTCACCCGGTCGCCGAGCAGCCGGCGCAGCCGGTACGCCGCGGCCAGCCCGGAGATCCCGCCGCCGACGACCGCGACGTGCTTCACAGCGAGTGCACCAGGTCGACGACGCGCTTCAGCACCTCCGGGTCGACGCTCGGCAGCACGCCGTGGCCGAGGTTGAACACGTGCCCGCGAGCCGCGCGGCCCTCCTCGACGATCCGGCGCACCTCGGCCTCCAAGACCGGCCACGACGCGTACAGCAGCGCCGGGTCGAGGTTGCCCTGCACCGACACCTTGCCGCCGAGCCGGTGGACCGCGACGTCGAGCGGAATCCGCCAGTCAACGCCGACCACGTCCGCGCCGGCTTCGCGCATCGCGCCGAGCAGCTCGCCGGTGCCGACGCCGAAGTGGATCCGCGGCACGTCGTACTCCCCGGCCACCGCCAATACCCGGGCCGAATGCGGCAGCACGAACTCGCGGTAGTCGCGCTCGGACAGCGCACCGGCCCACGAGTCGAACAGCTGCACCGCGTCGACGCCCGCGTCGAGCTGGGCGCGCAGGAACGTGGCGGCGATGTCGGCGAGACGCGCGGCGAGGTCGTGCCAGACCTCGGGCTGCGAGTGCATCAGGGCTTTGGTGTGCTCGTGGTTGCGGCTCGGGCCGCCCTCGATCAGGTAGCTGGCCAGCGTGAACGGCGCTCCGGCGAACCCGATCAGCGGCGTCTCGCCGAGCCGGTCGACCAGCAGCCGGACGCCGTCGGCGACCTTGACGACCTGCTCGAGTTCGAGCTTCGGCAGCGCGCGCACCGCGTCCGCGTCGCGGATCGGCGAGGCCACGACCGGGCCGGTGCCCGGAACGATGTCGATGTCGAGGCCGGCCGCCTTGAGCGGGACCACGATGTCGCTGAACAGGATCGCCGCGTCGACGCCGAGCCTGCGGACCGGCTGCATCGTGATCTCGGCGAGCATCTCCGGGTCGAAGCACGCGTCGAGCATCGGCACGCCCTCGCGCAGCGCGCGGTACTCCGGCAGCGAACGACCGGCCTGGCGCATGAACCACACCGGGACGTGCGCGGGCCGCTCCCCGCGCGCGGCGGCGAGGAAAGCCGAGCCGGGCAGGGCGCGACGGGGCGAAACGGACGGGGCGCCGACGGGCGCGGACGAAACCTGAGGCACGACCCCCATGGTCCCACGCGGGTCCGACAGTCCCGGGCCGCCCCGTGCCCAACGAGCCCCGCCGCCGCTGCCGACGACCGCGCCTGCCGATGGATCCCGCACGCCTCGGCACCGGATTTGGCATCGCTCGCCTGGCGCGAATGCCGTATTCGTTGCGCATTACGGACCCAGCGTGGCATTGGGTTCTTCCCTGCCCCGCGGAGGTCCGTGAAGGGCTCCTTGAGGGAATCTGATTCCCTCAAGGAGCCCTTCACGGACTTTCGCAGTGCCGCGCCAGGTCCATCGGCTAGCGGGCCGCGCGGCCCAGCCCGGTGCTCCGCATCGCCGCCGCAGAGCCGCATACAGCTGCTGCTGAGAAGACACCAATGCGGCGTTGGGTGCGTGCGACGCAACCAAATCGGTGTTGAGGACGTCCTCAACACCGACACACCACGGCCAGCCCGGCCGCCGCCCTGCGCGCCCAGCCACGCTCGCCGCGCAGGACCCCGCCGAAGCAGCGGCGGGACCGAGCCGGGAACGGGCACGGCGAGAGAGGCGGAGGGGCAGCCGGAGCCGTTCCCGGGGTCGCGGCTGGGTCTCGCTCGGCGCGCCTGCGTCCGCAACTGGGCGTCGCCGCCCTACAGTCGGTGCGTGACCGCGATGACGCCAGTGCCCGATCTCTTCCGCGAAGCCGTCGCGGCGCTGCAAGCCGTCCGGCCGCGCCCGGAGATCCGCCTGGAGACGATGCGCGCGCCGCAGCGGCTCGCGCCGTGGTCGTACGCGTTGAGCTGCGAGGTCTCCGGGCCCGCCGACGTCGAGGCGTCCGGCAGGCTGGTCCTGCTGCACGACCCGGACGGCCAAGAGGGCTGGGACGGCGTGCTGCGGCTGGTCATGTACGTGCGCGCCGAACTCGACCGCGAACTCGCCACGGACCCGTTCCTGCCCGCGGTCGGCTGGTCGTGGCTCACCGACGCGCTGGAGGCCTCCGGCGCGTCGTGGAAGGCGCTCGGCGGCACCGTCACGGAGACGTCCTCGGCCCGGTTCGGCGACATCTCCGGCCCGGCTCGCACCGACGACCTCGAACTGCGGGCCTCCTGGACCCCGACCGACGCCGCGCTCGGCCCGCACGGGCTCGCGTTCTGCCAGGTAATGGCGAGCGTCGTGGGGCTCCCGCCGGTGGGCGTCACGCTGTTCGAGCAGCGGCAGAGTTCCTGATTTCCTAAGTTCACCCGGTCGGGCAGCCTCTTCGCGGGGCTTGCACGCGCACGAACGCGCCTTCCCGGGCGGTTCCGGGCCCTCCCAGCGCTCCGCCGGGGTCTTCCGCGGGGCTTCCGGACGCCCGCGGCCGACCGTCCATCGTGGACCGCGACGGCCGCTGCTCCGGATGCCGCACGTTCGTGGCCGGGCGCGATCACAGCCAGTGAACCCCCGGTAACCTGCTCCGACGCGGTTTCCGGCCCCTTTCGGACGCCTCCGCCGAGCCCTCAGCGGCCTGGCGGCCCGCGCGGCAAAACGTGAAAGAAAATGATCTTGCCCCGGCCGAGGCGCATTTCCGAGTCCGGACCGCCGGGGCGGCGGCCCCGCCGCGGCAGCACCCGCAGGTGCACGGGCCATCTGCACGCCCGTTTCGATGCCGGTAACTGAGGTGCATCGCGGCCCGGTCGTCAGTTGTTAACAAGACTCCGATCGTTAGTCCGATCGTGTTACAACGACCTCGTTGAGTGACGAACTGTTTCGGATAGATACCCATTCGATCCCCCCGCAACGGCGTCCGGACGGCTACAGTGCCTGGGACGACACCACTTTCGGTCTAAAGCTGGCGCGGCTGAACGGCCGAAGGTCCCGGTGCCGGTCGGGGGGCACGACCGACTCCAGGGAGGTAGTGACGTGGCTACCGTCGGCTTATCTCAGGCCGTCCGATCCACGCCAGCCGGTGCTTTGCCGGCGAGCATGGTTCCGCACCCGCGGGAAGAGCTTTTTTCCGTGTTGGTGGTCGATGACCACCCGCTGTTGAGGGAGGCAATCGCAGCACGACTCGCACAAATGGGTGCGGGCACTGTCCACGAGGCCGCCACGGTGGCCGAGGCGAGGGCGCGAGCACAGGCCACCGGCCCGTGCGATCTGGCGATCCTCGATCTCGGACTGCCGGACGGCAGCGGCATCGAGCTGGTTACGGAACTCCGTAGCCACGGCTGGCCGCGCGTGGTGGTCCTGGCATCCTCCGACGACCCGTACGCGGTGCGCTCCGCGTTCCAGGCCGGAGCTCAGGCGTACCTGCTGAAGTCGGCGTCGCCGGTGGTGGTCACCGACGGCGTGCGCCGGGTTCTCGAAGGCGGCGTTTACGCCGACCCGAGCGTGGCCCCGGTCCTGGCGACCGGCACGCGAGTGGCGGGCACCGACAACACCCCGCGCGAGCTGTCGGCTCGCGAGGTGGAGGTGCTCCAGCTCGTCGCGGACGGGCAGTCGAACAAGGAGATCGGGGAGGAGCTTTCCCTCTCCGCGCTCACCGTCAAGTCCCACCTGTCCCGCATCGGGCGCAAGCTCGGCACGGGCGACCGGGCGCAGATGGTCGCGCTGGCGATGCGAGCCGGCGTGATCCGCTGACGACGACGAACCACGTCCCTGCGGGGCGGGCGGACCAGGCGCGGTCCGCTCGTCCCGTAGGGTCGTCGGACATGGGAACTGCACAGGCGGACGGAGCCCGGACCGGAGACGAGACCACCGAGAACTCCGGGGTCTCCGCAACGCCGGTGCTGCTCCGCGAACCGGCCGAAGGCACCCCGCCGGTGGTGGTCGATCCCGACGCGCTCGCCGAGGCGTGCGCGCGGCTCGCCGCGGGCACCGGCGCCGTCGCCGTCGACACCGAACGGGCGTCGGGCTACCGGTACTGGCCCAAGGCCTATCTCGTCCAGCTGCGCCGCGAAGGTTCCGGCACGGTGCTGATCGACCCGATCGCGCTCGCCGACGACCTCGCCCCGCTGCGGGACGTCCTCAACGACACCGAATGGGTGCTGCACGCCGCGTCCCAGGATCTGCCGTGCCTGGCGGAACTGGACCTGCGTCCGCGGTCGCTGTTCGACACCGAACTGGCCGGACGGCTGGCCGGGTACGAACGCGTCGCGCTCGGCACGCTCGTGGAGCTGCTGCTCGGGTACACGCTCGAAAAAGGGCACAGCGCCGCGGACTGGTCGAAGCGTCCGCTGCCGATCGACTGGCTCAACTACGCGGCTCTCGACGTCGAGCTGCTCAACGAACTGCGCGCGAAGCTCGAAACCGAGCTGGCGGCGCAGGGCAAGCTGGAGTGGGCGCAGCAGGAGTTCGAGGCTGTGCGCACCGCTCCCCCGCCCGCGCCGCGCGCCGAACCGTGGCGGCGGACGTCCGGGGTGCACAAGATCCGCAGCCCGCGCGGCCTCGCCGCGGTGCGGGAGATGTGGCAGGCCCGCGACGAACTGGCCCGCAAACGCGACCGCGCGCCGAGCCGGATCCTGCCGGACAGCGCGATCGTCAACGCGGTGACCTCGGACCCGAAGACGGTCGAGGAACTGCAGGCGCTGCCGGTGTTCAGCGGGCGCGTGCAGCGCAAATACACGGCCAGCTGGCTGCGGCACCTGCAGGCAGCCAAGGCGCTGCCGGCGAGCGAACTGCCGAGCCCGAGCCAGTCCAACGACGGTCCGCCGCCGGTGAACCGCTGGGCCGACAAGGATCCCGACGCCGCTGCCCGGCTCGCCGCCGCGCGGGCCGCCCTGGCCGCGATCGCGGAGGAGCGCAAGCTGCCGGTGGAGAACCTGCTGCTGCCGGATCTGGTCCGGCGCACCTGCTGGCGTCCTCCGGCCGACCTCTCGGAGGACTCGGTCGGGGACGCGTTGCGGGCGGGCGGGGCACGGCCGTGGCAGGTGGAGCTGACGGTGGCGGCGCTGAGCAAGGCGTTGCACAGCACGGCTGCTGAATGACGAGCTGCGTGGTTTAGACCTCTAGTTGAGGTTTAGACCTTCGGCCGCGAGCCGCAAGGTGAAGCCCGCGACTGCCTGACCAAGACGGTGCTCGCCCTAAAACCCGACCACAACGCGGGATCGTGCCGGCGTTTGGGGGCTGCCCGGCGTGACAGGCCGAAGGCCCCTCACGCCGGGCAGCCCCCAAACGTCGGCTTAAAAGCGATCCCGCCCGCGGCGGCGAAGCCGACGCCAAAAACACAGCTGGTGAGCTACCCCGCCAAATCACGCCCGACGACGAGCCGACCTGCGATAACCAAGCGACCGCGCCACTCCGGTCGCCGTCGTGACCACCGCGGGCACCAAATGCGCCACCGAGGTCGTCTCACGGCGGCCTACGACCGCGACCGCGGCGGTGACCTGGGCGGAAGCGTCGCGGATCGGGGCGGCGACGGCGACCGCGTCGTCGGCTAATTGGCGGTCGGCGACGCAGTAGCCGGTGCGGGCGATGTCGGCGAGTTCGGCGCGCAGGGTCTCCGGGTCGGTCGTGGTGTGCTGGGTTTCCGCCGGGATCGGGCTGGTCAGCGCGGATTCGCGGGTGCCTGCGGCGGCGTGTGCGAGCAGCACGCGACCGGTCGCGGTGGTGGTCGCGGGCAGGCGGCTGCCGGTCGTCGTGAGGATGCCGACCGAGCGGTGTCCGGCGAGTCGGGCGAGGAACACGACGTCTGTTCCGTCCAGCACCGAGAGGTGCACGTTTTCGCCGGTCGCGTCGAACAGGTCGCCCAGGTAGGGCAGGGCGATTTCGCGGATGGAGGCCCGGGCCAGCGAGAGCGAGCCAAGCTCCCACAGTTTCAGGCCGAGGTGGTAGCCGCCGCGGTCGTCGCGGGCTAACGCGCCCCATTCGGTCAGCTCGCCGACCAGGCGGTGCGCTGTGCTCAAGGGCAGGCTCGCCGCCTGGGCGATCTCGGTCAGGGACAGCACCGGCGTCTGCGCACTGAAGCAGTCCAGCACCGACAGCAGCCGGGCCGCCGCGGTGGGTCTGGCTTCCATGTGGCGGAAGTCTGATTGAGGCCGGGCCGCGATGCAAGCGACACTGCGGGCGTGGGTCGGCCAAGCGGGGAACACAACGAGTCGGTTTTGATCACGGGAGCGGGTTCGGGTCTCGGGCTGGGAGCGGGATTGACGCTCGCGGCGCGCGGGCACCGGGTGTTCGCCACGGTGGAACGGGACGATCAGGTCGAGCCGACGCGGGCGGCGTTCGCCGAGCGCGGGCTCGCGGCGGAAGTCTCCCGGCTTGATCTGCTCGACCCGGCTGATCGTGCGGCAGCCGCGGCGCTCGACGCGTCGGTTCTGCTCAACAATGCCGGATTCGGTGCCGAAGGCCCGCTGTTGCGTACGGATTCCGCAGTGGTCCGGAAGACGTTCGAGGTCAACGTCTTCGGCACGCTTGAGTTGACGAGGCTGGTCGCCGACCGGCTCGTCGCGGCCAGGCGCGGCGGGCGGATCGTGTTCGTCACGTCGGTGGCGGGGCTGTTCGTCGCTCCCGGCGCGGGTGCGTACGGGGCCAGCAAGTTCGCCCTCGAAGCGATGGCGCAGGCGGTGCGGCAGGAGCTGCGGCCGCACGGGATCGAAGTCCGGGTCGTCGAACCCGGGCCGTTTTCCACTGGGTTCAACGAAAGACTCGTCGAGAACTCGCCCGCGTCGGACCACGACTTTTCGGATTTCCTCGCCATGCAGCGCGATCCGGCCCCGGCGATCGAGACGATCGCGCGGGTCGCGGTCGAATCCGGGCCGTACCGGACGCTCGTCCCGGGCGAGTTCGGCGCGATCGTGCGGGAGCAGCAAGATCGGCTGTGGGCCGCGACCGACCTTGCCGACCCGTGAGAAAGTGCGGTCGGCGCATCAGAACACCAGCACCAGACAGGAGCACATGACAGTGAAGATCGCGGTTCTCGGGGGCGGGCACGGTTCCTGGGCCACGGTGGCGGAACTCGCCGAGCACGGCCACGAAGTGCGCTGGTGGCGGCGGAACGCCGAGGCGCTGGAAGCGTTGCGCGCGACCGGGGCGGTGGCCGTCTGGGATTACCGGGGCTCCCGTTCGGTGCCGGTGGGCGACGCTGCCGGGGAGATCGACCCGGTGGCGGATCTCGCCGAGGCGGTGCGCGGCGCGGCTCTGATCGTGATCCCGCTGCCCTCGACCACGCACGACGACCTGGCTCCCCGGCTCGCCCCGCTGCTGACCGAGGGCCAGGTGGTGTTCCTGCCGCCGGGCACGTTCGGTTCGATGGTGTTCGCCAAGGCTGTCGCCGCGGCGGGCGGAAGTTCGGAGATCGCGTTCGCCGAAGCCGGGACGCTGCCGTACCTCGCGCGTCGGCACGGGGACGCCGAAGTGGTGATCAGCGGGTACGCGACCCGTCTGCCGACCGGGGTTTTCCCGCTGCGGCTGGCGGAAAGCGCGTTCAAGACCCTGCGCGAGGCGTACCCGAGCATCGAGGACGCGGGCGACGGGCTCAGCGGAGCGCTGATGAACGCGGGCCCGATCATCCACCCGCCGTTGATCACGATGAACGCCGGTCCGCTGGAGCATTTCGCCGCCTGGGACATCCACAACGAGGGCACGCAGCCGTCGATTCGCAGTGTCACCGACGCGCTCGACGCCGAGCGGGTCGCGCTGCGCGAAGCGTTCGGCTACGGCGCGCCGCACTTCCCGCTGGCGGATCACTACGCCACCGACGGCGAGGAGTGGATGTACGGCCGCTCGGCGCACGAGCGGCTGACCGACAGCGGCGACTGGCGCGAGAAGATCGATCTCCACACGCACCGCTACATGGTCGAAGACACCCGGCTCGGACTGTCGCTCCTGGTGTCCGCGGGCCGATGGGCCGGGGTGCCGACGCCGGTCGCGGAAGGCCTGCTGGCTTTGGGTTCCGCGATCACCGGCCGCGACTTCTACGCCGAGGGCCGGACCTTCGAAAACCTCGGTCTGGCAGAACTCGACCGCGCCGGGCTGACCAAGCTGCTGCAGGACGGAGTCCAGTCGTGATCGCGATCGTCGGCGCCGGGCGGATGGGCGAGGGCATCGCGCTGGCCTTCCTCGCGGCGGGCCACCCGGTCCTGCTCGCGGACGTCAAGGACCGCACCGAGGAAGAACGCCAGCTCCGGCGCGACGAGGTCCGCAAGCGCCTCGCCGACCGGCTGCGCGCGATGTTCGGCCACGCCGACGCGCTGGAAAGCCTGACGATGGGCGACCGTTCGGCGAAGGAACTCGCCGACGCGACCGTGGTGTTCGAGGCCGTGCCGGAGGTCATGGACGTCAAGCGCGAGGTGTTCGGCTGGCTCGGCTCGCAGGTGCCGGAGTCGGCGGTGCTGGCCTCGACGACGTCGACCTTCCTGGTCACGCAGATCGCGGAACTCGCCGACCGGCCGGAGCGGGTCGTCAACGCGCACTGGCTCAACCCGGCCGAGCTGATGCCGCTGGTCGAGGTCAGCCGGAGCGACGACACCGATCCGGCAGCGGTCGACCGGCTCGTGGAACTGCTGCGCGAAATCGGCAAGGTGCCGGTGGTGTGCGGGCCCGCCGCCGGGTACATCGTGCCGCGGTTGCAGGCGCTGCTGATGAACGAGGCCGCGCGGATGGTCGAGGAAGGGGTCGCCGGTGCGGCCGAAATCGACCTCGCGGTCCGCGCCGGTCTCGGGCCGCGGTTCTCGGTGCTGGGTCCGCTGGAATTCATCGACTGGGGCGGCGGGGACATCCTGTACTACGCCTCGCGCTACCTGACCGGCGAACTCGGCGAGCGGTTCCAAGCCCCCGCGATCGTCGAGGAGAACATGACCGGCCAGCGGCGAGGGCTCCAGGACGGGGCCGGGTTCTACCGCTTCGACGCGGCCGGGGTGCCGGATTACCGCGCGGCGCGGATGCGGGAGTTCGAGGAGATTTTCCGGCTGCGCGAACCGCATTTGCAGGACGGGACGCCGGTTCCGGTGCGTCCGGAGGACGATTCGGCGGAGTGATCCGTGGTTGACGGCCGCGGGTTCAGGCCCGCGGCCGTCAGCACTCCGCAAGCCATCCGGTTGCCTCGGCGACGCGCGGATGGGCTGCGCCGAGGACTGCTTTGAGCCCGGCTACCACGGATTCCAGCTCTGCCGCCGCACCCGCTCGGTCGCCTCGTTGGGCAGCAGCTCGGGCCAGCGTCGCGCGGAGGCTGAGCACCACCGGATGTCCCGCTGGCCAGGCACCAGCGGCCAGCACCGCCCGCGCCGCTTGCTCGGCTTCGTCCAGGTTTCCGCTCTCCACGCAGGCTCGCGCGAGCGCGCCGCGGACGATCAGCGCGCCTCGGCCCCGCGCTTCGCCCAGGGCCTGGCGGAGCAGGTCGGCTGCCTCGCGCGCTTGCCCGGCCAACAGGAGAACGGTTGCCAGCGACTCCCCCAGCTTCGGCCACTTCTCGAACAGCTCGCGCACCGGAGCGATCGCCGCCTCCGGATCTCCGATTTCGGCTCGCACCACCAAAAGGAGCCCGCGGAACGCGTCTCGTTGCTCGTCGGTCTCGCAGAGCGCTTCCCCGTCCGACAGCAGTTGTTCGGCCGTCTCGTACCGGGCCAGCGCGCGCAGCATGACGACCTTCCGGCGTCGTCCGGCTCGCGTCAGGGCGTGCGCCGGGCCGAGTTCGGCGGCGCAGTAGTCGACGTGCGCGTCCAGCACCGCCAGCGCGTCTTCGTACTGCGCTGCCACGCCATAGGCTTCCGCGAGAAACAGCTGGGTCTTGAACGTCGCGGGCTGGCGCGCGCCCCAGGTTTCCTCGAACGCCTCCGCGGTGCGTTCCAGCAGCGGGATCGCCTCCGCCGGACGGCCTTGCGATGTCTGGCAATACGCCAGATTCGCCCACGCGGCAAGGGTGTTCGGCTCGCGGGGGCCGAATTCGTCCGTCAACGCGGGCACGAGATCCGTGTAGTGCCGCTCCCCTGTCGCCCAGTCCTCGTTCTTGAGCAGCAACTGGCCCAGCAGAAGCCGCCGACGCAGGTTCGGCACGCTCCTCGGGTTGCGCGCCTTCGCGAGGGCGGCCTGCAGTGCGACGACCTCGTCGGCCGGTTCTGGCTTCGTGCGGAAGAGTCCCACCTGGACAGTCTGCTCGCCCGCGCGGTTCGGTCCCAGCGCAGGTCCACTGTGGACTCCATCGGACGCCCGGCTCGCCGGTTTCGCCAGGAAACGCCTCTTCGCCCCCGTCGTCCAGTTGGCGCGCTTGACCGCGCCACAAGACCCCGGGAGTGTGCCGTCCCCCACTCGACCGGGCCACTCCCCTGGTTACCGACGGGTAACAAGGACTAGGGTGCGGGCAGGAACACTCTCTACTTCAGGAGCATTCGTGGCCGCACCAGCAACGCCGCCGCTCGCGCCCACCGCGCGAGGGGTGCGCAATGTCGTCTTCGTCGAAGGGGTACGCACGCCCTTCGGCAAGGCGGGCGACAAGGGCATGTACGCCGGGACCCGGGCGGACGACCTCGTCGTCAACGCCATCCGCGAGCTGCTGCGGCGGCATCCGGAGCTGCCGCCCGAGCGCGTGGACGAGGTGGCGATCGCCGCGACGACGCAGATCGGCGACCAGGGCCTGACCATCGGCCGCACCGCCGCGCTGCTCGCCGGGCTGCCGAAGTCCGTGCCGGGCTTCGCGATCGACCGGATGTGCGCGGGCGCGATGACCGCGGTGACCACCACCGCGAGCGGCATCGGCTTCGGCGCGTACGACATCGCCATCGCCGGCGGCGTCGAGCACATGGGACGGCACCCGATGGGCGAGGGCGTCGACCCGAACCCGCGGATCGTCGCGGACAAGCTGGTCGACCCGACCGCGCTCGTGATGGGCCAGACCGCGGAGAACCTGCACGACCGGTTCCCGGAGATCACCAAGGAGCGCACGGACGCGTTCGCCGCGCGCAGCCAGGAGCGCTACGCCGAGGCCGTGAAGACCGGCAAGATCGGTCCCGAACTGGTTCCAGTGGCGACCAAGTCGAAGGAACTCGGCTGGGGTCTCGCGACCGAGGACGAGCCGCCGCGCCCGGGCACGACCGTCGAGCAGCTGGCGAAGCTGAAGACGCCGTTCCGTCCGCACGGCCGGATCACCGCGGGCAATGCGGCCGGTCTCAACGACGGTGCCACCGCGGCGATTCTCGCCGACGAGGACACCGCGCGCGAGCTGGGTCTTCCGGTCGGGATGCGGCTGGTCGGCTACTCGTTCGCGGGCGTCGAGCCGGAGGTCATGGGCATCGGCCCGGTGCCGGCCACCGAGAAGCTGTTCAAGCGCACCGGTCTGTCCATTGAGGACATCGGCCTGTTCGAGATCAACGAGGCGTTCGCGGTGCAGGTGCTCGCGTTCCTCGACCACTTCGGCATCGCCGACGACGACCCGCGGGTCAACCAGTGGGGCGGCGCGATCGCGTGCGGCCACCCGCTGGCCTCGTCCGGCGTGCGGCTGATGACGCAGCTGTCGCGTCAGTTCGCCGAGCGCCCCGACGTGCGCTACGGCCTCACCACGATGTGCATCGGCATCGGCATGGGCGGCACCGTGATCTGGGAAAACCCGGCCTACAACGGCTCTGAGGGGGCGAAGTAATGACTTTCACCGCTGAAGAGGCGAAGGCCGCGTTCCCGGACGAGGTCGTGACGAACGCGGTCACGAACCTGGTCAAGGTGCCCGGGCTGGACAAGCCGGTCGCGCTGATCACGCTCGACAACGGCCACGACCACACCCGGCCGAACACCTTCGGGCCGCAGGGTCTCGTCGCGCTGAACGCCGCGCTGGACAAGGCGTTCGCCGCCGAGCCCGCCGCGATCGCGGTGACCGGCAAGCCGTTCATTTTCGCGGTCGGCGCGGACCTTTCCGGCGTCGAGGCGGTGTCGGACCCGAAGCTGGCGCGGGAGATCGCGCAGACCGGGCACGACGTGTTCCGCCGGCTCACCGAGTCGAAGATCCCGACGTTCGGGTTCGTCAACGGCGCGGTGATGGGCGGCGGGCTCGAACTCGCGCTGTCCTGCCACTACCGGACGCTGTCGGAGAACACCGCCGCGATCGCGTTCCCCGAGGTCTTCCTCGGCCTGTTCCCGGGCTGGGGCGGCACGCAGCTGCTGCCGAACCTGATCGGCCCGGACGCCGCCGTCACCGTGATCATCGAGAACGCGTTGGCGCAGAACAAGATGCTGAACGTGCGGAAGGCCGCCGAACTCGGCATCGTCGACGAGGTCTTCGGTTCCGCGGACTACCTGGAGCAGTCGCTGCTGTGGCTGGCCAAGGTCGTCAACGGTGAAATCACCCCGGCCCGCCGAGAAATCGACCGCAGCGCGGAATGGGACGCGGCTATCGCGCGCGCTAAGTCCATCGTGGACGGTCGCACGCACGGTGCCTCGCCGGGCGCGACCAAGGCCGTCGAACTGCTGGAGCTGGCGCGGGAGAACGATCTCGACCGCGGGTACGCGGCGGAGACCGACGGGCTCGCCGAGCTGCTGATGTCGGACGTGCTGCGCGCCGGGCTGTACTCGTTCAACCTGGTCAACAAGCGGGCGAAGCGGCCGGCCGGCGCGCCGGACAAGTCGTTGGCGCGCAAGGTGAACAAGGTCGGCATTGTCGGCGCGGGCCTGATGGCCAGCCAGCTGGCGCTGTTGTTCGTGCGCCGCCTCAAGGTGCCGGTGGTCCTTACCGACGTCGACCAGGCGCGCGTCGACAAAGGCGTGGGCTATGTCCACGAGGAGATCGACAAGCTTCTGGCCAAGAAGCGAGTGTCGCCGGACGGCGCGAACCGGCTGAAGGCTTTGGTGACCGGCTCGCTCGACAAGGCGGCGTTCTCCGACGCGGACTTCGTGATCGAGGCCGTTTTCGAAGAGCTGGGCGTGAAGCAGCAGGTGTTCGCCGAGCTGGAGCAGCACGTCTCCCCCGAGACGATCCTGGCGACGAACACCTCGTCGCTGTCGATCACCGCGATGGCCTCGAAGCTGCAGCATCCGGAGCGCGTGGTCGGCTTCCACTTCTTCAACCCGGTGGCCGTGCTGCCGCTGCTGGAGATCGTGCGCGGCGAGAAGACCGACGACGCGACGCTGGCGACCGCGTTCTCGGTCGGCAAGCAGCTGAAGAAGTCGAGCGTGCTGGTGAAGGACGCGACGGCGTTCGTCGTGAACCGGCTCCTGCTGCGCTTCCTCGGCGAGGTGCTGGTGGCCGTGGACGAGGGCACGCCGTTCGACGTGGCCGATTCCGCGCTGGAGCCGCTCGGCCTGCCGATGTCGCCGCTGAACCTGATGCAGCTCGTCGGCCCGGCGATCGCGCTGCACGTCGGCGAGACGCTGCACGGCTCGTTCCCGGACCGCTTCACCGTGAGCGAGAACCTGGCGAAGTTCGTCAAGGCGGGCAAGAAGGGCGTGTGGACCTGGGACGCGACCGGCACGCCGTCGGTCGACCCGGAGGTCGCCGAACTGTGGACGCAGGGCGACCAGCCGTCGACTGCCGAGCAGGTCCGCGACCGCGCGCTCAACGCGATCGCCGAGGAGGTCCGGATCATGCTCGACGAGGGCGTGGTCGCGGAGGCCCAGGACATCGACCTGTGCCTGATCCTCGGCGCGGGCTGGCCGTTCTGGCTGGGCGGCATCACGCCGTACCTCGACCGGGCGGGCGTCTCGGAGCGGGTCAACGGCAAGCCGTTCCTCTCCCAGGGCGTCGCTTCGGTTCCGGCGTAAAGCCTTGGCGGAGCCGCCCTGTTCCGCAGGGCGGCTCCGCCGTGAACCCGGACACATCGAGCACTTCGTGACCTTCCGGGCACCCGCCGTTCACCGCTGCCCCATAGCGTCCTGCCGAATCATCGGAGCAGGTCAGGAGCAGGATGAACACCACGGACCCGGGCGGCGTCGGCCGTCGCGGATTCTTCAAGCGCGCTGGGCTCGTCGGCGCCGTCGCGGCCGGGACCCCCGTGCTGGCCGCGGGCCAGGCCGACGCGCTGGACCTCGATCTGGGGCTTGACCTCGGCATTGACTTCGACTGGCTGTTCGGCCGCCATTACCAGTGGGTCGTCGGCGATCATCACACGCACAGCCAGTACTCGTACGACGCGATGTACCCCGTCGACCGGATCGCGGCCGGCGCGCGCGAGCACGGCGCGAAGTGGATCGTCTTCACTGATCACGGGCACGCGACGCACGAGAAGTCGTCGGTGGAGCCGACCGGCCGCGACGTGCTCGCCGCGCAGCGGAGGCATCCGGATCTGCTGCTGTGGCAAGGCATGGAGTGGAACGTGCCGGGCGCGGAGCACGCCACGCTGTTCTTCCAGGCCGGACGCGACCAGGCGACCGTGCTGCGCGAATTCGAGCGCGGTTTCGACTGGCGGCTGACCGGTTCCGAATCCTCCAGCCCGGAGCACGAAGCGTTGGCGCTCAAGGGTTTGCGGTGGCTCGCCGAGCAGGAGCGCACACGCCGGATCCACGCGCCGGTCGTGCTGGTCAACCACCCGCTGCGCAACGGCCGCGTGTCGCCGCACGAACTGCGCAACTACCGCGACACCGCGCCCGGCATCGTGATCGGCATGGAGGGCGCGCCCGGCGCGCAGGCCGACGGATTCCCCAAGCCGCAAGGCAACGGCGGCGCGCGCGGCGGTTACGGCAACAACTCTGGCGCGGACTCGTGGCCCGGCTTCCCGGCCGAGGCGTACCGGACGTTCGGCGGCTGGGACTGGAGCACCGCGAAGGTCGGCGGACTCTGGGATTCCCTGCTGGCCGAAGGAAAACCGTGGTGGATCACCACGAACTCCGACTCGCATTACAACCGTGGCGACCACCTGGTGCGGCCGTCGGTGCCGGACGGCTGGTACGAGCAGACCGGCAAGTACCCGGACCCGGTCGACAGCGGGGTTCCGCAATTGTCCGCGCCGTACGCGGATTTCTACCCCGGCGAGTTCAGCCGGACCGTGGTCGGCGTGCGTCGCCCGGGCTTCGAAGGTGTGCTGGAAGGTCTGCGCGCGGGCCGGATTTGGCTGTCTCACGGCGGTTTGGTGCAGCAGCTGGAAGCCGGCGTGTTCGGCGGCGGGGATTGCGCGACGTTCGGCGGACGGCTGCGCGTGCGCCGCGGCTCGACGGTGACGGTCGTCGTTTCGGCGGTGACCGCGTACCGGCCGAACGGGGCCGGTTCGGTGCCGCAGTTGGGTCGGCTGGACCTGATCTCGGGCCCGGTCACCGGCCCGGCGGCGGATCGCGACACGATGACTGCGCCGGGTACGCGGGTGGTGGAGTCGTTCACGCCTTCGCGCGGCTATGCGGGACGGCGAGTGACGTTCAAGCACACGTTCCGCAACGTGCGGGAGCCGTTCTATGTCCGGGTGCGCGGGACGGACGGCAGGCGGCATGTCGCTGGCGGGATTGAGCCCGCGGCGGACGTGATCGGACAGGCGAATCCGTACGAAGACCTTTGGCTGTACGGGAATCCTACGTTCGTGGACGTCCACTGAGGACAGTGTGACGGCAGGCGCGGTTTCGGCCGCGCCTGCCAGGTTCAGATCTCGACGACGTCGACCAGCCGGTCCAGCCCTACGAAGTCCTTCAGGTTCCTGGTCAGCAGCGGGATCTGCTGCGCCGCCGCCGTCGCCGCGATCTGCAGGTCCATCCGGCGGGGTCGCGGATCCCGCCCGAACCGCCGGACCAGCGCCGCACCCGTGCCGTACATCTTGGCCTCGTCGACGCCGAACGGCAGCACTGCGAACTGGTCGAGAGCGCGGCGGTAGCGCTCGACCCGTTCCGCGAGCCGGATGGGATCCTCAGTCGCGAGACCGTAGGCCAGCTCCGCGATGGTCACCGAACTGACCGCGGGCACCGCGGACGCGTACGAGCCCAGGTCGAGCCGTTCGAGATCGATGACCACCGAGGTGTCGAGCAGTACCCGGGACGGAGCGGTCACTGGTCTTCGCCAGGCTCGCCGAGACGGTCCGGCCCGAAGACCGCGTCATCGGCTTCCCGCTCGCGACGCCATTCGGCGCTGTCCATCGGCGGCAGCCCGCGGAAAGCTTCCTGGATCTCGCCGAGCGTCCGATCCCGCCGCGGCTCTTCCGGGGCGCGGTGCGGCACCAGGTCGGCTACCGGTTTCCCGTTGCGGGTCACCACGAACGACTCGCCGGCCGCCACGCGTCGCATGATCTCCGCGTTGTCGTTGCGCAGCTCTCGCTGGCCGATTGTGTACCCCATAACACCGGATTGTAGCACTTTTTCTCAAAAGTGCTACATAAGTGCTACGCGGCTGGCAACCGCACCGTCACCGCCAGTCCGCCACCGACCACCGGCTCCGCGGACACCGTCCCGCCGTGCGCCTGCACCGCCGCGCGCACGATCGACAGCCCTAGCCCGGCCCCCGATCGCGCCGTCCGGGCTACCCCGGCGCGGCGGAACGGCTGGAACAGCTCCGGCACCGCCGCCGGGTCCAGCAGCCCGCCCGACGAGCGCACCCGCAGGACCGACCACTGCCCGCTCGGCTCGGTCGTCACCTCGATCCAGCCGCCGTCGACGTTGTGCCGCACCGCGTTCTCGACCAGGTTCCCGGCGATCCGTTCCAGCAGAGCCGAATCGCCGATCGCGGGCGACGGTTGCATCGCGAAATCCGCGCGCAGGCCCCGTTGTTCGGCCTCGCCGCGAACCGCGGACCAAGCCCGTTCCACGAGCACGGTCAGGTCGACCAGCTCCCGCGTCACGAGACCGGCTCCGTCGGTACGAGCCAGCAACAGCAACGAATTCACCAGCTGCCCCGCTCGGTTCGTCGCGTCCAGGACCACCCCGGCCATCCGGCGGAACTCGGCCTCGTCGGCTTGTTCGTCGGACAGTGTCACGTCCAATTCCGTGCGGATCACCGACAGCGGAGTACGCAATTCATGGCTCGCGTTGGCCACGAAATGGCGCTGCGAATCGAAGGCGTCCTGCAGCCGGTCGAGCATGTCGTCGAACGTCCGGGCCAGCTCGGCCAGTTCGTCGCGCGAGCGGATCTCGCCGATGCGCTCCCCCATCGACTCGATCGACAGCCGTCGCGCGGTTCCGGTGATCTCGCGCAGCGGGCGCAGCACGCGGGAGGTGAACGTCCAGGCCAGGATCGCCGCCGCGGCCACCACGAAGCAGAACGCCAGCGACCCGAAGATCAACACCCGGGTGACGGCGTGCGTGCGCAGGTGCTGCGCGAGCGTGGACGCGTCCACGTCGACGCCGTCGACCCGGACGATGGTGCCCGGCGGCATGTGCGGCACGGCGTCGACCGCGTCGCCGACGAGCGTCCACGCCAGCCACAGCAGCAACAGCCCCGCCGCGGCGACCAGGACGGTCGCCAGGACGGTGACGCGCACCCGCAGGCTGCGGGCACCGGGAAGCTTCACTCGGAACCGGCGACCGACACCCGGTAGCCCGAGCCGACCACGGTCTCGATGATGCCCGGTTCGCCGAGCTTCTTGCGCAAAGTCATCACGGTGACCCGGACGGTCGTGGTGAACGGGTCGGCGTTCTCGTCCCACACCCGTTCGAGCAGTTCCTCGCTGCTGACCACGGACCCGGCCGCGGACAGCAGCACCTCGAGCACGCCGAACTCCTTGCGGGTCAGCTCGACCGGCCCGCTCGCCCGCCGGACGGTGCGCTTCGCCGGATCCAGCTCGACGTCGCCTGCGGTGAGCAGCGGCGGCGCGGCGGGCGTCGCGCGGCGGCCCAATGCCCGTACGCGCGCGACCAGCTCCGGGAAGGCGAACGGCTTGGCGAGATAGTCGTCCGCGCCCAGCGACAGCCCGTCCACCCGGTCGGACACCGAACTGCTCGCGGTCAGCATCAGCACCCGCGTCAGCTCGCCGGACGTCACGATCTCGCGGCACAGGTCGTCGCCGGACATCCCGGGCAGGTCGCGGTCGAGCAGCACCACGTCGTACCGCGTGACGGACGACTTCTCGTGCCCGTCGTCGCCCGTGAGCGCGACGTCGACGGCCATGCCCTCCCGCCGCAGCCCGCGGGCGATCGCGTCGGCCAACGGCTCTTCGTCTTCGACTACCAGAACTCGCACCAGCCCACAATCCCATAGTTTCCTGAGAGCACCTGAGAGAGTCATGCGACGCGGGGACAAGCGGGCGGATCGGCTCGGACGGCGGAAGTCCTCCGTCTCCGAGTTTTGTGGGGACAGCTCCGCGTTTCGACCGCTGTCGCAGGTGGTTTCGTTCGCGACGAATTCGCGGATGTCGTTGGCCACGCCGGAGTTGCCGAGAGCGAACCAGGGCGCAAGACCTGAATGGACACTCGCGTTCACCCCCACCGCAACGCGAACCACAGTCGCATCCGCGTTTCCGGATCGGCCAGCTCGACGTCCAGTGCTCGTTCCACTTGTCCGATCCGGTGCCGCACGCTGTTGCGGTGCACGTCGAGTTCGGTGGCGGTGCGGTCCCAGCTGCCGTGGTGCGCCAGCCAAGTCCGCAGCGTCGGCACCAGCTCTCGACCGTGCGCGCGGTCCAGTTCGCGCAGCGGAGCCAGCAGCCGATCAGCGAACGCGCCGGCCGCGGCGGGCGGGATCAGCTGGTCGAAGCCGAGCGGGTCGGCGCTGGCGGCCAGCGGACGGGCCAGCGCACGGGCGCGGGCGAGCAGCAATTCGGTTTCCGCGACAGCAGCGGGGAGGTCGGCGGCGGGATGCGGCGGACTCGCTACCGCTAGCCAGCCGTGTTCGAGGAGGCCGTCCAGGTCGCCAAGCTCGCCAGTGATGGCGTAGAACCGGGGGCCGGGCAGGACTTGGACCAGCGGGGTGTCGAGGCGGGCGCGCAGCCAGTCCGGGCGCCGGGCGAGTGCTTCCGGGCCGCGTCGGTGGGCGACTCCGGCGACCAACCGGGCCTGGTCGCCGCCGACCACTCCGGCGAGGGCGTCCGCACCAGGGCCGCCGAGCAGCAACGCGGTGGCTGCGGCACCGAGTTCCGCGCTGTCCGATCCGGCGCGGCCGACCAGACCCAGCAGCGCCGCGCCGACGGCCAGGATCGCCCGGTCTCCGCTGTCGAACCGCTGCGCCCGGCCGACCACGACCAGGTGCGCGGCGGTCGCTTGCGGGTACACCGGCTGCGCGACGACGTGCGTGCCGTCGGGCAATTCGGTGGAGGCGATGCGGATTCCGGAGCGAGCGCGCAAGGTCGCGAGCAGTTCCTTCACCGGCGACGGCAACGGCTGCGGTGCGTCGTAGCCAGCCGCCAATACGTCTCCGGCACCGACCATGGCGACCCACCCGCGGAGGCGTCCGGCGAGCGCGGTGACCAACTCCCCTAGACCGCCGCCTGCGGCTCGCGTCAGCGCTTCGCGGCCTTCGGCCAGCCGTCGTTCTTCGTGCCGCCCCGCCTCGGCCAGCGCGACCGCGACGGCGCGGTTGATCGCCAGGAACGGCGTCGCGGGCGGAACAACCAGCAGCGGCAGACCGTGCTCCGCGCAGGCGTCGCGCAGCGAAGGAGGCAGGGTTTCCGAAACCGTCGGGGTGAGGCCGAAGCCGAGCGCGGTGACGCCCGCGTCGCGCAAACCTCGGACGTAGCGGTCGGCGTCCTTCGGCAGATTGACGCCTGCGGTCAGCACAAGTTCGGCACCCACCAGGTAGGGCGCGGGGTCGGCGAGTTCGCTCACGTGCGCCCACCGCACCGGCCGGTCCAGGGCTCCCGGGCGCAGTGTTTCGGGCACGACGTCGAGCGCCAGCTCCGGGTTGCCCGCGACGGTGCGTAGTGGAACTGTCACCTCCGCGGGCAACAGCACGTCGAGGTGGGTCATTTCAGCCAATCTTCTGCGAAGTCCTGGATACATCGTCCCATGCCGCCGCGGGGTCGCCCGACCCTACGGTGTCCCGCAAGAACCCCACCCCGTTTCAAGGAGGACCCGTGGGCGGCGACTATGCGGTGATCGCGCTGTACATCGCGGGCATGATCGGGGTCGGCTGGATAGGCCTCCGGCTGGCCAAGACCAAATCCGACTACCTGGTCGCCGGACGGCGGCTCGGCTGGTTCATGTACTCCGGCACGATGTCGGCCGTCGTGCTCGGCGGCGCCTCGACCGTCGGCGGCGTGAAGCTCGGCTACACCTACGGCATCTCCGGCGCATGGCTGGTGATCACGATCGGCGTCGGGATCCTGGTGCTGCACGCGGTTTTCGCGCGGCGGCTGGTGAAACTGCGCGTCTACACCGTCGGCGAGATGCTCGACCTGCGCTACGGCGGCCGCGCGAGCGCGGTGTCCGGCGTGGTGATGTGGGGCTACACGCTGATGCTCACGGTCACCTCGACGCTGGCGTTCGCGTCGATCTTCAAGGTGCTGTTCTCGATCCCGAGCTGGGCCGGGATCGCGATCGGCGGGTCGATCGTGGTGCTGTACTCGGTGCTCGGCGGCATGTGGTCGATCACGCTGACCGACATCGCGCAGTTCGTGATCAAGACGATCGGCATCCTGTTCGTGCTGCTGCCGATCGCGCTCGTGTCGGCAGGCGGCTTCAGCGGAATGGCCCAGAAGCTGGACGCGTCGTACTTCGAGTTCACCTCGATCGGCGGCGAGACGATCCTGACCTACTTCCTGATCTACACCTTCGGGTTGTTGATCGGGCAGGACATCTGGCAGCGCGTGTTCACCGCGCGCACCCCGCGCGTCGCGACCGGCGGCGGCATCATCTCCGGCGTCTACTGCCTCGTCTACGGCATCGCGGGCGCGCTGATCGGTACGGCGGCGAAGGTGCTGTACCCGGATCTCGGCAGCGCGCAGGACGCCTTCGCCACCATCGCCGAACGGCTGCTGCCCACCGGCGTACGCGGTCTCGTGCTCGCCGCGGCGCTGTCCGCGCTGATGTCGACCTCGAGCGGCGCGCTGATCGCGTGCGCTACTACGACGACTTCGGACCTGTTCCGCAAGATCGGTCTTAAGAGCGGCGAGGTCTTGCGTAACCGAGTGACGACACTTGTGCTGGGCATCGTGGCCATCGGTATCGCAATGCTCGTGGACGACGTCGTCAACGCGCTCACCATCGCGTACGACATCCTCGTCGGCGGCCTGCTCGTCACGATCATCGGCGCGCTGTTCTGGAAGCGCGGTACTCGCGAAGGCGCGTACGCGTCGATGGTGGCCGGGACGGTGTCCGTCATCGCCTTCATGATCATCGACGGGGTTGCGGCCAACAGTCCGATTTATTGGGGTCTCGGCGTCAGCCTTGTCGTGTACATCGGCGTCAGCCTCGCGACACCGCGTACGCCGGACAGCATTCTTTCCGTGTGGACACAACGTTTGCACGGCTCCGAAGCCGCTGAAGATCTCAGCGCATCCGAAACCCGACAGGAGTTGACCCAGTGAGTGAACAGCGTCCGGTCGGCCCGCTCGACTCATCGCAGATCCCGCGCTTCGCCGGCTTCGCGACATTCGCGCGGCTGCCGCGGATCGACGAAGTGCCGAGTGCCGACGTAGCCGTGGTCGGCGTGCCGTTCGACTCCGGCGTGTCCTACCGCCCCGGTGCGCGGTTCGGTCCTTCGGCGCTGCGCGAAGCGAGCCGGCTGCTGCGGCCGTACCACCCGGGTCTGGACGTTTCGCCGTTCGCCGAGAAGCAGGTCGTCGACGCCGGCGACATCGCGGTCAACCCGTTCCACATCGGCGAAGCAATCGAGAAGCTGCAGCAGGAAGCCGAAACGCTCACCGCGGGCGAGACGAAGCTGGTGACTGTCGGCGGTGACCACACCATCGCGCTCCCGCTGCTGCGCGCTGCCGCGAAGAAGCACGGTCCCGTCGCGCTGCTTCACTTCGACGCCCACCTCGACACCTGGGACACCTACTTCGGCGAGCCGTACACGCACGGCACGCCGTTCCGTCGCGCGGTCGAAGAAGGCATTCTCGACACCAGCGCCGTTTCGCACGTGGGCACGCGCGGCCCGCTGTACGGCAAGCGTGACCTCGAAGAGGACCGTCGCCTCGGCTTCGGCATCGTCACCTCCGGCGACGTACTGCGCCGCGGCATCGACGAGACCGTGGACGCGCTTCGCCAGCGCATCGGCGACCGTCCGCTGTACGTGTCCGTGGACATCGACGTGCTCGACCCCGCGCACGCGCCCGGCACCGGCACGCCGGAGGCGGGCGGCATGACCAGCCGCGAACTGCTGGAGATCCTGCGCGGCCTTCGCGGGCTCAACCTCGTCGGCGCGGACGTCGTGGAATTGGCCCCGGCCTATGACCACGCCGAGATCACCGCAGTCGCCGCTTCGCACGTCGCTTACGACCTGGTCAGCCTGCTGGCGCTGGGACGCGACGCATGACCCGGATCGGCGGCGACGTTGTCGTAGAGACGCTGCGGGCGCTCGGTGCGGACACCGTGTTCGGCCTGCCCGGACAGCACGCGCTCGGCCTGTTCGAGGCGCTGCGCCGCGCGGACGACCTGCGCGTGGTCAGCTCGCGAGTGGAGAACAACCTCGCCTTCGCCGCGGACGGCCACGCGCGCGCCCGGCTCGCCGCCGATCCGCACGGCCCGGTGCCGGTCACGCCGATGATCGTGTCGACCGGCCCCGGCGCGCTGCTCACGCTGGCGTCGCTGCAGGAATCGCGCGCGGCCTCGGTGCCGGTGCTCGGGATCTCCAGCCAGATCCCGGTCGCCGGGCTCGGCGGCGGACGGCACGGTTACCTGCACGAACTGCCGGACCAGCAGGCCAGCTTCCGCGATGTCGTGAAGTCGGTGCACGTGGTCCGGTCGATCAGCCAGATCCCGACCGCGCTGCGCGAGGCGTGGGAATCCGCCTCGACCGCGCCGTACGGGCCGGTATGGGTGGAAATCCCGCAAGACGTGCTGCTCGCCGCGGCGAACCTGCCACAGTTGACCAGCGTGACCGCGGCTCCGGCTCCGCTCGAACCGTTGCCGGAGCTGGTGGACTCTGCGGCGAAACTCCTTGACGCAGCGAAGAATCCAGTGATTCTCGCCGGTGGCGGCGCGCTGCGTTCCGGGGCGCACGACGAGCTGCGCCAGCTCGCCGAAACCCTGCGCGCGCCGGTGGTGTCGACGTTCGGCGGCAAGGGCGTTTTCGCCTGGGACCACGAGCTGTCCGCGCAATCGTGGATGGAAGACTGGCACACCACGGAATTCCTCTCCGACGCCGACGTTCTGCTGGTACTCGGCTCCGGACTGGGCGAGTTGTCCAGCAACTACCGCGAGTTCGCACCGCGCGGCCGGATCGTGCAGGTGGAAGCGGATCTCGGGAAACTGGAGTCGAACTACCCCGCGCTCGCGCTGCACGCGGACATCCGGCACACCCTCCGCGCGCTGCTTGACCAGCTCACGCCGCGCACCGCAGATGGTCGCGCCGAAGCGGCGGTGAAGGATCTGCTCGCCCGCGTGGAGTCCAGGTTGGACAGTCAGCCGCTCGCCGCGGAGCGGAAGCTGCTCGACGACATCCGCGCCGCCCTCCCCGACGGCACGCAAACCTTCTGGGACATGACAATCGCGGCCTACTGGGCGTGGTCAGTGTGGAATCCGGACGGGGCGCCGATCCACACGGCGCAGGGTGCGGGCGGTCTCGGCTACGGCCTGCCCGGCGCACTCGGTGCTGCCGCGGCGGGTGTGCGATCGCTGGCGGTTTCGGGTGACGGCGGCGCGATGTACGGACTGGCCGAGCTGGCCACCGCCGTGCAGCACCAGCTCGACGTCACGTGGCTGGTCATCGATGACGGCGGCTACGGCATCCTGCGCGAATACCTCACCGGCGCGTTCGGCCAGACCACCGCGACCGAGCTGCCGCGACCGGATTTCGTCGCGCTGGCCGAGTCGTTCGGCATCCCCGCCCGAAAGACCACTGTGGACACTGTCCGCACCGACCTCGCCGACGCGCTGCGCACTCCCGGCCCGTCCGTCGTCGTGCTTCCCGCGCTGCTGAAGATGTTCGCCCCAACCCATTTGGAGCACTCGTGACCCACATCCGCAACTTCGTCGGCGGTGCTTTGGTCGACATGTCCGACACCGAGGCGACCCTCGAGCTGACCGACCCGGCCACCGGCAAGGTCTTCGGCACGAGTGTCCTTTCCGGACGGAATGAGATCGACCTCGCGACGGAATCGGCGGCGCGCGCGTTCCAGTCGTGGCGGCGCAGCACGCCCGCGCAGCGTCAGGAAGCCCTGCTCAAGATCGCCGACGCGCTGGAAGCCCGCGCGGAAGAATTCGCCGACGCAGAGGTCCGCGAGACCGGCAAGGTCCGTTCGGTCATGCTGGACGAGGAAATCCCGGAATGCGTGAGCACGCTGCGGTTCTTCGCCGGTGCGGCCCGGCAGCTCGAAGGCACCGGCGCGGGCGAATACCTGGCCGGGCACACGTCGGTGATCCGCCGCGAGCCGATCGGTGTGTGCGCGCAGATCGCGCCGTGGAACTACCCGCTGATGATGGCCGTCTGGAAGATCGGTCCGGCGCTCGCCGCGGGCAACACCGTGGTGCTCAAGCCCGCGGAAACCACGCCGTCCACCGCGGTGCTGCTGGCCGAAACCGCGGCGGAATTCCTGCCGCCCGGCGTGTTCAACGTCCTGTGCGGCGACCGCGAAACCGGCCGCGCGCTGGTCCGGCATCCGAACACCGACCTGGTGTCCATCACCGGCTCGACGCGCGCCGGCATCGACGTGGCCACTGTCGCCGCGGCCGACCTCAAGCGCACCCACCTGGAGCTGGGCGGCAACGCTCCCCTGCTGGTCTTCCCGGACACCGACGTCGCCGACACCGCCGAGCGGATCGCCGACGCCGCGTTCTACAACGCCGGACAGGACTGCACCGCGGGCAGCCGCGTGCTGGTGCACCAGAGCATCCACGACGAATTTGTTGCCGCGCTGACGAAAACAGCCGCCACCCGCCGTCCAGATGTCGATTACGGCCCACTCAACAGCCGCGCCCAGCTCGACCGCGTCCTCGGGCTCCTGGAGCGGTTGCCGTCGCACGCCCGCATCGAAACCGGCGGCACCGCGACCGGACCGGGCTTCCAGCTCGCGCCGACCGTCGTGTCCGGACTCCGCCAGGACGACGAACTGGTTCAGGAAGAAATCTTCGCCCCAGTCATCACCGTCCAGTCGTTCGCCGACGAGACGGAAGCGCTGGAGCTGGCCAACGGCGTCCCGTATGGCCTCGCTTCTTCGGTGTGGACGAACGACGTCGCCCGCGTCGCCCGGGTGTCGCGCGACCTCGATTTCGGCTGCGTGTGGGTGAACACGCACGGCCCGCTGACCGCCGAAATGCCGCACGGCGGGTTCGGCCACTCCGGGCACGGCAAGGACCTCTCGGCGTACTCGTTCGCCGAGTACACCCGCGTCAAGCACGTGATGACGAGGTTCGAGTAATGAGCGACAAAGTCACCGAGGTCGAACAGCACGGCATCGCGCCGATCCCGGTCGCCGAGCAGACGTCCCGGCCGCGCGACCTGTTCCGGCTCGCGTTCGGCGGGGCCAACACGTTCGCCACGATCATCCTGGGCACGCTGCCGATCGCGTACGGGCTGAGCTTCTGGGCTGCCCTCGCCGCGACTGTCGTAGGTGTAGTGCTCGGCGCGCTCGTGCTGTCCCCGATGGCTCTGTTCGGCCCCCTCACCCGCACCAACAACGCGGTTTCGTCCGGCGCGCACTTCGGCGTGGTCGGCCGGTGCGTCGGCTCGTTCCTGTCGCTGCTCACCGCGATCACCTTCTTCGCGATCTCGGTGTGGGTGAGCGGCGACGCGGTAGCCGGTGCGGCACAACGGCTTTTCGGCATCGACGGCGGCCCGGTCCTGCGCGCGGTCGCGTACGGCGTGATCGCGATCGCCGTCCTCGTCGTGTGCATCTACGGCTACCGCTTCATGCTGCTGGTCAACCGGGTCGCCGTGACGCTGGGCACGCTCATCATGCTGGTGGGGATTTTCGCCTACGGCGGTTCGTTCGACCCGTCGTTCACCGGCAGCGGCAACTTCGCCCTCGGCACCTTCTGGCCGACGTGGATCCTTGCCGTGCTGACCGTGATGGCGAACCCGATCTCGTTCGGCGCGTTCCTCGGCGACTGGTCGCGCTACATCCCCGCGACCCACTCGCGGCGCTCGATGCTGGCCGCGCCGTTCCTCGCCCAACTGGCGACGCTGCTGCCGTTCGGCTTCGGCATCGCGACCGCCACCCTGGTCGCCGACCCGGCCGACTACGTCACCGGCCTGACCGCGATTTCCCCGCTCTGGTACGCGATCCCGCTGATCGTGGTCGCCCTGATCGGCGGATTGTCCACCGGCACCACCGCGTTGTACGGCACCGGCCTGGACTTCAGCTCGATCTTCCCGCGCCTGTCCCGCGTCCGGGCGACGCTGCTGATCGGGACGCTGAGCGTGCTGTTCATCTTCGTCGGGAATTTCGTGCTCGACATGGTGTCCAGCATCAACGCGTTCGCGACGCTGATCGTGCTGTGCACGTCGCCGTGGATGGTCATCATGATGATCGGCTACGTGCAACGCCGCGGCTACTACGACCCCGCCGACCTGCAGGTGTTCAACGAAGGCCGCACCGGCGGACGGTACTGGTTCCACCGAGGCGTCAACTGGCGCGCGATGGCGGCCTGGATCCCGGCCACCGCACTGGGTCTGCTGTGCGCGAATACGCCGATGATCACCGGACCGCTGGCCGGGATCGCGGGTGGGGTGGACATCAGCCTGGTGGTGACGCTGTGCACGGCCGCGATCGCGTATCCGGTGCTGGTGAAGGTGTTTCCGGAGCCGCGAGAGGTCTTCGGGCCTGCTTCGGCTACCGCTGTGGAAACGGTGACTGCCGAAGCGTGAGGGACGAAACTGCGGGTTCCCTTGTTTCGGGGGACCCGCAGTTCTTATTTCACAAGTCAACTGTCGATCGAGCTGTTTCCAACGCGTGAAGCGATACATACCGTTGCTTCTGCACGAAAGCCGAGCCCCGTCCGCTACCGCTGTGCGGAAGGGGCGCACTCAACTGCCGATGGGTCTGATCGCCCGGCTTCGTCAACAGAAACACCTGGTATCGCCCATGGCGCCAAGCACCGGCGGAAGCTTCGATCACCGCAGCGATCTTGCGGTCGAACCGGTCATCCGATGCTCGCAGCCGACCGGCCGACTCGGGTGTCCACTCGACGCCGTCCCGGCGGTGGACAACCGCCGGAACATCCTGCTTGATTTCCCGGTCGGAGTAGAAAGCAATCCGCTGAACTGGGCGAAAAGCACGACCGGACTGGCATACATAGGCACGCACTTCCTCGTAGAGCGGCCATGCGTGTTTCGCGGGAACGACCACTGTGTCCTCAGCGGTGACTGGACGCTCGGCGTAAACAGCCATCGCGGGGCTGCATTGCTCCAGCCATCGTGCCGCATCGCCATCGATGTACGACGCCAGTTCGACAAGCTTCCGGATCTCGAAAGGGATATCCACGTTGATCGTCGAGTCGTGGTGTGCCAGCCGGTTCCGGAACTTGCGGACCCGTTCTGCCGCGACGACAACCTGCTTGCGTGTGCCATTGGAATAAGGAAAGGCGTGTCGCAGGCACTCCCGCCAAAGCTGTTCGTACTTCGGCCCCAGCAAGCCCGTCCAGAAGCCAAAGCTCAATCCGGCGACGATCTGGTGCCGTGTTTCCTGTCGCAAGGCACGAAGCCGATGGCGGACAGCGGACACCGCCTGCTCGACGTAGTCGCCGCCAGGCACCTGAAGCAAGAACCAGGGAATGCCGCAATCGTCTTCGCGGAAATGCTCGCGCAAACACCGATCGAGAGCGTTGCGCAGCAGCACCTCTAGATGACCGACTGTCAGGAAGGCAGCCGACGACATGCGCGCGCTCCACGCATACAGATCCAGCGCGAGGTCGCGATCTCCTCCCGCTTCAGCCAGGTAGGGCGCCATCCTCGGTTCGGACAGCATGTTCCAGACCACGGTTCGGTCTACGTCGACAGACGACACCGCTCGATGCTATCGTGTTCCTCGAACGCCCCAGGGTCGCCTCTGCTTGCAAGCGCCTGGGGCTCCTTATTTTCCGCGATTGCTGACCGGAACGACATCAGCCGTGGTCAGGACCTTCTCGGAACTGCGGGCAATACCCAGCCTGGACGGCTCCACCGGGCCGACAGGATCGTGTCTGCCAACGCCGCTGCCGAACCCCGTGCCGTTCCCCGGTGGCTCAGCACGAACGTCACCAACCCCGGAGCAGGCAGCCCCGCGACCGGGACCAGCCCGTCCGGGACCACGGACACCGCGAACAAGCCGGCGCCGAGCCCGGCTTCGAGCGCGAACCGCAGGCCGTTAAGCCGGTCGCTGACGCAGCCGATCCGCCACTGGACACCGTTGCGGCGCAACGCGTCCAGTGCGCGAGCCCGGGTGACGCTCGGCTCCGGGTAGAGGACGAGCGGCAGCGGTTCGCCCGGGACCAGTTCCAGCCACCACCACACACGAGCGGGTCCCGCCGCACGCCCTGCCCGGAGTCGCCGCTTAGCCAGCACCAGGTCGAGGTCTCCGTCGGCGAGCCGGGAATGCAGCACCTCGCTCAACTCGACCGACAGTTCGAGGTCGATTCCCGGATGCGCGCCGCGGAACCCGGCCGAGCAGGAAGTCCTCGCACACCCGAACCGGGCCCGCCGCGCGGGCCCGGTTCGGGAGAAATAGCGCAGTGCGCGATCCTGCTGATCAAGAATGCCGCGAGCGAAGCCGGTCATCGTCTCACCGTCGCCGGTGAGCCGCACGCTGTGCGTGTCGCGCTCGAACAGGAAGCCGCCGGAAGACCTGGCACACTTCGAGAATGAAGACACTGGAGATCTGTAACTGGATCCCGGACATCGACCAGACCTTCACCGCCGAAACCCCGTCGAAGGGCTAGCTGTTCCGGCAGCGGGCAGTCTCCCTGCGCCGAACCCGGAAAAATGGCGGGTCCCAGCCCCGGGAACCCGCCATTCAACTGCTCAACCAGCGAGTCTTCTTCCAGCCCACGCCACTCGCCGCTCAGGCGCGCGGCTTCTGCCCCGCGGTCTCTTCGACGTCCGAGCCCAGCCGTCCCGAGGCCCATTCCGTGATTCGCCTCGCCACGTCCTGGGCGGTCAGGCCGATTCGGTCCAGCACCTCGGCGCGGGTTCCGTGGTCGTGGAATGCCTGCGGCACCGCGAGATCCCGCAGCGGGACGTCGCATTCGGCGTCGCGCAGCACCGCCGCCAGGGCTGAGCCGAAACCGCCGTGGCGGCCGCTGTCTTCGACTGTCACTACGAGTTTGTGCTGTTCCGCCAGCGCGACCAGTTCGGCGGGCACCGGGACCACCCAGCGCGGGTCTGCGACTGTCACGCCGATGCCTTGGTCAGCAAGGCGGTCCGCGGCCGACAGTGCCAGTTGCGCGAACGGGCCTACCGCGACGAGCAGCACGTCCGTCGAGCCCGAGGGGCGGCGCAGCAGGTCGACCGTGCCGATCCGCTCCACCGCGGGCACGTCCGGGCCGACGCTGCCCTTCGAGAAGCGCAATGCGGTCGGGCCGTCCTGTACTGCGACTGCCTCGCGCAGTTCCTCGCGCAGGGTTCCCGGGTCGCGCGGCGCGGCCACGCGCATGCCCGGCACCATGCCCAGCAGCGACAGGTCCCACATGCCGTGGTGGCTCGGGCCGTCCGGGCCGGTGATGCCGGCGCGGTCCAGCACGAACGTCACCGGCTGGCGGTGCAGCGCGACGTCCATCAGCACCTGGTCGAACGCCCGGTTCAGGAACGTCGAATAGAGCGCGACGACCGGATGACAACCGCCCATCGCGAGGCCGGCCGCGGACGTCACCGCGTGCTGTTCGGCGATGCCGACGTCGAACCAGCGGTCCGGGAAGCGCTCGGAGAACTTCTCCAGACCGGTCGAGCGCAGCATCGCGGCGGTGATCGCCACGACGTCCTCCCGCTCCTCGCCGATCTTCGCCAGCTCGTCGCCGAACACGCCGGTCCAGCTGGGGCCCTTCACCGGCGGCAGGCCGGTCTCCGGGTCGATCGGGTCGGTCTGGTGCATCTGGTCGGCCTGGTGGTTCACCGCCGGCGCGTAGCCGTGGCCCTTCTCGGTGACCACGTGCACGATCACCGAACCGCCGAACGCCCGCGCGCTCTGGAACGCCTTCTCCAGCGCCACGAGGTCGTGCCCGTCGACCGGGCCGAGGTACTTCAGGCCGAGGTCGGAGAACATCACCTGCGGGCTCAGCGCGTCCTTGATGCCAGCCTTGGCGGCGTGCAGCGCCGCGTAGATCGGCTTGCCCACCACCGGGGTACTGCGCAGCAGTTCGCGCCCGCCGTCCAGCAGCCGCTCGTAGCCCGGCTGCAGGCGCAGCGACGCGAGGTGGTCGGCCATCCCGCCGATGGTCGGCGAGTACGACCGGCCGTTGTCGTTCACCACGATCACGACCGGGCGATCCTTGCGCCCGGCGATGTTGTTGAGCGCCTCCCAGCACATGCCGCCGGTGAGCGCGCCGTCGCCGACCACCGCGATCGCGTGCCTGCGCGGGCCGCCGGACAGCTCGAACGCCTTCGCCATTCCGTCCACATAGGACAGTGCGGTGGAGGCGTGGCTGTTCTCCACCAGGTCGTGCTCGCTCTCGCCGCGGCAGGGGTACCCGGTGGGGCCGCCCTGCTGGCGAAGCAGGTCGAAGTCGACGTGTCGCCCGGTGACGATCTTGTGCACGTACGCCTGGTGCCCGACGTCCCACACGATCGCGTCGCGCGGCGAGTCGAACACCCGGTGCAGCGCCAGCGTCAGCTCGACGACGCCCAGGTTGGGGCCAAGGTGCCCGCCGCTGCGGCGGACCTTGTCCACGAGGAAGTCCCTGATCTCGGCCGCCAGCTCGCCGAGGTCCTCGACGCTCATGCGCTTCAGATCCGCCGGTCCGTGCACCGAGTCCAGCATGGTCACCGCTCCACCTCGCCCGTTTCTTCCTCCGCCGGTTCCGGCCAGTCTACGGACGCGCGCCACCTCGGTCCGGCCGCCCGCGTCCCGGATCACAGCTCCGAGGAGAACGCAACTCCACGAGCGGGGAAGATCACCAGCCCGGTCAGTCAAGTCGCGGTCACCCCGCGTGGCCGTGATAATCCCGGACGGACCCCCGACCTCGAGAGGACTCCATGGCGGACTTGTACATCGGCGGCGAATGGGTGGACGCGCGTGCGGGCGGGCGACGCGAGATCCGGTGTCCCGCGGACGGCAGCCTGGTCGCCGAGGTCGCCGAAGCGACCGCGGAAGACACCGAGGCCGCCATCGCCGCGGCGCGCCGGGCATTCGACACCGGCCCGTGGCCCGGCACCCCGGCCGGCGAACGCGGAAACCTGCTGCTGCGCGCGGCCGACCTGCTCGACCGCGACGCGGAGGAGTTCGCCCGCGCCGAATCGCTGGACACCGGCAAACGCCTGGTCGAAAGCCGTTACGACATGAGCGACATCGCGGCTTGCCTGCGTTATTTCGGCAAGCTCGCGGGCAACGACGCGGGCCGGGTCGTGGACACCGGCAGCGCGGACTCGTTCAGCCGGATCGTGCACGAACCGGTCGGCGTGTGCGGCCTGATCACCCCGTGGAACTACCCGCTGTTGCAGACGGTGTGGAAGATCGCCCCGGCGCTGGCCGCGGGCAACACGTTCGTGCTCAAACCGAGCGAGCTGACGCCGCACACCTCGGTCCTGTTCATGCGGCTGCTCGCCGAGGCCGGACTGCCCGGCGGCGTCGCGAACCTGGTGCTCGGCGCGGGCCCGGCCGCCGGAGCCCCGCTGTCGGAGCACCCGGACGTCGACCTCGTGTCGTTCACGGGCGGGCTGGCCACCGGACGGGTGATCGCGGCGAACGCGGCGGCGACGGTGAAGAAGGTCGCGCTCGAACTCGGCGGAAAGAACCCGAATGTCGTGTTCGCCGACGCGGATTTCGAGACCGCCGTCGACTACGCGCTCACCGCGGTGTTCCTGCACTCCGGGCAGGTTTGCTCGGCGGGCGCGCGGCTGATCATTCAGCGCGAATGGCACGACGAGTTCGTCGACGAGCTGGTGCGTCGCGCGGAGCGGATCCGCCTCGGCGGCCCTTTCGACGAGAACGCCGAGACCGGGCCGCTCATCTCCGCCGCACACCGCGAGAAGGTGGAGCGCTACGTCGCGACCGCCATCGAGGAGGGCGCGGTCCTGCGCACCGGCGGCAAGCGTCCGGACGACCCGGCGCTGCAGGACGGCTTCTACTACCTGCCGACAATCCTCGACAACGTCCAGCAGGGCAGCACCGCGGTCGTCGAAGAGTCCTTCGGCCCGGTGCTGACCGTGGAGACGTTCACCGACGAGGACGACGCGATCCGCATCGCCAACGACACCCACTACGGCCTGGCCGGCGGCGTGTTCACCCAGGACGCCGCCCGCGCCCAGCGCGTCGCGAACCGGCTCCGGCACGGCACGGTGTGGATCAACGACTACCACCCGTACCTGCCGCAGGCCGAATGGGGCGGCTACAAGCAGTCCGGCTTCGGCCGCGAACTCGGCCCGACCGGACTTGCGGAATACACCGAGGTCAAACACATCCACCAGAACCTGAAGCCTGGTCCCCAGCACTGGTTCTCCGGCTGATCCCCCTCCCCCACCGAAAGGAACTTCCGCCCTTGAGCGACACCGGCGATCGCGAACTCGGCGAATTCGGCTACACCAACCAGCTCAAGAGAACGCTCGGCAGTTTCCACACCTTCGCTGCCGGCATCAGCTACATCTCGGTGCTGACCGGGGTGTTCCAGCTGTCCTACCTCGGCCTCTCCGAGGGCGGTCCGGCCTACTGGTGGTCCTGGCCCGCGGTATTCATCGGGCAGCTGATGGTGGCTCTCTGCTTCGCCGAACTGGCCGCGCAGTACCCGGTCGCCGGGTCGGTCTACAACTGGGCGAAGAAGCTCAGCAACCCGCACATCGCGTGGATGGCCGGCTGGATGATGCTGCTGGCCTCGATCGTCTCGATCTCCGCGACCGCGCTCGCCTACCAGCGGACGCTGCCGCAGATCACGTCGTTCTTCCAGTTCATCGGCGACGGCACAGGCACCAGCGACGCGGCCAACGGTGTGCTGCTGGCCACCGTGCTGATCGTGTTCACCACGCTGATCAACGCGTTCGGCGTGAAGCTGATGGCGCGGATCAACAGCGCGGGCGTGTTCGTCGAGCTGCTGTTCGCGGTGCTGCTGGTGGTGTTCCTGGCGTTCCACTTCGTCCGCGGCCCGTCGGTGGTGACCCAGACGAACGGCACCGAGGCCGGGCATTCGTCCGGCTACCTCGGGGCTTTCCTGATCGCCGGCATCGCCTCCTCCTACGTGATGTACGGCTTCGACACCGCGGCCTCGCTCGGCGAGGAATCCCTGAACCCGCACCGGAACGCGCCGAAGGCGATCCTGCGGGCGCTGGTGGCCTCCTTCGTGCTCGGCGGGCTGATCATCCTGTTCGCGCTCATGGCCGTGGGCAACATCCACGCGCCGGAACTCGGCACGGTCGGCCTGCAGTACGTGCTCACCGACGCGCTCGGTCCGGCGATCGGACGCGTGTTCCTGTTCGTCGTGTTCATCGCGATCACGGTGTGCGTGCTGGCGGTGCACACCGCGGCGATCCGGATCGCGTTCGCGATGGCCCGCGACAATGCGCTGCCCGGCGGCCGGAAGCTGGCGCGGGTCAACAAAACGACCGGCACCCCGGTGCTGCCCGCGATCGTGATCGGCGTGCTCGCGGTCGCGCTGCTGGTGCTGAACATCAACTCCACGCAGATCTTCTCGGCCGTGACCAGCCTCGCGATCATCCTGATCTACCTGTCCTACCTCCTCGTGACCGTGCCCATGCTGATCCGCCGGCTGCGCGGCCGCTGGCCGCGCGAGGGCACCCCGGCCGGCCGGTTCTCCCTCGGCCGCTGGGGCCTCCCGGTGAACGTGCTCGGGGTGCTGTGGGGCGGCGCGATGACGATCAACCTGGCCTGGCCCCGCAACGAGATCTACAACGCGTCCCCTCCCTACCACTGGTATCTGCAGTGGATTTCGGTGTTGTTCGTCGGCGTCTTCGCGGCCGGCGGCTTCGCCTATTACTGGTTCGTGCAACGGCACAAGGTCGGAGTGCTGGCGGACCACGCCGCCGCCTCCGCGCCCGACGAGGAGGTTTCCCGGTGAGCGCAAGCGAGTTCGACTACGTGGTGGTCGGCGGCGGCACGGCCGGATCGGTGGTGGCCGCCCGGCTGTCGGAGGATCCGGACGTGACGGTCTGCCTCCTCGAAGCCGGACCGTCCGACACGGACATACCGGAGGTGCTGGAGCTGACCCGCTGGATGGGCCTGCTGGAATCCGGCTACGACTGGGATTACCTCGTGGAGCCGCAGGAAGCGGGCAACTCCTACCTGCGCCAGGCCCGCGCCCGCGTGCTCGGCGGCTGCTCGTCGCACAACTCGTGCATCGCGTTCTGGGCCCCTTCCGAGGACCTCGACGAATGGGCCTCGATGGGCCTGCCGGGCTGGTCCGCCGCCGACGTTTTCCCGCTGTACAAGCGGTTGGAGACCAACGACGGCCCCGGCGACCACCACGGCCGCTCCGGACCGGTCACCATCCGGTCGGTCCCGCCGAACGACCCGGCCGGCGCGGCGCTGCTGTCCGCGTGCGACCAGGCGGGCATCCCGACGACGGAGTTCAACTCCGGCAAGACGGTCACCCACGGCGCGAACTGGTTCCAGATCAACGCCCGCGAGGACGGCACCCGGTCCTCGGCGTCGGTGTCCTATCTGCACCCGATCATGGGCAAGCGGCCGAACCTGGAGATCCGCACCGGCCTCCGGGCGAGCCGGCTGCTGTTCGACGGCCGCCGCTGCACCGGCGTCGAGGTGCTGGAGCCGGACCTGATCCACCACAGCCGGATCACCGCGCGCCGCGAGGTCGTGGTCAGCTCCGGCGCGATCGACACGCCGAAACTGCTGATGCTGTCCGGCATCGGGCCCGCCGAGCACCTGCGCGAGGTCGGCGTCGAGGTGCTCGTGGACTCGCCGGGCGTCGGCTCGAACCTCGAGGACCACCCCGAGGGCCTGGTGATGTGGGACGCCCTGCAGCCGATGGTCACCGAATCCACGCAGTGGTGGGAAATCGGCATCTTCACCATGACCGAGGACGGCCTGGACCGCCCGGACCTGATGTTCCACTACGGCTCGGTCCCGTTCGACCTGAACACCGTCCGGCACGGCTATCCGACGACGGAGAACGGCTTCTGCCTCACGCCGAACGTGACGCGCAGCCGATCGCGGGGCACGGTGCGGCTGCGCACCCGCGACTTCCGCGACAAGCCGCGCGTCGACCCGCGCTACTTCACCGACGAGTACGACATGCGCGTGATGACCTACGGCGTGAAGCTCGCCCGCGAGATCGCCGCGCAGCCCGCCCTCGACGAATGGGCCGGCGTGGAACTCGCGCCGGGCCGCGACTGCAAGACCGACGACGAGATCGCCGACTACCTCCGCAAAACGCACAACACCGTGTACCACCCGGCGTGCACGGCCCGGATGGGCGCGGACGGCGACCCGGAGGCGGTCCTGGACGCCCGCCTGCGCGTCCGCGGCGTCGACGGCCTGCGGGTGGCCGACGCTTCGGTGATGCCGTTCCTCGTCACGGTGAACCCGTGCATCACGACGATGGCGATCGGCGAGAAGTGTGCGGACATGCTCAAGGAAGACCGGAGCTGACCTTCGAGCGGGTGGTGGTGTCCCAGCGGGCGCGACCACCCGCTCGCCGCGGGCAACCCGGCCCGTCAGCAGAGCACCTGCCATTGCCAGCATTTTGCGCAGAATCATGTCCACCCCTCGCTTCGACCTCCGGCCCGTTGCCGGAGCGCGCACCCTCCTCGATGCACATCAGGTCAGTCGCCAGCGAGCAGTGCCAAGGTTCTCGCGTAATCAAACTGTTACTAAAAGTCACCACCACACGCCCGGACCGGCCCGCGCTCAAGGCGCAGATTTCGTTTCGGGACAGGCAATCGAGACCCGAACTCACACCGAGCCGAGACGCACGCCGAAACCGTCCGCCCGCACCGAACGGGCCGCGAGACCGCGTAGGCAAGAACCGCGGCCGAACCACGGCACGGACGTAGACTTCCTTGCGGGACAGGCAATCGGGCGCTCGCGTGGGCCGGAGCGACCGCCGCGGTGGGCGTCGGCCTTGCCCTGCCGACCGCGCACTACCTGCCGTCGCACCTTCCACCCGGCACGGCGGAACCCGACCTGATCTCGGCCTCCGCCTGGCCTGCGCGGGAGCATGAGCGCTCGCGTTCGCACTGGCAGTCCTGACCCTGCGCCGACACCAAGCCGAACCGCTGGCCTTCACCACCCTGACCGGCCTTGCGACAGCCGGAATCCTCCTGCGCTACCTCGTGATCACGCTCCCCGGCGCGAACCGGCTGGCCCCGTCCGCCGACGTACAGCCAGCGGCCGGGGCCTGGGTCAGGCTCGCGTCGGGACTGGTCTTAGCCGCGACCGGACTCGCCGCGGCGGCTGCCGCCCAACGAGCCCGGTAGATCACTGCAGCAGCGCGACGCACTCCACGTGATGCGTCATCGGGAACGCGTCGAAAGCCCGCAAATCCGTCAGCGAATACCCGTGCTCGGAGAAGAACTGCACGTCCCGCGCCAACGCCGCCGGGTCGCAGGCCACGTAGACGATCCGGTCCGGCTCGCCGGCCGCGATCGCGTTGACCACCTCTCGACCGGCTCCCTTGCGCGGCGGGTCGAGGACCACGACGTCGACCGGCGTCGGCGCGTCCCCGATGAGGTGTTCCACGCGCCCGGAACGCCAGCTGACCTGCGGCAGGTCGGAAAGATTGCGCTCGCCCTCGGTCACCGCGCGCCGGCCGGATTCGATCGCCAGCACCTGCCCGTCCGGGCCGACCTGCTCGGCCAGCACCGAAGCGAACAGCCCGACCCCGGCGTACAGATCCCAGGCGACCCCGCCGCTCGGCGCGTCGGCCCATTCCCGGACAAGCTCCGCGAGCGTGTCCGCCGCGTGCGGGTGGACCTGCCAGAATCCGTGCGCGTCGAGCCGCCAGTCCCGCCCCGCCGCGTGCTGGATCGCCATGCCGCCGGACAGCTGCTTGCCCTGCGTGCGCCCGCGCACCGTGACGAGTTCGCGCAGGTGGAGGTGGTTGTCGCCGTCGCTGGTCGCTTCCAGTTCGACGCCCGGCCGCCAGCGCTTGCCCAGCGCGGCGTCGAGCGAGCCCGGCACCGCGATCGGGCAGTCGTCGATCGGGATGACGCGGTGGCTGTGATGCGCGCGCAACCCGGCCCGGCCGTCCTGTCCGGCGACCAGCCGCACCCGGCTGCGCCAGCCGAGCGGGCCGCCGTCGAGCGGCTCCACGACCACCTCGCGCGTGATCCCGGCAAGCCGCTGCAGCTGTTCGGCCACCACCGCGGCCTTCAGTTCACGCTGGTAGGCCGGTTCGGCGTGCTGCCAGTCGCAACCCCCGCAGCCGCCCGGTGCGGCGAGCGGACACGGCGGCGTCACGCGATGCTCGGACCCGCTGAGCACCTCGATCGCGTCGGCCCGGCAGAACGAACCGCCCTTGTCTTCGGTCACTTCGGCCCGCACGCGTTCGCCGGGCAGCGCGTGCCGTACGAACAGCACTCGTCCGTCCACACGCGACACACAGTGCCCGCCGTGCGCGACTGGACCTACTTCCAGTTCCAGTACGCGGCCTAGCCAGCTGTCGCTCATTCTGATGTTTCCTTTGTCGCAGGGGCTGGCTTCTTGGCATCCGCCGGTCGAGGGGTGCCGGGAGTGAATCCGCGCCGGACGTCACCGGCGGAGGGGCGGGCCTTGCGCATCCGCGCGGCCGCCTTCTGCGACGACTCCAGCTGCCACGGCACGCTCGCCACCACCACGCCCGGCTGGAACAGCAGCCTTCCCTTGAGCCGCAACGCACTCTGGTTGTGCAGGACCTGCTCCCACCAGTGCCCCACGACGTACTCGGGAATGAACACCGTGACGACGTCGCGCGGGTTGGCGCCGCGGACCCGCTTCACGTAGTCCAGCACCGGCTTCGTGATTTCCCGGTACGGCGATTCGACGACCTTCAGCGGCACCTTGAACTTGTGCGCTTCCCATTCCTGGGTCAGCGCGCGGGTGTCGGCATCGTCCACGTTGACCGTGACCGCCTCGAGGACGTCCGGGCGCATCGCCTTGGCGTAGGCCAGCGCGCGCAGCGTCGGCCGGTGCAGTTTGGACACCAGCACGATCGCGTGGTTGCGCGAGGGCAGCACGGTCGGCGCGTCGCCCATGTCCTTGAGTTCCTCGGACACCCGGTCGTAGTGCTTCCGGATCGCCGTCATCAGGGCGAAAATCGCCACCATCGCGGCGATCGCGATCCACGCGCCGAGCAGGAACTTCGTGATCAGCACGATCACCAGCACGATGCCGGTCATGGTGAGGCCGACCGCGTTCACCGTCTGCGAACGGCGCATCCGCCGCCGGGCCGCCGGGTCGGTCTCCTTGGCCAGCAACCGGTTCCAGTGCCGGATCATGCCCGCCTGGCTCACCGTGAACGACACGAACACGCCCACGATGTACAGCTGGATCAGCCGGGTGACCTCCGCGTCGAACGCGATGATCAGCACGAGCGCGAAGGCCGCGAGGAACAGGATGCCGTTGGAGAACGCGAGCCGGTCGCCGCGGGTGTGCAGCTGCCGCGGCAGGTAGCGGTCCTGGGCGAGGATCGAGCCGAGCACCGGGAAGCCGTTGAACGCGGTGTTCGCGGCCAGCAGCAGGATGATGCCGGTGGAGAACGAGATGTAGTAGAAGGCGGGCGGGAAGTTCTCGAACACCGCGTGCGCGATCTGCGCGACGATCGTCTTCTGCTCGTAGCCCGCGGGCGCGCCGGCCAGCTGCCGCGCCGGGTCCTCGGCGAAGTTCACCTTCGTGACGACCGCGAGCGTGATGATCCCGACGAGCATCGTCACCGCGAGCACGCCCATCAGCAGCAGCGTGGTGGCCGCGTTCTTCGACTTCGGCTTGCGGAACGCGGGCACGCCGTTGCTGATCGCCTCGACCCCGGTCAGCGCCGCCGCGCCGGACGAGAACGACCGCAGGATCAGGAACACGAACGCGACGCCCGCCCAGCTGCCTTCCTCGTGCAGCGTGAAGCCCGCGCTCTCGGCGCGCATCTCGGTGCCGGTGGCGGTCTGGAACAGCCCCCACACGACCATGATCAGGATGCCGGCGATAAAGCCGTAGGTGGGAATGGCGAACGCTTTGCCCGATTCGCGCACCCCGCGGAGATTGAGCGCGGTCAGCACGGCGACGATCACCACGGCGGTGATCACCTTGTGGTTGGCCACCCACGGGATCGCCGACCCGATGTTGGCCACCCCGGACGAGGTGGACACCGCGACGGTCAGCACGTAGTCGACCAGCAGCGCGCTCGCCACTGTCAGGCCGAACTTCCCGCCGAGGTTGGTGGTCGCGACCTCGTAGTCGCCGCCGCCGCTCGGATACGCGTGCACGTTCTGCCGGTACGACGCCACGACGACGAGCATGACCAGCGCGACCGCGACCCCGATCCACGGCGCGAAGGCGTACGCGGACAGGCCCGCGACGCTCAGCGTCAGGAAGATCTCCTCCGGCGCGTAGGCCACGCTGGACAGCGCGTCCGAGGCGAAAATGGGCAGCGCGATGCGCTTGGGCAACAGAGTGTGGGAGAGACGGTCACTGCGGAACGGACGCCCTAGGACCAGCCGCTTCAACACGGTCGGGAACTTCGACACCACGAGAGCCTAACTGGGTCGGCGCAAGGTAGGTTCGGCGCTGGTGTCCGAGGGTACCCACGACCGGGTCATCCCCACCCTGCGAGGAGGCTAAGCGTGCACGTGGTGATCATGGGATGCGGCCGCGTCGGCGCGTCTCTGGCCGCGGCGCTGGAGCGGCTCGGCCACGACGTGGCCGTCATCGACAAGAACCAGCAGGCGTTCCGCAGGCTGGGCAGCGACTTCCACGGCCAGCAGGTCGTCGGGGCGGGTTTCGACCGCCGGGTGCTCGTCGAGGCCGGGATCGAGCGAGCGGGCGCCTTCGCGGCCGTGTCGAGCGGCGACAATTCCAACATCATCTCCGCGCGGGTCGCGCGCGAGAACTTCGGCATCGAGCACGTGGTCGCGCGGATCTACGACCACAAGCGCGCCGCGGTGTACGAACGGCTGGGCATCCCGACCGTCGCGACCGTGCCGTGGACGACCGACCGGTTCCTGCGCACCCTGCTGCCCGACGGCGTCGCCTCCGCGTGGCGGGACCCGTCGGGCAACGTCGCGCTGCTGCAGCTGCCGCTGCACGAGGGCTGGGTCGGGCGCAGCGTGCACGAACTGCAGGAGACCACCGGCGCGCGGGTGGCGTTCATGATGCGCTTCGGCACCCCGGTGCTGCCGGACGCGAAGACCGTCGTGCAGGCCGACGACGACGTGTGGGTGGCGGCGCGATCGGGCACCGTCGGAGACGTGTCGAGCCTGGCCGCTCGCGCCCCCGAGGAGGAGAACTGATGCGGGTCGCGATCGCGGGCGCCGGAGCCGTCGGGCAGTCCATCGCCACCGAACTCATCGACGGGCGCCACCAGGTGATGCTGATCGAGCGCGACGCCGACCAGTTCGAGCCGGAATCCGTTCCGCAGGCCGACTGGGTGCTCGGCGACGCGTGCGAGGTGTCGATCCTCGAGGAGTCCGGCATCGAACGCTGCGACGTCGTGATCGCGGCGAGCGGCGACGACAAGGCGAACCTCGTGGTGTCGCTGCTGGCGAAGACGGAGTTCGCGGTGCGCCGCGTGGTGGCGCGGGTGAACAACCCGGCCAACGAATGGCTGTTCACCGACGCGTGGGGCGTCGACGTGGCCGTGTCGACCCCGCGGATGCTCGCCGCGATGGTCGAGGAGGCGGTGAGCGTCGGCGATCTGGTGCGGCTCATGACGTTCCGGCAAGGGCAGGCGAACCTGGTGGAGCTCACCCTGCCGGAGGAGACGCCGCTGGCGGGCAAGCCGGTGAGCGAACTGGCGCTGCCGCGCGACGCGGCGCTGGTGACCATCCTGCGCGGCGACCGGGTGATCGTGCCGCAGCCGGAGGACCCGCTGGAGGCGGGCGACGAGCTGCTGTTCGTCGCGACCTCGGACGTCGAGCCGGAGATCCGCACGGCGCTGGGCTACTGAGACGTACGAAAAGGGGGCGGGCCCGCGGTTGGGCCCGCCCCTTTTTCATGCGTCAGATCAGGTCTCGGTGGTCGGCGTCTGCGCGTACTTCTCTCGCAGCCGCGCCTCCACCTGCGCGTCGGTCTCCGGCTCCGGTTCTTCTTCGGCGAGCGCCTTCAGCCGCTTGTCGGAGCGGCGCACCGCCCAGACGACCACCAGCAGCCCGATCGCGTACAGCGGGTAGCCCATCGCGATCTTGGCGAACGCGAGCCAGCCGGTCTGGTTGCCGTCGTACAGCCAGCGCTGCACCACGAACCGGGCGGCGAAGATGACGGCCATCGCGAGCGTCGCGACGTCGTAGCCGTAGCGCGACGGCTTGTCCTTGCGCCAGGCGGTGCCGTTGCCGTTGAGCGCGTTCCAGACGACGCCCGCCAGCGGCCAGCGCACCAGCACCGAGATCACGAACACGGCGCAGTACACGAGGCTCGCCCAGATGCCGAAGAGGAAGAAACCCTTCGCGGACCCGGTGCGGAACGCGATGAACGCCGCGATCGCGACGCCGAAGAATCCCGAGATGGCCGGCTGCAGCGGCTCCTTGCGCACGACGCGCAGGACGGTGATCGCCACCGCGCTGCCGATCGAGCCCCAGATCGCCACGGTGAGCCCGAAGAACGCGTTCAGGAGCACGAACACGATGACCGGCACAGAGGAATAGAACAGGCCGGAAACCCCGCCCATCTGCTCCATCAGCGTCGGCTGCCGCTCTTCGTCGCCCCCGTTTCCGGGCGCGTCCTTCTCGTCGTGGGGAGGAGCGGGTTCAGTCACGAGCGTTGATCACCCTACCGGGCTCTGGAGTTCGTAATACGGGTTGTAGAGCACCTTCTGCCCGTCCCGTTCGGCCATCCGGCCGCGCACCTTGACGGTGCGGCCGGGCTCGATGCCGGGAATCCGGCGCCTGCCCAGCCAGATTAGCGTCACGCCTTGCGTGCCGTCGAACAGCTCCGCTTGCAGCGAGGCGGGCCCGTCGGTGGGCGACAGCTCGACGCTGCGCAGCCTGCCGAGCACCGTCACCTCTTCGCCGGACCGGCAGTCACAGGCGCGCTGCGCGCCTTCGGCACCCGACCTCTCGGACATCTCGTCGGCGTCGAGGTCCTCGACGTCGCTGGTCAGCTTGCGAACCAACCGGCTGAAGTAGCCGCCTTCCTTGGCGGACATGGTGTGCTCCTGTGCTCCGGGGCCCCCGACTTCGTTCGGCCCTTGCGTGTTCCAGCGTAGCTGTGGTCCCAGTCAGGGAAACGGGTTTGCGGCAAGATCGCAACGTGACGTCCGCAATCCGTATCCCGGCCGCTGTCCTGCTGCCCGGTACCGGCTCTGACGAGGTCTTCGTGCGCTCGGTGTTCGGGGGGCCGATGGCCGCGCTGGGAGTGCCGATGATCACGCCCGCGCCGGTTGCCGGGGCAGGTCTCGCGGAGGCGTTTTTGGCGGAGCTGGACCGTCTCGCTGACCGGTACGGGACCTTGCTGGTGGGCGGGATTTCGTTCGGGGCACATCTCGCGGCGGAGTGGGCGGTGGCGAATCCCGGGCGTTGCGGGGGGCTGCTTGCGGCGCTCCCGGCTTGGAATGGGGAATCCGGGTCTGCGCCCGCGGCGCTGGCTGCGACGGTTACAGCGGATCTGGTGGCTGATGCGGGGGTGGAGCGGGAGTGGGCTGGGGC
>NZ_PQIA01000064.1 GCF_003385235.1 Amycolatopsis circi | reverse complement strand
GACCCGCGCGGCCCGCGACCCACGCGAGTCCGTGAAGGGGCCCCTCACGGCATCGCGTGGGTCGCGGGCCGCGCGGGTCGTGAGGGTCGTGAGGGGAACCCTGAGGGAATCAGAGTCCGTGAAGGTTCCCCTCACGGACCATCGCCGCCGCCCGAAAGCCGTGAAGGGCTCCTTGAGGGAATCAGATTCCCTCAAGGAGCCCTTCACGGACTTCGGGCAGTCAGTGGGTGGCGGTGGCGGGGGTCCAGAGGGCGTCGATTTCTCGTTCCGCTGCGGCCAGGCTTTCCTTGGCGTGCGAGCGGAAGTCGGCCAACGCGGGGTTGACGTCTGCCATGGTGAATTCCGCCGTGATGAAGCGCGGCTCAAGGCCAGTCAGGGAGAGGCCGTGCGGCAGCCAGCCTTCTGCGTGGTCCCAACCGTGCCGCGGGGCGCCTTCTCCGTAGCCTCCGCCGCGGCTGGCCAGGACCAGGAGTTCCCGGCCGGCGCCCAGTGCTGACGGGTCGTCTCCTGCGGCGGCGATCACGCGGTCTACCCAGGCTTTCACCGAACTGGGTGCGCCGTAGTTGTAGAGCGGCAGGCCCAGCAGGACGGTGTCCGCGGCCAGTACCTCCGCCGCCAAGGTCTCGCCGATTTGTGCGGCTGCGCGGTGGGCTGCGGTGCGCTCGGACGACGGGATGAAGCGGGCTTCCCAGGCCAGGGGGTCCAGGTGCGGGACTGGGTCCGCGCCGAGATCTCGGTAGGTCACCGTTCCGTCGGGGTGGGCTGCGCGCCAGGCTTGAGCAGCACGGGCGCTGAGTTTGCGGCTTACCGAGCGGTCGCCGTTGATGCTGGAGTCGAGGTGCAGCAGGTGTGCCATGTCGATGACCGTCCGTAGATAATTTGCGTTAGACAAACCATTTATAGCACGGCAGCTACCCGGATCGTCTCGTAGGATGGACAGATGGCTCCGCTGCCGCTCGTCGCCCAGGCTCCGCGCAGGTCTGGTGCGTTGCTCGAGCACTTCGCGCGCCGGATCCGCATGCGCGCGGAATCCGTGCTCGCGCCGTTCGGGCTGCGGCCTCGGCATTTGATCGCGCTGACCGTCCTTCAGACCCGCGGGTCCAGTACTCAGCAGTCCCTCGCGCACATCCTCGAGATGGACAGCACCAACGTCGTCGGCCTGCTCAACGACCTCGAGGCTGACCAGTTGATCGAGCGGCGGCGTTCGCCGGAGGATCGCAGGCGGCACGTCGTCGTGTTGACCGAGCGCGGCGCGAAGGAGCTGGCCCGGGCCGAGGCGGCGCTTGCGGCGGTCGAGGACGAGGTCTTCGCGGCGCTCGACCCTGACCAGCGGGAACAGCTCTACAACTTGCTGTTGCAAGCGGCTTCCGGGACGGTCGACAGCAGCTCTTGCACGGAGGAACCTCCGGCCTGCTGACGGGGAGGGGGCAGCGAATGGACGGTGCCGCTGAGCGGCTCGCGAAGTACCGCGCGATGCGCAACTTCGCGAAGACCGACGAGCCGTCTGGTGCGAACGCTCCCAAAGAGCCTGGTTACCGGTTCGTCGTGCAGCGGCATCGGGCGCGGCGGAAGCATTACGACTTCCGGCTCGAACTGGGTGGCGTGCTGGTCAGCTGGGCGGTGCCGAAGGGGCCGACGCTCGATCCGAAGGCGCGGCGGATGGCTGTGCACGTGGAGGACCATCCGCTGGAGTACGCCGATTTCGAGGGCGTGATCCCGCACGGCGAGTACGGCGGCGGGGACGTGATCGTGTGGGACCGCGGGCGCTGGGAGCCGGTCGACACCGACGATCCTGAGCAGGCGCTCGCGGACGGGAACCTGCATTTCGATCTGTACGGCGAGAAGCTGGCTGGGCGCTTCGTGTTGATCCATCCGAAGCGCGACGGCGACGGGAAGCAGTGGTTTCTGCTGCATAAGCAGGATGACCACGCCACGGCGGGCTGGGATGCCGAGGATCATCCGAAGTCGGTGAAAAGCGGGCTCACCAATGACGAGATCGCTGCGGCGCCGCCCGCGTTGTGGCGGGGCGATTTGCCTGCGACCGAGGCGGAAGTACCGCTGCATCCGGTGTTCGAGCCGGCGTCGGAGGAGGAGCTTGCCGCGCTGCGAGACCTGGGCAAGCAAGGTGCGTGGACGGTCGCCGGGCGACAGTTGAAGGTCACCAATCTCGACAAGACGTTGATTCCCGGTCGCGAGGGCGAAGCGCCGATCACCAAACGCGAGTTGATCGAGTACTACACCCGGATCGCGCCGACGATGCTCCCCTACCTCGCCGGTCGCGCGCTCAACACCAACCGGTTCCCCGGCGGGGTCGACAAGCCCGGCTTCTGGCACAAGGAAGTACCCGACCACGCGCCGGAGTGGCTGCATCGCTGGAATTACGAAGGAGCCGACCCTGGCGACGTGCACCATTACCTCGTGCCGTCGGGCGTCGCGGATCTGGCCTGGCTGGCCAATTTCGCCGCGCTGGAACTGCACGCCTGGACGTCGCGCACGTCCGACGTCGAGCATCCGACCTGGCTGCTGTTCGACATCGACCCCGGTTCGGAGACGTCGTTCGACGACGTGCTCGCGCTCGCCCGCCTGCACCGCACCGCGCTCGACCACTTCGGGCTCGTCGGGCGGCCGAAGACGACCGGGCAGCGCGGCATTCAGATCTGGGTGCCGGTCGAGCCGCGGTATACGTACGCCGAGACCCGGGCGTGGGCGGAAACCGTGTCGAAGTCGATCGGCAAGATCGTGCCGGACCTGGTGAGCTGGGCGTGGCACAAGGATCGCCGCGGCGGGCTGGCACGGCTCGACTACACGCAGAACGTGCTGAATAAAACCCTTGTCGCGCCGTACAGCGTGCGGCCGAAGCCGGGGGCGCCGGTGTCCGTCCCGCTGGAGTGGGACGAACTCGACGACCCCGACCTCACTCCGGATCGGTGGACGATCCGGACGGTGCTCGATCGCGTGGCGAAGACGGGAGATCCGTTCGCTCAACTGCTCGACCTGCACCAACACCTGCCGCAGCTGTCGTGAAAATCCCCGCCGCGGCCACGACAGCGAAGCCGATCAGCAGGTAGCGCGCGGACGTCACCATCGACGGTGCGCCCAAGTTCACCAGCAGACCGGCGATCGAGGCACCGAACGCGGTCGCCATCGTCAGCACGGTCGCGATCGCGGCCGCTGCTTGCTGACCGCTGGCCATTGCCGCGACCGACAGGTGCGGCATGGCGATGCCGATTCCGGTGCCACCGGCGAGGAGCACGACCAGCCACGCCAGCACTGAAGCGTTTTCCTGCTGCAGCAAGGCAAGCACAATGAACGCGACCGCCAGCAGCGTTGGTCCGGCCAGACAGAGCAGCCGGACCCGACGGGCCGACGAGCTAACGATCTGCCCCGCAGACCAGCCGAACGACAGTGCGGCGGAGAAGAATCCCGCTGCGGCAGGCGGTAATCCGCCGAGGTGCTGGCCGAACAGCGGCAGGAACGATTCCACCGACACCCCGGCCGCGAGGCACATGATGGTCAGGTAGATCCACCTCAGCGACGAGCCGGACTCGTAGGTCTCCGCGGGCAGCACGCGGATCGCAGCGCGCTTCTCGACGAGCAGAAACGCCGCGATGAAAGCGAATCCCACCACGATGAACGCCGCCATCGCGACGACGTTCGTCAAAATTCCGGCGACGCTCACCGCCCCGACCGCGCCCACGACGGCCACCAGCGCGAAGGTCGGCACCGGGACCGTCTCGCCGCTTCGTTCGCTACGCGGAAGCGCACGCGGTACCAGCGCCGCGATCACGACCGCGGCGACGGCCAGCACGACGAACGCCACTCGCCACGAACCGAACTGCGCGAACAGCCCGCCGAGCGCCGGGCCGACGAGGTTGCCGACGCCGAACATCGCCGAGATCAACGCGCTCCCCCGCGCCCACAAGTGTTGCGGCAGCGCCGAATGAATCACCGCGAACCCGAGTCCGGTCAGCAATCCCGCGCCCAGTCCCTGCACCCCGCGACCGGCCAGCAGCACCGGCATCGCCGGGCTCACCGCGCAGAGCACCGAGCCCGCCGCGAAAACGCCGAACCCGAGATAGTACGCCGCCGCGTTGCCCAGCCGGGCGAGCGCCCGGCTGACGAACATCGTCGCGACGACCTGGGCGACCAGGAACGCCGTCATGTTCCACGCGTAGAGCCGTTCCCCGCCGATGTCGGCGACCGCGGTCGGCAAAAGGCTTGCCGCCACATAGATGTTGACCGCGCCGACGAGCACGCCGGCGGCCAGCACGACCGCCGTGCTGAAGTGCGCTCCCAATTCGCGCCACGAACCCACTCGCTTCTCCTCCCGGATGCGTTATGCGGTCGCATCATCTCCGGGCGGGAGACCCCCGTAATCAGACAAATCGGGAGTGAAATGCGTCACACTCAGCGCTTGGTGAGCACCACCAGATAGCGGCACGGCTGCGTCCCGGGATTCTCGTACGCGCAGTCGACCGGGCGGCCCAGCTGGAGGCAGTCGCCCTCGGCGAGTTCGTGCACCACTTCGCCTTCGTGGAACCGCAATTGGCCGGACAGCACCCAGATCTGATGGTCGGCGAAGACGTAGGACACCGCCGGGAAACCGGCTTTCGCGCCGGGCGGCAGGTCGACTTCGACGAGTTCGGTCGCCCCGCGCCCCGGCGGCGAAACCGCACGGCGCACGTAGCCGGTGACCGGGTCCTGCCAGGTCGCCTGATCGTCCCGGCGAGCGAGGCGGCGGTCGTCGTCACCCTCCGCGCGGGCCACCAGTTCGGACAGCGAGAGCCCGAGCGCGGCGGCGAGCCTGCTCAGCAGCACGGCCGTCGGCTGCGCCTCGCCGCGTTCGATTTTCCCGATCATGGCGCGGGAAACGCCGGAGCGTTCGGCGAGCGTGCCCGCCGAGAGTTCGCGGTCCTGACGGGCTTCGCGCACCGCCGCGGCGAGCGAGGCGGAGAGGGGATCGGTCACAGCTATCGACTATAGCAGCGGATCATGTCTACTATCGTGAACATGTTGATCCGACCTGCCGAAGAACGGGACGCCGAAGCCTGCGCGGCGATCTACGCGCCGTACGTCCGGGAAACCGCGATCACCTTCGAGACCGAACCCCCGACCCCGACCGAAATGGCGGCCCGCATCGCGAGGGCGACGAAGTCGTACGCGTGGCTGGTGCTGGAAATCGACGGCGCGGTGGTCGGGTATGCGTACGGCAGCCCGTACAAGGAGCGCGCCGCCTACCGCTGGTCGTGCGAGGTGAGTGTGTACCTGGCCCAGGACCGTCGCCGGGCGGGTGGCGGGAAAGCTTTGTACGAAGCCCTTTTCGCCCGACTGGCCGAACGCGGTTTGCGGACGGCGGTGGCCGGGATGACGCAGCCGAACGAGCCGAGTGTTGGGCTGCATAAAGCGATGGGCTTCGAACTCATCGGGACCTGGCGGCGGATCGGCTGGAAGCACGGCGCGTGGCGCGACGTGACCTGGATGCAGCGGGACCTCGCGCCCGCCACCGACGCCCCGCCGGAGGAGCCCTCGTGAGTGGCAATCCCGGTTAGAACCGGGATTGCCACTCACGAGCCCAAGTCGAGTTCCTCGATGTCGTGCTCGAGCCGGGCCCGCCAGGACCACTTCGGTTCCGTCCAGTCCGTGTCCGACGGCGGCGGCTCCCCCAGCGGCAGCGCGGGATCGACCACGCCGTGCGTCACCCGGTACGCCAGCGCCGACGTCGCCGCGCGAATCCACTTGTCCCCTGCCGCTCCCGAAGGCGGCGCGACGCCGAACGCGTGCGTGAACCACACCGGCAGCAGCGCGCTCGACCCGATCGCCTCGGTGATCCGCTCGCGCAGCCGGGAATGCAGCTCTTCCCAGTCCCGTTCGCACTTCTCGATCTGCGGCAGCACCCGGGTCCGCGTCACCTCGTCCGCGGCCAGAAGCTGGTGCGCCGCTTCGGCATCCTGCTGCGCGGCAGGCAACTGACGGTCCAGCACACCACGGCGGCGAGCGACCACTTCGGACAGTCGCGACTCCGCGTCGTCCCGTTCCGGCGTGTCGCGCTCGGCTTTCGCCAGCACCTCCAGCACACCGATCAACGCTACTTCGCTCTCCGCCAACGCTTTCCGCGCTTGAGGCAGCCGCGCGACGTCCTCTTCGTACGGTCGGCGCTGGCTCGGCGTGAGCAGTTGCGCGGCGAGGCTGTGCCGCCGTTCCGCCTCCGCCGCGAGCTGCCGCACTCGCGGGCCGACGTCGTCCAGGTCGACTACCGGGACCTTCTCCGACACGCGCACCGCACGTTCGAGCACCAGCAACCGCTGCCGGAGCCGTTCGAGCTGCCGGGCGGTGTGGTCCAGGCGGGTTTCGTGCCGGGAATGCGTTTCGGTGAACGATTCGACGGTCTCGCGCAATTCGGAAAGCTCGCGGCCGGTTCGGTTTTCCAGATCATCGACGGTCTCTTGCATCCCGCCGACGGTGTCGGTGAGGGCGAGCAGCTCCGGATCGGTCTCGGGGCCTTCCTCAGCCGGGTAGTACTCGGTGTCGCGGTAGTACTCGGAGTAGGTCACCGCGCCTCCCGCACCAGAAACGCCACGGTGGCCACCGTGGTGAGCGCCGCCAGGATGACCACGATCGGCTGGGCGGTCGGCCCGGCGCCGATGAGCGCGACCGCGGTGAAGATCGCGGCCAGGACCCCGCTGTACGCCGCGCGCTGCCGCCGGTTGACCATCAGCGGCGTCGGCCCGAGCGGCCCGAACGCGATCCGCAGCCCGGCACCCAGCAACGGGAACGCGAGCAGCAGGCAGACCGCGTTGAGCGCGCCGAACAGCATCATCGCGCCGCTCACCATCGCGACGGCGACCGGCGCGATCGCCAGGTACAGCGTCGTCCGCTGCACCTTGCCGCGCTTCGCTTCCAGCCGGGCGAGCCGCACCTCCTCGACGGCGGCGTCGACTTCCTTCTCGGTGCTCAGCAGCGCCTCCGCCCGTTCGACCAGGGCGTCGAGCGTCTGCGTGCGTTCGTCGTCGCCCTGGTCCGGCAGCTGCGCCAGACCCGCGCGAAGCTCACGGCGGAGCGCGGACGCGCGCGCCATCACGTGGTCGCGTTGATCCTCTGCGGGCGTAGTCACCTCGCCACTGTAGGTACGAAACGCACCGAACCCGGGGAACGACGCGACTTCGGCCGGATCCGGTCAGAGGCGCAGCAGGTCCCGGCCGACGACGACCTCGCCGTCGAACCCGGCCGCGGCGTGCTCGCGCCAGACCTCGTCGGGAATGTCCGCGTCGGTCGGGACGAAATGCGACAGCACGAGAGTCCCGACGCCCGCTTCCTTGGCCAGCGCCCCGACCTGCGCGACGCTGGTGTGGCTCGCCAGCAGATGGTCCCGCAGCGTCGTGCCGTTGTACTGGCTCACCATCGCGTCGACCGCCGGGACGTACATGACCTCGTGCACCAGCACATCCGCACCGTCAGCGAGCCGCACCAGGTTCTCGCACGGCGCGGTGTCGCCGGAAATCACGATGGACCGGTCCGCGGTGTCGATGCGGTAGGCGAAGGCGTCGACGATCGGCGGGTGGTCCACGCGAGCCGCGGTGATCCGTACGTTCTCGTCCTCGAAGACCACGCCGTCCGCCGCGATCTCGCGCGGATCGAGCAGTTGGTCCAACGGACGCAAGCCTTCGTCAGCGACCCGGGTGTCGATGTCGAAGCGGTTCATCGCCAGGAAGTGCTGGGTCATCTCCGCTAGCGGCGGCGGGCCGAACGCGGGCACCCGCCGTTCCAAGTTGGCGGCCCAGGCCAGCAGGTAGAGATTGCCGTAGTCGGCGTTGTGGTCGGAATGGTGGTGGGTGATGCCGACCGCGCGCAGCGAGTCCAGCGGGATCCCCGCGAGCACCAGCTGCCGGGCCACTCCGTTGCCGCAGTCGATCACGTAGGTGGCTCCGTTGACGACGATCGCCTGCGCCGGAGCGCTCCGGGTGCGTTTCGGAGCGGGACCGCCCGCCGTGCCGAGAAGGATCAGTTGCGTGGTCATACATACTCGCTTTCGAGGTTGACGGAAGCAGAACGGCGGGTCAGCCACACGACCAGCCCCAGCACGCTCCAGGCTGCCAGCGCGAGGAGCGCGGACAGGGTGATCTGCTTGAGCAGCAACCAAGTCTGCCCTGCCAGGATCGCGACGCCGAGCACGGACAGCACGGCCTGCGTCCTCCGGCGCATCCGGAACGGAGCCGTCGCGTGCAGGTCCGGTCGCAACCGGCGCACCCGCCACGACGCGATGATCAGCAGGGTCAGCAACGGCCCGGTGACGATCGACGTCATGGCCGCGATGTTCGCGACGCTGAACCCGGCGAGCACCGGGACCACGCCGATCAAATACAGGATCGCCAGCAGCCAGTGCGGGGTGCCGAACCTGCGGTTCACCGCGCCGAGCCCGGCAGGCAGCCAGCCGTCCCCGGTCGCGGCCAGCACGGGTTTCGTCGCGGCCAGCAGCAGCGAATTGATGTGCCCGATCACCGACGCCATCGCGCCGCCCAGGATGAAGAACGCGAAACCGCCTGGGGACAGGATGTGGCGAGCGACGTCGGACATCGGCTTGCCCGCGGACGCCTCCGCCCCGAGCACCCCCACCGACGGGATCGCCACGACCACATAGATCACCGCCGCGACGAGCGTGCCGCCGACGACGGAGAGCGGGATGTCGCGTCCCGGCCGCTTCATCTCGCCGCCGATGTCGGCGATGAGAAAGGCGCCCGTGGTAGCGAACGTGAGCATGGCCGCCGCGTTGAGCAAGCCGCCGATACCGTGCGGGGTCAGGTTCCCGAACTCGCTCCACCGCACCTGCCCGGCGCCCGCGATCCCGTACAGCAGGAAGGCGGCGAGCATGACTACCGCGAGCACGATGCCGACCCGACTGGAGAACGTCGCGCCCGCCAGGTTCGTCAGGAAGAACACCGTGATCAGGGCGATCGCCAACGGCCGGACCGGAACTCCCGGCACGAGCGCGCTGACGTAGTTGGCCCCGGCCAGCGCCATCAGGCTGAGCTGGATGACCGACACGGCGGACAACCACATCGACGCGAATCCGGCGGCGGGCGAGACCAGCCGCGCGGCGTAGGTGTAGCGGCCGCCGGTGACCGGCATCGCGCTGCCGAGGGACGCGATCGGCAGCGAATAGACGATCACCGCGAGCGCCGCGATGGCGAAGGCGATCGGCGCGCCGGCCCCAGTCAGCGCGATGGCCGTGCCCATCAATGCGACGACCCCGCCGCCGACTACCTGGTGAAAGGAGACTCCGACGGCTTGGAAGAGGGAGATGCTTCGCTTGAGGTTCGCGTCTACGGGTTCGGTCGGCATCGTGATCACTGCCTTCTGCTGGCCGTTGTCGATCGGCACAGCGTGACCCAATCCGCGGCGGTGCGGAAATACCGAATGCCCGCCGCGGCATAGCCGTCCGGGAATACCTCCGGTATAGCCGGGAAGGCATGGGAACGAGCGAATCAGGCATTGGACGGGCATGACGTCCGGCAAGAACGATGAGGAGCCCGCGTATCCGTCCGACATTGCGGAGTTCCCCATGACAACCGAGGCGGCTGCCCGCGATCTCGACGCTCAGGACCCGTTGCCGACGTCGCGGGCACAGTTCCACGTCCCGCCCGCGACCGGCGGCGGCTACGCCGAGACGGCCTACTTCGCCGGGAACTCCCTTGGCCTGCAACCGATCGCGACGCGCGCCGCGCTGGACGCGGAACTCGCCGACTGGGCCCGGCTCGGCGTCGAGGGGCACGGCGAGGCCGAGCGTCCGTGGGTTTCGTACCACCAGCAACTGCGCGATCCGGCGGCGCGGCTTGTCGGCGCGCGGCCCGCCGAGGTCGTGATGATGAACTCGCTGACGGTCAACCTGCACTTGATGATGGTCAGCTTCTACCGGCCGACCCCGGAGCGGCACGCGATCGTCATCGAGGACACCGCCTTCCCCTCCGACAGCTACGCGGTGCGCAGCCAGGTCGCGTTCCACGGTTACGACCCGGACGAAGCGGTCATCCGGCTTTCGCCGCGTCCCGGGGAATCGACGTTGCGCAGCGAGGACGTCGCCGGCTGGCTCGCCGAGCACGGGCACCGGGTCGCGCTCGTCCTGCTGGGCGGGGTCAACTACTACAGCGGGGAATTCCTCGACATCCCGGCGATCACCCGCGCTGGGCACGCCGCCGGAGCGGTCGTCGGCTGGGATCTCGCACACGCGGCGGGCAACGTGCCGCTGCGGCTGCACGACTGGGGCGTCGACTGGGCCGCCTGGTGCACCTACAAGTACCTCAACAGCGGACCGGGCGCGATCGCCGGGGCATTCGTGCACGAACGGCATCTCGCGGACCGTTCCCTGCCGAAGCTGGCGGGTTGGTGGAGCACCGACCCGGACGTGCGGTTCCGGATGCAGCCGACGGTGACGCCGGTCGATTCCGCCGACGCGTGGCAGCTGTCGAACCCGCCGATCCTCGCCATGGCCCCGGTGCGAGCCGCGTTGGAGATGTTCGACGCGGTGGGCATGGATGCCTTGCGCGCCAAGAGCATCCGACTGACCAGCTACCTAGAGACGCTCCTTGCCGAGACCTGCGCGGGTCGTCCGATGGAGGTGCTCACGCCCCGCGACCCGGACCGCCGGGGAGCGCAGCTTTCCGTCCGGCTGCACGGTTTAGACGCCGACGCCGTCAGCGCCGCGCTGCGCACCCAGCACGGAGTCATCGCGGACGCGCGCCGCCCTGACGTCATCCGCCTCGCGCCAGTGCCGATGTACTCCACCTTCCACGACTGCTGGCGCGCAGCGACCGCACTGGCGGACGTCGTTAACGCTTCTTCCGCCGGATCTTGATCGCCCGCAGATCGGTGACCGCATAGTTCAGGTCCCGATACGGCAGCCCGTGCGCGGCCAACGCGGCGACCGCACCGTCTTTCGCCGCGCGCTCGTCGTCGTCCGGGCTGGCCGGGACCTGGCAGCGGAAGGTGAACGCCGTCGCGTTGACGTCGTAGCTGAAGGTGCCTTCCTCGGTGAAGGCGACGTCGGTCTTGCCCTCCAGCGCGGCGCGCGCACTCTCGTCGAGAGCGTCGAACTTGCCGCGGATGATCACGCGGAACGCGTCCATGTCAGGTGTCCTTCCGGGTCGCATAAGTCAGTACTCGTTCGCTGAGCAGGCCTTCTACCGCGTCGAGGAGCGTCAACGCCGCCTCCGCGATGTCGTCCGGCCGCTCGCCGGCGACGGTGCGCTTGCCGATCTCGCCGTACAGCAAGCTGTGCACCCAGCCGATCTGCGCGGCGACCAGACCGGGCACCGGATCCGCTTGCGCCGCTTCGGTTTCCGCAGTCAGCAGGTCGGCGAGTTCGGCGATCATCTGCTGGCCGAGTTCCTGCAGCCGGGCGGCGAGCGTGGGCGCGGCCAGCATCATCGGCAGCACGCGGCCGAACCCCGGACTCAGCCCGATCGTCCGCGAGCGCTGCTGGATCTCGCTGCGCAGGTGGTCCAGCACCGCACGCGCCGCGGACACTCCCGCCCCACGCGCCCGAACGATCCCGGCCAGCCGCCCGGCCGAGGCTTCGGAGGGCGGCAGCACCAGGTCTTCCTTGACGCGGAAGTGGTTGTAGACCGTGTTGACCGCGACGTCGGCGGCCTCGGCCACCTCGGCGATCGTCACCGCGTCGAATCCGCGCTCGACGAACAGGCGCAGCGCGGTTTCCGCGATACGCCGCACCGTCTCCTGCTTCTTCCATTCCCGAAGTCCCACGCCGAAGAGTGAAGCAGACTCCAAACTTGGTGTCGACTCCATTTCTCTTCGCGAGGCTGCTGGATATCGGGGAGATCCCGGAGGACGGACAGCCTCGGACGCGGCATCATCGACGAGGTGCGGATCGGCTTGCTGGGCCCGCTGGAGGTCCGGAACGACGACGGTGCCGCAGTCGAGATCACCGGCGCCCGATTGCGGACGCTGCTGAGCGCCCTCGCGCTGGAGCCCGGCCGGGTCGTGTCGGCCGGGCGGCTGGTCGACGCTGTCTGGGGCACGCGTCCGCCGGCCACGGCCAACGCGCTGCAGGCGCTCGTCTCACGGCTCCGCCGGATCGGCACGCGCCTCGATTCCACGCCGTCCGGCTACCGGCTGCCCGAGGCGACCGTGGACGCGGCGCGGTTCGAGGAACTAGTCACCGTGGCCAGGACAGCACCCGACGAAAAGCGAGTCGTGCTGCTGCGCGAGGCGCTCGGCTTGTGGCGCGGCCCAGCGCTGGGCGACGTCTCCGACGCGCAGTTCTTCCAAGGCCACATCGCGCGGCTGAACGAACTGCGGCTTTCCGCCACCGAGGAGTACGCCGAAGCCGTGCTCCGGCTGGGCCACGGCGCGGATCTCGCGGAAGAGCTGTCGATCCAGCTGGCCGAACACCCGCTGCGCGAACGGCTGGCCGCGGCGCTGATGCTCTCGCTGCAAGCCGCCGGACGACCGGCCGAAGCCCTGCAGGTGTTCGCGCGGATCCGGCTGGCGCTGGCCGACGAACTCGGAGCCGATCCGGCGCCCGAACTGTCCGCCGCACACACCAGAATTCTCCGCGAAACGGTGGCCGACGAGAACGAAGCGCGCACGAACCTGCGAGCCGGGCTGACCAGTTTCGTCGGCCGGACCACCGAGGTCACCCGCGTGACGAAGCTGGTCGGCGAGTACCGGCTTACCACGCTCACCGGACCCGGCGGAGCCGGAAAGACCCGGCTGGCCACGGAAACCGGACGGCAGTTGCTGGCCGAACGCGGCGGCGTGTGGTTCGCCGAACTGGCCCCGATCGCCAACGGCGCGGACGTCCCGCAGGCCGTGCTCGACGCGTTGGGCCTGCGCGAGCAGATGCACACCGGAGCGCTCGCCAGCGGCACTCCGCGCGAGCGGGCGACAAGGGCGTTGCGCGACCGGGACGCGGTGCTGGTGCTCGACAATTGTGAGCACGTCATCGAAGCCGCCGCGGAGCTGGCCGTACACCTGCTCGGCGAATGCCCGCGGTTGCGCATTCTCGCGACCAGCCGGGAACCGCTTGCCGTGACCGGCGAGGCGCTCTGGCCAGTCGAACCGCTGAGCCTGCCCGCAGAAAGCGCGACACCCGTCGAAGCGATGTCGTGCGCCTCGGTACGGCTGTTGGCCGACCGCGCCGCTGCCGTGCGGCCAGGATTCACCGTCGACGATTCCACTGTGGACGACGTGGTGCGGATTTGCCGGGCGCTCGACGGAATGCCGCTCGCGGTCGAGCTTGCCGCGGCCCGGCTGCGGTCGCTGACCGTGTCGCAGCTGGCGGCCCGGCTCGATGACCGGTTCCGGCTGCTCACCGCGGGCAGCCGGACCGCGCTGCCGCGGCACCGCACGCTGCGCGCGGTGGTCGACTGGAGCTGGGATCTGCTGGAACCGGACGAACGGCAACTGCTGCGGCGGCTGTCGGTCTTCTCCGGCGGCGCGACCGCGGCAGCAGCGGAAACGGTCTGCGGCGGCACCTCCGAGCTGCTCAGCGCGTTAGTCGACAAATCGCTACTGACCGTCTCCGAGGACACCGAGCCGCGCTACCGGATGCTCGAGACGATCAAGGCGTACGGCCTGGAACAGCTCACCGTGGCCGACGAACGCGAGGAACTGCGTCAGGCACACACCGAATGGTTCGCCTGCTTCGCCGAAACTGGCGACAAGTACCTGCGCCGGGCCGAGCAGATCGAATGGCTGGCGCGTTTCGCCGCCGAGCACGGCAACCTGATCTCCGCGGCGCGCGGCGCCATTGCCGCTGGTGAAGCCACGACGTCGCTGCGGCTGGTGACGTCGTGCGCGTGGTTCTGGATGCTCACCGGGCACAAAACCGAGGCGCAGGAGCTGATCGAGGCGGCGCTGGCGTTGCCCGGCGAGGTGGACCGCGAACTGCGCGCGATGGGGTACGCGATGGCCGCGTTGCTGCTGACCGTCGGAATGAGTTCCGAAACTTCCGCCGACGTCTTGGGCCGCAAAGCACTCGAACTCAGCCGCGACAGCAAGAATTCCTTGCTGCGATCCATCATCCCGGTGTTCACGCAGACCGCGGACAGCAGCACGCTCAAGTCCACATTGGACGAGTTGCTGGCCGACGAGGACCCGTGGCTGCGCGCCCACGCCCGGCTCCACCGGGCGCGGACGCAGCTGAACCTCTGGCACGACCCGGCCGCGCAGGAAGCCGACATCCGCGAGGCCGTCCGGCTGTTCCGGCTGACCGGGGAACGCTGGGGAATGTCGCTGGCGCTGAACAGCCTCGCCGAGGTCGTCGGCCGGCGCGGCGAGCTGGAGGAAGCCGTTTCCTGCTACGAGGAATCGATCCAAGTCGTCTCGGAAATCGGTTCCGCCGAGGATGTTCTCTTCGCCCGGGGACGGCAAGCGCACCTGTTCTGGCAACTCGGCGACGAGGCAGCCGCAGCGGCCGCGGTAGCCGCCGCCGAACGCGACGTGCGGAGTGTGCCGTTCCCGGATTCGCTCGCGTTTCTGGCGCAGACGAAAGCGGATCTGGCGCGCTGGCGCGGTGAGCTGGCGGAATCCCGCCGGGAGCTGAACCGCGCCGAAGCGATGTTGAGCGAGTCCGACCCGCATCCGTTGTTCCGTGCGGTAATCCAGCACTCGCACGCCTACCTAGACGCCCAAACCGGCGACCTGGCCACCGCTCGGGACCGCCGCCGCGAAGCACTCGCCTTGGCCGCGGAAGCCGGTGAGGTGCTGTATCTGACGATCATCCTCGTGGGCATCGCCGATCACGCGCTGCGGGTGGGCCGCCCAGTCGCAGCCGCCGATCTTTTGGCCGCCGCACACCGCCTCCGCGGCGGCCCTCATCTGGACCTGCCGGACGCGACCGCCGTCGAAGCCGCCGTCCAAGCCGCACCGTCAGGCACGGTCGACGACCCGGTCGCCCTCGCTCACGACGTCCTCAGCTGACGAATCCTTCGGAAGCCACCGCAGCGCAAGTACTCCCAGTCCCGCACAGAGCACCGCCGCGATGCCCATCGCGACGTGCAGACCCGTCACGACAGCTTCCTCCGCGTGGCCCGGCCCCTGCCATCGGACGACGAACGCCGCGACCGAACCGAGCAACGCGATCCCGAGCCTGCACGAACTGACCGTCGCTCGGCATAACCAGCACTTCTGGATCACGGAAGAACCAGCTCTTGGACTTCTCGCCGCGCTGCTTCTAGCGTTGCGCCCATGACCACCTACGTCCTCGTCCCCGGCGCCTGCCACGGTGGCTGGTGCTTCGACCGGCTGACCGGCCAGCTGCGCGACCGCGGCCACCGCGTGCTCCCGCTGACGCTCACCGGCCTCAGCGAGCGGCAGCACCTCCTGCACTCCGGGGTCAACCTCGACACCCACATCGAGGACGTCGTCCGCGCGATGCAGGCCGAGCAGGTCGAACGCGCCGTGCTGGTCGGCCACAGCTACGGCGGCATGGTCATCACCGGTGCCGCCGACCAGGTGCCCGAACTGGTCGACTCGCTGGTGTACCTCGACGCGTTCGTCCCGGAAAACGGCGACTCCTGCTGGACGTTGACCGACGACCGGCAGCGCGAGTGGTACCTGAGCGTCGGCGAGACCGGATACTCCGTGCCGCCGCTGCCCTTCTTCGACCCGCGCGCGTCGGCGCACCCGCTGGCGTCGCTGCTGCAGTCGATCCGGCTGAACGCGGACCTGAGCCGGTTCCGCCGCCGGGACTACGTGTACGCCCGGATCTGGGACGGCGGGTCCCCGTTCGAGCCGACGTACCGGCCGCTCCTCGACGATCCACAGTGGAACGTCCACGGGCTGGAAAGCAAGCACGACCTGATGCGCGACGCGCCGGAAGAGCTGCTGCGGATCCTTCTCAGCGCGGCGAGCTGAGGGGGTCGTGAGTGCTAATCCCGGTTCTAACCGGGATTAGCACTCACGAGGCCACCCCAGGAACCCGCTCCCCCACCGGCGGCGCTCCAGGCGGCGTCCCGTCCCCGAACGGCCTCCCGCCCAGGTCCTCGCGCCCATGCGGCGTAAGCCACCCCGCCAGCTCCGGCCCCAGCGGCACGATCCCGGTCGGGTTCACGTTCCGGTGCACCACGTAGTAGTGCTCCTTGATCTGCCCGAAATCGATCGTGTCCCCGAAACCGGGCGTCTGGAACAGATCCCGCGCGTACGCCCACAGCACCGGCATCTCCGTGAGCTTCTGCCGGTTGCACTTGAAATGCCCGTGGTACACCGCGTCGAACCGGACCAGCGTCGTGAACAGCCGCACGTCCACCTCGGTGATCGTGTCTCCCACCAGGTACCGCTGGCCCGCCAGCCGCTCGGAAAGCCAGTCCAACCGGGAGAACAACGCGGCGTAAGCCTCTTCGTAAGCCTCCTGCGAAGTGGCGAAACCCGCTTTGTACACCCCGTTGTTCACGTCCCGGAACACCTTCTCCGCGACGTCCTCGATCTCGTCGCGCAGCCGCTCCGGGTACAGCTCGGGAGCACCGTCCCGGTGGTAGGCACCCCATTCCAGCGACAGGTCGACGGTGATCTGCTTGAAGTCGTTGGTCACGATCTGTCCACTGGGGACATCCACAATGGACGGAACGGTGATCCCGCGCGGATAGTCCGGGTACCGCGCGAAAAACGCCTCCTGCAGCCGTTCGATGCCGAGCACCGGGTCGCGGCCGCCGGGGTCGAGGTCGAAGGTCCAGCTGCGCTCGTCGTGCGTCGGGCCGCACAGGCCCATCGACAGCACCTCTTCGAGACCCAGCAGCCTGCGCACGATCGACGCGCGGTTCGCCCACGGGCACGCGCGCGCGATCACCAGGCGGTAGCGGTCCGGCTCCACCGGCCAGCCGTCGCGGCCGTCGGCGGTGATCCGGTCGGAGATGTAGTTCGTGTCACGCTTGAACTCACCCTGGTCGGGCATCGGAAGCCTTTCGTCGGGAGGCGGGTCTAGTCGTCCGGGCAGGCCGCGCGGTCCGGCGGCTCCAGAGCGGCAGCCAGCCGGGCGAGGATCGGGCCCGCGGCGCGGACCTCCTCGGGCGAGAGGTGGTCGAACAGGAACGAACGCACCCGTTCAAGATGCCCGGGATACGCGGCGGCTAACTTCGCCTGCCCCAGTTCGGTGAGCGTCGCGTGCGCGGCCCGGCGGTCCTGCGGGCACTTCACCTTCCGCACCAGGCCACGGCGCACCATGGCCTCCACGACCCGGCTGATCCGGCTCAGCGACAGCGCCGTGGCCTCCGCCAGATCGGTGAGCCGCAGCCTGCCTTCGGGCGCTTCCGAGAGCGACACGAGCACGGTGTAATCCGTCAGAGAGACGCCGTTGTCGTGCGCGAACTGGTCGTCGAGCGCCCTCGGCAGGATCGTGACGACGCGCATCAGCGGACGCCACACTGCCTCTTCTTCACTGGTCAGAGGGGTTCTGTTCACCACAGAGGGGGAGTATATCCGACACTTGCTCGCGCAATCAGTTATTGTGGGCTACAGTGCTAGTTGAACACTCAACCAAGGACCCGAAGGAACGGAACACATGACCAGCGCGACCACCTACGCCCACCTGACCGGCACCTACACGATCGACGGTTCGCACAGCCGGATCGGCTTCGTCGCCCGCCACGCCATGGTCACCAAGGTCCGCGGCTCCTTCAACGAGTTCGAGGGCTCGTTCACCCTGGACGGCGAGAACCCGGCGAACTCCAGCGCGAACATCACCATCCAGAGCAAGAGCGTCGACACCCGCAACGCCGACCGCGACGGCCACCTGCGCAACAACGACTTCCTGTCCTGCGACGAGTTCCCGACCATCTCCTTCACCTCCACCGGGATCGCGCAGACCGGCGAGGACACCTTCGACGTGACCGGCGACCTGACCATCAAGGACGTCACCAAGTCGGTCACCGTCCCGTTCGAGTTCGGCGGCTCCGCGAAGGACCCGTTCGGCAACGACCGCGTCGGCTTCGAGGGCTCGACCTCGATCAACCGCAGCGACTACAACGTGAAGTTCAACGCCGCGCTCGAGACCGGCGGCGTGCTGGTCTCGGACAAGATCACCCTCGAGTTCGAGATCTCCGCGATCAAGAACGCCTGAACGAACAGCCGGTGAAGGGTTCCGGAATCGGGGCCCTTCACCGTGTCGCGGAGAGGTCGCGGCGCCTCAGACGTCGAGCGCGGTGCCGTAGAGCCGCTCGACCGGGAGCCGGATCACGACTCGCCGCTCGTCGACCTGCTGCTTCAGGAAGGCCTCCGCGTCCTCGGGCCGCGCGGTTTCCGGAAGCATCGCGAGCAGCTCCTGTCCCACCGCGTCGCCGGGCACTTCGGTGACCTCGGAAACCTCCGCCTGCCCTTCAGCGACGGCGAAGGACCACACGTCCTCGCCCTGAACGTGCAGCGTCGCCCGCGGGTTGCGGCGCAGGTGACCGACCTTGCTGCGGTCGGCCGTCGTCGAGAAACGCACCGTCCGGGCGTCGGGATCCCAGCTGTACAGCATGGTCGTCAGATGCGGCTGACCACTGCGTTTGATCGTGGCGAGCGTGCCGAACCGCTGCTGACCGAGCAGGTCCGAAAGGGCTTCGTCGGACAGCTTCCGGGGTGCGGGTCCTTGACTCATGCCTTGCCCAACTCGCCGCCGGTCCGGCAAATTTCCGCGAGTACCCCTATTTTCCGGCGCGCAGCCCGGCGATCCCCACTTCGAGCGCCGCTTCGAGATGCTCCGGCTCGCCCGTGGTCAGCAGCATCAACACCCCGCCCTGCACCCCCGCCAGCAGCGCCGACGCCGCCTGCTTCGGGTCCAATCCGGGCCGGACTTCCCCCGCCGCCCGCAGGTTTCCGATCCCCGCGGTCAGTTCGCAGAGCCAGCGCTGCATCAGCTGCGCGACCACCGCCTGCGCACCCGGCGTATTGCGGCCGATCTGCGACATCACCACGTTCAGCGGACAGTGCCTGCCCTGCTCGGTGTAGTGCCCGAGCACCACCTTCTGCCAGGTCCGGAAGTCGTCCCAGGTGCGCAGCGTGCCGAGCGACGGCTGCTGCACCTCCAGCACCCGGTCCGCCTCCCAGCGCGCGACGGCCAGCAGCAGTTCTTCCTTGCCGTCCGGGAAGTAGTGGAACAGCTGGCTTTTGCTGGTCCCGGTCTGCGCGCGGACGTCGTCCAGCGTCGTTGCGAGGACTCCCCGGTCGCGGATCACCTCGGCCGTGCCTTCGACGATCCGCTGTCGCGTCGCCTCGCCCTTGCGCGTGAGCGTCATCGTCTGCCTCCCGAATGGACCTGCTAGTCCACTCTAGAACGCGGCTCCTCCGTCGGACCAGGACGTCTGGCCGAAGTCCTCGTCGTCCACCGGCGCGCGACGTGGGCGAGGCCGTTCCGGCTCCGGAGCTTCCTGGACTTCCGCGGCCTCAGGCTCGGGCTCCTCGACGACGGCCGCAGCTTCGGGAGTGCCCTTCGGCCAGACGCACGGCGACGTCGCCCCCAGGTAGAGCTTCCCGAGTTCGTTGGCCTGCAAGGACATGTCGAAGCCGTCGCGCTCGTTGCGCGCGAAGACGTACTGGTCGGTGGGCCGCCGGTCGGTCAGCACGGTGAAGCCGTGTCCCTGCCACCACTTCACGACGGCCTCGAACTGCGCCTTGAAGGTGTCCGGTTCGAGGCCGGTCACCTCGTAGGTGGCGGAGATCTCGAACCGTCCCGCCGGACCGTGGTCGGTCGAGTCGGTGCATTCGGAACGGTTGCGGGAGAACAGTTCCCGTGCGGCGGGCGCGGGCAGCACGGAGAACGCGCCGCGCACGTACGCCTCGACCTGGTCGCGGGCTTCGTTTTCGGTGATCGTGGGGTTCATGGCTTCACCTCCTGGGGAGCAGGCTACGAGAGGAAGGGCGGCGAGGCAGGCCAGCGCGGTGCGGCGCGCCGTCACGCCGGCAGCCCGGCGATGATCCGGCCGAAGCTGCGCAGCGACGGGTTGTTGTCCTCCCAGTATTGGCTGTGTGCGGCCCCGGACAGGCCACCCTCGTACCACGGGCCCTTGTCGCCCGGCGCCGATTCGAAGACCTGGCCGCCGAAGCCGCCGCCGGCCGGGCTGGGGCCGAGCGGGTCGTGTCCGGGGAGGCCGATGTTGGTGATCTTGATGAGGTCGTGCTTCGCGACCGTCGAGTGCACGTGCTGGGCGACTTGGTCCTGCGGCACGCCGTCGAGATGCAGCTGGTTCGCATGCTCGACGCCGACGCCGGGGCTGCCGACGAAGATCAGATCGTCCGCGTTCAGCCCACCGTCGCGAGCCGCGTGGCCGATCACTGTCGTGCCGTAGCTGTGGCCGAGCACGGTGTTGTGCGACGGCTGCCCCTCGTGCGTCGCCCGCAGGCCGTCTTCGAATTTCGACAACGACTCCTTGCCGCCGTCGGCGTATTTCTCGCTGGCAGCGTCCACGAGTTCGTTCGGCGCGTCGTAACCGACCCAGGTGATCACCGACGTCGACGGCGAGCCCGCCATCGTCGCCGACTGCCACATCTTGTCCGACCGGCCGAGGTCGCCGCCGATCTTGGCCAGCTCGCTGCCGGTGCCAGGAACGTACGTCGCGACATTCGCCGCGGTGTCCGGGTTCCCGGCCGCGACCACCGCGGTGCCGTCGCCGCTGACGTCGAGCGAAATCAGGAAGGCAGGCGGTTTGCCGTCGCCGGTGGCCGCGAGCCGGTCGCGGATCGCGGTGAGGCCGCGCAGCTGTGCGTCGTCGCCCTTCCGCTTGTCGATTTCCTGTTGCAGCACAACGCGATTCGCCGCGTCGCGATCGACCACCGGGATGCCGTCGAGATTGCGGATCAGGTCCGGGTTGTCGCGCAGGATCGAGGACTGCGCGGAGTCGGACAGGCTGTCCCACCACGCCCGGTTCTCCGCCGGAGTGCCATTCGGCTTCGGCTGGCTGCTGGTAGCCGTCGCCAGCGCGACGACGCCGGACCCGCCGCTTTCGCCGTTCGTCGCGCGGTCAAGCACAACAGTCAGATCAGCGTCGACATTGGTGGCGTCGCGGAGAATCTGCCCGACACGGTCGGTGACCTCGGCCTGCCGCTCAGGTTCGCCGCTGACCCCGCCGCCGTCGTCGATCCGCATTCCGTTGCGCGAGGCGAAATCGTCGACCTCGCGCACCGCGGAACTGATCCGCTCGACCGCCAGTTGCGCGTCGTGCACCCCGCGCCGGACCGCTGACACGTCTGTGGTCAGCTGCCGCAATTCCGTTGCCAGCGCAGTACCTTTGGCTGTTGCCGCGTCCGCTGCGTCGCCTCGCCAGGAGCCGAACTTCGTCATGGCGTCGGCATCGTCGTTCGCCCCGGTGAGCCGGGCAGCCCGGGTGCCGAGCGCGTCGACCGCCGACGCGAGGTCGGCGGGATTCCAGCGCCGGACGTCTCCCCAGGTGATCATCGGCCCGCCGCCGCGATCTCGCCGGTCGCGTTCCGGTCGCTGTCGCGGTAGCCGGCCGCGGCCTGGTCGAGGTTGCCCGCGTAGGCCTCGGTGTCGGCTGTCCACTTCGGAACGACTTGGCCCCAGGTGCCGGACAGGCGATCCGCCGCGGCGACGCTCGTGCCGCCGGACAGCCCGACCCCGGCGAGCGCGCCCGCAAGGTCCGCCGCCCGCACGGTCGCCGCCGCCTGACGCGCCCGTCCGGCCGCGGTCGCGACCTCCGCCGGAGCGACCTCGAAACCCGTTCCCATGCGCATCTCCCCCACCGCGGCGACCGGACGACCCGTACGACGGACGTCCTCGGCAGCCGGTTCCCCACAGTTCGACCTTCGCGGAAACTCCTGCCATGATTGCCCCGCCAAGGCTCTGACCTGCGAAAACCCTCGCCTAGCTTGTCCACATATGTGAACGCTAGTCACGTGACTGAATAGTTATCAGCCCGCGTCTTGCCCGCCGCTGACCAGCGTGTGACTGTGTACGGCGAAGTTCGAACCGGACGCGACTGGACCGGCGCGCGACGAGGAAAGGCGTTGCGCGGCGGCGGGTTCAGCCGTTCCGCAGTGCCGGACCAGTCCGGCAGTCCTTGTCCCTCGACCCCCACTCGTCCGGCCCGGACGGCGCTGGCCTTCCGGTCAGCGGACCAGGACCGGCCGGCCATCCCGGAAAGAGACGGCTCGGCAATGACACAGACAGCCGCGGCGCGACGGCCCATCGGCAGAACGACGCTGTACTTCTTCGGTGCCCTCGGCGGCATCCTGTTCGGTTACGACCTCGGCGTCATTTCCGGGGTGTTGCCGTTCATCGGCAAACTCTGGGGCCTGTCCGGCTGGGACAAGGGCGTCATCACGGCGAGCATTTCGGTCGGCGCGATCGTCGGCGCGAGTTTCTCCTCGCGGCTCAACGAACGGCTCGGCCGCCGCCGGACGATCATGGTGGCCGCGGTCATCGTCGTCATCGGCACGCTCGCGGCCACTTTCTCGCCGACGTTCGCGTTGCTGATCGTTTCCCGGCTGGTGATCGGCGTCGGAATCGGCCTTTCGTCGTCGACGGTCCCGACCTACCTGTCGGAACTGGCCCCGGCGCGGCTGCGCGGGGCGATGGGCGCGCTGAACCAGATCTTCATCGTGCTCGGCATCCTGATCGCGTTCCTGGTCAGCTACGGGCTCGGCACGTCCGGAAACTGGCGGCTGATGTTCGCCGGCGCGATCGTGCCCGCGGTGATCCTGCTGGCGGGCTTGGGATTCCTGCCCGAAACGCCGCGCTGGCTCGTCGCGAACGGCCAGGAGGAGCGGGCCCGCGCGGTCCTGCTCAGCTCGCACGGCGGCGGCGTGAACGTCGACGAGGAGATCGGCACGATCCGCGAGGTGATCCGGCTCGACTCGGAATCGGCGAAGACCCGCTTTCGCGACCTGCTGACGCCGACCGTGCGGCCGATGCTCGTGGTGGCCCTGCTGCTCGCGATGGGCCAGCAGTTCAGCGGCGTGAACGCGGTGAACGCATACTTCCCGACGATGCTGATCGGCCTCGGCTTCGCGACTCAGGCGGCGCTGCTGTCCGGCGTGCTGCTGGGCGTGACCAAGTTCCTGTTCACCGCGTGGGTCGTGTTCGTGGTCGACCGGTGGGGCCGCAAACCGCTGCTGCTGATCGGCAACGTGCTGATGGTCATCACCCTGGTCGGGGCCGGGTTCATCGTGCTGGAAGTCCACGACACGGCGACCAAGGGCATCCTGATGCTGGTCGCGATGGTGCTCTACCTGGTCGGCTACGAACTGGGCTGGGGCGCGGTCGTGTGGGTGATGATGGCCGAGGTGTTCCCGCTGAAGGTCCGCGCGGCGGGCATGGGCGTGAGCAGCGTCGTGCTGTGGGCCGCGACCGGCATCATCAGCGCCGTGTTCCCGATCATCTCCGACCCGGGCGCACTCGGCCTCGGCGGCTCGATGTTCCTGTTCGCGGGCATCAACGTGGTCCTGTTCTTCCTCACGAAGTGGCTCGTCCCGGAAACCAAGGGCCGGAGCCTGGAGGAAATCGAACTCGACCTGCGCGGGCGGACGCATTCGAAGGCACGCGCCTGAATTTCCTCTCGGGGTACGGCCGGGCGGCAGGGGACTTCCCTTGCCGCCCGGCTGTTTTATCGGCCCAGCTGTCGGTACTGCCGGGTGGCGAGCGGCAGGAAGACCGCCGTCAGCACCGCGGTCGCGACGGCCGCGACCGGACCCGCCCTTGCCGAGGTGCACGAACCCACGCACTTCCCGTAGCCGAGTCCGACTGACCATGCCACGACAGATGCGAACACAGCGATAAGAACTCAACACAAACAGTGACCAGTCTGGTTTGAAATGCTACGCTTTGCCCGAAAGCTACGCAGGGGAGGCGTACACCGTGGTTGAAGCCTGCCGTTTCGACGGTCGGGAAAATTGGCTTGTGCCAGCTGTTTCATCAGCGCAGGAGACCTTCCGCGCGGCCATCGCCGCAGCCGGCCTCAGACCGCTCTGATCGCCGGGGACGGACCGGTTCCGCACCCGGAGACCTCCCCTGCCCAGCAGCCGCTCGTCCACGGAGGGACCATGGAAATCGACATCCCCGCACTGGATTTCACCAGGCTGAAAACTCCCGACGAAGCAACCGCTCGTCGGCAAATCTACGAACTCACCCACCACAACGGCTCACCGCTGATTCCTGCGGAGACTTACCATGCAGAGGATTCCAGCGGGTCGATCCGCCTCACTGTCAACCGCGATGCGCACTTGACAGATGCCCATATTGACACCCGATGGAATCAGCGAATCCCGATCGGCCAATTCGCCGAAGTTCTGTTCCGGACCTATTTGACCGCCTTGCAGCGAGTCGCGCTGGTCGAAGCGGAACGACCCCGCCCGGAAGCGGAACCGCAGCGGCCGCCACAGGACAACGAGACAGTCCGGGAACCCCTGAACATCGAAGAGACCGTGGAACGCGCCAGTTACGAGCTCGAAAAGATCAATGAGCGGGTCGACCGGATCGAGCAGTCAGGCGGACAAGTCCGACCGGTCGAGGAACGCCAGTTCAGCAGCCCCCACGGAAGCCTGGCGCTGGTAACGCGCAACGGCCAGCCCATTGGAATAGCGGGAGCCACAGATCGCCTCGAACAACTGGCACCAGTTCAGCTCGCCCGCGAAATAGAGAAGCTCTTCGAGACGGCAGGCGTCGGCCTCCCCTCGAACGACTTCCAGCCACCCCGAGAACCGCCGGCGAGGCGACCTGGGCCGCAAGATTCCGATGACGACTACTTTGACAACTTCAACATCGAAGGGTAGTTCACCATGGCCGGATACAAGGTTGTCACCGACGCTCTCCGAGAAGAAGCGAAGTGGTGGAACATCCGCGCGGACAGCATGAGCGAAATCACCAAGAATGTGCAGGGCACGAATCTGGACACCATCGCGTTCTTTACCGGCGACCCGATCACCCTGGGCCTGTCCGCGCTGAGCGCGGTCCCGGAGAGCAAAGCCTACCGGGAATTTGGCTCCTGGACGGAAGCCACGCTTCGCCAAGGGGTCGAACAGTTCCACGATTTGGCGGCGGTCCTCGAGAAGATCGCCCGAAAGTACGACGAGGCGGAAGAAGTAGCCGAGATCGACTTGAACAAAGCCTACGAGAAATAGATTTCGAGACAGGGGTACCATGCCGCTCACCGCAGAAGAACTCATCAGTCCACTCGAAGAGGCTTTCGACACCGTTCGCCGGATCATCAAGCAGATCATCGACAAGTTCAATGCCGCAGTCGATCACATCAACGACTGGAGCTTCCTCCTCGGCCCCCTCATGGAGACGATCAAGATTGGCCTGGACAACGTCAAGGAAGGCCTTGACAAGCTCTACAAGCTTATCGAATACGCCCTTCGCCACCAAGTTCCGATCATCTCGCTCGTCTACCAGGCGTTCAGGTGGATCGACAGCGTGCAGCACCCGCTGAACGGCGTCTACTCTCAGACAAATCCCGGCTCAGCCCAAGCACCGTCGTACCACAACGAAGAACTCGCCAAATGGCAAGGCGACGCAAAAACCGTGTACGACGGAAAGGTCACCGAGCAGGTCAACGCGATTGACGCGATGGGAACCAAAGCCGATTCTATCAGCAAATGGCTGATGGACATCGCGCAAGCCAATGTGCGTTACATGTCCGAGCTTGCCGCACTGGCGAACAATTTCCTGGGCGCAATCGCCGGAGCCGCCATCGACGCGGCGACCGTGGTCGGGATCCCCTTCTCCGTCAGCAACCTGTCCAGCGCTGTCGGAGGATTGGTCACTGACGGACTCAACCTCCTAGTAGGAATCGCGAACCGGTTCATGGAAACACTCAGCCGGATTCGAGACCTGAACAGCTGGATGAACGACAAAGCGCTTCCCGCGTCTCGATGGCCGCAAGCGGTCCACTCGGCTGGAGCGTGACTGTGCGCCCGAGCCATCCGCCGACCGCACCAACGCCGCAGCAGAAGATGAAGACGAGCCACCGGGTCGCACTCTGGTCCGGGATCTGCGTAGCCGTCGTGGCGACCGCACTGGCAGTTTTCTGGGCAACGGGCTTCGGCTCGTTCCTCTGGGGCACGGACCACAAAACCTCAGACGCTACGCCGGACAAGTACCGCGATACCGACTTCGCCGCCTGCACCGACTTCACGACCCGCAGCCCCGAGCTTCCGCGGGATGCTTCCGAAGTGGCCCGCAACTGGTATCCCGAAATCAGCAAGGACGGTATTCTTCTCTGCAGCTTCACCCCCCCGGATCAACAGCGGCCACTCGTGCGGCTGCAGGCAAGCTGGTTCGCGACAACCGCCGCGCAGTCCGGCAGCGAACACGCCAACACCAATTTCACCGGTGCCTCCGCCCTAAGCAACGACGACAGTCCTGTCGGTCTGACCTTCGGAGACAAGGCTCGCTGGCTCCCGGAGAAAAGCCAGGCGGACTGCGGACTGATCTTCCTGGATCGCAACGCCGTTTTCCAGATCCATTACACCGCGGCCACTCCGGGCGGAAACCCCGAGTCCTGCCGCGGTCCGCTCCGCAAGATGGCCCAGGCGCTGTACACCGCTGCGCAACCGCGATAGCGGCCACGCAGGCAGGGCCAATCACCTGCCAAACTACGGCGACGATCGCATCGCCTGTCGCCGAATCCCGCCTGACGATGGAGTCTCGGAGCGGAAAACCTGGAGCGCGGCCGCCACACCACGGCGTCGTGCGCAAAATCCGGCCAGCGCCAGACTTGTCCCAGCACCACCTTGCCGGACACGATCGGAACGGCCCCCGCGAAACCACCGCACTCGATCAATTCGGCAAGGTAGACGTCTCCGTTCCAGATGCGGGACGTCGACCTCCGGAGCCCATCGCGCACAACCCAGCAGCACTGACGCAAGGCGCTGCGGGACCACCGCATCCGATCAATCCGGCAGCATAGGCATCTCCACCCCAGCTTCATGACTCAACAGCGCCGCACGGGTCAGCGCGGCCGCGCCGAAGCGGTTTCGCAGGGCGTCCACTGCTGAGTCCAGGGCGGTGGCTTCGGCGGACATTGCCGGGCGGGACGGTTGGTCCAGTGGCAGCGCCAACTGCACCGCACCATGGCTGTCGAGGTTCGAGAACGACAGGCCCAGCAACGTCAACCCCCGGTCGTACACCAGCGGTTGCGCCGCGGTCAGCAGACCGCGGGCAGCGCACAGCAGCGTTTCCGTGTGGTCGGTGCTGTCGGCGAGCGTGTGCGACCTTGTGGCGCGGGTGAAGTCCGCGAAGCGCATTCGCAGCACCACCGTCCGGCAGACTCGCGACGCGCCGCGCAGCCGGCGCGCTAATCGGTCCACAATGGACACCACGATCTCGTCCAGTTCGGCCGGGGAGCGGGAACGGCGGCCGAGGGCTCGTTGCGAGCCGATCGAGCGGCGGCGTTTTCCCGGCTGGACCGCGCGCGGGTCGCGGCCGTGGGCCAGTGCGTGCAGGTGGCGTCCGGAACCTGGGCCCAGCATGGAGACCAGCGCCGCCTCGGGCAGTTCGGCGACTTGACGCACGGTGCGCACTCCTCGCTCCCGCAGCTTCGCCGACGTCACCTTTCCCACTCCCCACAATCGCTCCACAGGCAGCGGGTGCAGGAACTCCAGCTCCCGGTCGGGCGGCACCACCAGCAGGCCGTCCGGTTTCGCGACGCCGCTCGCCACCTTCGCGAGGAACTTCGTGCGCGCCACCCCTACCGTGATCGGCAGCCCGACTTGCGCCAGCACCTCCGCGCGCAAGCGCACCGCGATCTCCGACGGACGCCCGGCTATCCGCCGCAGCCCGCCGACGTCCAAGAAAGCTTCGTCGATCGACACTCCTTCCACCGCCGGCGTCGTCTGCCGGAACACCTCGAACACCGCCTTGCTCGCCGCGCTGTAGACCGGCATCCGCGGCGGCACCACCACGGCATGCGGGCACAACCGCCTCGCCTGCGCCCCGCCCATCGCGGTGCGCACGCCCAACGCCTTGGCCTCGTAGCTCGCGGCCAGCACCACGCCACCGCCCACGATCACCGGCCTGCCGCGCAGCCGGGGATCGTCGCGCTGCTCGACCGAGGCGTAGAACGCGTCGAGGTCGGCGTGGAGGATCGGTCCTTCGCTCGTCACGAACATATGTTCGCATCGAACCCCGACAAAAACCGGAATCTGTTCACTCGAACGGAGTAGAAGAATCTCTCGGAGGCCTCGCGGAACGCGCTAATCTCTCCCCGTGCGGCTCGCCCTGTTCGACCTCGACACCACGCTCGTCGATCGCGCGGAAGGCTTCCGTCGCTGGGTCTGGGAGTTCTGCGCGGAACACCGGCTCGCCGACGCGGACGCCGAATGGCTCATCGCCGCCGACGACCGCGGCCGCACCGACCGGGCGACGTTCTTCAAGAACCTCCGCGAACGTTTCGACCTGCAAGAACCCGACCTCGAAGACGGCTACCGCGAACGCTGTCCCGCACTCGTCCCGGCAGCACCCGGCGTGCTGGCCGGCCTGCCCCGGCTGCGCGCGGCGGGCTGGCGGATCGGCGTCCTCGGCGAAGGCGAACCGCAGCTGTCCACGCTGCTGTGCACCGGGATCGCCGGGCTCGTGGACGGCTGGGCGCTCGCCGGTCCGGATGGACTGTCCACATCGGACCCAAAGCTGTTCGCGCTCGCCGCCGAACGCTGCGAGACCACCCTCGACAGCGCGTGGCTGGTCGGCGCGGACGTCGAAGCCGGGCGGTCCGCTGGCCTGCGCACCGTGCGAGTCGGCCCGGACCGCGACACCGCCGCTGCGATCGCGCTGCTGCTCGAGAGCTAGTTCTCAGAGTCGATCTGCCAGGCGCCGTTGTGCTGCGACATCGTGTAGTGGTGCGTCTGTTTGATCGTGCCGCTGTTCCGGGAGTTATAGGTGATCACCGCACTGAGCGTGTTGTCACCGGTGACCTGGACGTCGCTCGCAGTCACCGAACTGAACCGGCCCCACCACGCCTTGTACTCGTCGAAAGTCTGATTTTTGTGCGCGGCACGGAACTTGTCGCTGATCATCGCCCAGCCGCCCTCCAGATTGCTCGGCAGGTACGAGAAGTAAGTGCGAAGCGCGGAGGCCATCGCATCCGGCGAGTTCGCCGCGGAGCTGGATGGCGGAGCACTGCTCGACGAAGGCGGACTCGACGGTGAAGTCGACGGCGAAGGCTGCGAAGCGGACGGAGTCGCCGGAGCGCTGGAAGCCGCAGAACTCGCGGGCGGCGGCGGGTTCGCCGACGGGTTTTCCTCCCCGTGGTTGCGGGTGAGGACGACGGTGACGATCACGGCAATGACGACGAGCAGCGCGCCCGCCCCAGCGAAGATCATCCCGCGGCGTCTTCGGTCCGATCCCGCGGGCGGCACAGCAGCGGCACCCTCGGCCGGAACCGCGACCGTGGTCGGCACGACCGGCGGTTTGGCCTCGGGCAGCGTCAGCGGTTCCGGAACGGTCGCGACCGGGGTGACGCCGCCGTCGAGTTTGCGCAGTTCCGCGACGACCTCGGTCATCGACGGCCGGTCCTCCGGCTTGAGCTCCAGCAGCTTCAGCAGCAGCGGCTCCAGCTTCCCGGCCTGTTTCGGCGGGTTGATCGAACCGCTGGAAACCCGGTACAGCAAGGCGATCGCGTTGTCCGCGGTGCCGAACGGCGGGTCGCCTTCCACCGCCATGTAGAGCGTCGCGCCGAGGGCGAACACGTCGGAGGCGAAGGTCGCCTCCTCGCCGCGGGCGACCTCCGGCGCGAGGAACGCGGGAGTACCGGAGATTTCGCCGGTCGCGGTGAGCGTGACGTCGCCGACCGCGCGGGAAATGCCGAAGTCGGTCACCTTGACCGTGGTGCCGTCGTCGCCGAGCAGGACGTTGCCCGGTTTGACGTCGCGGTGCACGATGCCCGCCCGGTGCGCGGCGGCCAGCACGCCGGCCAGCTGCACCGCGAACGGGATCGCCTCGTCAACGGTCAGCGGGCCGTCCTCGCGCAGTTTCACCGCGAGGCTGCGCGAGGGCAGGTACTCCATGATCAGCCACGGCCGGTCCTCGTGCTGGACCACGTTGAACACCGAGATGGCGTTCGGATGCTGCAAGCGGGCGGCGATGCGGGCCTCGCGCATGGCGCGGTTGCGGGCTTCCTCGACCTTGTCCTCGCCCTGGTTCACGGGCATGAGGAGTTCCTTGACCGCGACGACGCGGCCGAGGATCTTGTCCTCCCCGCGCCAGACCATCCCCATCGCGCCGCTGCCGATCAGTTCGACGAGCTCGTAGCGACCGGCGACCTGCCGGCTCTCCTCGGTCAACGGAAAACCCTTCGGTGCGACATCATCCACGGACGGCGATCACCCAGTTTTCCACGGACGGCCCGAGCCGGATCCGCGACCCACCCGCGCCCGGCCGGGGTTGCTCCGGGTGGCCGAGTCACGACAGGGTGAGCACATGACCACGACGGCGCCGTCTTTCCGGAGCGTGTTCCGGATGGGCGAATTTCGTGCGCTCTGGCTCGCGCACGTGCTGTCGGTGGCAGGTGACCAATTAGCGCGAGTCGCGCTGACTGTGTTGGTATTCAACCGAACGGCGTCCGCGGGTTGGGCCGCGGGGACGTACGCGCTCACCTATTTGCCGGACCTTCTCGGCGGCGCGCTCGGCGGACTGGCCGACCGGTTCCCGCGGCGGACCGTGCTCGTGGTCGCGGATGTCGTGCGCGCACTGCTGGTCGCGTTGATGGCGATTCCCGGCATGCCCTGGCCGCTCGCCGCCGGACTGCTCGTGGTCGTGCAACTCGCGGCCGGACCGTTTCAGGCTGCGCGGCAAGCTGTCCTGCCGGACATGCTGGGCGAAGAGAAACTGGCGACCGGACAAGCGATTCTCTCCTCGACGTACCAGGCCGCGCTGGTGATCGGCTTCGGCGCAGGCGCCGCGGTCGTCGCGTGGCTCGGGGTTTCGGGCGCGCTGTGGGCGGACGCGGTGACTTTCGCGGTGTCGGCAGCCGCGCTGCGCTGGGGTTTGCGGCTGTACCCGGTTTCGAAGGTAGCCGAACACGCGCCGCAATGGGCGTCGCTGAAAGCTGGTTGCCGGCTCGTCGCACGGGACCGGAAACTGCGGTCACTGCTGGCGATCGCGTGCTGCTGCGGGTTCTACGTCGTGCCGGAAGGACTGGCGGTGCCGGTGGCCGCGCAACTCGGCGGCACCGGCGTGCTCGGCTGGCTGCTGGTGGCGAATCCGATCGGGACGCTGCTCGGCGCGCTGCTGATCAGCCGGTTGCCGCGGGCGCGGCAGGTGCGATGGCTGGGTCCGCTCGCGGTGGCGAGCAGTCTGGTGCTGCTGCCGACCGGCTGGACGCCCGCGCTGCCCGTGGTCGTGGCGGTCTGGACGGTCTCCGGGATGTTTTCCGCGCACGACCTGATCACCCAGGTGCAGTACAGCCTCGCCGCGCCGCCGGAACAGCGCGGCCAGGTGATCGGGGTCGCGATCGCGGCGCTGCGGGCGGCGCAAGGCTTGACGATCGCTGCCGCGGGCGCGCTGGCTCTGGCCTTCGCGCCGACGACAGTGGTCGCGATCGCCGCTGTCGCCGGAGCCGGATGCGCCGGTCTGGCCGGGATCGCGTGGGCGCGGGCGGTGCGAACGGACCGCGCGGTGCGGCCCCGCCGAACTCCCCTCGACGAGGCCACCCCACCTCCCGCGCCGTAATCCGCGGGACGGGTGTGCCGCGGGACTGGTTCGGATCACGTCCAGTTGTTGTCACGCATGCCCTCTCACCTCCTCGTGGGGCGGGCTGGGGAGGTGGTTCAGCGGGTCCAGTTGTTGTCACGCATGGCGGCGGTTCCTCTCATGGCTCGACGGGCGGTGGTTGGCGGGGTTCAGCGGGTCCAGTTGTTGTCACGCATCGCAGCGGCTCCTCTCGCGGCTCGACGGGCGGTGGTTGGCGGGGTTCAGCGGGTCCAGTTGTTGTCGCGCACGGCGGCGGTTCCTCTCATGGCTCGACGGTCGATGGTTGGCGGGGTTCAGCGAGTCCAGTTGTTGTCACGCATCGCAGCGGCTCCCTTCGCGAGTCGACGGGCGGTGGTCGGCGGGATTCAGCGGCTCCAGTTGTTGTCACGCATCGCGGCAGTTCCTTCCGTGGCTCGACGGTCGGCGGTCGGCGGAACTCAGCGAGCCCAGTTGTTGTCACGCATCGCAGCGGCTCCTTTCTCGAGTCGGCGGTGGTCGGCGAGGTTCAACGGGTCCAGTTGTTGTCGCGCACGGCGGCGGCTCCCTTCGTGACTCGGCGGTCGGTGATCGGTGGAACTCAGCGAGTCCAGTTGTTGTCACGCATCGCGGGCAGCTCCCTTCGCAGTTCGGCGGTCGGTGGTCAACGAGGCTCAGCGGCACCAGTTGTTGTCGCGCACGGCGGCAGTTCCTTTCGCGAGGGGCAGAAGTCAGCAATCAGCAGAACTCAGCGAGTCCAGTTGTTGTCACGCACAGCAATCCCCTTCCTTGTCGTCACTCGGCGAACAGCGGACTTCAGCGGTTCCAGTTGTTGTCGCGCATCGCGGGCAGCTCCCCTCCTCGATCAGCGGCCAGTGAGTCGGCAGGTTCAGCGAGTCCAGTTGTTGTCGCGCATGGCAGTTGCTCACCTCTTTCCACAGCAGTTCGTCCAGCGTTTTCGGCGGTTTCAGCGGGTCCAGTTGTTGTCACGCACCGCGACTCCTCCTTTCCGATCACCCGTCCCGATCAGCCAGCCGTCCTCAGCGGGTCCAGTTGTTGTCGCGCATCTCGCCGTCTCCTTTCCGCTTTCCTTCCGCGCCCCGGATTCCCGGTTCAGTCCCGTTCACCAGTTGTTGTCCCGCACTGTGGGCACCTCCTCTCAGCAGCGAGGACCGAAAGTCTCGACCTCGAGTCGAGACCGCGAAGAGACCTAGGTCACCGCGGAGCCGTCCAGTTGTTGTCGCGCACGGTTGTCACCTCCGTTTCAGAGTCGCGCCTTCGGCGGTTTTCGCACGTCATCGCCGGTAGGCCGGTCACCGAAAGTGGCCGTGGGGGCCCAAAGGGACCCTCGTGGATTCCCTGGTCCGGCCCGGATTCGGAGCAGGTGGCCACTACTCACAGTGGCCACCTCCCCTCGCCGGCCGTCTGGCGCTGGGCTGTCCGGGCGAAATCGCCCCGGTGCTTCCCAGAGTCCGGACGACAGGCAGCACACAACGCGCCTCGTCGTTTACCGTAGAAGCCAATCGGGTGAGGTGAAGAGTGCGCGCACGAGTTGCCGGGTGGTTCACAGGCTGGGGCCTATGGAGGTTGCCCTCTCACGTCCGCATGTATGTGCTGCTGGTGAACGTCGTGGCGGTGGGCGCGACCCTCGCCACCGCGTGGCTCGCGCCGGTGCACCAGATCGATCTAGTCCGCTTCGGCGTCCTCGCGGTGTGCGCGGCGCTGGCGATCGAGGCGACCCGGCACATTGAACGGCAGCGCGAGTACAGCCGCGCGCCCACCGTCGCGTACGTCGACACCAAGGCCGTGTGGAGCATCGCCGCCGTGGTGGCGCTTCCGGCGATCCTCGCGTCGGCGATGGTCGTGCTCACCTACGCCGTCGCCTGGTGGCGGGTCTGGCCGCGCGAACGGCCGGTTCTGCCGCACCGCTGGATTTTCTCCTGCGCGACCGTCCTGTGCGGCACGCAAGCCGCGGTCGCGGTGCTCGCGCTCGGCATGCACGAGTACCCCGGGGTGCTCGCCGGCGGCTTCGGCCCGGGGCTGCTCGACCTCGTCGTCTTCGTGCTGGCCGCCGGGCTGCGCTGGGCGATCAACACCGCGCTCGTCATGGTCGCGATCGCGCTGTCGAGCCCGCCGCGGTCGTTCGCCGACCTGTTCTCCGGTTTCGGCGACCAGCTGCTCGAAGCGGGCGCGATCGGGCTCGGTCTGGTCACCGCGGCGCTCCTGTTGCTGGCCAACCCGCTGCTCCTGGCGGGCGTCGTGATCGCGCTCGTGGCATTGCACCGCGGGCTGCTGCTCACCCAGTTCCAGCGCGACGCGCGCACCGACGTCACGACCGGCCTGGCCACCAAACGCTGGTGGCGCACGGTCGCCGAGCGCTACCTCGAACGCGCGCGGGCGAACCAGGCCAGCGTTGGCGTGCTGCTGCTCGACCTCGACCATTTCAAGGCGATCAACGACACCTACGGTCACCCCACCGGCGACCTGGTGCTGCGCGAGATCGCACTGTCGCTGCGTGACGAGGTCCGCGAGCAGGACGTGTGCGGCCGCTGGGGCGGCGAGGAGTTCGCGATCGCGCTGCCGGACATCCCGAGCGCCGAGCACCTCGGCCACATCGCCGACCGCATCCGGCGGCGGATCCCGCAGGTTGTCGTCGCGCTGCCGGATCAGGATTCGGTGATCAGCGACCTGACCGTCTCGATCGGCTGTGCCCTGTACCCGGCCGAGCATCTCGCCAGCGTCGACGACGTGCTGGTGGCCGCCGACGCCGCGCTGTACCGGGCCAAGAAGTCCGGCCGGAACCGGGTGGAGCTGGCGAGCGCTTGACCGGCTGCTCGGGCCACCGCTAGAACTCGTCGCATGGACTGGACTCTCGAGGTCGTCGTCGTGCCCGTCACCGAGGTGGACCGGGCGAAAGCGTTCTACGTCGACCAGGTCGGCTTCCACCTGGACCACGACATCAACCCCGGGCCGGGACAGCGGCTGGTGCAGCTGACGCCGCCGGGGTCGGGCTGTTCGATCGTCCTGGGCAAGGGCATGGTTCCGGACATGCCGCCAGGGTCGCTCAAGGGTCTGCAGCTGGTCGTCGCCGATGTGCGGAAGGCTCGCGAGGAGCTGGTGGAACGCGGCGTCGAGGTCGGAGAACTGCAGGTTTACGGCTCGGATCCGGGCACTGGTGCGCTCGAGGACCTCGACAACATCGGGTTCATTCACTTCGCCGATCCCGACGGCAACGGCTGGTCGGTACAGCAGATTTCCGCCCGCGCGAAGGGTTAACCCGCGACGGCGGCCAGTGCAGTCCGCAACACCCGGGCCGCCGGAGTCTCCCCCCTGGCCTCGCAGCAGAAACGCGAGGCCCGCGCGAAGGGTTAACCCGCGACGGCCGCGGCCAGTCCAGTCCGCAACACCCGCGCCGCCGGGGTCGTCGACTGGCCTCACGGCAGCACGAAATCGACGCGACGCTCGATGGCCGCGTCGGTCAGGGTTTTCGCCCAGACGGCGGACGCGCGGCGACGGGGTCGGGCATCGGGAGGTTGTTCAACCGGGCTTACGCAGCCGAATCCGCGGTACCCGCCTCCCGTGCGGGGTTCGCTCGGTGTTCTTCGTCGTGGCCTGCCTCGGGATGGGGCTCCTGTCTGTCGCGTTTGGACTTGTCGTCGGCAGTTTCGGCTCTACCGCGACGATCATCGTGGTGAGTGTCGTGCTCGCGGTTCTCGCGATCGCTGGTGCCGCACTGGTTTCGAAGCGATCTAGTCCACTAGTGCGCCGCAGCTGATGTTCACCGTGGCAGCGGTCATCGTGCGGGCTCGGTCGGACGCGACGAACGCCGCTACGGCACCGACATCGGCCAGCGTCGCGGTGCGGCCGAGCATGGTCGGCTCGGCGAGTTCCGCGGTGAGTTCCTCGGCACCGGGGAAATCGGCCGGGAGCGTTTCCGGGATGCCGCCGGTTCGGAGGGTCACTGTGCGCACGCCGTATCGGCCTAGTTCGGCGGCGAGTTGTCGGCGCATGGCTTCCAGCGCGGCGAATCCGACTTGCAGACCGCCGACCGCATGGTTGCGCACAGGATCGCCGTCGCCGCCGAAGAGGAGGACTACGCCGTTGCCTTGGCGCTTCATGTGACGTCCGGCCGCACGCATGGTGAGGAAAGTGGTGCGGACGCCGTTGATCACTGGTTGTTCGTAGTCGGCCAGCGACATCTCGACCATGGCAGTTCCCTGGACGTCGCCGTGGCTGATCACGTTCACCGAGATGTCGAGGCTGCCCGCGGCTTCGACTACCGCGTCGGCGTGCGCGTCCACGGATTTCTCGTCGAGCGCGTCGACTACCGCGACATCGGCGGTGCCACCCGCGGCGCGGATGTCGTCGGCGACGAGGTCCAGTTTCTCGCGGGTACGTCCGGCCAGGAAGACTCGCGCGCCTTCCTCGGCGAACGCTCGGGCGAACGCGCCGCCGATACCTCCGCCAGCGCCGTACACGACCGCGTTCTTGCCTTCCAGCAGCATCTTCAGGGCTCCCTTCTAGTGGCTGTCACTAGTGCGTCGGATGGGGAGCCGGAGAATCGACAGTGCCTAGGGTCGTTGTGCCCCCATCGGGTTGGGGACGGGGACTCCGCCGCGGTCGATGATCCGCCGGCTCAGCGGGGTTGCCAGGTCTAGCACGCGGTCGACGCCTGCTGGGCCTAGTGCTTCGAGCGGGTCGGCGGCTAGGCGGTCGGTGCTTTCTTCGATGGTGCGGCGGACTTCCGCGCCGGCCGGGGTCAGGCCGCCCGCGTCGATCAAACCGTGATCGAGCAGGTTTGCTGTTGCCTCGGACCATTCTTCGTCGGTCCAGCCCCGGGCGCGCTGGACTTGCTCGCGGGTGGTGGCTCCGGTGGCGATGTGGGTGAGGGTGGTTTCCAGACCGGTGAGTCCGGAGGCGACCGCGGCCAGGACGTGGCCGTCGCCTCGGTGTTCACGCAGCACGGCGGTCGCCAGCCACAGCCGGGCCAACGGCCGATCCGGACGAGGCACAGCGGACCAAGCCGCGGCGAGTGGCCGGGCATCGAATCGACAGGCGGCGACGGCTTGTTCCAGGAGCAGGACCAACTCGTCCACAGTGTCCGGCCCGAGCAATCGCGCCAACGCCGCTTCGACCGCTTCCACCCGAGTACGCAATACGTCCGCAGGAGAGGCGAAAGTCCACGCGTCCGGCAGTGCTCGCGCGACCATCCGCGGTGCGAACCCGAAGAACATCGACGTGACCGGTTCCGGGCCGATCGGACCGAGTGGCGCGGCCCGGCCCGCGAAGTAGCCCATCCACCAGCCGCGCAAGCCAACGTCCTTCGCCGCCGCGGCGGGTTCCGGGGCGAAGTAGACGACTGCGTGGAGGGGTTCTATTGCTGTCCATAGGTTTCGGGCCGGGTTCGGCTTCATGCGGCCAACTCTAAGCCCCGGGTACGACAAAAACCGCCGCACGCAAAGAAGCCCGCCGCCCCGAAAGAGGGACGGCGGGCCGAAAAACGGTAGAGCCTCAGGCGAGTTCGAGGCCGTAGGACTGCAGTTCCAGAGTCAGCGGGTAGAAGTAGCTGGTCTGGGTGTCGCCGCCGGAGAGGGTGCCGAGGCCCTTGTCCCCGTCGTACGCCGGGCCGCCCGAGTCGCCGTGGTCGGTGTGGGCGGTGGTGCCGAATTCGTGGTTCAGGACGCCCACGTCGAAGTTGACCGACTCGTCGACCGAGGTGACCTGGCCGCTGCCGCCGCCGGTGGTCTGGCCCATCTTCTCGATCTGCTCGCCGACGGTGGGGCTGCCGGCGCTGGAGATCTTCTGGCCGGTGTTGATCGCGCCGTCGCCGGTGCCGTTCGGGCGGGTCAGCAGACCGGAGTCGGCTCCGGGGCAGTCGCTCTGGACGACCTGGGCGCCGGAGACGTCGCCGCCGGACCAGGTGCCGCCTTCATTGGTGCAGTGGCCCGCGGTCAGCATGTACGGCTGGCCGCCCTTGGTCACGTTGAAGCCGAGCGAGCAGGTGAACTGGCCGTTGTTGATCGAGTCGCCGTCCGCGATGTAGGTGGACAGCTTGCCCGAGCGCTGCTCGACGCGCGCCGCGTCGCCCAGCTTCGCCGCCGCCGCGGCGACCTTGTCCTTCGTGGCCTGCGACGCCGAGTCGTAGATCTTCACCACGACCTGGTTGGTCTTGGTGTCGATGCCCCACGACGTCTGCGGCACGTTCTTCACCGTGTCCATCTGGTTCTTCGCGCCGGTGAGGGCGGTGAAGCTGTGCTTGACGAGCTTGGTCGCGAAGCCGGCTGCCTTCGCCTTCTCCTGCGCGGCGGTGTCGGTGACGTTCAGCACCGCCTTGCCGCGTTCGAGGTAGATACCGCCGTTTCCGGCGCCGAGCGTGTCGGCGACCTGCGTCGCCTGGGTGATCGCCTGTGCCTGCATCTGGGCGAACGCCATCGGGCTTGCCGAGGCGGCGTTCACGCACATGCCCGCGGTCAAGGCCGCGGCCGACAGTGCGGTGAATCCCGCGACGAGCGTCTTCCGGGAAGTCATGGATCTTCCTCCAGGTGGGCTGAAACCGACCGGTGGGACGCCCCACACTTTTGTTGCCCGGCAACCAACGCGAAACCGACGAAGGTTGGTTAATAACCAAAAAATACCGGCTAATCGGACACCACTGCGCCGTTCGGGCCACCTGGAATACCCCGAACGGCGCTGCTGACCTGCGTCAGTGGGATTTTCTCCGCAGTGCGGTGCGCGGCGGGTTCGGCGCGAAGTCCGTGAGGGGAACCCTGAGGGACTCAGATTCCCTCAGGGTTCCCCTCACGACCTCGGCATCGCGCGCCAGGCCAGCCGCGCGGCGCGAGAACCCCGCGCGCTGCTGAGCAAACCTCAGTGCTGTCCGGGCCACCGGACGTGCTCGGCGTAACCCTCGTTCTTGCGCAGATACCCGGCGATGAACGGGCACACCGGAACGATCACGCCGCCGCGCGCCACGACGTCGTCCAGCGCGGCCTTCGCCAGCACCTTGCCGAGGCCGCGGCCGCCGAACTCGTCATCGATCTCCGTGTGGGTGAAAACGGTTTCGGTGTCCTTCGGGGTGAATTCGGCGAAGCCGGCGAGCTTGCCGTCCGCATACACTTCGTAGCGGTTTTCGCTGTCGTTGCGGGACACGCGGGGTTCTTCTTCGCTCATTCCCGCATCCTCACACACCGCCGGAATCCTCGCGCCGCGCTCAGCCCGTGCTCTCCCTCGCGAGCAGCTTGTGCGGCGCGACGAATTCCTCGGCGGGGAGCCCCGGATCCTCGATGCGCGCGGCCAGCCGGGACACCGCGGTCCGCGCGATGAACGGAGTGTCCAGCGAAACGGTGCTCAACGAGGGCCGCGAATACCGGCCTTCCTCGATGTCGTCGATGCCGATGATCGCCACGTCCTCCGGGACGCGCAGACCGGCGTCGAACACCGCGCGGATCGCACCCATCGCCAGCAGGTCGGAATAGCAGAAAACGGCGTCCGGGCGCGGAGATTCGCGAAGCAGCGACGCGGTGGCCGCGTAACCGTCCGCCCGGCCGTAGTGGGCAGCCGTGGCCTGCAGCGCATTGACCGGTTCCAGGCCGTGCTCGTCGAGCGCTTTGCGGAATCCCTCGGTGCGCTGCAGCGGCGTCGCATACCTTTCCTTCGGCTGAGCGCCGATTGCCGCGATGCGAGTACGGCCGCGGTCGAGCAGGTGGGTCGTCGCGTCGTGGGCCGCGACGACGTTGTCGATCGCCACGTGGTCGAAGCGGCGGTCGAACACGTGCTCGCCGAGCAGGATCAGCGGCGACGAGCGGGCCGGGTCCACGTCGCGCAACTCGTCGCCCGTCGCGAGCGGCGCGAACAGCATGCCGTCGAACAGGTTGCGCCTGCCTCCGCCGCGCAGCAGCTGGCGTTCCCGCTCGTGGTCGTGCCCGGTCTGGTCAATCATCACCTGGAAGCCGAGGTCGGCCGCGGCGTCGATGACCTCGCGGGCGAGCTGGCTGAAGTACGGCACGTCGATCTCCGGCACCACCAGCGAGAGCAGCCCCGTTTTGCCGGTGCGCAGTGTGCGCGCGACCGGGTTCGGGATGTAGCCGAGTTCCTCGATGGCCCGCAGCACGCGCTGGCGCATCTTGTCGCTGACGTGCTCGTAACCGCTGACGACGTTCGACACCGTGCGCACCGAAACCTGTGCCCGATCCGCCACGTCCCGCAACGTCGCCGCCATGTAGCCCCCTTCGCCGGAAGTCATCCTACCTTTTGCAACGTGTGCAAGCATGTCGTACAGTTTGCCTACGTTGGCAAACCCACGGCGGGCCCCTCCCCGCACGCCGCGTTGCCGCCGTCCCGCACAAAGGAGTGCCATGAACCCCACTCTCCGACGGAGCGGACGGACAGCCCGCCTCCTCCCCCGCCGCGGCGCCGCCGTCGCCGCTACGGCCCTGCTCGTCGCCGGGCTGAGCGGCTGCGGCCCGGACATCAGCTCCGACGCCCCGGCCACGGACAACGCCGTGCTGCAAGCCCCGTCCGACGAGGCGCCCAAGGGCGAGATCACCGTCTGGGACCGCTCCGGCGACCTGTACAAGGTCTTCGATTCGGCGATCAAGAAGTTCACCGCGAAATACCCCGGCGTCACGGTCAAGCACGAGGCCGTCGACATCGCGGGCAAGCTCCAGAACACGCTGATCACCGGCACCGACGTGCCCGACGGCGTCTTCCTCGACGACGCCAAGGTCGGCGGCTACGTCAGCCACCTGTGGAATCTCAAGGACGTGCTCGCGCCCTACACCAAGGACATCGCGAAGCAGAAGGTCGACGTCAACACCGTCAACGGCGGCATCTACGGCGTGCCCTTCGACCTCGACCCCGGGTTGCTGTTCTACAACGCGAAGGCGCTCAGCTCGGCCGGGATCGACCCGAACGGCATTAAGACCTACGACGATTTGCTCGCCGCGGCGAAGAAGTACCAGCAGTTCAAGCCCGGCGCGAAGCCGATCCACCTGGAGCAGGACGCCTTCAACAGCCAGCTCCAGCTCGAGATGTTCGCCAGCCAGCTGGGCACCGGCCTCGCCGGTCCGGACGGCAAGCTGCGGCTGAATTCCCCGCAGTACCACCAGATCCTGACCTGGCTGGACACCGTGCGCAAAGAAGGGCTCGGCACTCGCGCGGAGTACCTCAAGCCCAGCGACGTCAGCGCGCTGGACTCGGCCGACGAGGTCTTCTACCCGTGGGCGATCTGGTTCGACTTCGCCCCGCAGCAGCAGTTGACCGCGACCAAGGGCGACTGGCGGGCGATGCCGTTGCCGGCGTGGACCGCGGGCGGCGCGCGCAGCGGCGCGATGGGCGGTTCGTCGTTCGTCATCCCCAAGGACGCCAAGAATCCCAAGCTGTCCTGGCTTTTCTACCGCTTCCTGATGTTCGACCAGGCGGGCTACACCGGCGTCTACGGCCCGAACGCGGTCTATCCGGGCGGCCTCAACACCTCGGTCCCCGCCTACCGTCCCGCCGCCGATCCGGCGAAACCGTTGTTCCGGCCGATCGACGCGATGGGCGGCCAGGACCTCTGGAAGACCGCCGTCGAAGCCGGCCAGGAAATCCCCGGCGGGGCGCCGATCCCGGCCTGGTGGTCCGGCGCGGTCGACTACCTCGGCACCGACCTGCAGAAAATGCTGGACGGCGCGCTCACCCCGCAACAGGTGATCGACAAGGCGGGCAAGGACATCCAGACCAACCTGATCGACCGCAAATGACCACTCGTTCCGTTTCTCCCGCAGCGAAGGTGTTCCGGGAACCGGCCGTCGAGCCGCGCACCCGGACACCGCGCCGTCGACGGCACACGCTTCCGTTGCGCCGCCTCCTCGCGCCGTATGTGTTCGTGCTGCCGTTTGTCTTGGTGTTCTTGGCTTTCAGCGTCTACCCGTTGTTCTTCACGCTGCGTCTGAGCTTCACCGACTGGCACGGATCCGGTGCCGCGCACTGGATCGGCCTCGACAACTACCGCTATCTGCTGACCAGCAGCGGATTCTGGTCGTCGCTCGGCAATTCCGGCGTGCTGTGGCTGTTGATCGTCCCGGCGCAGCTGGTGCTGGCGGTGCTCGTGGCGGTGCTGCTCAACGCGATCAAGCGGCTGCGCGGGTTCTACCGGGTGGCGTTCGTCGTGCCGTTCGTGACGCCGCTGGTCGCGGTCGCGCAGATCTGGATCGTGCTGTTCGACCAGAACAACGGCGCGGTGAACGCGATGCTCGGCGCGGTCGGCCTCCCGCCGGTCGGCTGGCTCGTGACGAGCGGGTGGGCGAAGCCGACGCTCGCGTTGCTGTTCCTCTGGAAGACCACCGGGTTCGTGATCCTGATCGTCCTTTCTGGACTCCAGCAGATCGACCGCGGCCTTTACGAGGCGGCCTCGCTCGACGGCGCGGGCCGGATGCGGCAGCTGTGGTCGATCACCGTTCCGCTGCTGCGCCGCTCGCTGATGTTCAGCCTCGTTTTGCAGACGCTGGCGGTGTTCCAGATGTTCGCCGAGCCGTATGTGGTGACGAAAGGCGGGCCGTACAACTCGACCACCACGGCCGGGCTCTACCTCTACAACCACATCACCCGCGCGGATCTCGGCACCGGGGCGGCGAACTCGTTCCTGCTGGTGATCGTCGTGATGGCGGTGTCGTTGCTTTTCGTCCGGCTGCTCCGAGCGGAGGATTGAGATGACCGCACTCGGCGTCCGTGAACGACGGGCCCGGCCGCTGCTCGGCTCGCACGCGTTCCTGCTCGTGCTGACCGTCGCCCTGCTCGCGCCGGTGGCGTGGGCGATCCTGTCGTCGTTCAAACCGGCGGGCGAGATCATCCGGAATCCGCTCGCGTTCGACCCGGCGACCTTCACCCTCGCCAATTTCCGCGGGATGTTCCAGGACGTCCCGATCGGCAGCGGGTTCCTCAACACCGGCATCGTGCTCGTGGCGAAGGGCGCGATCACGATGTTCTGCGCGCCGCTGGCGGCCTACGCGTTCGCGAAATACCGTTTCGCGGGCCGGAACCTGATCTTCGGCGCGGTGCTGCTCACTCTGATGCTGCCGACGATCGTGCTCGTCATCCCGCTGCTGCTGGAGATGAAGGAACTCGGCTGGGTCAACACCTACCAGGCGCTGATCCTGCCCGGTTCGGTCGACGCGTTCGCGATCTTCTGGATGCGCCAGGTGATCGCGGCGGTGCCGGACGAACTGCTCGACGCCGCCCGCGTCGACGGCTGCGGCGAGTTCGGCATCTTCCGGCGCGTGGTGGTCCCGGCGATCCGGCCGGGTCTCGCCGGGCTCGGCGTGCTGACGATCATGAACATCTACAACGATTTCGTCTGGCCGGTCGTCGCGGCCAGTTCCAGCCGGATGGCCACTCTCCAGGTGGTTCTTTCGACGCTCGCCCAGAACATCTCGGGCAACCGGGTGGGGTCCGATTACGCGACCATCACCGGCGAACTGCTCGCCGCCGCGTCGATCGCGCTCGTCCCGCTGCTGATCCTGTTCATCGTGCTGCAGAAGCACTTCATCAACGGCATCCTCGCCGGAAGCGTAAAGGGCTGACACATGACGATTGCCGAGAACGCCGCCGCTCCGATCGCTGGGGAGGCGGTCCCGCGGCCGGGGTATCCGCGTCCCGACCGGGACCGGTCCACGAGATGGCTGAGCCTCAACGGCCGCTGGCGGTTCGCCGCAGCCGACGGTGCGCCCGAGTCGATCACTGTGCCGTTCGCTTGGGAGACCGCGGCTTCCGGCGTGCATCGCACCTGGCTGGAACACGCGGTCTACACGCGAACGGTCACGGTTCCGGCGGAGTGGACAGGACGCCGGGTGGCGCTGTGCTTCGGCGCGGTGCATCACCGGGCGGTCGTCTCGATCAACGGGACGCCCCTCGGTTCACACGTCGGCGGACACAGCTCGTTCGAGTTCGACGTCACGGACGTGCTGGAGCCAGGCCAATCCGCCGAGTTGACCGTTGAGGTCGATGCGCCCGCGGACAAACGCGAAATCCCGCACGGCAAACAGCGCTCGATCCCGCGAGACGACTACGACGGCGTCTCCTTTACGCCGACGTCCGGAATCTGGCAGAGCGTCTGGCTAGAGGCACGCGGACGCACCTACGCCGCCGAGGTTTCCGTGCGCGGGGATTCGCTGACCGGCTTCGACATCGCGGGCGAACTTGCTGGGGACGCTCCGGACAGCGCCGCCGTGATTGCGCTCCTGGAGGGCCGCGAGACCGTCCTTTCGGTGCGGGACGGGCGGTTCTCCGGTCGCCTGGAGGTTCCGTCGCCGCAAGTGTGGAGCCCGGAATCGCCGCACCTGTACTCCATCGCGCTGACCGTCGGCGAAGGCGATTACGCCGACCGGCTGACCGTGACCGGTGGGCTTCGCCGGATCGAAACGCGCGGCGAAGCGTTGTATCTCAACGGAGAACGGCTGTATGTGCGCGGCGTGCTCGACCAGGGTTACTGGCCCGAGTCCGGGCTCACCGCACCGGACGACGAAGCGCTGGTCCACGACCTCGAACTCGCGCGGGAACTCGGTTTTTCGCTGGTGCGCAAGCATCTCAAGGCAGAGGAACCGCGATGGCTCGACCACGCCGACCGGATCGGGATGCTGATCTGGGCCGAACCGCCCGCTCCGAGCCGGTTCAGCCCGGCCGCCGCGGCGGCCTTTGAGGCGCAACTGCCGGACCTGGTCCGGCGCGACGGCAACCATCCGTCGATCGTGATCTGGGGTCTGTACAACGAAGAATGGGGCCTGGACTGGGACATCCCGGGCAGCCCGGAGCGCGCCGCCGCGGCCGTGCGCGCCTACGACCTCATGCGCTCGCTCGACGACACCCGGCCGATCGTGGAGAACTCCGGCTGGGCGCACGTGAAGACCGACCTGGTCGACTGGCACTACTACGACGAGAATCCGCGCAACTGGGCGGAAAACCTCGCCGCGCTCGCGTCCGGCGAGCGGGAGTCGTTCGAGGTCAAGCTCCGGCCGGATTTCCTGGTCGACAAATCGTTCTATGGTTCCGCCGATTTCCCGCGCTCCGGCGTGCCGGTGCTGAACAGCGAGTACGGCGCGGGGTTCACCAGCCTGGAGCGGGCGTGGCACGTACGCTGGCAGACCCAGGAAATCCGCAGGCACGACCGGTTTTCCGGCTATATCTACACCGAACTGACCGACGTGGAACACGAAATGGCGGGCCTGCTGGACACGCACCGGCGGCCGAAGGACTGGGGCGGGCTCAACCCGGCCGACGCCTTCGCGGCGACCACCCTGGTCGTCGACCTCGTGCCCGCGCACGCGGGTGCCGACCTGCCGGTCCCGACGGAACCGTTGACCCTCGACGTGCACGTCTCGCACACCGGCCAGGAGCCGATCGCGGGAACTCTGCACGCCGGATGGGGCGCGTCAGGTTCGCGCAATCTGCCTCCGGCCTCGGCTTCCCTTGCCGCGCAAGCGAAACCGTTCCGGCTCAGCGACGCGTTCCCGCTGACCGTCCCGGCTCCGGGCGGTCCGGCGCGACTGCACCTGTGGCTGGAAACGGACGGCAAGGTGACCGCCCGGACCTTTGTGGACGCGGCGGTCGTCGAGGAATTGAACCGGCGGGGTGCGCGAGACTGATCCGTTAAGGGGAAAGGGCGGCCAGCTGAGCTGGCCGCCCTTTCTCATCAGGCTGGGACGTGCCAGACCTGAGTGAACAAGCCGTTGCAGTCATAGATCTGCAACTGCGTGCCGTCCGCGGTCTGGGCCTGCGGATCGTCAAGGCACCGGCCGGACTGCGGGTTGTAGATCGACCCGTCCGCCCTTGCCTGCCATTGCTGCGCAGGCGTACCGAGACAGTCGCGAAGCTCCACTTTGGACGAATTCGCGGTGCCGCCGCCGACGATGTTCAGGCACTTGTCGAAAGCCCGGATCGTGCCGTCGGTTTCCAGCGACCACTGCTGACCGGTCGCGATACCGCAGGTGTAGAGCTGCACCGCGTTGCCGTTGACCGACGTGTTGGTGTTGACGTCAACGCACTTGCCGGTGGTGCCGGGACCGGTGATCTGGCCCTGTGCGTTCGGCAAGGTCGCCGTGCCGAAGTCCGTTTCGCATTTGCCGGTGGACAAATGCGTGCCCGCGAGCATCAGGAAGGTGTTGCCCGACAGCGCGCCGAGCAGCGGCGAACTGTACCCGGCGCAGGCGGTCTCGCCCGCGTCGTAACCGCCGGTCGGCGCGGTGGTCACCGGTGTGGTGATCTCTTGCCAGGCACCGGATCCGAGGTTCCGGTTCACGAAGAGCACGTGCCCGTCCTCCGGCTGGACCGCCAGCGAGCCGTCCGTGCCCGCGACGACGCGCTGTCCGGACGCGACGAGAGTCCCGTTAGCGCCGCCCGCCGGCGACCAGGTCAGGTACGGCGTGTGCAGCAGGAACCGGTGGTCGGCGGTCTCGATCCGGGTGCCGAGGCTGCCGGGATTCCACGCTTCGGCGTCCGGGGACGTCTTGAGGTAGACGTCGCAAGCCTGGTCCGGATCGAAGCCGGCTTTGCAGTCCTCGTAGGTCATCGCGTAGGTGCCGTTGGGCAACGGGACGACGGTGGCCATCCCGGGCCGCTCGACGCCGTTCTGCACCGCGACGTCGTAGACCTCGTTGCCCCACGTCAGGCCTCCGTCGGTGGAGACCGCGTGGGCGAGGACCTGGGCGTAGTTGTTCACCGACGGGCGTTCGTCGGAGAAGTAGCAGATGAGCCCGTGGTCGGTGGTGGCGAACTCCGGTTCCCAGATGCCGTGGCCGATCGTGTTGGCCATCCCGGACTCGGCCGCGCACGAACTGCGGTAAGTCCAGCTCGCGCCCTGGTTGGTGGACACGAAGACCTCGACCGCCTGCTGCGTGTAGTCGCCGTGGTTCCAGGCAGTGCCCGCGGCGAGCAGCGTGCCGGCCGGGAGCGATCCTTCGGCGCGCGGCAGTTCGTACAGCGTCGGACCGTCGAGATCCCAGCCGTGCTGGGTGTCGGTGACTGTGCTGATCGGCGAGGACGTCCAGGTGACGCCGTTGTCGGTCGAGCGGTAGACCGGGAAGTTCGCCTTCCCGACACCGGTGCCGGAGTGCGAGAAAGTGGACAGCAGGGTGCCGTTCGCACTGCCGTTGTGCGCGAGGCGGATGACGCGCGGATAGCTCGCGTCCTCAGTGGAACCACTGGCGGTGCTGGGCCGGTAAAGCACTCCGCCGGAGGTGGTGGCCGCGGTGGCGGTGCCCGCCGGAAACGCGGCCGTGAGCGCGGCGCCGAGCACGACAGCGGCGACCAGCGCGCCTCGCCGTCTCGGCCGGGAAGGGGAAGTGAGGGGACCAGGCGACATGAGCGTCACTCCTAGGACGGGACGGCGCCACAACCTCCTGGCGACCCCTCCCGCGCACCACACCGCTGGGCTTCTCGAAGAGGTGACCGTCCCGGATCCGGCCGCTTTGCCATCGTGTGAAAAACCGAGAATACTCCAATTTGCACACGTTGCAAGAAACTGTCCGGCGGACAACTACCGCTGCCGCCCGCACCCGGATGTCGGCTCGCGGTCCACCGACGAGCGACGCGACAGCACGCAGCGGCGACCCCGCGACGGGCCGCGCTGGGCCGCCCGGGCGATCCCCCGCGACGGCGGAGTGGCAGGGCTTCCGCCGCGCCGGTCGGGTCTGTTTGCCTCGTGGAGTCGGTACCCCGCGACGAGGGAGCACGCGTGCAGCCGTTCGTCCTGCCCGAGTTCTATCTGTCCTATCCGGCCCGGCTGAACCCGCACCTCGACGAGGCACGGAAGCACAGCAAGGCGTGGGCATACTCGATGGACATGATCGACGTGCCCCAGCACGGCACCGTCATCTGGAACGAACACGACCTCGACTCCCACGACTACGCCCTGCTGTGCTCCTACACCCACCCCGACGCCGCCCCGCGGGAACTGGACCTCGTCACCGACTGGTACGTCTGGGTCTTCTACTTCGACGACCATTTCCTGGAACTCTTCAAACGCACCGGCGACATCGAGCACGCCCGCGCGTACCTAGACCGCATCGCCCGCTTCATGCCCGCCGAAGGTGCGATCACCGAAACCCCGGAAAATCCGGTAGAACGCGGCCTGACCGACCTGTGGAACCGCACCGTGCCACACCGCTCAGCAGCTTGGCGGCGACGCTTCCGTGAAAGCACCCGCAACCTGCTCGACGAATCGCTGTGGGAACTCGCCAACATGAACGAGGGCCGCGTCGCGAACCCGATCGAATACGTCGCGATGCGGCGCAAAGTCGGCGGCGCACCGTGGTCGGCCAACCTGATCGAACATTCTTTGAATGCCGAAGTCCCAGACGAAATCGCGGCTAAGCGCCCGATGGAAGTCCTGCGCGACTGCTTCGCCGACGCCGTACACCTACGCAACGACCTGTTCTCCTACCAGCGCGAAGTCGAAGACGAGGGCGAACTGTCCAACAGCGTCCTGGTCTTCGAAAAGTTCCTAGGCTGCACCACCCAAGAGGCCGCCGACGCGGTAAACGACCTCCTGACCTCGCGCCTGCACCAATTCGAACACACCGCACTGACCGAAATCCCCGCCCTCTCCGACGAACACGGCGTACCACCCGCCGGACGAGCCGAAACGTTCGCCTACGTCAAAGGCTTGCAAGACTGGCAATCCGGCGGACACGAATGGCATCTGCGCTCAAGCCGCTACATGAACGAAGGCGCCCTAGCCGCCCACGGCGGCCCAGAGTTGCTAGGCGGCCCGTCCGGACTAGGCACCTCCGCTGCCCGGATCTTCCGCTCCGTCGCCGCCACCGCACCCCAACGCACGCGGGCCTTCACCCACCAGCCCTACGAGCAACTGGGCCCAGTCCCCCTGCCCGCCCTGCCTTTGCCGTTCCCTCTGCGCTTAAGCCCGCACCTAGCCGCCGAACGCAAGAAAATCGCCGATTGGCCGCAACGAATGGGCTTGCTGTCCGAACAAGTCTGGGACGCCACCCGCCTGCGCGCCTCCGACGTACCGCTGGCCGCCGCGGGCATCTGCCCCGACGCATCCGAGGAACAACTGTCCCTCACCATCGACTGGCTAACCTGGGGCACCTACGCCGACGACTACTACCCGGAAGTCTTCGCCAACGACCTGCCAGCAGCCAAACTGGCCACCGAACGACTCAAACTCTTCATGCCCACCGACGGCGCCCCTCCGCCACCACCGCTGACCGCACTGGAAACCGGCCTGGCAGACCTGTGGCAACGCACCACCGGCCCGCTGAGCGCCACCGACCGCGAAGCCTTCCGCTGCACGGTCGAGACCATGCTCGACGCCTGGGTGTGGGAACTGGCCAACCAAGCCCAAAACCGCATCTCCGACCCGATCGATTACGTCGAAATGCGCCGCCGCACCTTCGGTTCCGACCTGGTGACAAGCATCAGCCGGCTCACCAACAGCCGCACCGTGCCCCCGGAAATCCACCGGAACCGAGTCATCGAAGCACTGGAAGATTCGGCTGCCGACTACGCCTGGCTGATCAACGATTTGTTCTCCTACCGCAAGGAAATAGAATACGAAGGCGGCTTGCACAATGCCGTGCTGGTAGTACGATCTTTCCTGGACGTAGAACAAGATCAAGCCCTGCGCATAGTCGCCAACCTGGCAGAAGCAAGACTGACCGAATTCCGACACGCGGTCGACGTCGGACTGCCGGGCCTGTTCGCCGACTACAGCCTGGACGCGGCGGCTCAGGACACTCTCACCGATTACGCGGACCTGCTGAAGAACCTGATGACCGGGATCGCGAACTGGCACCACGAATCCGCCCGGTACACAGACGAAGAACTGGACCGAGTCCGAGACGCACGCTTCCCCGCAGAAGCACCCTCCGAGCCGAGCGACGCCACGAAACCACCTGCCGCCCGCCAAGCCCTGCTGCATCCAGGCTGCACCGGCACCCCTCCCGTCGCGATCGGCGCAGAACCGCGCCAACACCCCAGCGGCCCGACCGGCCTAGGCACCAAATCCCTGCGCATCCCCAGCACCACCCCCCTCTAACGCCGTGAGGGGAACCCTCACAGACCCAGAGTCCCGCAGGGTTCCCCTCACGACCCGCACCAGTCCAATGCCAGGGACTTAAGCGGCGTGGCCTCAGCCCACCTACCGTCCACAAAGGACGTCACTTCCGCCGAAACGCCCGACCTAGGCCCACCTAGCCGCTTCCGCGCGTCCGTGAGGGGAACCCTGAGGGACTCAGAGTCCCTCAGGGTTCCCCTCACGGACAGCAAACCCCGCGCCCGCCTCGCCAACCCCGACGACCAGGACAGGCACACTTCGAACCGCACCCACGGCGCCGCCTTAAGTCCCTGGCATTGCCCCGCACCAGTCCGTGAGGGACCCCTTGAGGGAATCTGATTCCCGCAAGGAGCCCTTCACGGCTTTCTGGCGGCGGCGATAGTCCGTGAGGGGCCCCTTCACGGCCTCAGATTCCCTCAAGGAGCCCTTCACGGACCACCCACCCACACCAACCGGCAGCGACGCACCCAACGAGCGAGGCACCCAGCCCCTCCCCGCACCCCGATACGAAGCCTCCCTGCGGTTCGGGGGTGCTTGTCAAGGCATCTTTCCCGCCTTGACAAGCACCCCCGAACCCTCAGCACAAACAACCTTTGGGGCTGTTCCTT
>NZ_PQIA01000063.1 GCF_003385235.1 Amycolatopsis circi | reverse complement strand
GGTTGGGTGGGGCAGGCACCGATCAGCGGTCGGCGCGCAAGGAATCCGGCCAGTCGAACTCCAGCGGGTTCGGGCTCGCTTGCCATTGCCCGTCGAGTTCGCGCAGAGCGTCGGTGGCGCGAGTGATGTCGGCGTCGGTCCACGGGAACGGGTCCTGCGCGAGTGCGCCCCAGCCCTCGCGGGCTTGCTCGAAGGGAGTCGCCAGCCGCCGCTCGACGGCTTCGTGGACGACCCCGGCCATCACTTCGGCGACCCCGATCGACCGTTTCGCTGTCCTCAGGACCTTGGCGCTGCGGGCCTTCGCATCGTGGCGGGGCCTGCCTTCGGCCACCCGCATGTTGTCGAACACCGCGCCGGCCGCGATGCAGCCGAACACCCCTCCGCCCAGGCGCAGCTCCCTTTCGACCGCCGCGTGCGCGAGGTCGTGCGGCACTCGCCACTTGCGCGAATACGACGGGAGGACGAGGACCACCCCGTCAGCGCGGTGGATCCACGCCGCGGACTCCCCGCGCGGGACGTGATGGAACATGATGCGCACATTCCGAGTATCTCCATCGGGCTGGCGGGATGGCCACCGAATATCCGCGGGGCTTGCCAGTCGCATCGGCAATCCGGAGCGCGTGAGCGTCATCGTGGCCCACAACCAACGCTCAGCCGGTCAGAAGAAGTGCTCAGCCACCTGCCGTAGTCGCGCATCGCTAAGCACCATGCCAACAAGCACTGGGACATGCCAACTATCGCCTGCCGTCACAGTCGTCCGGTTCCTCCGTGTGGGTGGTCAGCCTTGAATCACGATAGAACATGTGTTCGAATAAATGGGCTGAATGGTTGCCTCGGGGGTGTGGATCTTGACTGGAGTTGTCGAAGTGGATGACCCTCGGTCGTTGCGGAGAGCGACCGAGGGCGGGGAAATGACAACTTATGGCTACCGTGTCGCAGAATTGTTCATAACGCGGCCACGCAAGCAGACGCCGAGGATCGCACTGACTGAGCCGGAGGCGGCTGGCGGCCTGTATCAGGCGGTGTTCAAGGCGGCGAACGATGCTTTAGCTCGGGGCGAGAAGGATGAGGTTCGCCGGCATTACACCCGCATCTCGCAGGTCCGCGCGGACGCGTGGGGGATTCTGCTGACGGTCAAGGGCGGGGATTACGGGGAGCCCCGCGAGGTAATCGATGTCGACGCGGACGAGACCCTTGGCAATCCCCGCTCGATCGGGCAGAGCGACGCGGTGCTCAGCGCCTTCTATTCATTGCTGATCATTCCTCCGTACGGGGAGTCCGGCCTGCTGATCACCGAGGTGAAGGGGCGGTCGCACTTGCAGGGCGCGACGTTGCGCCAGCTGAACTACAAGCTTCGTGACCTGGGCGTTTTCTTGCGGATCACGTCCGACGCGGTGGACGGCCACGCCTGGAGCGAGTTTCTTGCCGATGATGCGGTCGGTGTCACGGGTGTGGAATTGGTGCAGTCCACTCCCTCGCCGGACCGCACTCGGTTCACCAGCGAAAACGTGCGTCGATCGTGGCTGCATCTGGACCTGGAGAATGGTTCGCAGCTCAAGGCGAAGGTGGTGAACGCGCTGCGCGCGATGATCGGCCAGCCGGACCGGCGACCGCGCCTTGTCGGATTGGTAGGGCTGCGCGATTTCGATGACGAAGACTTCGACGAGGAACGGATCATCACCGTTCGCGACGGTAAAGAACGCAAGCTCGACGTACGTTCTTCGTGGCCGCGGTTCACGTACCAGATCGACACGGAAGAACGGCTGACGGCCGCTGAATTCGTAGACGAAGTGGCATCGACGGCGCGAGATGCGCTGACGTTCCTGAACGTGGACGTGGCCGCGAACTGGCGCCCGGTAATCGACGATTGAGGGCCGGCCGGGATGGACAAGCTGCGCAGGTTCAATCCGTGGCCTATTTTTCTCTACAACAGCAAGGCGATGCGCGGACCGGACAGCGACCGGCTGACGTGGGCCGAGCGTGCCCTACTGTACGGTACTCCGACCGTCGGCCTGGTGCTTTTCCTGGCATTCCGTCTCCAGCTCGGCGGGATTGCCCAGCTCCTTTCGGCGACGTCGCTGCTGGTCGGAGCGATGCTCAGCACTTTTGTGTTCCTGGCCAATCTGCGGATCAAGATCCAAGAGGTGCCGGACTACCGTATTCGTTCGGGATTGAAAGAACTGGTCGCTTCGTCCGCAGTCGGTGCGTTGCACGTGTCGTTGATGGCGATGCTGCTGGCGCTCGGCTTGGCGCTGATGGCGTCGTGGCCGCTCCTGACTGCGGACGGGATCCCTGGCAACGTCGCCTCCAGCGTATGTGTCGCGCTGCTGATCCATCTCGTGATCTCGCTCGCCGCCGTCCTGCGCCGGCTGTTCGCTATCTACGAGGACTTGTTCAAGGGAGACTTCCTGGCCAAACCATCGCCGGAGGAACCGCAACCGCGCCGAGCGAAGGAATGAAGCTTGTCGGCAAACGCGTTGGGCGGCTTCTGAGAGTTTTGCCCGCAGTGCTCAGTCACTCTGTCGGGTGGCTTCGGTCTGCTGACCCTGGGTGCGGCGCAAGAAGCGCTTAGCGTCGTGGCCGAGCAGCCCAAGCAGGAGGGAGCGAGCGAATGCGTGGCGTGGTGCTGAACGCCCCTGGCGATGTGCGGGTGGAGACGCGAGAGGATCCGCGGATCGTCGAGCCGACCGACGCGGTCATCAAGGTCTCCGCGGCCTGTGTCTGCGGGTCGGATCTGTGGCCCTACCGCGGCATCGAGGACGTTTCCGGCCCGGCCCCGATGGGGCACGAGTACGTAGGCGTGGTCGAGGAGGTCGGCAGTGCCGTCGAGCAGGTGCGGCCGGGCCAGTTCGTGGTCGGGTCGTTCTTCGCTTCGGACAACACCTGCGAAATCTGCCAGGCCGGTTACCAGAGCCGCTGTGTGAACGCGGTGCCGATCGGAGGCATCGGGTCCCAGGCGGAGCGGCTCCGGGTGCCGTGGGCGGACGGCACCCTCGTCGCGACGCCCGGAAATCCCGAACCAGACCTGATCCCGAGTCTGCTCGCTGCGTCCGACGTGCTCGGGACCGGCTGGTTCGCAGCTGTGGCGGCGGAGGCTGGGCCGGGCAAGACGGTCGCTGTCGTCGGGGACGGCGCCGTCGGGCTGCTCGGCGTCCTGGCAGCCCGGGAACTCGGCGCGGAGCGAATCATCGCGATGAGCCGGCACTCGGACCGGCAGGCGCTCGCCCGCGAGTTCGGCGCGACGGACATCGTGGAGGAGCGCGGCGACGAGGGAGTTGCACGGATCAAGGAACTTACCGGCGGGCTGGGAGCGCACAGCGTGATCGAGGCGGTGGGCACGCAGGAGTCGATGATGCAGGCGATCCGTTCCGCCCGTGCGGGCGGTCATGTCGGGTATGTCGGTGTGTCGCACGACGTGGAGCTGCCTGGCGGAGAGTTGTTCTTTTCCGCAGTGCATCTGCACGGCGGGCCGGCCCCGGTGCGACGTTTCCTGCCGGAGCTGATCGATCTGATCTGGCAGCGACGCATCGATCCGGGCAAGGTGTTCGACCTCTCGGTGCCGCTCGCCGACGCGGCGGAGGCGTACCGGGCGATGGACGAACGCCGGGCGATCAAAGCCTTGCTGACCGTATGAGCGAGGGGCGGCGCATCCGGGACAGGATGCGCCGCCCCTCCGTTCAGAGCAGGGACTCAGCGGTGATCGGGAGGTTCCTGATCCGGCTTCCCGTCGCGTGGAATACCGCGTTGGCGATCGCCGGAGCGACGCCTACGTAGACAACTTCCCCGAGCCCTTTGACTCCGAGCGGGTCGGCTTGCGGGTCGTTGCCGTCGAGGTAGATCGCCCGAAGCTCGGGGACGTCGGCGTTGACGGCGACGAGGTAGTCGGCGAGGTTGGCGTTGACGATGCGGCCGTCGCGCGGATCGGTGACAGTGTGCTCCAGCAGCGCTGCGCTGATGCCGCCCACCATTCCGCCGATTGCCTGGCTTTCGGCGAGTTTCGGGCTGACGATCCGGCCGGCGTCGTAGACGCCGAGCATCCGGCGGACGCGGACGAGGCCCAGCCTGGCGTCCACGGCGACTTCCGCGAAGACCGCACCGTAAGCGTAGAAGGACGATCGGTTCTGCTCTGGCGGGGCGAATCCGCCGATGGCTTCGAGGTGCGGGCGGCCTTGGCGCGCGAGCAGTTCCTGGTAGGTCTCTCCTCGTGCGGGATTGTTCTTGACCGCCAATCGTCCATTGCGGACGATCACGTCAGCGGGATTAACCTGGTGCAGTGGCGAGCGGACGTCGTTGACTGCCAGTGTGATCGCTTGCGTGCGGACTTTGTCGCTGCCGTCGAGGACTGCTGAGCCGACGCTCGCCATGGTCATGGAGCCGCCGTGCGGCGGGGTGGGCGGCATGGCGGAATCGCCCAGCTGGAAGCGGACGGTGTCCATGGTGAGCCCCAGTGCGTCCGCAGCCGCCTGGGTCATCGAGGTGTATGTGCCGGGACCCATGTCGCTGGTGGCGGACTGGACGAGCGCGGTGCCTCGTGCATCGAGGCGGACGTAGGCCTGGGCGGTACCGCGCGCGGTGTCGTAGACCGCGGTGGCCATGCCGGTGCCGATCAGCAAGTCTCCGTCGCGAGTGGATCGCGGCGTCGGGTTGCGCTTGTCCCAGCCGAATTCCCGGGTGCCGGTGGTGTAGCACTCGCGCAGCCGGCGCGTGGAGAAGGGCAGCCCGGTCGACCCGTCGGCGGCCGGTTCGTTGCGCTGGCGTATGGCGATCGGGTCCAGACGCAGTTCGTGCGCGAGTTCGTCCACTGCGGACTCGATCGCGAACGACGCGGTCGCGTAGCCAGGACCGCGCATCCAGATCGGTGTGTTGACGTCGAGCGGGACAGTGCGGTAGTCGACTCGGACGTTGGGCATGCTGTACAGCATTTGCCCGGGTGCCATCGCGGCTTCGGTAAACGTCTCGTACGACGAGGTTTCCGCCGAGATGTCGTGGATCATCGCGTTCAGGCGACCTTGGCGGTCAGCACCTGCGCGGACGCGATAGTCATAACGGGGCCGGAATCCGGTGCTGGAGTACAACTGCCGGCGGGTGAGCACGAGCTTGACCGGTTTCCCGGCCAGCCGTGCCGCCAGCGCGCTGACGATCACGTGCGGCCAGGCACGCAGCCCGCTGCCGAAGGCACCGCCCACGAATGGGGAGAGAACCCGCACCGAGGTGTCCGGAATGCCGAATACCGCCGCGAGTTCGCGTTGTGTGCCGCCGATCCATTGGGTCTTGTCCCACACAGTCAGGCGGTTGCCGTCCCACTGGGCGATGGTCGCGTGCGGCTCCATCGGGTTGTGATGATTGCGCGCCATCTCGTAGGTCGTGTCCAGTTTGACCGGCGCAGCGGCGAACGCACGGTCAGCGTCTCCGCGCGCATAGCTGGTCGGGGCGGTCGCCTGGCCGGTGCGCAGGTCGGTGGCTGGTTGACGCGCCTCGTACTGCACTTTGACCATTCGTGCGCCGTGCTGCGCCGCCTCGAGCGTGCTGGCGAGGACTACGGCGACCGGCTGGCCGAAGAACCTGACCTGATCGTCCTGGAAGACGCGCAGCCGGTTGCCGTCCGGGTTGTTCGCGTTCGGACTGTCGCGATACGGCAGTTTCGGCGCGTTGCGGTGGCTGATGACGGTCTGCACGCCCGGTTGGGCGAGGGCGGCGCGGTCGTCGATCGACGTGATGCGTCCGGCACCGACGCTGGCGTTCACGATCACGGCGTGCAATGCATCTTGGACAGGGTGCTCAGCCGCGTAAGTGGCGCGCCCGGTGATCTTCAGCCGTCCGCCCGGGACGTCGGCGTGCCGACTGCGCGCTGTGGCTGGAGGCTCATCGTCCTTCTCCTACGATCCGGAGCTGCCGTTCGACCGTTCGTTTGAGCAGGTCGACCTTGAATCCGTTGTGCGCGAGCGGGCGTGCCCCGTCCGCTGAGCGCGCGGCCGCGTCGGCCCACAGCTGGGCGGACGGCTTCTTCCCGACGAGGAATTTCTCGACGGCGTCGAGTTTCCAGGGAACGGTGCCGACCCCGCCCGCGGCGACCTTGGCGGCGTTGATGGTCCCGCCTCGGATCGCCAGGGCGACCGCGGCCGAGGTGAGGGCGAATTCGTAGGACTGGCGGTCGCGGACCTTCAGGTATCCCGACCGCAACGGGCGCGGGTGCGCCGGAACCTCGACCGCGGTGATCAGCTCGCCGGGCGAGATCGCGTGCTCCCGATCAGGCGTAGTACCCGGTGGGAGGAGAAAGTCCCGCAGAGCAACGCTGCGTTCGCCCTGCGGGCCGAAGAGATGCACGGAGGCGTCGAGTGCCGAGAACGCGACAGCGACGTCCGAGAGGTGTGTGGCCACACAGTGGTCGGAATCGCCGAGGATCGCGTGGCTGCGGTTGATGCCTTCGAGCGCGGAGCAGCCAGAACCGGGGGAGCGCTTGTTGCACGCGGCAGTCACGTCGCGGAAGTACGTGCAGCGTGTGCGCTGCATGATGTTGCCGCCGATGGTGGCCATGTTCCGCAGCTGGGGCGACGCGCTGAGCTCCAGGGCCTGGGAGACCACCGGGAAGGTGGTGCGCACCCGAGGGTCAGCCGCGGCGTCCGACATGCTGACGAGCGCGCCGATGCGCAGCCCGCCGCCCGGCGTGACGGCGACATCGCGCAGGGACAGGCCGGCGATGTCGACGAGAGCACCGGGCCGTTCAACGGTTTCGCGCATGAGGTCGACCATCGTCGTGCCGCCGGCGATGTACCGGCCGCCGCGTTCCCCAGCGGCAATGGCCGCGTTGAGGCCGGCGGGTTTCGTGTAACTGAAAGGTTCCATGTCAAGCCCTCATTTACCGGATTTACCGGCGGCCTGCTGGACCGCGTCGACGATCTTGACGTACGCGCCGCAGCGGCAGATGTTGCCGCTCATCCACTCCCGGATCTCCTCGCGGGAGCCGGTGTGTCCTTCGCGGATGCAGCCGATGCCGGACATGATCTGGCCAGGCGTGCAGTACCCGCACTGGAACGCGTCGTGGTCGACGAAGGCTTGCTGCAGCGGGTGCAGCCGGTTGTTCTCACCCGGGGCGAGGCCTTCGGCCGTGGTGACTTCCGCGCCGTCGAGGCGCACCGCGAGGGTGAGGCATCCGTTCACGCGGCGGTCGTTGACCAGGACTGTGCAGGCACCGCAGGCACCGGCGTCGCATCCCTTCTTCGTGCCCGTGAGGCCGAGGTGCTCGCGCAGGAGATCGAGCAGGGAGGTGCGGTTGTCGACCGTGACAGTGCGGCGGTTTCCGTTGATGGTAAGGGAAACCTGGCTGCTGCCGGCGTTTGGGGCGGCGGCAGCCGATTCCGTGCCGAGCAGAGCCGGCCCGGCGACGGCCACCGCTCCGCCAAGCGCGGTGGCCGCTACGAAGGTGCGCCTGGTGACGGCGGTCGACGCGTCCTCGTCGGCGGAAGGCGCGGGGTCTTCCATGGACATGGCGGTTCTCCTCGGCAGGTAGGTGGGCGGGTTATGCGTGAACGTGGTCGCTCAGTTCCGGTCGGCCGTCCGGGTCTGGCGCGGCCGGGATACGGCAGCGTGCTGTAGTCGCGGCCAGCAGTCCGACCGGCAGCAGCGCAGACCCGGTGATCACTGCACCGAGCGCGGCGGGCCCGATCAGTCCCCACGAGGTCGACAGCGTGGCACCGGCGAGTGCTGCTCCGATGGCGGTGCCCAAGTTGAACGCGGCGGTCGCCAGAGACGACGCGAGCGTTGAGCTGTTCCCGGCCTGGCGCAGCGTCTGCGCGATCAGCACCGGGTTGGCACCGAGGCCGGTCGCGCCGAGCAGAACGACCAGCGCGACCACGATGGTGGAGTGACTGGCGGTCAAAGCCAAGGTGATCAGCGCGAGGGAACTGAGAGCGAATGCTGCGGCCACCGTCGTGAACGGTCGCTGTTCGCCGAGGCGGCCGCCGAGCATCGTGCCGCCCAGCGCGCCGATTCCGAAGCCGACCAGCACCAAGGGCACCAGAGCGGCGGGGATGCCTGCTCGCTCGGTCAGCAGCGGGCTGAGGTAGCTGTACGCCCCCAGGAATCCGGCCTGGGCCAGCATGATGGCGCCGAGCACGAGCCAGAGTCGCCAAGGCCGCAGCGTGGCGAGTTCCCTACGCACCGAGACGTCCGAACCGTGCGTGTCGAGTTTGCTCGGCATGATGCGCAGGAGCGGCACGATGGCCAGCAATGCGAGTACGGCCAGCATCCAGAAAGGCCCCCGCCAACCGGTGAATTGACCGACGAAGGTGCCGAGCGGAACGCCGGCGATCACCGCCAGGCTCAGGCCGCCCGACATGACCGACAGCGCGCGAGTGCTCGCCCCCGGCGGCCCTGCGATTGTGGTGGCGACCACCGCGCCGACCGCCCAGAAAGTTCCGGTGGCCAGCGCGGTGATTACACGGGAGATGGTCACGACCGCGAACGAGTCGCTCAACGCCGCGACGACGTGCCCGACGGCGAAGCCAACCAGCGAGAGAACCAGCGTGGCGCGCTGCGGCAGCCGCAGAGTGGCCAATGCCATGACGGGCGGCCCGATGATCATTCCCGCCGCGAAGGCGGACACCAGAAGCCCGGCCTGCGCTACGTTCACTCCCAGGTCCGCGGCCGCCTCCGGCAGCAATCCCGCGATCATGAACTCGGTGGTGCCCATCAGGAAGATGCCTGCCGCGATCACATAGACCAGGGTGGGCGTCCGCGTCCCGGCGGGCCGCGATGTACTCAACGTCTTTCGTCCTTCCGGCTGGTGTCCGTTCGGGTTCCGGTCCGGCTCCCGATGTCCGGTTTCCAGGGAACCCCGCGCGGCGCGCACGTGGGAGGCGAAGGTCAGAGGGGTGCTGTCAGCACCCCTCCCGCAATGCCTGGCAGCGCGGCTTCGCGTGTCGTAGCGTCGGCGGCATGGGCAAGCAGAGCCATGCGGAGATCGGCGAATTCCTGGCGTCGAGGCGTGCGAAGATCACTCCCGAACAGGTAGGCCTTCCCATCTACGACGCCGCCAAGCGGCGCGTGCCCGGGCTTCGCCGCCAGGAAGTCGCGACGCTGGCCGGGCTTTCGGTCGACTACTACACGCAGATCGAGCGCGGGAAAGTCAACTCGGTCTCCGAGAACGTGCTCGACGCCATCGCCCGTGCGCTTCAGCTTGACGACGCGGAACGGTCCCATCTGTTCGACCTGCACCGGCACGCGACGATGAGTCCGCAGCGATCCCGGCCGCGCCGGACCAAAACCACGCGCCCGATGCTGCAGCGAATGCTCGACTCCATGAGTGTGCCCGCGTTCGTGCGCAACGCACGCCACGACTTCGTCTGCGGCAACATGCTGGCCTACGCTTTCTATTCGCCGCTCTACCCGGATGAACAGCATCCCGACCCCAGGCAGCCGGTCAACTTCGTGCGGTTCTGCTTCCTGGATCCGCGCGCTCGCGATTTCTACCCGGACTGGGACGGCATGGCTGACAGCGCGGTGAACTTGCTGCGCACCGACGCCGGACGCGACCCTTACGATCGGGAGATCTCGGACCTGGTCGGGGAGTTGTCCACTCGCAGCGAGGAATTCCGGGCGCGCTGGGCCAAACACAACGTCCGCCTGCACTACACCGGGACCAAGACGTTTCACCATCCCGTGGTCGGCGACATCACCGTGGACTACGAGACAATGCCGTTGCCCGCGGATCCGGGCTTGGTGCTGACGGTCTACAGCCCGGAGCCCGGCAGTCCCTCCGCAGACGCGATGACGCTTCTCGCCGCCTGGGCGGCGACCAACCTCGCGGGCTCGGACGAGATGCCTGCCGAATCGGACGAGCGCCGACCTCGCGCCTGAACGCCGCTTCCGGCACCGCGTCGACGGCGGTGCCGGAAGCGGTCCGCCCTTGCCAGGCAAAGGGGGGGCAGCATTACGCGGCGAGAGTCGAGACGTCGATGACGAACCGGTGCCGCACGTCCGACGCGAGTACCCGCTCGTAGGCATTGTTGACCTTGTCCGTGCCGATGACCTCGATTTCCGCGCCCAGGCCGTGCTGGGCGCAGAAGTTCAGCATCTCCTGAGTCTCCCGGATGCCGCCGATCGCCGAGCCAGCGTAGGACTTGCGACCGAAGATCAAGGAAAACGCGTTGACCTTCGTCGAAGGACACGTCATCAGTGTCGGCGGCGGTCTCCAACCAGTCTGCGGTAGCCCGGACTCGTTCGAGATTCTTTTTGACAGCGGATCGCTCGCGTGCAGTGAAATGATGGCCCTGAAGGGACGGTAGCATCCGTCCGACCGTCGCTACGAAGCCGGCGCAAGCGCTGACAAGTTCAATGAAGTCCTGAGCGCTTTCCAACTGAGCGATGGCGGGGGTTCGGTGTCGAGCGACCTCGCTTGCGGTCTGCGCTCGCCGTACCTGAGCGCGATTCACAAGGTGCCTCGCGGTCGAATCGTCCATGACGGCGGACGCGACAGCAGGGCGATTCAGGAGGCCAACCGCGATTCTGGTCGCAACGTCGTCGTCCTTGGTCAATCAGTGACCCGGTTGATCTTCTCCTGCGGAGTGACCGGAACCAGCGGTTCCTGACCTGCGGCGCGCTTGGCGGAATCGATCGTCCAGCGGCGCTCACCGGTTCCTGGGAGCGGCGGCGGCTTTCCGATGATGCGGAACCGGTCGTCGCGTCCGGCGAGAATTTTGTGAATGTGATGAGATACGTCGGCGTTGCGTTTTTCCTTCGGCCACCGGGATGATACCCAGCGATAGGTGTTCAATGTTGTGAACGGAATTCCGATGTCGTCGGCATAGTGGCTCAAAGCTTCCTCGATGTGCACGTCCTGGGCTGACGCTGCCTGCGAGCCACCGCGCGAAGGCATGGGCTCGATCTCGAGCGCTGCGTCGCCGAGTTGGAATTGGATCTCGGACTTTTGCCGGATCAGTGTCCTGCCGGTTCGGACGAGTTCTCGGTATCGCTGTTTGGTGACGTCTCCGACCTTGCCTGCCATGTCGTCTCCTCACGCGGATGGTGTCCGGTCTCCGCACTTCGTCGTGCGGCGAGGGCGTGCACTGACGGGGCGGAAGGGTGTTCGGCGGCGTCAGTATGCACCTGTGCCGATGGCCTCGCAAGGAATGTTTTCGCAGGTCAGAGTGGGTATGATGATCCGTTGTCGGCAGGTGTCACCGTGACGTTTGAGGCGAACGGCTCCTGCGCCAAGCGCGCGTCCGGCAGCGATGCGAACAGTATTGTGCTCCGGTCCTGCGATCGAGTCCCGCAATCCAGGTCGATCCGCATTCGGGGCAAGTCTGCCGTTCGCGTTGCTCTTCGCGGAGCGCCGATACGCGTCGCCGGCTGCGTTGGGTCCAGCGCCAATGTCGGCCGCGGCACGCGTCGCTGCAGTAGACCGCGTCGCGGCGAGACGAGGCCAGGAGGATGCTGCCGCACGCGGGGCAGGGTCGCAATGGCCGCGCCTCGGCGGGTTTGGATGTTTCATGAGCAGGGGACGGACTGCGCACGGTATTAGGATACGCCACGGTGGCAATGAAATAGTCGAAGCTTGTCGGAAATTCTGGCCTCGCCGGTGATGCCGGTAAATTCTCGACGTGCTATTCGTGTTGCGATGTCGTCGGAAGTTCCTTGGCCGTTGACTGCTTCTGCATCGGTCAGGTCTTCTGTATGGAATTTTCAGTGCGGTTATGGCCGCTAGTTTACGTCAGGTCACCTGTTTGCATCTGCTTGCCCGTGTTCTGAGGATGCTTGCCTTTGGTTCAGAGCGCGTCCCCGACCCGGATCTTCCTGGCGGCTTCGTAGGCCCGTTCGGCGGCGGCGCTGGCTCCGTACCTCCGGCCATCTGTGCGGTCGTCCACCCGTTGAGCAGCATTAGGTCGCCTTCGCTGCCGCCGGACTTGAGGAAGGTGTGGGACTGGAAGTGCCGGCCGAGGTGCGCGTGAAGATTGCGGCCGACCACGCCGTGGGCGTCTGCGGCGTTGCCCCGCCTGCGGAGCATGATCTTGATGCCGTTCGGCGAGAGCGGCGTGCTTCGGCGATGGTTGCTGAGCCACAGTCTGGTAGTGGTGTCGGCATAGGGGCGGTGCGCGCGGACGCGGAGGCAGCGGCCGAGGGCTTTGCCGGTCGCGGTGCCCACTCGTTGATCGACGCCTACCAGGCCGGCGGGGCGAGAGTCAGGGCTCGGGTGCGCATGTGAAAATCCTCCAATAGGAGTGTCGCTGAGCGCTGTGCTAGCTCCCGGGCCGCGTCCGGCGGCACGAAAAAGGGCTGAACCCGCAGGTCCAGCCCCTATCGGTCGGGACAGGATTTGAACCTGCGACCCTCCGATCCCGTGTCGGAGGGTCGCAGGCGGGCCTGTGTCGGCCGTGCTTAACGCGCGCTACTGTGGTCCATTCGCCGCTAGCGGATGCGGTTCGCCGGTGAGTGCAACGAGTGCAGCCGCGACTTCCTCGATGGTTGCGCTGACATAGGTCAAGGTGTTGCCCGTTCGGGTGCTGGCTTGGACGTGGCCCGCGTAAGCAGCGGCCACGGCGTAGCCGAAGTTGCGTTCGACCCACGTGAGCGTCGTGTACCGGAGCCAGTGCGAGGTGACTCCCAAAGTCGAAACCCACGGAAGGATGTGGCCGATTCGCTTCCAGATCTGGTCGTAGTAGGTGATCGGAATCGGCCTTCCGTTGCGATGGCGGAGCAATTGTGCGGTCCTGTCGTGGTCTGGGGCCCGGTAGCGCTCGTGGGCAATGAGCGCGTCCATCAGGCTCGGCGATACTGGCTGGTCGCGCACGGTGTTTCCCTTCTCTCTCAGGCGGACGGTGAGTTGTTTGGCATCGAGGTCGCAGGGGCGCAAGGCTTTCGAACCGCCTCGCCGGCACGCGGTTTCGATGTGGAGCCGGATGATCAGCGTGGTCAATGCCGGGTCGACGCCGGTCGTGGCGGCGACCTCGTTGATTTCGGAAAGCTGCGCTGTTGTCAGCGGCCGTCGAGTGCTTTTCTGTTTTGCCGGCCGGCGCAGGTCTCGTGCCGGGTTATCCTCTTGGGGAATCAGGCGATCGGCGACAGCGCACCGGTAGAGGAATTTGATCGCATCGATGAAGTTCGCTCGTGCGCCGAGGCCGTCCCGTGAGTTGGGGCGAAGCGCCGATCGTTCCTGCACTTCGATCGAGAGATTCATGATTTCCGACGCAGTCGGCTCGTCGATGAGCCGAGTGGGCCACTCGGCTTTTGCGACGTCCAGGTAGACGGCCCACATTTCCCGGGAACTGGCTGATGCGGCTTTCAGAACCTTCGGCACGTATTGCGTGAAAGTCGGCATTTCCTTTGGTCTGGTGCCAAGGTCGGCGAGGTCCTTCGGCGAGACTCCCATGGTCGCCAAGAGCGCCTTTGCGGCAGTGACGATGTCGACGGAGCGGTCGGGCCCAGTCATGCCAGCTCCCCGGGGAAGAAGCGCTGATTCGTTTCGGAGAGAAGCTGTTCGACGAGCGGCATGGGATAGATCAGGAGCAGATCCGCGGAACGGCTGGCGGCCAGCAGCAGAGGATCGCCGGTGCGTATTTCGCACCGCGACCGCAACCCAGCGGGCACCTTCACGCGGGGCCCGCCGATTACGGCGAAAGCCCCCTCCGGGTCGCGGCGGACAACGACCGCCGTGTCGTCGCGCGACGCGACGGACAGCCTCGTGCCCGCACTCCACTCGAGCGTGTGCAGGAGCCTTCGCTCGGCGAGGCGCCCGGATCGGTCGATCCGGGCGATCGTGTAACTCCACGCGGCTTCGGGAAGACGAGCGTGGATCGTCGGCAGCGCTGCCGGTGACGGCGCAGAGGTTATGCCCGAGCCGGTCGCGCATGCCCTCGCGGGCGGGATCAGCGGAGTGAGTCGAGGCTCAGGCATCCGACCACCTGTGAGTCTGGCCTTGATGCCCAGCAGTGTTCGTCAGGCGTGCCCTGACGAACTTTCGTGAATACGCAGGGTTGGATCGGCGGCTACTCCGTGTGTTGTGACGGTCGAGGCAGCGGCTCGAGGTTGCGTGGGGACGTATCACCGATATTCTGCGGTAAGCAACCGCTTAGCGGTGGCTGTCCAGCGGCGGACAAGGAGACGGTGTGGTGGAGTCGTTCAAGGATCGCGTTGCCCTGGTCACCGGGGCCAGCCGGGGGATCGGGCTGGCTATCGCGAAGGGGCTTGTCGAGCGCGGGGCGAAGGTGGTCATCACGGCGCGCAAGCCGGAGCCGCTCGCTGAGGCCGTCGAGCTGCTCGGCGGGCCGGACGTCGCGGTCGCGGTGCCCGGCAAGGCCGACGACGCCGTGCACCAGCAGGAGGCGGTCGCCGCCGCGGTCGAGAAGTTCGGCAGTCTCGACATGCTGGTCAACAACACCGGCATCAACCCGGTTTACGGCCCGATGGTGGACATCGACCCGGCCGCGGCGAGCAAGATCTTCGCGGTCAACGTGGTCGCGCCGCTGTCGTGGATCCGCGTCGCGCGGGACGCGTGGATGGGCGAGCACGGCGGGTCGGTGGTCAACGTCGCGTCGATCGCGGGCATCCGCACCTCGCCGGGCATCGGCATGTACGGCGTCAGCAAGGCCGCGCTGATCCGGCTCACCCAGGAACTCGGCGGCGAACTCGGTCCGAAGATCCGGGTGAACGCGGTGGCTCCGGCGGTGGTCAAAACGCAGTTCGCGACCGCGCTTTACGAGGGTCGCGAGGAAGAAGTCGCGGCGGCGTATCCGATGAAGCGGCTCGGCGTGCCGGAGGACATCGCCGGTGCGGTGGCGTTCCTGCTGTCCAATGAGGCGGGCTGGATGACCGGGCAGACGGTCGTTCTCGACGGCGGCGTGACGCTCGGCGGCGGTCTGTGAGCGCCGGGGTCGTCATCACCGGTGGCGGCGGCGGGATCGGGGCGGCATTAGCGCGGCGGTTCGCAGCGGACGGTGCTCGCGTGGTCGTCGCGGATCTTGACGGTGACCGTGCGGCCGAAGTCGCGGCGGAGGTCGGCGGTACGGCGTTCGCTGGTGACGTGGCAAGCGAATCCGGCGTGGCTGACCTGATCGGCTCCGCCCGCGAAACGCTCGGTGAGATCGACGTTTTCTGTGCCAACGCCGGGGTCGCGCCGTTCGGTGACGCCAACGCGGACGAGGACGCGTGGTCGCTGGCGTGGGACGTGAACGTGATGGCGCATGTCCGCGCGGCCCGGTTGCTGCTGCCGGCGTGGCTGGAGCGCGGCGAGGGCCGGTTCGTCGCGACGGTGTCCGCGGCGGGCGTGCTCACCAGCCTCGGCTCGGCACCGTATTCGGTGACCAAACACGGCGCGCTGGCGTTCGCGGAATGGCTGTCGGCAACGTATCGGCACCGTGGGATCACCGTGCAGGCGATCTGCCCGCAGGGCGTCCGCACCGCGATGCTGGAGGAGACCGGTGAGCGCGGCAAACTGCTCATGGGCGCGACCGCGATCGACCCGCCGCAGGTGGCCGACGCGTTGTTCGCCGCCATGGCCGAGGACCGGTTCTTGGTGCTGCCGCACGCCGAGGTCGCCGACTTCTATGCCTTGCGCGCCACCGAAACCGACCGCTGGCTCGGCGGGATGAACAAGCTGCAGCGGAAAATGGAGGAGCTGCCCGGCGACGCGTGACCCGATATTCTCCCCTGGGCGGCACGGGGCCGCAGGGGAGAACAAGGAGCCGGAATGACCGCACCCGCGCGAGCCGACATGTCGCGCATCGCCACCGCCAGTTTCATCGGCACCGCCATCGAGTTCTACGATTTCTACATCTACGGGACCGCGGCGGCGCTGGTGTTCGGGAAGGTCTTCTTTCCGACGTTTTCCTCGACCGCCGGGGTGCTGGCCTCGCTCGGCACCTTCGCGGTGGGATTCGTCGCCCGTCCGGTCGGCGCGATCCTTTTCGGACACTGGGGCGACCGGATCGGCCGCAAGTCGATGCTGGTCACGTCGCTGCTGGTGATGGGACTGTCCACAGTGGCCGTCGGGCTGGTGCCGGACTACGGCACGCTCGGCCTCTGGTCGCCGATTCTGCTGGTGGTGCTGCGTTTCGTGCAGGGCATCGGCCTCGGCGGCGAATGGGGCGGCGCGGTGCTGATGTCGACGGAGTACGCGCCGCCGGGCAAACGCGGGCTGTACTCGGCGTTCCCGCAGCTCGGCCCGGCCATCGGGTTCGTGCTCGGCAACTTGCTGTTCCTGGTGCTGGACGCGGTGCTCCCGCCAGCCGCATTCCTTGCCTGGGGCTGGCGGCTGCCGTTCCTGTTCTCCGCGGTTCTGCTGGCAGTCGGGTTTTACATCCGGATCAAGATCGCCGAGACGCCGGTTTTCCAGGCTGCTTTGGACAAGGCCGAACAAGCGAAGGTTCCGTTGTTCGAACTTCTTCGGAAACAGCCACGAGTCTTGGTGCTGTCGACGTTGTCGTTCGTGCTCGCACACGCGCTTTTCTATACCGTCACGACGTTTTGTCTTTCGATGGCGACAACTGCGCTCGGCATCCCGCGCACGACTGTCCTGATCAGCCTCCTCATCGCGGCCACGGTAATGGGCGTGGCGACCTTGGTGTTCGCGATGAAGTCCGACCAATGGGGCCGCCGACGGCTGAGCGCGGCAGCCGCGGTGTCCGTTGTGGTGTGGGCGTTTCCGCTGTTCGCCTTGCTGCAGACGGGAAACCCGGTGCTGCTGACGCTCGGCTTCGTCGGCGGCTTGGCGTGTTTCGCGATGCTGTACGGGCCGATGGGGGCGTTTCTGCCGGAGCTGTTCCGGGTGCGGTACCGGTATTCGGGCGCGTCGATCGCGTACAGCGTCGCCGGGGTGATCGGCGGCGGGATCGTGCCGTTGATCTCGACCAACCTCTGGGCGTCGACCGGTTCGACGGTGCCGGTTTCCCTGGTCCTGGTCGTGCTCGGGATACTCAGTTTCCTGTGCGTCCTGGCGCTGCCGGAGACCCGGGACCACGACTTCTCCGACGGGCTCGGCGAGGAGGCCCGGCAGCCCTGATCCACTGTGCACCCCACCCGGGCGGGGGACAAACCTGGCCCGGGCGTGCCTTTTCCGGCCCGGTGCGCCGTTCGGGCTGCGGCTCTTGACACGCTGATTTGGTCTAGTCCAGTGTGTGACGGCACCCTTCCGGGTGCACTCCTCCCGGGTTGATCCCGCCGCCTCAAACCGGAGGTGTTCCGTGGTGCTCGTGGGAGGAACACGATGAAATCAGTGCGTCGGCTGGCCGCGCTCGCGGCGGCGGCAGGGGCGGCTCTCGCGACGGCGGCCGGGGTGGCCACCGCCGCGCCCGCGTCCGCCCCGCAGCTCGCGGCGGCTCCGGACCCGGTTCTCGCTTCGCCGTACCTGTACCAGTGGGCGGGGCAGACCAGCGCGTCGGCGGCGATGTCCGCGACCGGGATCAAGACGTTCACGCTCGCGTTCATGCTGTCGGACGGTTCGTGCAACCCGAAGTGGGACGGCGACCGTTCGCTGACCGGCTCGGACAAAACCCTGATCAAGAGCATCCGCGACGCGGGCGGCGACGTCGTCCCGTCCTTCGGCGGCTGGTCCGGCACGAAGCTGGGCGCGAAGTGCTCGTCGGCGACGGCGCTCGCGGGGGCGTACCAGAAGGTGATCGACGCGTACGGCCTGAAGGCGATCGACCTCGACATCGAGAACACCGACGAGTTCGAGAACGCGACCGTCCAGGACCGGATTCTGAACGCGGTCAAGATCACGAAGCAGAAAAACCCGGGTGTGCGCGTCGTGATCACGATCGGGACCGAAACGTCCGGCCCGAACGACTGGGGCAAGCGGCTGATCAAGCAGGCGAAGGCGATCGGCGCGCCGGTGGACGTGTGGTCGGTGATGCCGTTCGACTTCTCCAGCGGCGGCGACATGGCGGGCAAGACGAAGTCCGCGGTGGACGGTCTCGCGGGACAGTTGAAGTCGACGTTCGGCTGGGACAGCGCCACGGCGTACCGGCACGCGGGCCTGTCGTCGATGAACGGCAAGACGGACAACCCCGGCGAGGTCGTCTCGGTCGCGGACTTCACCGCGATCCGCGACTACGCAGCCGGCCACCACCTCGGCCGCTTCACCTTCTGGGCCGCGAACCGAGACTGCTCGGGCGGCGGAGAGTGCAGCGGAATCTCCCAGCCGAAGTACGCGTTCACGAAGATCGTGGCCGGATATCACGGCTGATTCGGCCGGACCTGACTGGGCTGACGGGACCGGGACCGGGCTGACTGGACCGGGACCGGGCTGACGGGACCAGACCGGGCCGACCGGGCGGGGACCGGGCCGACCGGACCGGACTGGGCTGACCGGACGGGGACCGGGCCGACTGGACCGGACTGGGCTGACCGGACCGGGACCGGGCCGACTGGACCGGACTGGGCTGACCGGACGGGGACCGGGCTGACGGGACCGGACTGGGCTGACCGGACCGGGACCGGGCTGACGGGACCAGACCGGGCCGACGGGACCAGACCGGGCCGACCGGACTGGACCGGGCTGGACCGGGCTGACCGGGCCGGTCTGGGCCGTCCTGGCGGGGGACTGATCTGACCCGGCCTGAGTCCGCGCTCGAGCTTGGCGACGAGGCCGCCGTTCCGAGGGGTGCGGCCTCGTCGCCACCTGCCGCGCGACCGGGCGCTGCGCTGCAGGGGAGCCTCGAACGAGGCAGGGGCGGATCCGGGAGCGAGTCGGGTCTGAGCCGGATCGGTGGGTCTCGTCGGGCCAGGCCGATCCGGGTAGCGCCGTCGGTCCAGGGGAGTGATCCATGGCTGGGTTGGTGCCGTCAGGCCGCGGCGATTGCCGAGAGTTCCAGACCCCGGTGGAGAGCCGGGGTCTGGGTACGCAGAGGCCGGGCACGGTCGCGTGGTGGGGGAGCGACCGCGCCCGGTTTCACTGCGGCCGGAGCGACAAGGCCGGTTCTTGATGCTCGGCGCAGGGAAGCAACCAGCCGGACCCGCGCGGCCGCGTCGACCCGGTAACTGGCCGACGGGATTCTCGATCTCTGGCACCGGATCATTCGTCCCGAAACGTCAGGCTCAGACGTCACCCGCCCAGCACTCGCCGTACGAAGTCCGTTTTCCCCGCCGTGTACTCCTCCCGATCAGTCACCTCCCGAGCCAGCCGTCGCTTCACCTCGGCGTACTCCGCCGCCAACCCAGGATCCGCCCGTAGCGCGTCCCGGAACTGCAACTGCGCCCGCCACCGTGGATGTCCCTCCGGCAGCAGATGCAGATGCGCCACCCGACGCTGCCCCTCCGCATCCGGCAGCACGAAAAACCGTCGCCAAGGTGCCGCAACATCCAGCTCCGGCGGCACGAAACACCACCCACGCGCGGAAAGCACCGGCACCACCGCCGAGACCGTCTCCGTGGACAGATCCCGCATCGGTGCCATCACGTCGAGCACCGGTTTGGCTGCCAAACTGGGCACCGCCGTCGAGCCGACGTGCTCTACTTCCCCACGGGCGAGCCACGGCGCGAGCAGTCGCGAGAGTTCCGCGCACAGTGCGGAGCCCCGCGACGCCCACGTCGGATCCGGGGGCTGGATTTCCGGCCGTTCATCGGCCCAATCCGGGGTGACGGACATGCCAGCCACCGTAACCCCGGCCACCGACAAAAAACCTCAAGCAGGCAGATCCACCAGATCAGCCAGCCGAGCCCGATGCCGCCCCGGCGTGCCGAAAGCGATCTGGTCGCTCTTGGCCCGCTTGAGATAAAGATGCGCCGGGTGTTCCCACGTCATCCCGATCCCGCCGTGCAGCTGCACCGCTTCCTCCGCCGCGTGCACCGCGATCGGCGACACCCGCGCCTGCGCGACCGCCACCGCGATCGGCACGTCGTTCCCGGTCGCCAGCGCATCCGCCGCGTACCGAGCCGTCGCCCGTGCGTTCACCAGTTCCGTGTACAGATTCGCCAGCCGGTGCTTCAGCGACTGAAAACCCCCGACCGGACGGCCGAATTGGTACCGCCCCTTCAGGTACGTCACGGTCTCGGTCAGCGCCCACTCGGTGATCCCGGTCTGCTCCGAAGCCAGCAACCCAGCGGCGGTGGTCAAAGCAGACTCCAACGCCTCCGCAGCGGCCGAACCAGTGCAAATCACCTGTGCCGCAGCGGAATCCAGCGTCACGTCGGCAACCCGGCGCGTCAGGTCCAGCGACACGGCCTCGGTCACGGTCGCCGCGGAAGCGTCCACGGCGTAAAGGCCAGGGCCATCAGGACCGACAGCCGGAACGATCAGCAGATCGGCGACCGAAGCATCGACCACTGTGGACACTCGCCCGGTCAATGTTCCGTCAAGAAACTCAACAGTGGCAGGGAAAGCGGAACCCGGAGCAGTCGACAACGGCACCGCCAAAGCGCCGATGACCGAACCCGAAGCCAGCTGGGGGAGCAGGTCCGAGCCCGCGGCGAGCAAGGCGGCAGTCGCGAGTACTGCACTGCCCAGGTAAGGCACCGGCGCGACGCTCCGGCCCAGTTCCTCCATGACGACCGCGACCTCGCGCGTCGAAGCCCCGTGTCCGCCAAGGGATTCCGGCACCATCAGCCCAGCGGTGCCGAGGTCGGCGGCCAAGGTCTTCCACAGCGCAAGGTCGTACGGCGTGTCCGTCTCGACCCGCGCAAGCAGGGCAGTCGGCCCGGCCCGGTCGGTCAGCAGGGCCCGCACCGAGGACCGCAGATCCTCTTCCACGTCCGAGTACAGCAGGTCCGGCGTGCTCATCGCGGCAGGTCCTTCCAGGCGACGTCCTTGTCCACCCGCGGCTCGGACGGCAGCCCCAGCACGCGTTCGGAGATGATGTTCCGCAGCACCTCCGAGGTACCGCCCTCGATCGAGTTTCCCTTGGCGCGCAAGTACCGGTACCCGGCGTCGCGGCCGAAGAAGTCGACCTGTTCCGGACGGCGCATCGTCCAGTCCTCGTAGCGCAGGCCCTCTTCGCCGAGCAGTTCCAGCTCAAGGCCGGACAGCTCCTGGTTCAGCTCGGCGAACGCCACCTTCATCGCCGAACCCTCCGGACCGGGCGCGCCCACCGCGAGCTGCTGCCGCTGCCGTTCTCCGGCCAGCCGCAGCGATTCGGCTTCGACCCAGTGCTGCACGAGCCGGTCGCGCAGTTCCGGCGTGCGCAGTTCGGGACGGTCCCGCCAGGTCTTCGCGACGAGCCCGATCATGCCGCCCTCGCGCGGCATCGCGGTGCCGCCGATCGCGACGCGCTCGTTCATCAGCGTGGTCTGCGCGACCTTCCAGCCCTCGCCGACCGCGCCGATCCGCTGCGAGTCCGGAATCCGCACCTCGGTCAGGAAAACCTCGTTGAACTCCGCCTCGCCGGTGATCTGCCGCAGCGGCCGGACCTCGACGCCGGGCGCCGTCATGTCGCACAGGAAGTACGTCATGCCCTGGTGTTTCGGCACGTCCGGGTCGGTGCGGGTGACGAGGATGGCCCATTGCGCGAGATGCGCGCTGGACGTCCACACCTTCTGCCCGGTCACGACCCAGTCGTCGCCGTCGCGGACCGCGCGGGTGGCCAGCGCGGCGAGGTCGGAGCCGGCGCCCGGTTCGCTGAACAGCTGGCACCACACCTCCTCGCCGGTCCACAGTGGACGGAGGTAGCGCTTCTTCTGCTCGTCGGTGCCGAACGCGAGGATCGTCGGCGCGGCCATGCCGAGCCCGATCAGGATGCGGCGCGGGTTGTTGTCCGGCGCGCCGGCCGCGGCGAAAGCGGCCTCGACCTCGCCCTGCAGCGCACGCGGAGCACCCTGTCCGCCAAGGCCTTCGGGGAAGTGCACCCAGGCGAGCCCGGCGTCGAAGCGAGCCCGCAGAAAGTCCAAAGTGGACAACTCCGCCGGGTCGTGCGAGGCAAGGAAAGCGGCGACCTGCGCCCGCAGTTCCTCGGCGGTCACTTGCCCGCCTCCGTCCGGTACTTCTTCAGCTCGCGCCGCGCCAGCGAACGCTTGTGCACCTCGTCCGGACCGTCGGCGAGCCGCAGCGTGCGCACCCCGGCCCAAATCTCCGCCAGCGGGAAGTCCTGCGAAACGCCGCCCGCGCCGTGGGCCTGGATCGCCTTGTCCAGAATCCATTCGACGGCCAGCGGAGTCGAAATCTTGATCGCCTGGATTTCGGTGTGCGCGCCCTGGTTGCCGACGGTGTCCATCAGCCACGCGGTCTTCAGCACCAGCAACCGCTGCTGCTCGATCCGCACGCGCGCCTCGGCGATCCAGTCCTGCACCACGCCGGCGTCGGCGATCGGACGGCCGAACGTCTCGCGCGACAACGTGCGGCGGCACATCGCCTCCAGCGCGCGCTCCGCCATGCCGATCGCGCGCATGCAGTGGTGGATGCGGCCGGGGCCGAGGCGGGCCTGCGCGATGGCGAACCCGGAACCCTCGTCGGCGATCAGGTTCTCCGCGGGGACCCGCACGTCCTCGAACAGCACCTCGGCGTGCCCGCCGTGGTCGCCGTCGGCGTAGCCGAACACCTGCATGCCGCGCACGACGGTCAGCCCCGGCGTGTCGCGCGGGACCAGGATCATGCTCTGCTGCTTGTGCGCGGGCGCGTCCGGATCGGTCTTGCCCATCACGATGAAGATCTTGCAGTTCGGGTTCATCGCGCCGGTGATGTACCACTTGCGCCCGTTGACGACGTACTCGTCGCCCTCGCGGCGGATGCTCGTCGCGATGTTGCGCGCGTCCGAGGACGCCACGTCGGGTTCGGTCATCGCGAACGCGGAGCGGATCTCCCCGGCCAGCAACGGTTCCAGCCACTGCTTCTTCTGCTGCTCGGTGCCGAACATGGTCAGCACTTCCATGTTCCCGGTGTCCGGCGCGGCGCAGTTCACCGCGGCGGGCGCGAGATGCGGGCTGCGGCCGGTGATCTCGGCGAGCGGCGCGTACTGCAGGTTGGTGAGCCCCGCGCCGTGGTCGCCGGGCAGGAAGAAGTTCCACAGCCCGCGCTTGCGTGCTTCGGCCTTCAGCTCGTCGACGATCGGCGGCGGGGACCACGGATCGGTGCGCGCGGCCAGTTGCTCGTGGAAAACGGCCTCGGCGGGGTAGACGTGCGAATCCATGAATTCGAGCAGCTGCCCGCGCAGTTCCTCGGTACGGGCGTCGAACGCGAAGTCCATCAGTTCTCCTTGGTGAGCGTCTTGCTGCCCTGCTCGATCAGGGGGGCGACGGCGGCGCCGATCTGGTCGAAGCCCTCGCCGACGGTTTTGCCTTGCTGGAAACGGAAGTAGATGCCCTCGAGGATCACCGCGAGCTTGAAGTACGCGAAGCTCACGTACCAGTTCAACGCGGACAGATCGCGGCCGGAACGCTGTGCGTAGCGGGCGATCGTCTCGTCGGTGTCCGGGTAGCCGGGCGCGCTGCTGGCGTTGGACACCATTGGCAGCGACAGCTGGTCCCGCTGCGCGTAGGTGATCATCAGGCCGAGGTCGGTGAGCGGATCGCCGAGCGTGGACATCTCCCAGTCCAGCACCGCGGTGATCCGGTCTTCGCCGTCGACGAGCACGTTGTCCAGCCGGTAGTCGCCGTGCACGATCGCGGGCGGGCCGGACGTCGGGATCGCCGCGGCGAGCTGGTCGTGCAGCCGGTCCGCGCCCGGGAGGTCGCGGCTGCGCGAACCGTCGAGCTGCTTCTTCCACCGCCGCAGCTGCCGTTCCAGAAAGCCGTCCGGACGGCCGAAATCGCCGAGCCCGACCGCTTCCGGATCGACCGCGTGCAGGTCGACGAGCGTGTCCACCAGCGAATCGGCGATCGCCCTCGTCCGCCGCGGGCCGAGCTGCTCCAGCTCCTCCGCGGTCCGGTACGGCGTGCCCTCGACGAACTCCATCACGTAGAACTGCGCGCCGAGCACGTCCGCGTCCTCGCACAGCAGAACGGTTTCCGGCACCGGCACCGGAGTTCCGGCCAGCCCGCTCATCACGCGGAACTCGCGCCGCATGTCGTGCGCGGTCGGCAGGACGTGCCCGAGCGGCGGACGGCGCACGACCCAGCGCCGCGTGCCGTCGGTGACGAGATAGGTGAGGTTGGACCGCCCGCCCTGCACCACGTCCGCGGCGAGCGCGCCGGAGACGAGCCCGGGCCGCTCGCGGTCGAGATGGGCGCGCAGCCTCGCGAGATCGAGGCCGGGCGGGTCGGTTTCGGTCATCGGAAGGACTCCAGTTCATGCGGGGTCAAGGGGTTCAGAGGATGAGCCGGGAAACCATCTCGGCGACGCAGGCGGGTTTGTCCTCGCCCTCGATCTCGACGGTCCAGCGCACGACGGCCTGCTTGCCGCCGGGCACGTCGGTCAGTTCGACCAGATCGGCGGTCCCGCGCACCCGCGAGCCCACCTTCACCGGCTGCGGGAAGCGCACCTTGTTGAGGCCGTAGTTGATGCCCATCTTCAAGCCGTCGACCCGGTAGATCTCCGGCAGGAACGCCGGGATCAGCGACAGCGTGAGGAACCCGTGCGCGATCGTCGTGCCGAACGGGCCCGCGGCGGCCTTTTCGGCGTCGAGGTGGATCCACTGGTGGTCGCCGGTGGCGTCGGCGAACAGCTGCACCTGCTCCTGGGAGACGGTGTGCCATTCGCTCGTGCCCAGGGGCTTGCCGACCGCTTCGGCGAGTTCGGCGACATCGGAGAACACGCGCATCGCGATCAGTCCTTCGGTCCGCCGGCGACGTAGATGACCTGGCCGGACACGAATCCCGCGCCCTCGCTGACCAGGAACGACGCGACGTTCGCGATGTCCTCGGGCGTGCCGACGCGCTGCACCGGGATCTGCGACGCGGCCGCGGCCTTGAAGTCCTCGAAGCTCATGCCGACGCGCTCGGCGGTCGCCGCGGTCATGTCGGTGGCGATGAACCCGGGCGCGATCGCGTTGGCGGTGACGCCGAACTTGCCCAGTTCGATCGCCAGCGTCTTGGTGAAGCCCTGCATGCCCGCCTTGGCCGCGGAGTAGTTGACCTGCCCGCGGTTGCCCAGCGCCGAGGTGCTGGACAGGTTGACGATCCGGCCCCACTTCTCCTGCGTCTGGTACTTCTGCACCTCGCGGGTCATCAGGAACGAACCGCGCAGGTGCACGTTCAGCACCGAGTCCCAGTCCTGTTCGGTCATCTTGAACAGCAGGTTGTCGCGGGTGATGCCGGCGTTGTTGATCAGCACGGTCGGCGCGCCGAGTTCCTCGGCCACGCGGGTGACCGCGGCTTCGACCTGCCCGGCGTCGCTGACGTCCAGCGCGACGCCGACCGCGCGGCCGCCGTCGGCGACGATCGCCTCCGCGCCTTGTTTCACCCCGGCCTCGTCGAGGTCCAGCAGGCCGACGGCGAACCCGTCGGAAGCGAGGCGGCGGGCTACGGCGGCGCCGATGCCACGGCCGGCGCCGGTCACGATGGCCACACGGGAAGCGGTCACGGGGGATCTCCTCATCGTCGAGAAAGCGGTTCGGCAGCGCGCTAAGCGTACGCTTAGTACGAGAATTTCGCGAGACCTCGGAAGGGCGGTTCGCCGCGTGCGGCCGGAATGTCGGCCCGGACGAGTAGGATCGCCGCCGATGAAGAGCACGAGCGCGCATTTCGCCGCGGCGGGACGCGCGCTGGGTCAGGCGGTCGCCGGAGGCGGCGGCCCGGTTGTCGCGCCCGGCCGCACGCACCAGGCGCTGATCGGGTTCGCGGCGGTCGTCGCCGGAGTGCTCGCGTTCTTTCCCGCCGACCGCGCGAACGAGGGCGCGCGGGTGCTGGCGGCCGCGTTGACCATGTTCGCGGTCGGGCTCACCCTGGTCCGTCCGCTGTGGGCCTGGCGGGTGCTGATCGTCGTCGTGGGCTGCGCGGATCAGCTTTACGGGATCCACGCCCGGTTCGGCTGGCCGTGGAGCGAAGGCCTCGCGTTCGCGGCGATCCCGGTGCTCGCCGCGGTCGGCCGCAACCACCGGCCGGGCGTGCTGGCGTGGGTCTGGCTGATCTCCACCGGGGTCAGCGCCCTGCTGGCGAACGTGGGCGGCGAACTGGTCGTGATCTCCGTGCTGCTCGCGGTGCCGCTGGCGTTCGGCTGGCTGGTTTCGCGGCTGCGCGGCGCCGAACGCGACCTCGAGGCGGAGTCCACCCGCCGGGCGGTGCTGGAGGAGAGGACCCGGATCGCCCGCGAGCTGCACGACGTGGTCGCGCACCACATGTCGGTGCTGGCCATGCGCGCGGACTCCGCCCGCTACCGGTTCCCCGGCCTCGACGACGGGCTGCGCGAGGAGTTCCAGTCGATCCAGGACACCGCCCGCAACGGGATGACCGAAATGCGCAGGCTGCTCGGCCTGCTGCGCGCCGGGCAGACCGGCAGCGAAACCGAGCCCCAGCCCGGAGCCGAGCAGATCGGACAGCTGGTGGAACGGGTCCGCGCGGCGGGCACCGACGTGCGGTTCGAACTGCGCGGGGATTGTCGACGCTTGCCCGAGGGAGTCGGGTTGTCGGCCTACCGGATCGTCCAGGAAGGGCTCAGCAACGCGGTGCGGCACGCTCCCGGCGCGCCGATCGAGGTTGCCGTGCACGTCGATCCGGGACAGCTGCGGCTCGTCGTGCAGGACACCGGTGCCGTCGCGAGCGCCCCGGAGGACACGGCGGGCCGGGAGAAACACGGGCTGCTCGGGATGCGGGAACGCGCGGCAGCGCTCGGCGGTACGTTTTCCGCGGGACGAAGGGACGGCGGCGGGTTCGCCGTCGTCGTGACCGTTCCGCTCGACTAGGGGGAAAGCCATGGCGGTGACGGTGGTGATCGCCGACGACCAGACCATGGTCCGGCAGAGCTTTCGCGCGGTGCTGGACGCCCAGCCGGACATCGAGGTGACCGGCGAAGCGGCCACCGGGACCGAGGCGGTGGCCGCGTGCCGTGCGCTGCGCCCGGACCTGGTGCTGATGGACATCCGGATGCCGGACCTCGACGGGCTGGCCGCGACCCGGCTCATCCTCGGCGACGGCCGGGACCCCGGGCCGCGGGTGCTCGTGCTGACCACGTTCGACGCGGACGAGTACGTCTACGGCGCGCTCGGCGCCGGCGCCAGCGGATTCCTGTTGAAGGACTCCCCGCTGGACGACCTGGTCGTCGCGGTCCGGATGGTGGCCGCGGGCAACGCGCTGTTCGCGCCCGCGGTGACCCGCCGGGTGATCGAGGGGTTCGCCGGGACGCGGCCGCCGGCCCAGGACGTCGGCAGGCTGTCCGAGCTGACCGCGCGCGAACTCGAAGTGCTGCGGCTGATCGCGCGCGGACTGTCCAACGCGGACATCGCGAGGCAGCTGGTGATCGCGGAGCAGACCGCCAAGACGCACGTCAGCCGGGTGCTGGGCAAGCTCGGGGTCCGCGACCGCGCACAGGCGGTGGTGCTGGCCTACGAGGCGAAGTTCGTGGTGCCGGGCCAGTGATACGCCGGTAGCACCCGCCGCGCGGGCACGCTACCGGGGGAGCAGGCGAAGACCGCTCCGCGGACCGACGATTCCGAGGCGCCGGTCTCCCTAGTTTTCCCTGGTGCGCCAAGAGAAAAAGATTGTCCTGGGGCTGGCGGCGGCGATCGCCGCGCTGACCGGGATTGCCGTCGTCCGCTGGGTCGGCGGCGCACCGCTCGGGGTGGACAGTGCCGTGTACCGCGCCGGTGCGCTGGCCGTGCTGCGCGGACAGCCGCTCTACGAGCCCTTGCTGGCGCTCGACCCGAAGTCCGCGCTGGAACTGCCTTTCACGTACCCGCCGAGCGCGGCGTTGCTGTTCCTGCCGCTGGCCGCGCTTCCGGCGCACTTCGCGTGGTTGCTGCTCGCGGTCGGCTCGGTGCTCGCGCTCTGGTCGGTGTCGCGTCGCTTCGCCCGCGAGCGCCCACTCCTGACGCTCTGTCTCCTGCCGGTGCTGGAACCCGTATGGCGGATGATTTCGCTGGGCCAGATCAACGGCGTGCTGATGGCCCTGGTGGTGCTGGACGCGCTGCCGGTCCGCGACCGCAGATCCGGCGGGATGCTGATCGGACTGGCCGCGGCGGTGAAGCTGACCCCGCTGATTTTCGTCCCGTACCTGTTCCTGACCGGCCGCCGCGCCGACGCGTGGCGCGCGCTGGCGACCTTCCTCGGGGCGAGCGCGGCCGGGGCGCTGATCCTGCCGGGGGACTCGATCCGGTACTGGACCTCGGCCATGCTGGACAACCGCAACGCCGGAGCCGTCGACTGGGTGCTCGACCAGTCCCTGCACGGGATGTTCGCGAGGTTCGGCGCGACCTCGCTCGGCTGGTACGCGGCGGCGGCCGCGCTGTGCCTGCTGGCGGGTGCGCTGCTGGTCCGCGACTTCCACCGGCGCGGCGACCCGCGAGCCGCGCTCCTCGTGACGGCTGGGTGCGGGCTACTGGTAAGCCCGCTTTCGTGGACGCACCACTGGATTTGGGCAGTGCCGCTGGTCGGTCTCCTTTCCGGCAGACGGGTCGCGTTGATCTGCGCCGGAGCGGTTTTCAGCGGAGTCGCGCTGGCCGTGGTTCCCGAGGGCGGGCACCGAGAACTGTCGTGGAATCCGGTGGAGACGGTGCTCGGCAACGCCTATGTGCTGAGCGCGTTGGCCGTAGGCGCGGTGCTCATCGTCCGGCTGGCTCGGGGACGGGGGCCGCTTGCCGTGCGGGAGCGGCTAGTGCGGCCAGCGCGACAAGTTCGGTGAGCGCCATCCCGCGTTCGACAAGGCCGAGCGGAATGAGCAGCCACCAGCGTTGGTCAGTCAGCGTGGCGACAGCGACCGCGCCGAGGATCACCGCGAACCACGCGAGCGACGCCACGGCGAGCGCGCGGGCGAGGAACCGGCGGCGCGGTGCGTCCGGAAAGGCCGTGCGCGCCGAGATGAGCACTGCGAGCGGGAGGCAGACGAAGGCGACGACACTGGCGATCCGGTGCAGCGTGCCGCCCGCTCCGGAAGCCGCTGCGTTGGCCCAGTCGGTCTTCGGGAACGCGACGATCACCAGCAAACCGCCTGTCCAGAACGCTCCGAACACCGCCGCGAGCACCGGCAGCCGTCCCTGCAGCCGCAGCACCGCGAGCGTGACCGCCGAACCGGCCGCGACCAGCACGACAGCCAGATCGAACACCCACTTGTGGTCCGACAGCCCGTATTCGCTGATGGTCCGCCAGGTCGCGCTGATCTCGTCGGTCGGCGGCACCACCTGCAACAGCAGCATCAGCACGGCGCCGAGAGCGAGCGCGGTGATCCCGGCGAGCGCGAACACGGCGGGGCGGCGGTCCGCGGACACGGTTGTCATGTACTCAGAGTGACACGCGCCGGATATGTCCCCGGTGAGTCAGGCCGCCCGGCCGGACCCGGTGACCTGCGCGCGCACCGTGCGCAGCGCGTTGTGGTCCACAGTGGACGGTTCGGCGGACAGCCAGCCGCCGATCTCGTGCAGGAACTGCTCCGGCGTCATCGGCGGACCGGGTTCGCCGTCCGGTTCGGCGGTGGTGACCTCGCCGTCGCGGCTGGGGTACACGATCATCGCGCCGCGCAGCGCGACGCCGGGCAGCAGTTCGCGGTAGCGGTCGAGGCTTTCTTCCAGCCGGGTGCCGCCGCCGCGGAACGGGCGCCCGTTGCGCAGCAGCCGGCCGTCCTCGGCGGTCTCGTAATGCCCGGGCAGCCACAGCTTCGACTCGACCAGCACCAGGCGTTTCCCGCACAGCACCGCGTGGTCGACGTCGGCGAACACCGAACCGGGCCACGCGAGACCATGGAAGATGCGCGCGCCGGGCAACCGGGTCAGGTACCGCTCCAGCAGGTCGGCGGTGAGCCGTTCGGCCAGCTCGTCGGACTCGGCGCCGGGGGAGCCGAACACCGCGCTGCCGCCGAATTCCTCGGCGAACTCGTGCCGGGCGCGGCGGGCGGACAGGAAGCCGCGGGCGAGCCGGTGCACGAGCAGCGCGGTGCCCGAGGTGAGCGCGAGCCAGACGATCAGCACCGGCGGCGTGAAGTCGACCCCGGCGAGCAGCGGCAACAACACGAACACCGCGCCGGCGATCGCCGCGACGACCGGCGTATGCCCTGGCCCGCGCCGCCGCCCGTGCCGCATCCGCGGGTCCGCCGCGGCGAACGACCACCACTCCAGGCTTTCCGGATCGATGTCCGGCGCTTCCGGGCAGTAGCCGGGCTGCTCGCCGAATCGCCGTCGCGGCCGGGGTTTGGGCACCGAAGCAGCAGGAACGCCGGCGTCGTAACGAGCGCGTTCGTTGGGGTCGGCGAGGGTGTCGTAGGCCTCGCGCAACAGCTGGAAGGTGCCGACCGTGCCGCCCGCGTCCGGGTGCAGCGTCTTGGCCAGCCGACGGTAGGCGGCCTTGATCTCCGTGGGGGACGCGGTTTTCCCCACGCCGAGTACCGCGTAGTAGTCGGGCACGGTTCGGGTTCCACCTCCGGACGGCTGCCCGCGCAACGATATGGGGTCGCCGGGGCGGACTGCCATCCGCCTCCGCGGCGCGCCGGAGTGAACGTGTTTCCGCTAGTTTCGGGCTAGCCACTCCTCGCGGCCGACGGCGTACTCGACGGCGTGGCGGTCGTCGCCGGGCGCGAAGTAGTCGGGGTTGTCGTCGGCGATGAAGTCGCGGATGTGCCGGAGCCCGATGGAGGCCATCGTCGCCTGGGAGGCTTTGTTGCCCGCTACAGTCCCGGCGAAGATGCGGTCGAGGCCGACCTCGCGGAACCCGTGCCGGAGCAGTTCGAGCGAGCCTTCCTTAGCGAGTCCTTTGCGCCAGTACCGGCGAAGCAGCCGGTACCCCAATTCGGCCTCTCCCGGTGCGTCGCCGGGGCGCAGGGCCCAGTAACCGGCGAAACCGGCTTCGACGAACCCGGCCCAGCAGCCGATGCCCGGAGCGGTGTTCGCGAGCAGCTTCCGAAGCGCTTCAGCCGACTGCTCCCGGGTGCGCACGCCGCCCAGGTAACGCATCACTTCCGGGTCGGCGGAAAGTTCGACCTCGTGCTCGAGCTGTCCGCGGACAACGGGACCAGCCGGAGGCGCTCAGATCGGTTGGGACATCACGCTAACTCTTCGCCAGCCACTCTTCGCGGCCGACGGCGTACTCAACCGCGTGCAGGTCGTCTCCCGGGGCGAAGTACTCAGGATCGGCGATGAAGTCCCGCACGTGCTTGAGCCCGATGGAAGCCATCGTCGCCTGGGAGACTGTGTTGCGGGCTGCCGTCCTCGCGTAGATGCGGTCGAGGCCGACGTCGCGGAACCCGTGCCGGAGCATTTCCCGCGCGCCCTCCTTGCCGAGTCCCTTGCGCCAAAAGCCGCGAAGCATCCGGTATCCCAATTCGGCCTCTCCCGGTGCGTCGCCGGGGCGCAGGGACCAGAAACCGGCGAAAGCGGCATCGACGAAGCCAGCCCAGCAACCGATCCCGCCACCGGCGTACGCGAGGGTCCGCCGAAGCTCGTCCGCCGCCTGCTCCCGGGTCAGCACCCCGGCCAGATAACGCATGACCTCCGGGTCGGCGGAGAGTTCGACCAGGTGCTCGAGATGTCCGGCGGACAACGGGGCCAGCCGGAGGCGCTCGGTGCGCAAGATCGGTTGGGACATCAGGCGAAGGCTCCCGGCCAGGTGGACGATGGGAAGCAGTCTCGCAGCCGGGCGGGCCGCCCGTCAGCCGGTTTTCGGCGGTGCCTCCCGGTCCGTGGCGCCATCTCATGCCGGGGACTCAAGGCGGCGCTGCGGGATCCGGCTGTCCGTGAGGGGAACCCTGAGGGACTCTGAGTCCCTCAGGGTTCCCCTCACGGACACGAGCAAGCGGCCACGAGGCATGGGGCGGGCGTTTCGGCGAGGTTGGCGTCCTTGTGGACGGTGGGCAATGCCGAGGCCGCACGGCCTGAGTCCCTGGCATTGGTGGTGCCGTCCGGCGGGAACGCCCGCCCGCGCCGGGAGATGCCCGGTCCGCCGGACCCGCGCCCCACCGTCCCCTTCTCCCACTCCCGCACCGGTTTCGGCAACTTTCCGGACGCAGCCCTTCCGCACCCCGTTCTTCTTATGTTAAGAAGCTTTACTAACTATTGGATGGAGGCACGACGTGAGCTCACCCACCCGCCCGGGGGACTCCGCGACCCTTCCGGGGAACGGTCTCGAACGCCGGATCGGGCCGCTGCAGGCGACCGCGATCAACATGACGCAGATGTGCGGGATCGGCCCGTTCGTCACCATTCCCGCGATGGTCGCGACCATGGGCGGCCCGCAGGCGATGTTCGGCTGGATCATCGGCGCGATCATCGCGCTCGCCGACGGGCTGGTGTGGGCCGAGCTGGGCGCCCCGCTGCCCGGGGCCGGCGGCACCTACATCTACCTGCGCGAAGCGTTCCAGTACCGCTCGGGCCGGCTGATGCCGTTCCTCTTCGCCTGGAGCGCGGTGCTCTTCATCCCGCTCATCATGTCCACCGGCATCATCGGGCTGGTCCAGTACCTGGGCTATCTGGTGCCGGGCGTGACCGACGCGGGCGGCGTCACCCCGCTGGGCAAGGTCATCGGCATCGGCCTCGTCGTGCTGATCGTGCTCGCGCTGTTCCGCCGGATCGGCCAGATCAGCAAGCTCACCACGGCGCTGTTCCTGATCATGCTGTTCGCCGTTCTCGCGGTGATCATCGCGGCCTTCACGCACTTCGACGCGCACCAGGCGTTCGACTTCACCCCGGGAGCCTTCAACTGGGGCGGCTCGTTCTGGTCCGGCCTCGGCGCGGGCCTGGTCATCGCCGTCTACGACTACCTCGGCTACAACACGAGCGCGTACCTCGGCGGCGAGGTCCGCAACCCGGGCCGCACGATCCCGCGTTCGATCATCTTCTCCATCCTCGGCATCATGACGCTCTACTTCCTGCTCCAGGTGGGCGTGCTCGGCTCGCAGCCGCTGGAGTCGATCAAGAACGCGACGTCGGTGGCGTCCTCGGTGCTGGAGCAGGCGTGGGGTTCGGTCACCGCCAAGATCGTCACCGTCTTCATCGTGATCGCCGCGGTCGGTTCGGTGTTCGCCGGTCTGCTCGGCGGGTCGCGAGTGCCGTTCGAGGCTGCGCGCGACAAGGTGTTCCTGCCGGTGTTCGGCAAACTGCACCCGAAGCTGAACCTCCCGACCGCGGGCGTGCTCGCGATGGGTGCGATCACCGCGATCGGTTCGCTGTTCACCTTGACTGACGTGATCAACGCGGCCGTCACCGTGCTGGTGATCATCCAGTCGCTCGCGCAGGTCGCGGCGATCGTCGTGCTGCGCCGCCGTCAGCCGCACCTCAAGCGGCCTTACCGGCAGGTGCTGTACCCGGTGCCGACGATCATCGCGTGCCTCGGCTGGGTTTATGTGTACGTATCGGCCAGCTGGCTTTCGATCTGGCTCTCGATCGGCTGGATCGCCCTCGGGGTCGTCGCCTTCCTGATCTACGCCTCGAAGGAAAAGGTGTGGCCGTTCGGTCCCAAGGAAATCCGCGAAGCGTTCGCGGCCCAGCCGGTCTCGGGGGTGGAGTCGTGAGGAAACCGCTGATCGCCGGGATCACCGCGCTCGTCCTCGTTCCCGGTGTGGTCACCGCGGTGTCGACCACCGCTTCCGCGCAGCAGCCGGAAACGGCGGCGTCTCGTCCGCAAGGGCCGTCGACGATCGGCCTCGGCGGCTGGCAGGTGCTGACGACCGCGCAGGTCAAGGACGGCGGCACAGCGGTGTCGAAGCCCGGTTACCCGACGCGCGGCTGGCTGAAGGTGAAGCCGGACGACGCAGGCGCACCGGGCACCGAGATCAACGCGCTGGTGCAAAACGGCAAGTGCGCCAACGTCTTCTATTCGGACAACATGCGCAAATGCTTCGGCTACCAGACGAAGCGCGGGCCGGTCACCACGAAGCAGTTCATGGACCCGTGGTGGTTCCGCACCGATTTCGACCCCGGTTTCCGGCCGGGCAAGAATGCGAAGCTGACCATCCCGGGCGTCGTCGGCGAGGGCGACGTGTGGGTGAACGGCACGCTCGTCGCGGGCAAGGACGTGGTGAGCGGCGCGTACGCGGGCCACACCTTCGACGTCACGAAGCTCCTGCGGCCGGGCAGGAACACGCTCGCGGTCAAGATGTACCCGAACGACCCGAACTCGATGTACACGCTCGACCAGGCCGACTGGGCGCAGATCGTGCCGGACAACAACACCGGCCTGCAGTATCCGCCCACGTTGCAGTTGTCGGACGCGCTGAGCGGCGACAACGCGCACGTCGTGCAGGACAACGCGGCGGATCTGTCGACGTCCTCGCTGACCGCGAAGGTCGACGTCACCAATGACGCGGGCACGCCGCAGACCGGCGAGGTCACCGCGACTGTCACGCCGCCCGGCCGCGGCGCGCCGATCGTGGTCAAGCAGAACGTCACGATTCCCGCGCACGCCAAGCAAACCGTGACGTTCACGCCCGCGAAGTTCCCGCAGTTGAAGATCGTCAAGCCGCAAGTGTGGTGGCCGTACTCGATGGGTGCACAGCCGTTGTACACCTTGGGTACGACAGTTTCGCAGGGCGGCGTGGTATCGACGTCGTCATCGGACACGTTCGGGATCCGGACGGTGACGTCGAAGCTGATCGGCAAGTCCCCGGCGCTGCCGGACGGCGCGCGGAAGTTCGCGGTCAACGGCCACGACTTCGTGTTCCGCGGCGGCGGTTTCGCGCCGGACCTGTTCCTGCGCTACGACAAGGCCGACATCGCACATCAGCTCGCGCTGATCAAGAACCTGGGCCTGTCCGGCGTCCGGCTCGAAGGCCACGACATGCCCGCGGACTTCTACGAGCAGGCCGACCGCGCCGGACTGCTGGTGCTCGGCGGATTCCTTTGCTGCGACGCCTGGCAGCCGGAACATCCGGAGAAACTGACCGACCGCGACTACCGGATCATGCACGATTCCGCGTACTCGATCGCGCAGGCCGAACGCAGCCACCCCAGCGTGATCACCTACGGTTGGAGCGACAACGAGCCGATCCCGCGGCAGGAAACCGAGACGCTGAGCGCGTTCAAGGCCGCCGACTGGGACGTGCCGGTGATCGCGTCGGCGGAGTACAAGAGCACCAAGACGCTCGGCCCGTCAGGGGAGAAGGAAGGCCCGTACGACTGGGTCCCGCCGACCTACTGGTACGACTCGTCGACCTTCGACAAGACCGACTCGAGCCGCACGAACGCGGGCGGTGCCTGGGGTTTCGCCAGCGAGCAGAGCGCCGGGCACACCGTGCCGACGCTGGATTCGCTCCGGCGGTTCCTGTCGCCGGAGGAGCAGGCGAAGCTGTGGCAGGACCCGGCGTACAACCAGTACCACGCGAACTACGAGTCCGGGCACGGTGGCTACAAGTTCGGCACGCTGTACACCCTGGACGAGTCGATCGCCCGCCGGTACGGCAAATGGGATTCGCTGGAGTCCTATGTGGAGTCCGCGCAGATCGCGAACTACGAGAACACCCGTTCCCAGTTCGAAGCGTTCCTCGCGCACGCCAACGACAAGAAGAACCCGTCGACCGGCGTGGTGTACTGGCAGCTGAACAAGGGCTGGCCGACGCTGCTGTGGTCGCTGTACAACAACGACGGCGACCAGCCGGGCGCGTATTTCGGTGCGCAGAAGGCGAATAAACCGCTGCACGCGTTGTACACCTATGACACCGGCACGGTCGCGCTGTCCAACCTGGGCGCTGCGCGGCAGCACGGAATTTCGGTACAGGCCAAGGTGTACGACACTGCTGGCAAGGTGCTCGACGACCAGACCGCACCGGCGGTTTCGCTGGACAGCCAAGGCGTCGCGACCGGATTGCTGAAGCCGAAGGTCCCGGCGGAGACGAAGGCACCGGCGAAGGCGCAGGTGTATTTCGTGGAGCTGCAGGTGCGGCAGGCCGGGAAGGTCGTGGACCGCAACGTCTACTGGATGTCCACGCAGAAGGACGTCGTGGACTGGGCGAAGACGCTGCAGAATCCGCAGGCGACGATGAGCCAGTACAGCGACCTCACCGCACTGCGCGATCTGCCGAAGTCGCAGGTCAACGTGACCGCCTCGACGCGTCCGTCGCGTGGACCGGACGGCACGGACACCGCGACGACAGTCACGGTCGCCAACCCGTCGAAGACGTCCGCGGTCAGTTTCTTCCTGCGCGCGGACCTGCGCCGCTCGACCGACGGGTCGCAGCTGCCAGCCGCGACCTGGGACGACAACGACATCACGTTGTGGCCGGGCCAGTCGCAGACGCTGACCGTCCGCTACCGGGCCGCCGACCTCCGCGGCGCGGCCCCGACCGTCAGCGTCGACGGGTTCAACACCGGCCGGGTCGTGGTACCGGCCGGTCCGCACCGGGACAGCCAGGGCGCTGTCCCGCCGGTCATCGAGGGGACCCGCGAGTGACATCGGAAGACCTGATCCTGGGCATCGACTTCGGCGGCACGAAAGTGGCGCTGGGTCTGTCCGACCGGACCGGCACGCTGCGGGCCACCCGCCGCCTGGACACCGACGCCGAAGCGGGTGCCGAACAGGTGGTCACCCGGGCGCTGGCCGCTGCGACCGAACTGGTCGGTGACGCCCGGATCGCCGCGATCGGGGTAGTGAGCCCGGGAATCGTGCTGCCGGACCGGATCCTGCTGGCCCCGAACGTGCCCGGCTGGGAAGAACTCCACCTGGCCGAACTGGTGTCGGCGGCCTTCCCGGCCGTTCCGGTGGCCGTGGGCACGGACGCGAAAGCCGCTGCCCTGGCGGAATGGACCTGGGGAACGTTGAAGGGCGCGGACCCGGCGGTCTTCTTGTCGCTGGGCACCGGCATCGCCGCCGCGGTCCTGGTCGGAGGCCGGTTGCTGACCGGTGCGAACGGGGCGGCCGGGGAGATCGGATACAACCTGCGCACCCCCCAAGACGCCGACGGATTCGCCAGCGGAGCGGCGCCGCTGGAAGAAGCCGTCGGAGGCCGGTGGCTGGGCACGCGGGCGACCGCGCTGCTCGGCCGCCCGGTCACCGCGGGGGAGTTGTTCGCCCTGGCGCGGGAGAACCCCGACGCCAAGGAACTCGTCGCTTCGGCGTTGGACGAGCTTTCCATGCACGTGGCCAACCTGGCGATCGCCTACGACCCTTCGCGAATCGCGGTGGGCGGCGGGTTGGTCCGGTCGGCAGATGTGCTGCTGCCCGCGCTGCGAGAACGGCTGACGGCCGCGGTGCCGTTCCCACCGGAACTGGTGCCCGCGCGGTTCGATCAGGACGCCGCGCTGCTGGGCGCGGTGGCGCTGGCGTTGCGGGAAGAATGAGACTCCGTGACCGGCGGGGTTGTTGCGACGCTTCGCCGGTCACGGGCACCAAGTATTTGCCGCGGTTCTTGCGGGCCCCGGCCCGATCCTGGCGTGGGGCGACGGCGGCTTGGCGCGATCGCCCGCGATGCGTCTGCCAGCGTATGTCCTTGGCGACTTCCTCCTGCGCAGCCGCGATTTCCTCGGCCGTGGACCCAGCGAGGTCGCTGTCCGTGGCGTATTCCTATCGGGACAGCAGGTCGCGAGCGCCTGTTCTGCGCAGGGTGCGTGATGGGCACCGGCGCTGGTCACAGGGTGACGGGCGTCTCCGCCGAGGACCGGTGCGCGGGGTGCTTGCGGTACTGTCGCCGGCATGGGGAGTCTCCGTTCGCGCGTCCTCGCTTGGGCCGGCCGCCGGTACATCGCCCGCCAGCAGAAGCGCGGTTTCGATCTCGAGAAGATGGCGCTGCTGCCGGACTCGGCCCTGGAGCCGCTGCGCCGCCAGGGTCTCGACCCGGTCCCGGACCTCGGCCGGCTGCGCGGCGAGGCGCCGATCAGCAAGCTGGACCTGCCGTTCGGGATGAACGCCTGGCTCGTGACCGGGTACGAGGAGGCCAAGGCCGTCCTCGGGAAGGGCACGGAGTTCAGCAACGACTTCACGAACCTCGTCGGCAACGCGGGCGTCACGGAGGACCAGAACCCGGGCGGTCTCGGATTCGCCGATCCGCCGGTCCACACCCGGCTGCGGAAGCTGCTGACGCCGGAGTTCACGATGCGCCGGCTGTCCCGGCTCACGCCGCGGATCGACGAGATTGTGGCGGGCCAATTGGACGCGATGGCCGCCGCCGACGGTCCGGTCGATCTGTGGGAGCAGTTCGCGCTGCCGATCCCGTCGCTCACGATCTGCGAGCTGCTCGGCGTGTCCTATGAGGACCGCGCGGACTTCCAGCGGCTGAGCACCGCGCGATTTGACCTGTTCAGCGGCGCGGGCGCGTCGCTGGGCGCGATCTCGGAGTCGCTGGGATACCTGCTGGAAATCGTGCGCAAGCAGCGCGAACAGCCCGGCGACGGCCTGCTCGGCATGCTGATCAAGGAGCACGGCGACGAGATCGACGACCGCGAACTCGCCGGTCTCGCGGACGGCATCCTGACCGGCGGCCTCGAGACCACGGCGAGCATGCTGGCGCTGGGCGCGCTGGTGGTGCTGCGCGACCCGGCCGCGTTCGAGGCGGTCCGGGGCGACGACGATTCGGTGCACCGGTTCGTCGAGGAGCTGCTGCGGTACCTGACGGTGGTGCAGATGGCGTTCCCGCGGTTCGCGAAGCAGGACCTGGACGTCGCCGGCGTGCACATCAGCGAAGGCGACATCGTGCTGGTGTCGCTGTCGGTCGCGGACCGCGACCCGGTGCTCGGCAAGGGCGACATGGACCGCTTCGACCCGACCCGCGACCCGTCCTCGCACCTGGCGTTCGGGTACGGCATCCACCGCTGCATCGGCGCGGAACTGGGCCGGATGGAACTGCGGGCGGCCTATCCGGCGCTGGTCCGGCGGTTCCCCAACCTGCGGCTGGCGGTGCAGCCGGAGGAACTGGCGTTCCGGAAGGTGTCGATCGTGTACGGGCTCGACTCGCTGCCGGTGCTGGTGGACTGACGCTCGATCCCGGGGCCGCCAAGGGGGCCGCCTCGGGCAGGCCGGAGACTGGTGGCGCGCAGGATTCGAGCACGGCTGCGGCGGGGTTGCGGGATCGAACCCCGACCGCCGGATGCTATGGATATGCCCAGCGGACGGCTTGGGACAGCGGCAACACCGACCGCGATGACAACCGCGCGATGACAACCGCGCGATGACAACCGCGCGATGACAACCGCGCGATGACAACCGCGCGATGACAACCGCGCGATGACAACCGCGCGATGACAACCGCGCGATGACAACCGCGCGATGACAACCGCGCGATGACAACCGCGCGATGACAACCGCGCGATGACAACCGCGGGAAGACCGACAGCGCGATTACAACTGCCCGATGACGACAGCGGGAAGACCGACAGCGCGATCACCGACAGCGGCAATGCCGACAGCTCGCCCACCTCGACGGCGCGCTCGCAGCGCACACGACGGGCACGCTCGAATCGACGGTGTCACGCTCGGAACCCATCAACTCGAACCGGGCCAACTCAGCGCCCGGCACCGCGCCCCTCTCCCAGCAGCTCCCTCGCCGCACCTCTCACCTCATCGCACTCCTCTCGGCCGGAACTGCACGCTGATCCGCGGCCCCACCGAACGGGCCGTCTTCGGGATCGCGTGTTCCCACGTCCTCTGGCACGACCCGCCCATCACGATCAAGTCCCCGTGTCCCAGCGGGTACCGCAGCGAGTCCCCGCCGCCCCTCGGCCGCAGCGCCAGATGCCGGGCCGCGCCGACGGACAGGATCGCCACCATGGTGTCCTCGGTCCGGCCGCGGCCTAGGTCGTCGCCGTGCCAGGCGACGCTGTCCTGGCCGTCGCGGTAGTAGCAGAGCCCGGCCGTGCGGAACGGTTCGCCCAGTTCAGCCGCGTAATGCGCGGACAGCGCCTCCCGCGCCTCGGTCAGGACCGGATGCGGCAGCGGCGCGTGCTCCCGGTAGAAGCACAGCAGCCGAGGGACGGCGACGACCCGGTCGTACATCTGCCGCCGCTCCGCGTACCACGGGACCTCGGCCGCCAGGTGCTCGTACAGCTCGTCCGAGCCGTCGAGCCATCCCGGCAGCACGTCGATCCACGCGCCTTGCCCGAGTTCGGTGCGCTGCACGGTGGACAGCGGGCCCACCGTGGCCGGCCCGCTGGCACCGAACAGCGAGCCCTGAAATGCCTGACTCATGCCTCCAAGCTACACGACGATCGAACACCTGTTCGGATGAACTACTCGGCGGGCTTGGGATGCGCGGTGACGACGAGCCGGTGCAGGCGGGCGTCGGGGGCGGATTCGTTGTGGTAGCGGGACACAAGGTCGGTGATCAGAGTGGTCAGTTCGTCGGTGAACGACGAACGGTCACGGGCGGAGGCGAAGGCGATTTCCGTGTCCAAAGTCAGCGTCGAGAGCGGCTTGCCCGCGCGAGCCGCGCGTCGGGCCAGTCCGGCGACCTCGCGCAGGGTCCGACCGGCGACGGCCAGCAGGTAGCTCACCGAAAGGCGGTCCGGCGTTACCTGGGCGGCTCCGGCCGCGCCGAGAGCGGCGGGGGAGACCAAGTAGGCACCGGCGGTGGCGGCGAAGAGCCGTTCGGTGAGGCCGCCCCACTGCCGGGTCCCGGCGGGTTCGACCAGGCCGTGCGATTCGAGCGCGCGCAGGTGGTAGTTGACCTTTTGCCTGGTCAGGCCCACCTTGGCGGCCAGTGCCGCGGCGGACGCCGGTTCGGTCAGCGCGGCCAGCAGGCGGGCGCGCACCGGGTCCAGCGCGGCCGCCGCGACGGCGGGGTCCTCGATCACTTCGACGTCCTGCATCCCTTGAGCCAAGCAGTGACAAACAAAGTCGTCAAGGGACGGGCTCTTGTCCGCGACCGGCCGGGGACTTAGAGTGAGCACCCAGTGGTCTGGACCTGTACCGCTACCGCCGCCCTGAGTTCCACGGAGGTTGGCACGTGCGCACGAGAACCCGGATCGGCGGAGTCCTGGCGGCGGCGGTGTGCGGGCTCGCGATTCTCGCCCCGGTCGCGGACGCCCAGGTCGGCGGCGGCACCTGGAAACCCTGGTCGCCGGGGTACAAGGAGCAGCAGAAGGGCTGCGGCCAGGTCAGCGGGCTCACCTTCAAGCTGACCTGCTCCGACGGCAGCGGCGAGCAGCGGGCCGAACGCCGCTACGACACCTACACCGGCGGCACGCACCAGTTCGAGGGGTCTTTCAAGATCACCAGCATGGGCGGTTCGCGGATCAGCCTGAAACAGACGTTCCGCGATGGTTCGAACGCCGGGCCGTATTTCCTGCTGGCAGTAGAAAAGGGCGGTCGGCTGTACACCGTGGAGAACGGCCAGACGGTGGCGACCGGTGCGACAGTCGGGACTTCGGTGCGAGTCAACACGATCAACGAGGTCGGCAGCTCGCACAAGGTGTACATCAACGGTTCGCTGAAGCAGACGGACGACAGCCCCTCGGGCAGCTATTACGACAAGTTCGGGTCATACCGGACGGCGAGCGGGGCCGGGCCGATTACCGTGCAGTGGAGCGGAATCAAGTTCTGGACCAGGTGATCGCTTGCCCGCCGGACGGGTGCCCGGCATCCGTCCGGCGGGAATTTCCGTTGCCGCGGCACGGGAATTCGGTCACTGTTGCGGCCATGACTTTGGTTGAGCACTACGACACCGAGACCGCTGAGAACACGCGGCTGGTCAGATCGCCGCACGGCAGACTGGAATTCCGGCGCACCCAAGAACTCGTGCGCAGAGCGATACCGTCGACGGGGCAGAGAGTGCTCGATGTCGGCGGGGCAACCGGGGTGCACGCCCGTTGGCTGGCCGCGGACGGACATTCGGTGCACGTAGTCGATCCGGTGGCCGGTCATGTCGCGGAGGCAGTCGAAATCGAAGGCGTCACGGCAGAAGTCGGCGATGCACGAGCTTTGCCCTGGCCGGACAATAGTGCGGATACAGTGTTGCTGATGGGCCCTCTCTATCACCTGACCGAATCCGACGACCGTGCGCAGGCGATTGCCGAAGCCCGGCGCGTGCTTCGGCCTGGAGGACTGCTGTTCGCCGCTGCGATCAGTCGTTATCTCTCGGCCCTGGAAACCGGAACAAACGGTCAGCTCACCGAGCAATTAAGCACTGCGGTTGAAGAGGTCATCGGTACTGGACGCTACGACGGCCACGTCGGCTTCGTACCCGCGCATTTCCACACCGCGGACGAGCTTCGCGACGAGCTGGAAACCGCTGGCCTGTCCGGGATTTCCGTGTACGGCGTAGAAGGCCCCGCTTGGCCCGCACTGGACGTCGCCGGTCTCGAAGAATTCGACGCACGCGTGGACGCGGCCCTTCGCTGCGCCCGTCTGGTCGAACAGGACCCGCTCCTCATCAACGCCAGCGCGCATTTCCTTGCCGTAGCCGTCAACTAGCCCATTCGTCGAGCGAGTCCCAGGCTGTGAGCGTCCGACGACTGGTGAACCGGCGATGCTCACCGCTCAGCGGATCATCGAATTCCAGCACTTTTGCCAGCAGCTGCAACGGTTTCGTGAAGTCGTCCAGCGGCTTCTCGTGCAGCTCCGGATAAAAGTCGTCGCCGAGAATGGGAGTTCCCAAAGAACACATGTGGACCCGCAGCTGATGCGTGCGTCCGGTGGCGGGGGTAAGGCGATAGCGGCCCAGCCCGTCCCGGTGCTCCAGAAGCTCCACTGTGGACTCCGAATTCGGTGGCCCGGGAAGCTCCTGCGCGGCCAGCACGCCGCGCTCCTTGATGATCCGGCTGCGCACGGTCCGGGGCAGCTCTAAGGCGGGATCATAAGGCGCGATCGCCTCGTATTCCTTGTATACCAACCGATCACGGAACATCGTCTGATACGCCCCGCGCGCGGACGGCGTGATCACGAACATCACCAGCCCGGCCGTCACGCGGTCGAGCCGATGAGCGGGGGACAGCGCGGGCAGATCCAGCGAACGGCGCAACCGCACCAAAGCGGTTTCCAAGACGTGCCGTCCACGCGGGATCGTCGCCAGGAAGTGCGGTTTGTCGACCACCAGCAGGTGTTCGTCGCGGTGCAGGACGGTGACGTCGAACGGCACCGGAACCTCGTCCGGCAGATCGCGATGGAACCAGATGAACGAGCCGGGGACGTACGCCGCGTCGATCCCGAGCGGACCGTCTTCGCCGTAGATCCGCTGCTCGTGCAGCATTTCCTCGATCCGCGCGGGGGCGACCCGGGGCAGGCGTTCGACCAGGTGCTCCAGCAGCGTCGTCCACGGGCCCTCGTCGGGCAGCCGCAGCCGGGCCGGGTCGAGGCCGTGCCGGGGCGGGATCGGGGCCGGGCGCTTGCGTCTCATCGGCTCCCGAGTCTAGTCGGGCGGGTTCTGCCGGTACGCCGCGATGTAGCGGGCGGTCGCCTCGGCACCTGCCTCGGCGGCCTTCTCGCGCCGGATCCGCTTGCCGGTTCCGGGCGGAAAACCGTTGCGGGACAACCGGTGGTCGATGCTTTCCTCCATGTAGGCGCACGAGTAGAAGTACGACACCAGCGCGGCCATCAGCACGATCGCCAGCCGCAGCCCGAGCGGGGCCGGCAGCAGCAGCCAGACCAGGCACAGCGGCGCGATGCCCACCGTCGCGCGCAGGACGTGCCGCGCCTTCCAGTGCTGGGACGTCGCGTCGTGCAGCAGCCAGTCCTGGTAGCGCTCGGGGAGCCGTCCGCTCACGGCGTACCAGAACCAGCGGAGAACGCCGGGCCGTTCGGTCACTAGTGCCTCCTTGGGATCTGCGGCCAGAGTACCCTAATGATTAGTACACTAACTATTAGTGTGGTGCAGCCCGCGCTAGAGTGGGCCCGAGCACGAGGAGGACGAGTGGCCGAGATCGACCTTGGCGAGGACCCGCTGAAGCTCGACCGGCAGGTGTGCTTCGCGCTGTCGGTCGCCTCGCGCAGCGTCATCGCGATTTACCGGCCGCTGCTGGAGCCGCACGGGCTGACCCATCCGCAGTACCTGGTGATGCTGGCGCTGTGGGAGCAGTCGCCGCGGTCGGTCAAGGATCTCAGCACGGCGTTGCGGCACGAGCCCGCGACGCTGTCGCCGCTGCTCAAACGGCTGGAGGCGGTCGGGTACGTGACCCGCGGCCGCAGCCGGGCCGACGAGCGCCAGCTGACCGTCGAGCTGACCGAGAAGGGGCGGAATCTGCGCGCCGAGGCGGAGAAAATTCCGTATCGCGTCGTCGAGCGGCTCGGCATGGAGGTTTCCGAGCTGGAAGCCCTGCACGCCGCGCTCGGCCGGGTGATCGAAGCGACCGCCTAGCGGGAAGAACCAGCGTCCGGATCCGGTTCTGCTCAAGGGAACGTGCCGACTGAGCGGAGCGAGCGTGGACAAGATCCGGGTGGGGGTGGCTCCGGGACTCGGGACCGGGCCGGCGGAATTCTCCGGGTTGGCGGAGCTGACGGAGGCGGCGGGCGTCGACTCGCTGTGGCTGTCGGAGGTGATCTATTCGCCGGACGTCGACCCGTTGATCGGCATGGCGCACGCGCTGGCCCGCACCGACCGGCTCAAACTGGGCACGGGCGTGGCGATCCTGCCCGGACGGAACCCGGTGCTGGTCGCGAAACAGCTGGTCACGCTGGCCGGATTGGCTCCCAAACGCGTGCTGCCGGTGTTCGGCCTGACGCCCGCGCAGCCCGCGGAACGCTCCCTGTTCCCGGTGCCGGACGGCCGTCGCGCCGCGGTGTTCGACGAGTCGCTCGCGTTGCTGCGCCTGTTGCTGGAACAGGACAACGTGTCCTTCGACGGCGAGTTTTTCCAGGTCGACGGCGTGACGACCGGGCCGCGCCCGGCAAAGCGGCTCGACGTCTGGGTCGGCGGAGCTGCCCCGGCGGCGTTGCGTCGCGCGGGCCGGTTGTCCGACGGATGGCTCGGCAGTTTCCATACGCCGGAGCAGTCCCGGGCGGCGCGGCTGGCGATTCAGGAGGCTGCTGCCGAAGCCGACCGCGAGATCGAATCGGACCACTTCGGGCTGAGCATGGTCCTGGCGCTGCACGGGATTCCGGAAGGGCTGCGGACGGTGGCCGAACGGCGCAATCCAGGCCGTTCGGCCACCGAACTCGTGCCCACCAGCTGGGCCGAGGCGCGCCGGATGATCGAGCAGCACGTCGAGGCCGGACTCACGAAATTCGTGGTCCGGCCCGGATACTCCGGCGACTACCGGCAGTTCCTCGACGATTTCGTGCGCGAACTCGTTCCGTTGCAGAACTAGAACGTCAGCTGCTCGGTCTTGCGGGGCATGAGCAGCAACGCGACGACACTGATCACCGAGACGGCCACGATCGCGAGGAACACGTTGTGCGTGGCTCCGGCGAGGGATTCGCGCACGTACGCCGTCGCCGGCGAGTTGTCGTGTGCGCCGCTGAGAACGCGGCTGGTCGCGTCGACGCTCGCCGGAAGGTGCCCGGCGACCTCCGCGGGCGGGTTGGCGAACCGGCCGGCGAGGGTGGCGTTGGCGATCGCGCCGAAGATCGCCGTGCCGACCGCGCTGCCCAGCGAACGACTGAACATGTTGGTCGCGGTCACCACGCCGCGGCGCTCCCAGCCGACAGTCGACTGCACGGCCACCACGGTGGGACTCGACGAAAGCCCGAGGCCGACACCGACCACGAACACCGCCGCCGCGGCCATCCAGACCACCGAGTCCAACCCGAGGAACGTCGCGAGAATGGCCCCGATGAGCAGGAATCCGCTGCCGATCAACGCGGTGTCGCGGAATCCGATCCGCAAGTAGACCTTTCCGGACAGCGACGCGGCAATCGGCCAGCCGATCGTCAGCGCGGCCAATGCGAAGCCCGCGGTGAGCGCGTCCGTGCCGAGCACGCCTTCCGCGTACGTCGGCAGGAACGAGCTGAAGCCCAGCAGCACCGCGCCCGTCACGAGGGCGACCAGGTTTCCGCCGATCAGCGTGCGCCGGGTGAACACCCACAGCGGCAGCACGGGTTCGTCCGCGCGCCGTTCGACCAGGACGAACGTGACCAGCATCAGGACGGCGACGGCGAAGATCGCCACGCTCGGCGCGGACGTCCAGCTCCACGCGACCCCGCCTTCCAGCAGAGCCAGGATCAGCAGTGCGCAGCCGAGCGTCAGCAGGGTCGCGCCGGCGTAGTCGACCTTGTGCCGGGTGCGTTTCACCTGCTCGGTGAACTTGCGGTAGAGCATCCACGCGGCGAGCGCGCCGAGCGGCAGGTTGACGAAGAAGATCCACCGCCAGCTGAGGTATTCGGCGAACACGCCGCCGAGCGTCGGCCCGATCACCGAGGCGACCGCCCACACGCCGGCGAGGTAGCCCTGCACCCGGGCGCGCTCCTCGACCGTGTACAGGTCGCCGACCATCGTCATGCTGATCGGCTGGACCGCGCCCGCGCCGATGCCCTGCACCGCGCGCGCCGCGATCAGCACCGGCATGCTCCACGCGAACCCGCACAGCACCGAGCCGAGCAGGAACGCGGCGATCCCGAAGAACATCACCGGGCGGCGGCCGAGGACGTCGGCGAACTTGCCGTACAGCGGCACGGTGACCGCCTGGGTGAGCAAGTAGATCGAGAACAGCCACGGGAACTGGGAAAACCCGCCGAGGTCGCGGACCACGGAGGGGACCGCGGTGGCGATGATGGTGCTGTCGAGGGCCACGAGGCCGGTGCTCAGCATGACGGCGGCGAGGACGGGACCCCGCTCGGAACGAAGGCCTACGGCGGCGCGTTTCGCCGCGGGCGGACTGCTCGTGCTACCCATGCTGGGAATGAACTCCTTCGCCTCGGCAAGCATTCCCCAGCCGATCGATCGGTGCCCGAGGGTCGGCCGGACCGCCATCATGGAGGGATGGACAGGTGGGTGCGGCCGATCGGCCGGGGCTGGGTCGTTCAGGGCGAGGTGCCGGGACCGGATGTCGACGAGTTCGCTGAACCCGAGGCCGTGACGAGGGCGCTCGCGGCGGTGGAGGGAGACACCCTGCTGGCCGCGCAGCATCCCGCGCGGACTCCCGAGGCGCTGGCGGCAGGGCTGGACGTCGAGGCGGCGCTGCCGGAGGCGCGGGCGACGCTCGAACGGCTGCTGACCGGGCATTACCGGCCGGAAACCGGGTTCGTCGCGGCCTACCGGATTGGCGAAACCATCGCGGGCGTGCTGTGCGTGGTCGACGTCCGGGAGCTGACCTCGGCCGACGCGCACGTGAAGCACACCGAGGAGGTCTATCCGGAGGTGGTCGCCGAGCGCGCGGCCGTGCTGGACGGCCTCGGTTGCGCGACGAGCGCCGCGCTCCTCGTACCGGTCGGCGACGGCGCGGACCTGACCGCGGCGGTCAAGGAAGCAGCGAGTTCGGCGGATCCCGATGTGTCCACTGTGGACCGAGCCGGGCTGCCGCACGAACTCTGGGTGGTAGGCCCGGGCCAGATGCAGGAACGGCTGCTGGAAGCCGCGTCCGCGAGCGATCTGCTGGTGGCGGACGGAAATCACCGGGTCGCGGCCGCGGCCGGAAGCGGGCAGCTGCTGGCGTTGATCACGGCCGGGTCGCAGCTGGAGATCCGCGCGATCAACCGTGTGCTCCTCGGAACTGGACGCACCGCCGAGAGCCTGTACGCCGCCTGGCAGGAGGCAGGACTGGACGTGACCTGGTCGGACGACGCGACCCCGCCGTCGTGCCCCGGGACAGCGGTGGTGCTGGCCGGATCGCGCGTGCTGCGGGTGCGGCTGCCCGGATCGGATCCGCTGGTGATCGACCACGAGGTGGTGGAGCAGTTGCTCCTCGGCTCGGCACTCGGCCTCGACCCGGACGGCCCGCACGTCCGCCCGCTGCTGCCCGGCAGCCCGGTCCCGCCGGACGCGGACGCGGTGGTGCAGCTGGCCCCGGTGCCGTTCGAAACGGTGCAAGCGGTGCACGCCGCGGGACGGCGGATGCCGAGGAAGGCTACCTACTTCACGCCCAAGCCGCGGGGCGGGCTGGTTCTGGCGCGCTGGTAAAAAGGTGCAGGTCAGGGTCTGTTCCGCTTAGGATCGCGCGGGTGGAGCTACCTCTGATGCCGCCGGTGCGGCCGATGCTCGCCAAAGCCGTGCACGAGGTGCCGCGCGACGGCGGGTTCTGGTATGAACCGAAGTGGGACGGCTTCCGCTGCGTGGTGTTCCGCGACGGCGACGAGATCGAACTCGGCTCGCGCAACGACCGCCCGCTCACCCGGTACTTCCCGGAGCTGGTCGAGCTGCTGCGGGACGCCCTTCCGGACAAATGCGTCGTCGACGGCGAGATCGTGCTGGTCACCCCGCGCGGCTTGGACTTCGGGGCGCTGCAGCTGCGGCTGCATCCGGCGGCGAGCCGTGTCCGGAAGCTGGCAGAAGAGACTCCGGCCAGCTTCGTCGCGTTCGACCTGCTCGCTCTGGGGGAGCAGGACCTGACCGCGGAACCTTTCGCGACGCGGCGGCGTGCGCTGGAAGGGATCTTCGCGCCCTCGAGCGGCTTGCAACGGGTGCACCTGACCCCGATCACCACCGACCCGGACCTCGCCGAGGACTGGTTCACCCGGTTCGAAGGCGCAGGCTTCGACGGCGTCATGGCGAAACCTGCCGATCTGCCGTATGAACAGGACAAACGCGTCATGCTGAAGGTGAAGCACGAGCGCACCGCGGACTGCGTCGTCGCCGGTTTCCGCTGGCACAAGGACGGCAAGGGCGTCGGATCGCTGCTGCTCGGCCTGTACGACGACGAGGGGTCGCTGCACCACGTCGGCGTCGCGAGCAGCTTCACCGCGGTCCGGCGTCGGGAACTGGTCGAGGAGCTGGCTCCCTGGCGAGAAAACGCACTCGACGGACATCCGTGGCGCAGCTGGGCGGAATGGCAAGCCGAGGAGGTCCGGCGACCCGGCGCGAACAGCCGCTGGGCCCCGGACAAAGACCTGTCGTGGGAACCACTCCGTCCGGAACAGGTCGCCGAAGTCCGCTACGAACACCTGCAAGGAGGCCGCTTCCGCCACGGCGGACGATTAGTGCGCTTCCGCCCGGACCGGACTCCGGAATCGTGCACCTACGCACAACTCGACGAAGCCCCGCCAGCCGAACTGGCGGATCTTTTCGGGGAGGCCCGATGAGCGGGGTAACGCTGGAACTGGACGGCGTAGAACTGACGATCTCCAGTCCCGACAAGGTTTACTTCCCGGAACGGGGTGAAACCAAGCTAGATCTCGTCCGCTATTACCAGGCCGTCGCGGGCCCCTTGCTGGACCGCCTAGGCGGACGGCCGCTCCTTTTGGAACGCTATCCAGACGGCGCAGGCGGAAAATCGTGGTTCCAAAAACGCACGCCGAAGAACGCCCCTTCCTGGCTGACCACAGCCGTCGTCTCCACCCCGAACGGCACCACCAGCGACGCCCTTGTGGCCGCTGACCTGGCGCATGTCCTGTGGGCGGTAAACCAAGGCTGCCTGGGTTTCCATGTATGGCCCAACCGCGCGGCGTCGCTGGATATCGCGGACGAACTGCGCATCGACCTTGATCCGTCGCCCGGAATCGGCTTCCCGCAACTGCGCGAAGCGGCGGTACTGGTGCGCGAATTCCTTACTGAGCTAGGGATCGAGGTCCACGTGAAGACCTCGGGCTCGCGGGGCCTGCACCTGTATTCCATGCTGGAACCGCGATGGGACGGCTACGAGGTACGAGCGGCCGCAGTAGCCTTGGCGCGCGCCTTGGAACGGCGGCATCCGGACCTCATCACCGCCCAATGGTGGAAAGAAGAACGCGGTTCGCGGGTTTTCGTGGACTTCAATCAAAATGCGCCACACAAGACCGTTTTCGGCGCTTGGTGCGTGCGACCGAGGGTCGGTGGACAGGTTTCCACGCCGATCGCCTGGGACGAACTGGCGACAGTGGAGCCGGATACCCTGACCCTGTCGACAGTCCCGGCGCTGGTCGCGGAACGAGGCGATCCGTGGGCCGGGGCGAATGAGCGGCCGCAGTCGATCGAGGCGCTGCTGGAGATGTCGCGGGAGGATATGGCTCGTGGCTTAATGGACGCGCCGTGGCCGCCGGTGTACCCGAAGATGCCGAACGAGCCGCCTCGAGTCGCACCGAGCCGGGCGAAGAAGGTGGCTGCCGAGGACTGACTCGGTACGACACGCGTCACAGGCTGGTATCCTGGAGGCTACGGTGATTTGATCGTGCTGCCTGCTTTGCGGCGGAAGCGTTCAGGTGCCACGGTCAGCCGCGCTAAGGATAAGGGGCCTTAGCTTGCCCAGTGGAAACATTGGTCGGGCTGACGCGTCCGTGTCTGCCTGACCAGGCAGGCAGGGAGTGCGACCATGGCAATGGGCCCGGCCGAGTACGCGGCGATCGTCGCCATCACCGGCACAGTCGTCGGCGGCATTGTCCGCCCGCTCTGCAAATGGCTCACGGTGAGGACACTCGCGGCGAAGGCCCGCCCGGAGGACCTCCCCAAGATCGCTGAAGCCCTTCACCCGCCGATGCAACTGCGGCCAGTGCGCCCAGCCGAGGGAAAGCGGGCCCTCACAACAGACCCCGCCAAGGACCCCGACGCGACCCGCGAGCCCTCCGACGTCCGTGAGGGGAACCTTCACGGACTCTGATTCCCTCAGGGTTCCCCTCACGACCGTCGGAGGGCTCGCGGGT
>NZ_PQIA01000060.1 GCF_003385235.1 Amycolatopsis circi | reverse complement strand
ATGTGTATAAGGGCATGGGAGCTTTTCAAGGCATCTTTCCCGCATTGACAAGCACCCGCCGCCCATCATCACATTAGGCTTCGAGGTGCCCCTACGCAACTATCGTGCGCAATGTCGCCGCCAGGCGACGAGCCGCACAAGCGAGTCAAATCTCAGACCGCTCAGCAACCGCCTCCCACAACGCCCCCAGCTCGTTCAACATCCCCGCGATCTCCCCCCGCCGCTCCTCCGGACAGCCCTCAAGCAACGCCTGATCCAACTTCCGCGTCCGCCGGGTGACCTCCCGAAACGCAGCCACCCCGTCCCCCGTCAACGTCAACACCTTGGCCCGAGCGTCATGCGGCGCAGGCCCCCGAACAATCAGCCCCCGATTCTCCAGCCGCCGGCACACATCAGCCATCGTCGAAGTATCCAACGCCACGGCCTTGGCCAACGCGGTCTGATCAAACCCGGGATAAGCCCGCACCGCCGACAACACCGCGAACTGCGGCCCGGTCAGCACCGAATCGACATGCCGATTCCAAGCCGCCAAATACGCCTGATACAGCCGACGAGCCCCATACCCAGGCGCCGCGGCAAGATCCGCAGGCGCCTCCAGGCTGACCCGCCGCCCCGCCCGAGGCCCGCCTTTCGCTGACCCACCCACTGCTGTCGACATCCCTCGACCTTAACTACGCACCCGCGCCCCGGCAGACCGTCCGGCCCGCCGAAGCCTGTCCCCGCATCCCTGCCCGCTCATAATAGTACGTCCCCGGACAAACTCGAGCCCAGCCACGGCGGTCGAGTTCTGAGTTCAGGCAGCACTGCTCAGCGAACTCGCTTCTGCTGATTCCGGTCAAACAGGGCAGCCTCACCCATCAAGAAGACCTGCTCGGCACAGTCAGGTCACCACTCCGGCCGCGAACTCCCCAGCTGCGGAGTCGTCCCAGCCCAACGCGACGGGGTCTCGCTCATCCGGATCACCGGCCCCAGGCTCTTCAAATCCCCATAGATCGTGCCCTCGTCCGACACCGCGTAACGCTCGAATTCCTCCGACGAAAGACGGCCGGGGGCGTCCGCGTAATCAGTCAACAACCCCTGCCGCTGCAACAACATCGACGACTGGCACAGCGAAACCTGCACGTGATACGACCCGCCTTCCCGAGCCCGCCGCGCCAAAGCCAGCATCGCGCCATAACTCCCCAGGAAGCCGGTCAGGAAGTCGCACAGGTACACCGGAGTCAACTGTGGACGGTCGCCACCCTGAATCACACAAGCACCGGTGACCGCCTGCGCGACCTGATCCCATCCGGCACGCATTCCGAACGGGCCGCCCGAACCGAAGCAGTTCACGCTCACATAGACGATTCCCGGACGCAGCGCCGCGAGATCTTCCGGGCCGAAGCCGTGCGCGGACATCCGGCCTGGGCGGTAGCCTTCGACGAACACATCGGCCGTGCTGGCCAAAGAGCGCAACCGAGCGGAATCGTCCACTGTGGAGTAATCGAGGTAGGTGCTTCGCTTGCCGTGACTGGTATCCCGGACGAACGGCGCGACTTGCGGCAAGTGCGGAGCAGTCACCATCAGCACATTCGCACCATGCTCGGCCAGGCTCAGCGCAGCGGTGGGACCGGCCAGGATGCGGGTCAGGTCCAAGACCCGGACGTCGGAAAGCGGCGAAGCACCGCCCTCGGGCAACGGAGAGGGGGCGCTGTCGGCGATTTTGGTGATCTCGACGACCGGACGTGAGGCCAGGTAGACACCGTGCGGGTGTGCCAGCCATTCCTCCGGCGGGTGCACCACTCCCCCGCACGCGCCCACCGCAGCGATGGCGTCTTCCAGGTCATCGGCCTTCCATTTGGCAACGGCAGCCTCGACGGAGGACGGTGTCGCCTCGCAACCGAGGACATCCAGGACTCGGCGTTCCAGGTGTGGCAGGTTGAAGTGTGGCAGGAACCACCGTCCGTCGGCAGTGGGCCAAGGCTGGGTGAGCGCAACCATGTGCTCAACGGCGGGCGAAAGCGGCGCGGGGCGATATTCGCCGTCCTCAGCACGGATCAGCGTCATGTCTTCGCCGCCCAAAGCAGTAGCCGCGGCGGCACGAACGGAGACCGCGATCTTCTGCCGACGTCCAGTACGCAATTCCCACAGGTCGTTCGCGGCGACCGCGCGGGCGGCGAGGGCGTCGGCGAGGGTCTCGCCGATTCGGAACGGCGACGCGAACAGCGGGTCCGAGCCGGTGATGGCGACCTCGTCGGCGGCAGGACGCGGGGCGTCGCGCAGGGTCATGAGTTCGTCGAAGGCAGGCATTTTCTTTCCTTTCAAGCCGAAGCGACGTCGACCACAATGCGGCCGGTACCGGTACCGGCCAGGAGCGAAGCGGCGGCGTCCTTGGCCTCCGCGAGCGGGACGACGCGCGTCACGGAGTCCAGAAGAGCCGGGTCTAGCAACTGGGCCAGGCGCTGCCAGGCGGCTTCCCGGCGGAGCGGAGGCGTGCGGACCGAGTCGATGCCGAGCAGGGAGACGCCGCGCAGGATGAACGGCAGGACGTTGCCGGGGTACTCGGTGCCTCCGGCGAGTCCGCAGGTCGTCGCGACGCCGGAATGCTGCAGGCCGGCGAGAGCACCGGCGAGGACCGGGCCGCCGACCGCGTCGAGCACGCCTGCCCAGCGTTGTTTGCCCAGTGGCTTGCCGGAGGACGCGAGTTCGGCGCGGTCGAGGACCTGCGCGGCGCCCAGTTCGGTGAGCTGCCCCGACAGTTCGGAAGGACGCCCGGTGGCGGCGATGACCTCGTATCGAGCGGCCGCCAGCAGCGCTACCGCGATCGAGCCGACGCCGCCGCCTGCGCCGGTGACCAGGATCGGGCCGGTTTCCGGGGCTACCCCGTGGCGTTCTAAAGCGAGCAGGCTGAGGGCTGCGGTGAAACCGGCGGTGCCGACAGCTGCCGCGCGGAGCGGGCCAAGTTGCGTGGGGACGCGGACGAGGTCGTCGCCGTTGACCGCGGCGACACCGGCCAGCCCGCCGTGCAGGTCTTCGCCGAGCCCGGCGCCGTTCAGCGTGACGAGGTCGCCCGCCTGCCAGCGAGGGTGCCGGGACGCGAGCACCTCGCCGGTCAGGTCGATCCCGACGACGAGCGGATGTCGCCGAACGACGCCGGGGCGGCCGTGCAGGGCGAGCGCGTCCTTGTAGTTGATGCTGGAGTGGCGCACGCGGACGGTGGTGTCGAGGTCGTCCAGCATCGCCGGGTCGAGCTGGTCCAGCGTCGCGCCTGCGGCGTCGCGTGCGATCCAGCCGGGGAAGTCCGTCAGTTCCATGCTTCCCACGGTAGAAATCCGGAACCTGGCAGGGAAATGCCCGTCACAGCGACGCCATGCGCGGCGGGCATGGCTGGGTAGGCTGCCGGACATGGAGGTCGAACTGCGGCATCTGCGCGCGTTCGTGACGGTCGCGACGTGCGGCACGTTCACGGCCGCGAGCCGCGAATTGCTGATCACCCAGCCGGCGCTGACGCGCACAATCCAGCAGCTCGAGGAGACAGTCGGGACGCGTCTGCTGGAACGCACGCCGCACGGGGTCGAGCCGACCGAAACGGGCGGCGAGTTGCTCGGACGGCTGCGCGTCGTGCTGCGCGACCTCGACACCGCACTCGCCGCAGCGGGCGGGAACGCCGGACTGCGGATCGGGTTCCAATGGGCGCTGCCGGATCCGTGGGCGAGCGATCTGCTCGCCGCCTTCGAAACCGCGACCGGCGCGACCGCCACCCTCCTGCGCCGCGACGACATCGTGGCCGCGCTGCATTCCGGCGACGTCGACGCGGCGTTGGTGCGCGGCGAGGTCGACGCGTCCGGGATCAGCGGGACGCTGCTGTTCGAGGAAGACCGGCTGGCGGCCGTCGCCGCGAGTTCGGAGCTGGCGGCGCGCACGGAGCTGGATTGGGCGGAGCTGGCCGCGCATCCGGTGGTCGTGAATACGGTCAGCGGCGCGACCAGTCCGCTCGACTGGCCGCCGGAAAACCGGCCCGCGCAGGTGATCCAGTGCGGCAGCTACGACGAATGGCTCACGATCATCGCGTCCGGCCGGGCCGTCGGCTCGACCACCACTTCCGCCGCCGAAGCGCATACCCACGCGCGAGTCGCGCACCTCCCGCTCCGGAACGCACCCCGGGTGGCGCTGCGCCTGTTGTGGCCGACGCGTCGGTCAAGCGACCCGCTACTGCGCCGATTCAGCGAACTAGCCCACTCCGTTCAACGAGCGTCATAGTCCGCACGAGCCTTCTCGATCTTCGCCAAATGCTCGACACTCCACTCCAGCAACGGCGCGGTCGCCTCCCGAAGAGCTGGTCTATCTCGACGCGATGGTCCCCGATGACGGCGAAACCGCGGTTGACGTCCAGCCGGTCAGCCAAAGCCTCATCGACCTCGCCGCGCAGCACGGCGACGGCTGGCGCGTCCCGCCGCTGCCGGAGCAGCCCGCGCCGTTCGGGCTGTTCGGCGTCACCGATCCGGCCGACGTCGCGTGGCTGCGCGAAATGCTCTCCGACCAGCCGGTGCGCTGCCTGCAGCAACCGGCGCGACTCGACAATCCTGCCGCGCGAGCGATTCCGCGGACGCACATCCACTGCGTCGGCGCGACCCCGAAGGGCATCACCCGCCGTCCGGTCCCCGCGATCCAGCCCAACGGGACGCCGTCTCAGGTGTGGGAGCTGCCGACCGGCCACGACTGCATGATCACGATGCCGGTCGAGCTGAGCGAACTGCTGCTGAAGCTCGCCTAGAAAGTCCGCTCGGCAGAAAGTTGCCCAGTGGGCACTTTTTTGGCTACCTTGGGGAGCACACCACCCGGGGGAAGGACGTCGAGCCATGCCGAGAACCGTCGCGCCGGAGGAAATCAGCCCGTTCACCCGGCGCGTCAAGATCGGCATCGCCGGGGCGCTGTCCGGGATGGCGCTGGGCATGCTGGACAGCTACATCGTCGCCACCGCGCTGCCCAGCATCGCCGGGGATCTCGGCGGCCCGGGGTCGATGACCTGGATCATCACCTCCTACGCACTGGCGATCGCGGCGTCCACCCAGGTGTGGGGCAAGCTCAGCGACCAGTTCGACCGCAAGGCGATGTTCCTGCTGTCAGTGGCGGTCTTCCTGACCGGTTCGATGCTGTGCGGGCTCGCCCCGACCATGGGTGCGCTGATCGGTTTCCGTGCGCTGCAAGGAATCGGGGCGGGCGGACTGCTCGTCGGGGCGATGACGATGGTCCAGGTTCTGGTGCCGCCCAAGGAATCCACGCGAATCTCCAGCTGGACCGGATTACTGCTGGGCCTCTCGCTCGTCGGCGGCCCATTGGTCGGCGGCTTCCTCACCGACGCGCTCAGCTGGCGCTGGATCTTCTACGTCAACGTGCCGCTCGGGTTGCTGTGTCTCATCGGGACGGTCGTCGGAGCCCAGGTGCCGCCGAAGAGCGCAAAGGCGCGGATCGACTACGGCGGAACAGTTTTGCTGGTCGCCGCAGTCGTCTGCCTCACCCTGGTGACGAGCTGGGCCGGCAGGCGTTACGCCTGGAACTCGCCGACGATTCTCGGACTCTGCGCGGTCGCAGTCGCCGCACTAACGGCCTTCGTATTCGTGGAACGCCGCTGTACCGAACCGCTCGTCCCGTTCCGCATGTTCCGCACCCGCAATTTCGCGCTCGCGCAGGTGCTCGGCTTCGCCTTCAACGCCACCATGGTCGCGACGGTCACCTTCCTTCCGCTGTACTTCCAGAACGCGCGGGGTGTGCCGCCGTCGCTGAGCGGGTTGCTGCTGATCCCGATGACGGCCGGGATGGTCGCGGTGATGAACGGAAGTTCGAAGTACCTCCGCCGCACCGGCCGTTTCCGGATCCTGCCGATCATCGGCAGCGCCTGCGTCGCCGTCGGCATGGCCGGGATCTGTTTCCTCGGACCGGACACCGATCCGTTGCTCGCTTCGTTGGTCGGGCTGCCGCTCGGTGCCGGGCTCGGCTGCCTGATCCAGAACACGATCCTGATCATCCGGCTGAGCGTCGAGCCCCGAGACCTCGGCGCGGCGCTCGGCATGGGTTCGCTGACCCGGACGCTCGGCAGCGGGATCGGCGCGGCCCTGTTCGGCTCGCTGTACGTCGGCGCGCTGGCCCGGGGCGGAGCCGCACCGGCCGCAGTCACCGACGGGCTGCACGCAGTCGCCGCCGCGACGCTCATCGTCGCGGTGCTCTCGCTGGCGGCAGCTTACTTCGTCCGCGAAGTCCCGCTCACCACGCGTTGGCCTGCGGAGAAGATCTCGTGAGTGGCGATCCCGGTTCTAACCGGCATTGCCACTCACGAGAGCGCACTCCAGCAGCACCTCAGCCGCCGCTCGCGCATGACGGCCGTAGCCCGGGTCGCCGAGAACCATCGCCCGGCTCGCGGCCCCGTCCGCCAGCGTGACCAGCTGCTCGGCGAGCGCGGCAGGATCGGCAGCCCCCAATTCCGCGACGAGATCAGTGACCAGCCGGAGCATCAGCAGCTTCTGCTCCCTCGCGTAGGCGTGCACCGCACTGTCCGGATCGGGGTACTCCGCCGCCGCGTCCACGAAAAGACAGCCGCGCACCGGCTCTGACTCCGGCAGGTCGAACATCGCCAGAAGCCGTTGCCGCGGCGGAAGATCCGCCCGGGTGAGCACGTCGTGCAGGGTGTCGCCGGAGCGGACCAGTTCCCGGAGGTAGGCGACGACCAGCTCGTCCTTGACCGGGAAATGCAGGTACAACGTCCGCTTCGACACCGGAGCAGCGGCCGCGACCTGCTCCATCGTCGTCCCGGTGATGCCGTGCCGGGCGAACAGGTCCGCCGCGGCCGCCAGCACGCGCTCGCGTCCCCCGCGCCCGGCCCGGCGGGCCTTCTCCTCGACCATGCGCCCAAGTGTACAGAAACGTTTACTTAAGCCGCGCAAGCCTGCTACCGTCCTTAGGTATACGAACTCGTTTACCTAAGGAGCCGTCCCGATGCCCGCCACCGAACTCGCCGACGCCGCCGCGACCTTGATCCGCGGACGGCGCGCGACCCGGTCGTTCCGGCCCGACCCCGTTCCGGACCGCACTCTCCGCGAGATTTTCGACCTCGCCGCCGCGGCGCCGTCCAACTCCAACGCGCAGCCGTGGCAGGTGGAGGTCGTCAGCGGAGCGAAGCGGGACCAGCTGGCCGACGCACTGGTCGCCGCACACGACAAGGGCCGCCAGTCGGTCGATTTCCCATACAGCGAAGCCATTTACGAAGCCGTGCACCAGAAACGCCGGGCCGCGGCTGGCGGCGCGTTGTACGGCGCGCTCCAGATCGGCTTCGACGACCATGCCGCGCGAGCCGCCTACGACGCGGCGAGCTTGCGCTTCTACGGAGCCCCGCACGTCGCACTGCTGTTCGCGCCGGACACCGCCGAAGCCCGGCTCGCGGCGGACGTCGGGATGTACGGCCAGACCCTGCTGCTGGCCATGCAGGCACACGGAGTTTCCAGCTGCCCGCAAGGATTGCTGAGCTTCTACGCGGACACCGTCCGGGAAACGCTCGGCCTCGACGGCGGCAAACTGCTCTTCGGGATCTCCTTCGGTTACGCCGACTACGCCGCACCGGTCAACCGGTTCGCAGTCGGTCGGGCCCCGCTCGCCGAGACGACCCGATTCCACGGCTGAACCCGAGCCCGATCCTCCAGCCGTGCCGAATCTCCCCGTCGTCGCACCGGGACGGCGGGAAACACACTGTCTGAAAAGGACACCCCCGGATTGCCGCGCCGTAGCGTGGGTATCCCGGTCCGGGGAGGTGCCGATGGACGCACTGACATTCGGTGTCGAGGAAGAATTCCTGCTCGCCGCGCCAGCCGACGGACGCCCGGTGCCCGCCGCGGACGAGGTTCTCGGCAACGTCGGGCGGCTCGCGGACGGCGCGGCCGTGCACCGCGAACTGCGCGCGACCCAGGTGGAACACGCCACCGGTATCTGCACGACCGCGGCGCAGCTGCGCGACCAGCTGTGCCGCGGTCGCCTGGCACTTTCCCGCGCCGCGACCGACGCCGGTTGCGCGCTCCTGGCCACCGGGAGCCCAGTCGGCACCCTCCGCTCCCCCGCCGAGCCGTTGCCGCCCGACCGGTACGCGCGGATCGACGCGCACTACGGCGATCTTGCCGCCGATTACGAGGCCTGCGGCTGCCACGTCCACGTCGGAATCCCGGACGCGGACACCGCGGTAGCCGTCGTGAATCACCTCGCGCGATGGCTCCCGACGTTGCTCGCGCTGTCCGCCAACTCCCCCTTCGACCGCGGCCGGGACACCGGCCTGCACAGCTGGAGAATGGCTCAGCAGACCCGTTTCCCCGGCTCCGGGCTCGCGCCGCACGCAAGCTCGCACGCCGAGCACGTGCGCCTCGTCGATTCGCTGGTCGAGTGCGGCGCGTTGGTGGATCGCGAGCAGACCTTCTGGCTCGCCTGGCCTTCACCTCGGTACCCGACGGTCGAGCTGCGGGTTGCCGATGTGCCGTTGACCGTCGACGGCGCGCTCGTCCAAGCGGTCCTGTCGCGCGCGCTCGTCGCCGCCGCACTGGCTGACCTCGACAACGGCATCCAGGCACCCCCGATCGATCCACAACTCGGGTCGGCAGCGGTGTGGGCGGCGACGCGACACGGCCTCACCGGCGCTCTCGTCGACCCGGTGCGCGCGAGACCGTTGCCCGCAGCCGAGGCCCTCGCCGATCTGCTCCGCTACGCCGGACCTGCCCTTCGCAGGGCGGGAGACCAGGAACTCGCCCACCAGTTCGTCTCCGCCGCGCTGCGGGACGGCACCGGCTCGGCCGCACAACGGAAAGCCGGACCGGACGGGGTGGTCGCGATGCTCGCCGAGCGCACCGTCCCACGCGTGACGCCGCGTCAGGCGGGTACCCGGGGACGATGACGACCTCCCTCACCGCACTGCCGACCGCGCGCGGACCGGTCTCCGCGGCGTTGCTGGAAATCCTGCGCGATCCGGGCCAGCCGGCCGCTCTCGACCTCCGCGACGCCGACCCGTTCGGCGACGATCTCCACCTCGCCCTGCATCTCTGCTACGAACTGCACTACCGCGGGCTGCCGGGCGTCGACGCGGAACGGGAATGGGACACCGCGCTGCTGCGAGTCCGGGCGGAGCTGGAAAAAACGTTCCGCTCGGCGCTGCGCGACGCGGTCCCCGGCGGCTCCGACGTGGACGCCGAGTTCGACGCGCTGTTGACCGAACGCGACGCCGACGGAGCAGTCGGTTTTCTGCTCGCCGAGGGCGAATGGTGGCATCTGCGAGAACTGTTCGCGCACCGTTCGATCTACCACCTCAAGGAAGCCGACCCGCACGCGTGGGTCATCCCGCGGCTGTCCGGACCGGCGAAGGCAGGACTGGTGGCGGTCGAGTTCGACGAGTTCGGCGGCGGGCACGCCGACCGGGTGCACGCCAAGCTGTTCGCGGACCTGCTCGCGGCGGCCGGCCTGCCCGACGGGTATCTGGCCCTGCTGGAGCACGTTCCCGGGCCGATGCTCGCGCTGGTCAACATGATGTCGATGTTCGGCCTGCACCGGGCGTCGCGCGGCGCGCTGGTCGGGCACTTCGCCGCCGCGGAGATCACCACCGGTCCGGGCGCGCAGCGGATGGACCGGATCCTGCGCCGCCTCGACGCGCCCGAGGCCTGCCGGTTCTTCTACACCGAACACATCGAGGCCGACGCGGTGCACGAGCAGGTCATGCGGCACGAGGTCGTGGGCGGCCTGCTGGCCGGAGAACCGGAACTCGCCGAAGACGTCGTGTTCGGCATCCAGGCCACCGGATTCCTGGAGGCGCAACTGGACCAGCACCTGCTCGGCTGCTGGCAAGCCGGACTGTCGTCGCTGCGCCAGCCGCTGCCCTAAGAGAGAACCAGCGACCGAGAGCCTGGTCGCGACCCGCGCGACCAGGCCGCGGCGTCAGCCGCCCTGGCCTCGGACCCGCTTCCGATGGCTCGTGTCGCACCACGGAAACCTCTTGCTGCGCCGGCAAGCGCACACCGCGACGACGAACCGGTCCGACCGCACCGTGTCACCGTCCGGAGTGGACACCTCCACTGGTCCTTCGACCAGGACCGGCCCGCCCGGCACCACCCGCACCCGGCGTTCATCGCGCGGCACGGAGCACCACCAGTTCCTCGGCGCGGTCGCCGGGCCGCAGGAATCCGCGCTCGGTCAGGTACTCCAGCCGTCCGGAGACCACCGGCCCGAAGGGCACTCGCGCCCGCGCCAGCACCTCGCTGCGCAGCCCGCCCGCGGCGAGCGCGAACCGGGTCTTGTCCACATCGGACATCGTCGACTGCACCAGGTAGAGCGCGCCCGTGCGGGTCAGCAGCGAAGGGGCGGCCTCGCACAACGGGTCCAGCATCGCGCGTCCGTCCGGCCCGGCGTCCCACGCGCGGGTCGAGCGTACTGCCGGCGTCGGGGAAGGAACGTAGGGAGGATTGGCGGCCACGATGTCGTACGGTCCGGCCTCGACCGTTTCCCGGAGCCCGCCTCGGATCAGGCCGATCGGCAGGGCCCGCAGCACGGTGTTCATCCACGCGGAAGCCAGCGCCCGCATCGAAATGTCCGCGGCCACGACCGAAGCGCCCGTCCGCGCCAAGGCGATCGCCAGCGCGCCGCTGCCCGTCCCCAGGTCCGCGCACCGCATCCCGCATCCGATCCGCGTATCCGCCGCCAGCACGCCGGCGAGCAGGGCAGTGTCCTCCTGCGGACGGTAGACCCCGGGCAGGCGGAGCACTCTGCCCAGCGGCCGGGCCTCCGTTTCGGTGCGCACGGAAATCGTCATGGCGGTCCTCCAACTCGGTCGGGCCGCCGGGATACCCCAGTCCGGTCAGGACAAACAGCGTTTTTCGCCGCACCGCCCGGAAATCACCCCGCAGAGTCAGTCACCAGGCCCATGCCGCGTCGCGGTAGGAGCGCTGCTCGACGATCTCCCCGTCGCCGCTGGCGCGAGGTTCTCCGTGGACGTAATGGCCGACTCCGCGCGCCTGGGCCATTTCCCGCCCGATCGACACCGCGTCGGCGCGCCGCGCGGCGGTGTTCGCCACCCGGCGGACGCCCTCGATCCGGTTCTTCCACAGCCGCCCCTCACGGCACGTGTGAATGTCCCCTTCGGCCATCCCGCCGCTCCTTCCGCTCGCCCGCCGGGTACCCGATGCCACAGCGGGCAACCGGGTTGCGCGCGCCGCCGCCGGGGTACTCGGAAAGCTGACGGAGGGAGCGAGAACCATGACCGAACCGCGCGAATCCGACGACGTCTACGGCGACACCCCGGAAGAAGAACGCGAAACCATCCGCGGCGAACAGGGCACGTCCGGCGACGAACACGACGACTCCGACCCGCAGCAGGGCCGATGAACCGTGCTCCGCGCGGACGTCAGCGGGACGACTCGCAGGCCTCTCGCGCCGGCACCCCGCAGCCGAGCCGGGCCCAGACCGTCTTGCCGCCGGAATGCTCGTGCACGCCCCAGTCGTCGGCGAGCCGGTCGACGAGCAGCATCCCCCGGCCGCGCGCCCGCTCGAAGTCCGGCGGGCGGACCCGCGGACGGCCGGACTCCGGGTCGTCCACTTCGATCACCACGACGCACGGCCGGGCGAGCACGGTCAACCGCGCATAGCTCGGGCCCGAGGTGTGCTCGTAGGCGTTGGACGCGAGTTCCTCGACCACCATCAGTACGTCCGCGAGGTGATCGGGCGACAAGTGCCCGAGGGACTTGCCCGCCCAGGCGCGCACCCGCGGCAACGCAGAGACTCCGGTATCGCGCAGGTCCAGCACCCAGGGCTCGTCGCCCGCCCCGGCGTCCGGGCCGGTCACGGCCGGTCCCTCGTTCGTTGACCAGGACAAAAATACCCCTCTCCAGCCGACGGCTCGACGGTGCGCGACGGATGAGCCGTGGTGGAAGACGCTGCCGCGTTTCGCCGCACCTCGCCGCAGCCGCTTAACATCACGTGGGGAAGTCCCTTTCTGGTTCTCGACTTCGCCGGTGCCCAAACGGGCGTACCCGGACAGGGCCGACTTCACACCTATTGCGTCGCATCTCTGGACCCCGGAGCCGGGTCGGTTACTGTCGCTGCATGCCGCCTCACGCGCCGGAGCCCGAATCGCGCACCCTTCTCGCCGAAATCCTCGGCGCGGAGAGGAGCAACGCCGACCTCGGCGAGGAGCTCGCGAAGATTCTCGCCCGCGCCTGCACTGTCCTCGACGTCGACACCGCCACCGTGCTGCGGCACGAGGCCCGGTGGCAGCGCCTTGTCGCGATCGCGGCCGCCGGCCTCGAGGAGGAGGTCTACCAGGGAGTCCAGGTGCCGGTCGGCGCGGGGTTCGCCGGCACTGTCGCCGCGCGCCGGGAACCGGTCGTCATCGACCGCGTCGACAAGACCACCGTGCGCAACGCGCTGCTGTCCGAACGCGGCCTGCACACCATGCTCGGCGTCCCGATGCTGGCCGGCGCCGAATTGGTCGGCGTGCTGCACGTCGGAGCCGTGCGGGAGCGCACATTCTCCACCACCGACATCGAAACCGTCCGGCTGCTCGCCGAACGGCTGGCTGCCGTGCTGCAGGCGGAGATCATGCACCAGAACCAGGCCGCGACCATCGCCCTGCAGCGCAGCCTGCTGCCGGGCGTCCTGCCCGTCATCGACGGCCTGCGCCTGGCCGCCCGCTACGTGCCGGGCGCGGAGGCCGGGCTCGGCGGCGACTGGTACGACATCTTCCGGCTTCCCGGCGACCAGACCGGCATCGTGATGGGCGACGTGTCCGGACACGGCCTCGAAGCCGCGGTCATCATGGGGCGGCTCCGCAGCGCGCTGCGGGCCTACGCGCTCGACTGCGACGACCCTGCCGAAGTCCTCGCGAAACTGGACCGCAAAGCGAACCACTTCGAGCACGGCGTGATGGCGACGGTCGCGTACGGCATCCTCAGACCCGGTCACAAGAGCATGGCGCTGTCGCTCGCCGGGCACCTGCCGCCGGTCGTAGCTTCGCCGGGCAAGGCGGCCGAGCTGGTGGCGGCTCCGCCGGATCCGCCGGTCGGCCTGACCGTCGGGGCCACCGTCCAGCGGCGCACCACCAACTTCGAACTGCCGCCGGGAGCCGTCGTCGTCTTCTACACCGACGGTCTCGTCGAGCGGCGGGACCGGCTCGTGGACACCGGCATGGACCGGCTCACCGAACTGGTCCGGCCGGAAGACCCGGAACGGGCGTGCGCCCGGATCATGGCCGCCATGGTGGGGTCCCGGCCCCCGCAGGACGACGTCGCACTCGTCGTGCTCCATCGCGCCGAGGAGGCCGGAACCCGCTGATCATCCGGCGGCCAGCGCCTCTTCGAGCGTGCGGTACAGCGGCAGGCTCTGCTCCAGCCCGGTGAGCTGGATGGGCCGCAGGGTCGCGCGGCCGGACGCGACGATCCGCATCTCGGTCCCTTGCGGGGCTTCGCGGCACGCGGCCAGCAGCACGGTCAGGCCCGCCGAGGCGAGGAAATCGACCTCCGTCAGGTCCAGGACCAGCACCGGGGGTTGCCCGGAAACGGCTTCGGCGACCGCGGCCGTCAATTGCGGGGCGGTCCCGAGGTCCAGGTCCCCGTTCAGGGCCAGCACCGCCGCGGAAGGGCGGTCGGCCCGTTCGACCGACAGCGAACCCGGCGGGTCGATCACCGGGTCGGTCAGCTCACTCATCGCTCTTTCCCTCCACAGGAAGCCAGGCCGCCCAGCGGCCGGGCAGGAAAAGGACGCGGCTGTCTGCTCAACCGCGAATAGCATGCCTTACGACGGCGGCCACGCACGAACGCCGTCGCCGGAAATGATCTCGGATCGCAGGAGCAGCGGCAGCGCGGGGGCGCCTGGGATGCGACGTTCGGCTCATTGCCGACGCGCGCGGCGCCCGGTCGGGTAGTGACGCGAGCCCTCGATGCGCTCGCTGGCCCGATCCGGCTGCTGGGTGCCGAGGGTCTTCGATCCGGCTGATTCCGGGCGGTGCTGCCCGGCCGTGTGCTCGCGCGGCTGATCGGTGCGCTTGCCGATGGGGGCTGCCAGCGCAGCGCCTGGCCCGGCTCAGCGGGGACGGTCGCGCGCTGCCCGGCCGCGAACTGGCGCGGCCGGGCAGTGTGGTCGCCGACCAGGGCTGCCAGCGGGATGCGCAGGGGGCCGGGTCCGGGTGATTCCAGCCAGCGCTGCCCCGCCGCGAACTCGCGCGGCCGCGCAGCATGGCCGCCGACCAGGGCTGCCAGCGGGAGGCGCAGAGTGCCGAGTCCGGATGATTCCGCCCAGCCCGCCCCTGCCGCGAGCTGGCACGGCCGATCGGCGACCGCACCGGCCCGATCCGCCAGCGGGACGCCCCAAGCGTCTGCCCCGGCTGATTCCGGCCAGCGCCGCCCAGCCACGTCCTCGCGCGGCCGATCGGCGCCCTCGCCCGGCCGCCTGACGCGACCCGATCCGAGCCGCGGGCGCACTCGCTCCGGCAAGCGGCCGGGCCCGATTCACTGGGCACGACTGCGCCGCTGCCCGGCCGCGTCCTGGCGCAGCCGGTCCGTGTGCTCGCCGACCTCCCCGACCCGGTCGGCCAGCGCGGCGTGCCGTGGTTCGAGATGCGCGCGCACGTCCGCCAGCGGCAGCAGCAGGTTCGTGACATCGTCCTCTCCCAGCGCCATGCCGAGCCGGTCGGCGCTTTCCTGTCCGTCGGCGTCCAAGCCGGGCGCGGAGCTGGCCTCGGCGGCCAGCCGCCGCAGCACCGCCGCGTTGCGGCGTGCCCAGTCCGCGACTGCCCGGTCTCCCGCACGGCGGTCGCGTTCGGCGTCGACGCGTGCTTCGCCGGTGGTCTCTCCGGTCGCCGACGGCCGCAGCCGCAGGTAGCGACGCTCGGCCGCCTGTCTGCTCGCCACGCCGAGCGCCGGGGCCAGCGCCGCCCAGCTCGCGCCGGCCGCGCGCGCGGCCGCGATCAGTTCCGGTTCCCACTCGCCGAACTGGTCGCGCAGCGCCCGCAACGCGGACAGCGCGGCCATCGAACGTTCAGCTGCCGCACCGCCGTCCCGGGCGGCCAGCACCGTCTCGCGGACGCCTTGGACCAGCAGGGCGAGGTCTACCTCCGCCATCGCGTCATCCTCTCGACGACTTGGCAGTTGTCATCGTTTCGACGACATGCTAAAAGAAAAGGGCGTCCGCTGTCGAGCGGTGGAGGTGGATTCCGACGACCTGCCGGTCCCGCGAGCCGATTCGCCGCGCTCCGCAGGTTTCCCGCACCCCCGCACCGGGAATCAGGTCCGGACCGCCCGCCAGGGCGCGTCCCGGCAGCTAGCCGGAGAACCCCGCCGCGCCGCCGGATGCGGCCCGTCGCGCGGAGCAGGCCACCCCTGTTCCCCGCGAGTCCTTCGCGCGAGAAAGGCGTTGTCCCCGTGTCCCTGCCGCTGCACACCGCCCAGACCGGCCCGTCCCCGTCGCACCCCGCCTTGGTGCGCCTGTGGAACTACCTCGCCGACGTCACCGGCGCACTGGGCATCGGCCTCGAGTCCTGCACCGTCGACTACGACACCCCGGTGTCGGCCTACGTCGCCCTCGACGGCCACCTGCCCGCCTACCCCGGCCGCGACGTCGCCCTGCTGTGGGACGAGATCCGCGGCTGGGCCGCCGCCGTGGAAACGCATTCCGGCGAAGACCTCATCGTCATCCGCTACCTCGGCGGGCCTTCGGTCGCGCCGCCCGCGCCCCGCGTCGCCGAGTTCGCGGCAGCGGTGCGCGACGACGACCACCGGATCGGCTGCCTCGCGCCGCCCGAACTCCGGTCCCTCGGCACCCCCGCCGACCTCGACGCGGTCCTGCGCGAAGCGGTGTGAGCCGGCGAGCCGGGACCCGTCACCGTCCGTGAGCGTCCACTGTGGACTTCCCAGTTTCGTGCTGCCGCGAAACGGGTAGCCAAGGTCATGAGCGAGTTCGAGGCCGGACGGAGGATGCCCGCGACGGCGGAGCACGTGTATGCCGTCGCCGCCGATGCCGCGCACCTGGACGAATGGATGCCGGAGCCGGTCGCCGCGCCCCCGGACGGGCGCCGCGACCGGCTCCGGCTGGACTGGGGCGGGCAAGGCCGCGGCGGCTGGCTCCACATCGCCTCCGGGGAGGCGGGAACGAGCCACGCGACGCTGCACCTGTCGGTTCCGGCCGATCAGCGCGGCGGCGACGTTCCCGCGCTGATCCGCGAATCCCTCGACCGGCTCGCCGTTTTGTCCGGCTCTCCCGGCTGAGTTCTCCACTTAGTCCACAATGGACCGCGTCCGGTTCGTTTTCCGTCGCATGGAACAGGAACGGCACGCCGCGCCGCGGATCGGATACTCTGCGCCCAGGAGTTGATGGTCCCATGGTGGTGCGGAAGGAAATTCTGCGAGGGCCTCGCCTGCACAGCACGGAACGAAACCGGCTCGCGATCGACTGCGTCGTCGACAGCCTGCTGCGATGTCTTCCTCTGGCCGAGCAAACCCGGCTGGGCATCGTCGCGCCGAACCGGGGCCGCACGTGCGACCGGGAGGCCCTGCTGATGGAAATCTCGTTGCGCACCAGGCGTTCTCCGCGGGCGGCGAGATGCCTGGTCAGCGCGGTCTACTCGGCACTCGGGCAAACCTCGCCGGATCTCGCGTCCCGGGTGCGCGCGGGCGTGAGCCCGGACGTGCTGGTCCTGCTGGGCGGGACGCGGCAGCCGTGCGAATGGTCCCGGGAAACGCCGCCGCGGTGCCACAGCCGGTGACCGGGCGGCGGCCGCGGCGGGGATTTTCGTTTAAGCCCCAGTGAACTGCCGGATTCCGTCGGCGGTGACGAGTCGCCCGAAAGCGAGTTCCAGGAAATGCGCGGGCACGGAAACGTCGCCGTGGTTTGGAGTTCGGCCGCCAGCCGCTGTCGCATCGCGGTCGCCGCGGGCCGGTCCACATCGAACATGCCCTCCCCTTCGGGATCGGTCAGCTCGCTGACAGCGTGCAGGACGTCGCTGAGCAGCAGAGCGCGTTCGCCGGAATCGCTGACCACGAAGATCGCCGAGCCCGGGGTGTGGCCGGGCACGGGGCGGCCGCCCAGTCGGCGGCGTACAGGCGGAACGTCGCGCCGCGGGGAAGCGGCCTCGTCGCGCACGGTCGACCAGCACCGTCCGGCCGCCCAGCCGGACCAGGAACGATCCGACGTCCATCCGGCTCCGCCCGTCGGCAGCTGCCGGTTGATGCTGGCACTCCCGTCGCGCGCCCCCGGCGAAACGATCTCGGCCCCGGGCGTCCGCCAGGCGGGAGTTGCCGTTCCGGCAAGATCGCGTGCATTGCGGATACGGCTCCGGCGACCCTGGACGCACACCGACCCGAGGAGCCGACCGATGACCACCGACGCGACCCTGTTCTGGGACGAAGTGCACGCCGCCCGGCCGCCCGCCGACCCGCGGCCGAACGCCCGGCTCGTGGAGACCGTCTCGGACCTGCCGCCCGGCGACGCGCTCGACCTGGGCTGCGGCAACGGCGGCGACGCGCGCTGGCTCGCCGGCCGAGGATGGAACGTGACCGCGACCGACATCTCGGCCATCGCGGTCAAGCGGCTGACCGGCACGCGGATCACCGCGGTGCGGCACGACCTGCGGGTGAGCTTCCCGTCCGGCGAATTCGACCTCGTGACGGCGCACTACCTTCAGACCCCCTTCGAACTGGACCGAACGGCGGTCCTGCGCACCGCCGCGCACGCCCTGCGCCCGGGCGGCCGATTGCTGGTCGTGGACCACGGTTCGATCGCGCCGTGGTCGTGGAACCAGGACCCGGACGCGCGTTTCCCCAGCCCGGCGGAGATCGCCGCCGACCTCGCGCTCGATCCGGCCGAGTGGACCGTCGAGCGCGCCGACTCCCCCACCCGCCTGACGACCGGACCGGAGGGCCGGACCGCCGAGGTCGTCGACCATGTCCTGCTGATCCGTCGCGCCGTCTGAACCTCGAAGGAGACCACTGTGGCTCGCCGTCGCGACACCCCGCCGCCCCGCACCGGAAGCAGCGAAACCGAAGTCCTGCGCGGATTTCTCGACTATCTCCGCACCTCAGTCGCCGCCAAGATCGAAGGTGCGCCGGAACCCGAGGCGCACGCAGCCGCGGTGCCGTCCGGGACCAATCTGCTCGGCCTGCTCAACCACTTGACTTTCGTCGAGCGGTCGTTGTTTTTCGGTGAGACCGTCAAGAATTGGCCGTCGACCTTCCGCACCGAGGACAGCGTCGCCGATGTCGTTGCCCACTATCGGGAAGCGGTAAAGCGGGCCAACGAACTCCTCGACGGCTGCGCGGATCTCGCCGCCCCAATGCCAGGGCGCGACGGGCCGAGCGTGCGCTGGGCGCTGACGCACATGATCGAAGAAACCGGTCGGCACGCCGGTCACGCCGACATCCTCCGCGAGCTGATCGACGGCTCCACCGGACGCTGAACCCCGCGCCACCGCCTCAGACCCCACCCACAAACCCGACCACAACGCGGGATCGCGTCGGCGTCTGGAGGAGCAGTGCGCACGGCCCCCCGGGCCGGGTGCACTGCTCCTCCAGACGCCGACTTAAAGGCGATCCCGCACGCGACGACGGAGTCGGCGCCAAAAACACAGTTTGCCGCACCCGGTGCACTCACTCGACCTGGCGCAAGCCGACCTCCTCACCCGACCCCGACACTGACGCGGCAACCACGTCCACCTGCTCACCGGCACGGACGACAACGCCCTCAAGAACGTCACTGCGGCGAGGGCGGCAGGCGTCCCGGTGCAGAACTTCGTCGACCAGGGTGCCGCGCGATTCGCTGCGTTGCAGAAACCACTCGGGCTCGCCGTCGACGATTTCCTCCGCACCAGCACCGATCACCGACATCTCAACGGCGTCCGTCGGCTATGGCAAGCCAGCTCCCGACGCGGCGACTTCTACCTGCGCGACTACACCGGCCGATACTGTCTGGGCTGCGAACAGTTCTACGCCGACGACGAGCACTGCGCCGAGCACCCAGCCCCGCCAGAGGTAGTCACCGAGCAAAACTGGTTCTTCCGCCTTTCCCGCTACTCCAGCGAAATCCTGGAACTGCTGGAGTCGGGCCGAATCCGGATCGAACCCGCCGCCCGGCTTCGCGAGGTGCTGGGATTCGTGCGCGCCGGGCTGTCCGATATCAGCGTGTCGCGGCCCGCCGCACGCTCGGACGGCTGGGGCATCCCGGTGCCCGGCGACCCGGGCCAGGTGATTTACGTCTGGTGGGACGCGCTCGCCAACTACCTCACCGCCGACCCGGCCCGCTGGACCGAGGCAGCCGAGCGAGTGCACGTGATCGGCAAAGGCATCCTGCGGTTCCACGCCGTGTACTGGCCAGCATTGCTGCTCTCGGCGGGCGAGCGGCTACCGGACACCATCTTCGTGCACGACTACCTGACTCTCGACGGCGCGAAGATCTCCAAGAGCGCGGGCAACACCGTCCACCCGACGGACCTGATCGACCGGTATGGCACCGACGCCGTCCGCTGGTGGCTGCTGCGCGAGGTCGCCCCGCTCGGCGACACCGACTTCACCGAAGCACGGCTGATCGCCCGCGCCGACCAGGAACTCGCCAACGGTCTCGGCAATCTCGTGCACCGCGTGCTCAGCCTCGCCCGCCGCACCGGCCGGATTGTCCCGTTGAGTCCACTGAGGACAGTCACGGGCCTGGGCGAGCGGATCGACGCGGCACTCGCCGATTTCGACTTCCGCGCGGCCACCGGCGCGGTGGTCGACGTGATCGCCGACGCCAACCGGTTCGTCGAGCAGACCCGGCCGTGGACGTTGAGCGGAGACGAACTGGACCAAGCACTCGGGACTGTCGTAAGCACTTGCCGGGAACTGGCAACGGAATTCAGCCCGTTCCTCCCCGACGGAGCCGCCCGCCTGCACGCGCAACTCGACCGCGGAGAACCGGCCCGCCTTTATCCCCGGCTGGCAGAGGGCAGCAACCGAGGCACCAGCCGGACGTAACAGACCATGCCGACCACCTCGACCAACGTCTGCGTCACCACGACGACCGGCGCGACCGCGAACTCGTCCGGCAGCGACAGCGCCAACGGAAGCACCACCAGCGAGTTCCGCGTCGCCCCGGCGAAGACGATCGCGCGCCCAGCCGGAACGTCCACTCGGAACAGTCGCGCGATACCGAGTCCGGCGAACGCCATCACCACCAGGAAAACCACGTACAACGGCACCACCGACGCGACCGGACCGAGTCCGCCGTGAAGCTTCGGGGTTTGCGACGCGACGACGGTCACCAGCGTCGCGGCCATCAGCGGCACCATCGCGGTCCCGGCCGCGCCGGCGAACCGGCGGCCGGTCGCGTGCCGGGCCGCCCAGGCTTGGGTGAGCCAGGCCAACGCCAGCGGAAGCACGATCAGCACGAGGAACGCTTCGAGGAACGGCCCGACCCGCACGACCTGCGCCAGGTCCGCGCCGAGGAAGAGGAACAGGAAGCCCGGCAGCAGGATCATCTGCGCGAGCAGCAACAACGGCGTCGCGGCGAGGAGACGGCGGCTGCTGCCTCCGGCCAGGCCGCTGAAGACGATCACGTAGTCGACGCACGGAGCCAGCAGGACGAGCAGCATGCCCAGCCGCAGCGCCTGCCCGGCCGGGAAGAAGGCGAACATCGCCGCGACGACCAGCGGCACGACGACGAAGTTCACCGCCAGCGCGGCGCCGAGAAACCGGCCGTCGCGCAGGGAACGACCCAGTTCGGCGGCGGGCACCTGGAGGAACGTGACGTACAGCAGCGCCGCCAGCACCGGGTTGATCGCCGGCTCCAGCCCCGGCCCGGCCGCCGGGGCCAGCCAGCCGACCAGTGCGCCGACGGCCAGCGCGCCGAGGTAGATGACGACCTGGTGGCGTTCCATCCGCGACACCAGACCGGACGACTGCGACAACGGGCGCGCTCCTCAGTCCAGCCTCGTGAGTGTTCGTCCCCGTTCTAGCAGGCCTTCTTGTGCCTGCCTGCCGTGGGGCCTGAGCCGCAGTCACCGCCGCGGGGACCGGTCAGTCCATTGTGGACTCCGCAGTTGCCACGGACGCAAGCGGGGGCAGCAAGTGCTCGAGGACCGACCAAGAGTTCCGCAGTCCCAGCCTGCCGCTCATTCGGCCAGCCGGGCGCGCAGGACGGCAGCGTCCGGATGGTGCAAATCGTCCAGGATGGACAGGGCCTGTCGCCAGGAATGGCGCGCGGCCCGCAGATCGCCCGCGTCCCGCTGGGTTTCGCCGAGGCGGACGAGCGTGTCGGCTCGCGGATGACGACTGCCCAGCTTTTCGTACAGCTCCAGCGCGTTGCGGTAGCAGGCAACGGCCCGCTGGTGCTCGTGCCGGTTGTGGTGGGCGAACCCGAAGGTGTCCCAGGTGTCCGCTTCGCCGTGCCTGCTGCCGACCTCCCGGTGCAGTTCGAGCGCCTCGGCGCAGCAGCGCAGCGCTTCGGCGTGCTGGCCCAGCTGGGTCCGCATCCAGCCGATCGCGTTGAGCGCTTCGGCTTGGCCGGCCCGGTGCCCGGCCGCGCGGAACAGCGCGTACGCGGCTCTGCCGTGTTCCAGTGCCTCCGGATGATCGCCTTGTGCGTAGGCCACGATGCCGAGGTTGTTGTAGCTGCGGGCCTGGCCGACCAGGTCGCCGAGCGGTTCGTCCAGCTCGATCGCGCGGCACAGGACGTCCCGCGCGTCCGCGTGACGGCAGAGCCGGATGTAGGCCCGGCCCAGCTCGCGCAGGGACCAAGCCTGTCCGCGCGGTTCGCCCGCGCGTTCGGCCGCGGCGATCGCGGCGAGCTGGCTCGCGACCATCTGGTTCCAGTGTCCGGCACGGACGCAGAAATTGGCCACGCCGCAGGCCAGTTGCCAGACATGGGTGTCGAAACCGGCGGCAGCGGCCTTGTCTAGGGCCGCCGGGAACACCGAGCGCTCGGTGGTGAACCACTGCCAGGCCTGCTCGTCGTCGGAGAGGTCCTCGAGACAGGTGCCCGGTTGCGGTTCGGCGAGCGGCAGCCGGTCGTTCGGCGGGTTGAGCAGCAGCACTGCGGCGTGCGCGGTGTGCAGATAATGGTCGAGCATGCGGTGCAGGGCGGCGTGGCGCGTCTGCTCGGTCTCTTTTTTGCGGGCCTTGGCCGCCGAGTACGCCCGCAGCAAATCGTGATAAGCGAACCGCCCCGCGGCTGGTTCGGTGAGCAGCTGCGCTCTCGTCAGCTCGGACAAGGCCGCGCGTGCCCGGTCGCGATCGGTTCCGGCGAGGCTCGCGGCGGCGGCCAACGAGATGACCGGGCCCGGATGCAGGCTCAGCAGCCGGAACATCCGTGCTGCCGAGGCGCTGAGCGTCCGGTAGGACCAGGAGAAGACCGCGCCCAGATTGACGCTGGCATCGCCGACGTCCAAGGCGTGCAGCCGATCGCGTACGCCGTGCAGCTGGTTGACCAGCTCGCGCAACGAAAGCGCGGGGCTGAGCGTGGCTCGCGCGGCGACGATGCTCAGCGCCAGAGGCAGGTGCGCGGACAACGCGATCAGGTCGCTGACCGCCCGCGGTTCGGCGGCCAGCCGTTCCGGACCCAGCCTGCTCGCCAGCAGGTCGTAGGCTTCGGCGGCGGTCATCAGGTCCAGCGGGACGGCGCGCGCCCCCTCGCTGACCACCAAACCGCCGAGGCGGTCGCGGCTGGTGATGACAGTCAGGCACTGGGCCGAACCCGGCAGCAACGGCCGGACCTGGCCGGCGTCGCGAGCGTTGTCCAGCACCACCAGCATTCGCCGACCGGCCAGCTGGGACCGGTACAGCGCCGCCTGCTCGGCCAGACCCGCCGGGATCCGCTCGGCAGGTACCCCGAACGCATCAAGGAACCCCCGGATCGCCTCAGCGGGCCGCACCGGCGGGCCGCCGGGATCGAACCCCCGGAGATTCACATACAGCTGGCCATCAGGAAACCGGCCCGCGACCTGATGCGACCAGTGCACCGCGAGAGCCGTCTTCCCAACCCCCGCGGTGCCGTTGATCGCCGAGATCACCACCGTGTCCTCCCGGCCCAGCAACCCGGTGAGTTCCTTGAGCGCGGACGCCCGGCCGGTGAAACCCGCCAGCGCCGCGGGCAACTGCCGGGGCACCCTGGCCGTCGGGACCGGGGCGGTGTCAGCACGCGCCGCCGCGAGCAACTGTTCGCGGCGGCGCGGATCGAGCGAGAGGGCGTCGGCGAGCCGGCTCACCGAAGACAGCCGCGGCTGTCTTCGCCCTGCCTCCAGCACGCTGATCGTATGGACCGACACCCCGGACCGGTCCGCCAGTTCGTCCTGCGTCCAGCCCGCCGAAAGGCGGCAATCGCGCAAAAGCTCCCCAAAGGCGTTACCGCCCATTTCCTCCCCCTGGAAACGGTCAGCCGCCGAGACGGCACATGCCAGTCGGACCATTATCGGCCAGCGGGCTGTGCGTTTCAACGACGTCGCGTCGGGCGAGGGAGCGGATCGGCCCGGGGATTGTTGGCAAGGAAGGAAAGTGAGGGGCGTTTGCCCGGCCTGCGAGCAAATGGCCAGTTGCGTGCTTTATCCGATCGACGGCGACATTGCGGGCCGTTGCCCCGGACCGCGCGGGCCGTTCGCTGGCACCAAAGCGGCCGAACGGCCGAACGGCGCAGCAGCAGGCCCTTCCCGCGCTGGCAGGGAAGCGGACTGGCAGCCGCACTCTGTGCCAGTCCGCTTCCCTGCCCGGAACTCGCGGGATCAGTAGTTGCAGTATCTGAGCCCAGCGTTGATCCCGGCCTCGCCGTCTACGTAAGGCGCGTAGGTCCACTGGTAGATGTGCAGCGCGTAGCCGAGGTGGTTGTAGTACTCGGTGTCCGTGTGGTAGTAGCGGTTCCCGCGGTCCAGCGGCGTCCCGTATCCGTAGCAGTCAGTCTCGATCCCGTCCGTGACGTTGATGTTGGAGTTGTAGATGAGATCGGGAGCGCCCTTGTCGGCGTTGTCGATTCGGGTCTTGTCGTTGTACAGCCCCACGTTGTGTCCCGTGATCAAGTGGAGACCCATGTCCGACGACGACGCGTTCGCCGGCGCGGCAGCCACCACTCCGCCCACGACCACTCCGCTCAGCAGCGCGAGGGCCGCGGTCAGCTTCTTGCCGATGTACATCAGAATTCCTCCCGGACGAGTGGCGACCTCAAGGGCGTGACAGCCGCGATCGCCATGCGGTCTGGCAAGTCGGCGAGTCGATCCCTGTTTCCCGCCCCTGCCGTTGCACCGCACACTCTTCCGCCGCGCGGGCGGCATCTCCATGACGGCGACTTGTCGTTCGCCTGTCGTTCGCTCCTCGGCTGGAGGAGCGCAGAGGCCTTCAGCGATGCGGCGGGCGACCCGATCCAAGCGGCACATACGACGTCCTTCTCCTGCCGCACGCCCGCCGGGAAAGCCACCGTCTTGACGAAATCCTAACGCTCGCGAGACCCGTATTAATGCACCCCTGACGCAAGCGAAAACCCGGTTTCTTAACGCATTTCAGAATGGGATTGATCTCGCCGCACAGCGCGTGCGAGGCGGTTCGCGCGTGCATGCTGAGCCCGTGACACACACGGAAGAACCCCAGCGCCGCCTGGAACCGGGCGCGTTCGGGTATGCGGTGAAGCGGCTGTTTCTCGGCAAACCGCTCATCAACGCGCAATTGACGCACGAACGCCTTTCCAACACGACCGCATTGGGCGTGCTTTCCCCGGACGCGATCTCGTCGTCGGCGTACGGCACCGAGCAGATCCTCGTCGAACTGCTCCCCTACGCCGGGCTCGCCGCGTTCAGTCTCGTGCTGCCGATCACCGGCGTGATCCTGGTCATTCTGGTGCTCGTCGCCGCGTCGTACCGGCAGGTCGTGATGGCCTACACGCGCGCGGGCGGGTCGTATGTCGTCGCACGGGAGAACTTCGGGCCGCGCGTCGCGCAGGTCGCCGCGGCGGCGTTGCTGATCGATTACATCGTGACTGTCGCTGTGCAGACGTCGGCGGGCACGGTCGCCGTCGTGTCCGCGATACCGGCGCTCGGGCCGTACAGCCTGGAAATCACCATGGCGATCGTCATTCTGCTCTGTTACGCCAATCTGCGCGGCCTGCGCGAAGCCGGCCGTCCGTTCGCGATCCCGACTTATCTTTTCTCCGCGCTGATGCTGGTGATGATCGTGGTCGGCCTGGTCAAGGCGATGACGGTCGGGCTGCCGGCCTACGACGCGGCCCACCTGCCCGGCGCGGTGCCGGTCCAGCACGGGGACGGCCTCGTCGCCGGTGCGACGGTTTTGGTGCTGCTGCGCGCTTTCGCCAACGGCGGATCGTCGCTGACCGGCGTGGAAGCCATCTCCAACACGGTGTCCGCGTTCCGCAGTCCGCGTGGCCTCAACGCCCGCAAGGTTCTGGTCACGATGGCTGTCATTCTCGGCACCCTGGTCGGCGGCGTGTCGTTGCTCGCCTTCTTCACCCACGCGACGCCGTACGCGAGCGGCTATCCGTCGGTGGTCTCCCAGGAAGCACGCGCGGTGTTCGGCAACGGCTGGTTCGGGCAGGCGATGTTCGTCGCGATCCAGGCCGCGACCGCGCTCATCCTCTACACCGGGGCCAACACCAGCTTCAACGGCTTCCCGTTCCTCGCCAGTTTCGTTGCCAGCGACCGTTTCCTGCCCCGCCAGCTGACGACGCGCGGCCATCGCCTGGTGTTCTCCAACGGCATCCTCGTGTTGACCGTGCTCGCCGTCGCCCTGTTGTTCTTCTCCGGCGGCACGGTGACCGCGCTCGTTCCGTTCTACGCGATCGGCGTGTTCACCGGCTTCGCGATGGCCGGATACGGCATGACCAAACACCATCTGCGACTGCGCGAGCAAGGCTGGCGGTTCAAACTCTCGGTCAACCTCGCTGCCGGGATTCTGTCCACTGTGGTCGTCGGCATCTTCGCCATCGCCAAGTTCACCGAGGGCGCTTGGCTGGTCGTCGTGGTGTTCCCGATCCTCGTGTTCGTCCTGATTAGACTGAACCGCGAGTATCGCGCCGAAGCCGCCGTGCTCGAGCGCATCACCGCCAACCGCGCCAATCCGACGCAATACGCGCGCCATCAGGTTTTCGTGCTGGTCAACATGATCGACCTGGCCGTCCTCGAAGCATTGCGGTACGGCAAGAGCCTCCGGCCGGACAAAATCACCGCCGTGCACTTCGTGATCGACGCACAAGCCGCCGAACGCCTGCGCGCCCGATGGGAAGAACTCGGCATGAAAACCGGCCTGCGGCTGATCGACGTCCCCGACCGGCGAATCGCCCGCGCCGCATACACGTTGGTACAGAAGGCGATCGCCGACGCGGAGCGGACCAGCGTCACCGTACTCCTGCCGCGGCGAAGCTACGCGCCCCTGCTCGGACGGCTGCTGCACGACCGAACCGCCGACCGGATCGCCCGCATCGTCAGCCGCATCCCGCAAGCCGCGGCGACCATCGTGCCGTACGACGTGCAGACCCGGATCCGCACGCTCATGCCGCACCTGCCCGAAGAACGCGCCACCGCGGCAGTCGAACGGCTGCTCACACGCATCGGCACCACGCCGAAGCAAGAACTGACCCCCAGCGCGCTCGCCGAACTGCGTCCCGGAACTGACGTCAGCATCGACGGAAGGCTTCAGGAACTGGCATTGTCCGAAGAGGACACTCGCGGTCCGGTCCTCACCGCGCAGCTCACCGACGACACGGCGACGGTCGCGCTGGAATTCAGCCAGGCGCATCCGGACCTCGAACCCGGCCAGGTGCTGCGCGTGACCGGCCGAGTGTCGGACGGGACGCCGCTGGTTATTCGAGACCCGGTCTGCCACATTCTCGAAGCCGCTGGAGAAGAGGAGGAAGGGTCGTGAGTGTTGATCACGGTTCTAACCGTGATCAACACTCACGACAGTCCACTGAGGATCGCGTCGATGCCGAATCCGAACGCCTCGTCCGAATCCCCGCTGCGCCCCGGGTCTTCCTCGACAATCCCGGCACGCACCAGCTCGGCGTGGTTCTGCTCCTCGGCGACGAAACCGAGTACATAATGGACAACCGTCCGCGCGGCCCATTCCGCGCGCCGCTCGTCGAACTTGCCGGTGAACAGCTGACGCAGCGCGTGCGTCGGCACCAGCAGATCCGGCCGGTACGCCTGTACGAACGACACCACCTCGGCGCCGTCGCGAACCTGCAGCAGCGCCGAACGGAAGTCGCCAGCCGCCTCGCGCGGGTCCTTCGCCACCCCCGGCAACCCCTTCAGGATCCGCGCGGCGACGACGGCGAGCAGCTCCTGTTTGTTGGCGACGTGGTAGTACAGCGCGCCCGGCTGGACCCCCAGGTCGAGGGCCACCCGCCGCATCGACAAGCTGCTCAGCCCGGCCTCTCGCAGCAGCTCGTACGCCCGGTCGACGATCTGGTCTCGCGTCACCTTCACCCCTCTCATTCTGCCTGCCGCTTGCTTCCGGCCGAACGGCCGCCTAGGATTTGATAGGTGTTCAAAACCTTCGACGACCTGGCCGACCGGCAGCTGGCCGGCGGCGTACTCGACCGAACTGACGCCTGCACGGTGCTGGAAGCGCCGGACGAGGACGTGCTCGGCCTGGTCGCGGCTGCCGGGCGGCTGCGGCGCGCGCACTTCGGCAACCGGGTCAAGGTCAACTACCTCGTCAACCTGAAATCGGGCCTGTGCCCCGAGGACTGCGGGTACTGCTCGCAGCGGCTCGGGTCGTCCGCGCAGATCCTCAAGTACTCGTGGCTGTCCGCCGAGGAAACCGCGCGCCAGGCGAGCGCGGGCGTCCAAGGCGGCGCGTCGCGGGTGTGCCTGGTCGCGAGCGGGCGCGGGCCGAGCGACCGCGACGTCGACCGCGTCGCGCAAGCCGTCGAGGCGGTGAAGTCCGCGCATTCCGATGTGGAGGTGTGCGCGTGCCTCGGGCTGCTCAAGGACGGTCAGGCCGAGAAGCTGCGCGAAGCCGGCGTGGACGCCTATAACCACAACCTCAACACGAGCGAGTCCCGGTACTCCGAGATCTGCACGACGCACGGGTACGACGACCGCGTCGACACCGTCGAAAAGGCCAAGTCCGCCGGGCTTTCCGCGTGCTCCGGCCTGATCGTCGGCATGGGCGAGACCGACGACGAGCTGATCGACGCGATCTTCGCGCTGCGCGACATCGACAGCGATTCGATCCCGGTCAACTTCCTGATGCCGTTCGAAGGCACGCCGCTCGCCGGAACCTGGGAGCTGAACCCGCTGCGCGCGCTTCGCATCCTCGCGCTGGCACGATTCGCTTGCCCGACAAAGGAAGTCCGGATGGCCGGCGGCCGCGAGATGCACCTGCGGTCGCTGCAGCCGATCGCGCTGCACGTGGTGAACTCGCTGTTCCTCGGCGACTACCTCACCAGCGAGGGCCAGGCCGCGAAGGCCGACCTGGAGATGATCGCGGACGCCGGGTTCGAGGTCCTAGGCGCGGGCGAGCAGCAGCAGGCCGCCGAGCACTCCGCCCCGTCCCTGCGCGAACGCGGAGCGGGCACCGCCGCCGCACCCAACGCGTGACCGCCATGGTGTCGATGCACGACTGGCTGACCGCCGCCGGACGAGACCGGCACGTCGCCGGTCTCGTCCGGCGGACCGATGATCGACGGCATCCGCGATCGTCCACATTGGACCTAGCGTCGAACGATTATCTGAGCCTCAGCACCGATCCGCGACTGCGCGCAGTGGCTGTCCAAGCCGTCGAGAAATACGGCGTGGGCGCTGGCGCGTCGCGAGTCGTCACCGGCACCACGCCGTGTCACACGGAGCTGGAACGCGAACTGGCGGAATTGACCGGACAACCGGCCGCACTCGGGTTTTCCAGTGGCTACACGGCGAACATCGGCGTCATCACCGCACTCGGTTCGCCGGACACGCTGCTGATCACCGACGCGCACATCCACGCGTCGCTGATCGACGGCGCGCGGCTGTCCCGCTCCCCTGTCGCGATCTGCCCGCACGGCGACCTGGACGCGCTCGCGCAACTGCTGCGCGACCGGTCGCAGGAACGGGCGATCGTGGTGGTCGAGTCGATCTATTCGGTGCTCGGGGATGCGACGGATCTTGTTCGCACCGCGGCATTGTGCGCTGAATACGGCGCTTTCCTGGTGGTGGACGAGGCACACGGCATCGGCGTCGCGGGCAACGGCCGGGGCGCGGTGCACGCGGCCGATCTCGCGGGCGCGCCGCACGTCGCGGTGACCGCCACCTTGTCGAAAGCCTTGGGCGCACAGGGCGGTGCGGTGCTGGGATCGCCGCTGCTGCGCGAACACCTGGTCAACACCGCGCGGACGTTCATCTTCGACACCGGTCTCGCCCCCGCCGCGGCGGCCAGTGCGGCGGAGGCTTGCCGGATCATCGCGGCCGAGCCTTCACGGGTCGAGAACCTGCACCGTGCCGCGGCCGCGATCGCCGACGCCGCAGGGGTTTCGCGGGCACCGGGCGCGGTGCAGTCGATTCCCGCTGACTCGCCGGAGCAGGCCGTCGCTGCCGCGAACCTGTTGTACGAACAGGACATCGTCGTCGGCTGCTTCCGACCGCCGAGCGTCCCGGACGGTGTTTCGCGGCTGCGGCTAGTCGCTCGCGCTGGGGTTGACCTGGACCGCGCTCAGGACGCGGCGCGGCTCGCTGCCCAATGGTCGCGTGCCGCGAGCATCGTCTGACCGATTCCTCGCCCCGCACTTGGATCGCCTGCGCTCAGATCCAAGTGCGGGTCGATCATGGCGACGGCGACCCGCCGATGGGCCGAGGCGGGGACTGAGCGGGCTTCGCGAGATCAGTCCCGCAGGTCCTCGGCAGTGAACGAGCGGCGCTCGACGAGCTGGGCCAGGAGGGTTTCCAGGATTTCGAGCTGTTCAGGTCCGATTTGGGCTGCCCAGCGGCTGCGGACGTCGTCGAACAGCGCACCGCCGACGGTCATCAGCTCGCGGCCGCGCGGGGTGACCCGCACGCGCTTGCGGCGTGCGTCGCCGGGGTCGGGCTCACGGTCGACATAGCCGAACCCCTCCAGCACGGCGATGGTCTGCGCGGCGGCCTGCTTGGTGACCGACAGCCGGCGACCGAGTTCGGAGGCGGTGTCCGCGCCCGCGTCCACGGCGCGCAGGGCGAACTCGTGCACCGGGCGGACCCCGTCGTGGCCGCGCTTCGCGAGTTCCGCGTTCACCTCGTCGACCATGGAGTGGAACCCGCCGAGCAGCAGAAGCGCTAGCTCGGCCCCGCTGGACTGCGCCATGAGGGCGATCATACGAGACCCGCCAAGGTAGACAAGTTACTTGTCTACCGCCTAAGGTTAGACAAGTAACTTGTCTATCGACTTGAGGGACCTCATGAATCGCCTCGCCGCCACCATCCCCGGTGTCGATCACCACCGGGTCAGCCTCAACGGCACCGAGCTGCACTACGTGGCCGCCGGCACCGCCGGGTCTCCCGTCCTGCTGGTGCACGGCTTCCCGGAGAGCTGGTGGGTCTTCCGCAAGCTGATCCCCCTGTTGAGCGAGCAGCACCGGGTCTTCGCCGTCGACCTGCGCGGATTCGGCGACTCCGCCACCGCCGCGCCCGAGCACGACAGCGCGACCGCGGCGAAAGACCTCAGCGACCTGATCGCCTGCCTGGACGTCGGTCCCGTCCACCTCACCGGCCAGGACATCAGCGGCCCCACGACGTTCCGCGTCGCCGCCGGCCGCCCCGAACTCGTCCGCAGCTACACCGGGATCGAGACCGGGCTCCCGGGATTCGGCGCCGAGATGCTCGCCGACGTCACCCGCGGCGGCGCCTGGCACATCGGAGTCCTCGCGGCCCCCGGCATCCCGGAAATGCTCCTCGCCGGACGCGAGCGCGCGTTCCTCGCCGACTACGCCATCCCCTCCCTGACCGCGAGCCCCGACGCGTTCGCCGACACCGACGTCGACGAACTCGTCCGCTCCTACGCCCGGCCCGGCGCGTTTCTCGGCGCCGCCGGCCTGTATCGGTCCCTGCTCTCCGACGGCGAAGAACTCCGCGAACTCGCGGCCCGGAAGCTGGAGATGCCCGTGCTCGCGGTCGCGGGCCGCTCGCTGGACTTCACCCCTGCGACGTTGCGGCAGGTCGCCGCCAACGTGACCGCGGTGCACATCGAAAGGATCGGCCACTACGTGGCGATGGAAGCCCCCGCCCAGCTCGCGGCCGCCCTCCGCTCCTTCTACGCGGATGTCGACGGGAAGTCTTGACCCACCGCACGCGACCCCCGTCGCCGTCCTCTTCCGGCGCTCGTCGGTCTGGCGACATCGACCAGGATCGTCTTCCCCGGCGACTGAGCTGAACGGGTCCCGGCGTCCGCCCTAGCCGCACGCTGGGACTACACGACACCCAGCGGTCGCGCGCCGCGAGCCTCGTCTGCCCCCTTCCGGAACAACGCATCAACCGCCAGCGCGCCCGGCCCGGTGAAGACCAGCAACAGGAAAGCCCAGCAGAACATCGCCGCGGACTCGCCGTGGTTCTGCAGCGGCAGCAGGCCGTCCGGCTGGTGGACGACGAAGTAGGCGTACGCCATCGAGCCCGACGCGAGCAGCACCGCGATCCGGGTGCCCGCACCGAGGACCACCAAGAGGCCGCCGACGAGCTGGATCACCGCCGCGTACCAGGACGGCCACCCGCCTGCCTCGACGGTTCCGCCGTTCGGGCCGCCGCCGAAAATCCCGAACAGCGCCGCCGCGCCGTGGGCCGCGAACAGCAGCCCGACGACGATCCGGAACAGGCCGAGCACGTACGGGACGGCCCGGTCGAGCACACGCTCTGGCATGGGTCCTCCTCGGAGAGTTACTAAGGTTAGGCTTGCCGTACCGTACGTGCCGGGCTTGCTTCCGTCCAGATGCTGTGACGCTCGCTAAATCGGGCTGAACCGTTCCGGCGCCAGCCGCGTGTCGAAGGAAGGGCAACACCCACGCACGGTTGGAGGCTGGGATGAAGGTCCACATTCGGGCAACCCCACGAACTTTCGGGCTGGCGGCTGCACTGGCCGCGGCAGGTTTGTTCGCCGCCGCGTGCGGTGGCGGCAACAGCGGGAGCACAGCCGCACCGCCCGCCGCGCCGACGCATTTGACCGACAACAAAGGCGACACGATCTACCTGTTCGCCGCGGACCACGACGGCCAGTCCACCTGCACCGCGAGCTGCGCGAGCTACTGGCCCCCGGTCGCGGCGGGCACCCAGCTCACCGGACCGGCGCAGGGCGGCACGCTGGGCTCGATCACCCGGCCGGACGGGTCCAAACAGGAAACTTTCGACGGCCATCCGCTGTACCGGTACATCGGCGACCACTCCGCCGGGCAGACCAACGGGCAGGGCCTGAACCTCAGCGGCGGGCTGTGGTGGATGGTCTCGCCGGGCGGCGTCGCGATCACCAACGCCGCCGCGCCCGCCGGCCCGGCGACGTCCAGCGGTTCCGCGCCGTCGAGCACCGGCGGGTACAGCGGGGGCGGCTACACCGGCGGCGGGTACGGCTGAGCGAGGTAACACCTTCCGGGGTAGGCGCAGTCTCAATGGGGTACCTCTGATCAGGGCGACTTGACCGAGCAGCCGAATAAGACCAAACTTCGCTAGCGATATAAGTGCTCCCGTCGTCCCCGCATCGAAGGAGTTCGTCCGTGACCTCGTCGTTCGTCATCATCGGAGCCGGGCTGGCCGGAGCCAAAGCCGCGGAAGCGTTGCGCGACAAGGGTTTCGACGGGAAAATCACCATCGTCGGCGACGAGCGGCACCTGCCCTACGAGCGTCCGCCGCTGTCGAAGGACTACCTCGCGGGCAACGCGGAGGCCGAGAGCTTCCAGGTGCACGACGCCGCGTGGTACGCCGAGAAGAACGTCGAGCTGCGCCAAGGCGTCAAGGCGACGGCCATCGTGCGGGACGAGAAGCAGGTGACGCTCGACGACGGCTCCAGCCTCGGCTACGACAAGCTGCTGCTGGCCACCGGCGCGAGCCCGCGCGCGCTGCCGGACACCGCGGGGATCCACTACCTGCGCCGGATCGAGGACTCCGACCGGCTCAAGGAGCTGTTCGGCACCGCGGCCAAGCTGGTGGTCGTCGGCGGCGGCTGGATCGGGCTCGAAGCGACCGCCGCCGCGCGCCGGGCCGGGGTGGAGGTCACCGTCGTCGAGGCGCTGGACCTGCCGCTGATCACCGCGCTCGGCCCGGAGGTCGCCCCGGTCTTCGCCGACCTGCACCGCGCGCACGGCGTCGACCTGCGGCTGGGCGTCCAGGTCGAGCACATCTCCAACGGCGGCCAGAGCAAGCGGATCCGCCTCAGCGACGGCAGCGTCCTCGAGGCGGACGCCGTCCTGGCCGGGATCGGCGCGAAGCCGAACGTCGAACTGGCGGAGGCGGCCGGCCTCCGCGTCGACAACGGCGTGGTGACCGACGCGAGCCTGCGCACGAGCGACCCGGACATCTTCGCCGCGGGCGACGTCGCGAACGCCTACCACCCGTTCCTGGGCAAGCACCTGCGCGTCGAGCACTGGGCGAACGCGCTCAACCAGCCCGCCGTGGCCGCGTCCGGGATGCTCGGCAAGGAGGAGTCGTACGACGAGCTGCCGTACTTCTTCACCGACCAGTACGACCTCGGCATGGAATACCTCGGCACCATCGAGGGCCACGACCGCGTCGTCTTCCGCGGCGACGTGGCCGGGCGCGAGTTCATCGCCTTCTGGCTCAAGGAAAACCGCGTGCTGGCCGGGATGAACGTCAACGTCTGGGACGTCACGGACCCGATCAAGGCGCTCATCCTTTCCCGTGCCTCGGTCGACCCGGAGCGGCTGGCCGACCCCGAGGTTCCGCTGGAGGACCTCGCCTGATTTCCGTCCGCGCGGGGTGCGGCCGAAAGTCCGTGAGGGGAACCCTGAGGGAATCAGAGTCCTTCAGGGTTCCCCTCACGGACCGCGAACTCCGCCAGCCACTCAGACCGTCCGCAAACGCCGCCACTCCCACGCAGCCAACCCCGCGAACAAGACCGTCGCCACGCAAGCAACACCCGTCAGCAGCCACTCAGCCTCTCCTCCCCCGCTGTCCGGGGAAGCGCCGGTCGCAAGCTCGATCCAGTCCGGAACAGTCAACGTCAGCACCAACGCGACAGCGCTGAGCGCGGCGATCCCGGCCTCGGCCGCGATGCGAAGCTTTTGTGCAGTGTTCATGACACCCTCCCTGCTCGTCAGTACTTCGCCGCGTTGAGGCGCGTCCGCCAGGTGTTGCCCGCGCCGGCGTATTCGCCGTAGCTCCACACGGTCCGGGAATCCGACGGGTCCCGGCCGATGCCGAAGTAGTCGCCCCATCTGCCGCCGGTGTAGGCGCTTTGCCCGGCGATCACCGACGCGCTGCCCTGCAACGTGCCGGGAGGGTCGGTGGCGAGGCGGCCGGTCTGGCGGAAGTGGCCGTACTCGTCGTCCGCGGACCGGCCGAACGCTACGTGGGCGTTGCGCGAAATGTCGGTCTGGACGGCCGGGAAGAAGTAGTGCTTGCTGGGCGCGCCGAACGCTCCTTGTTGCGTGATCGAGTGGCTGGGCACGTCGATTTCGTACCACTGCACCACTGAACGCGCCTCGCTGTCGCCGGGCCAGCTGTACGCGGACGTGTGCGTCGTCCACAAGCGCTGCGTTCGGCCTGCCGCTTGGAAAACCGCGTTGAGCAGCCGGGTGTCGTTCGTGGCGATTCGCGTGGTGCCGCCGTCTTTTTGCACCGCGCCGGGCGGCAGGTTGTAGCTGCGGCAGGAAACGGCGGTCGAGGTGAGTGCCGGCGCGCCGCCGGACCACAGACCCAGCGGGTTCGACAGCGTCCAGAGGGTGAGGCTCGACCCCGACGGGAACAGCGAGTTCACCAGGTAGGCCCGGGGATTCCCGCCTATGCCTTGGAAATGGCAGCACGGCTGCACGGAGAACGCGCCGCTGCCGTCCGGGTTCTTCAGGTCCCAGAAATCCCACCAGCGGATGGTGTGGCCTCCGCCGAGCCCGCCGCTGTACAGCTCCGCCTTGTTGAAGATCCGCAGTTTCGCGTAGGCGAACCCGCCGCCGAAGGCGAATTGGTTGGCGGACACGTAAATCGCCTGGGAGTCGAAGCCCAGCATCGGGTAGTCCGACCAGTTGCCGGTGGCGGTGGAACCGTTCGCGGTCGCGTCGGTGCTCCAGATCCAGTACCCGCCCGCGGGGTCGCCGGTCTGCGAGACGCCGAGCATGATCCACGATCCTTGCGGGTTCGCGCGCCGCGCGGCGACGCAGACGATCCACCGGCCGCTGTAGTGGTCATAGGCCAGTTTCGGGTCGAAAAGCTGCGCCCCGGCAGGAAGAACCGGATTGAACATGGCGGTGAAATTCGCCCACCGGAACTGTTGCAGGCCGGTCTTGTCATACCCGACCAGGTCCACGTTGACCGCGGCCAGCACCTGCTTCGGGCCGACCGCGACCGTGCAGTCCGGCGGCCGGAACGCGGTCTGCGAAATCCCCTCGAAACTCGCCGACGCCGCCGGGGCCAGCCCCTCGGCGATCTCGTCCTCCGGCGGATTCTCCTCCGACAGTTCCGCCGCCGCTTCCTCGTCGAGCTGTACGTCGAGCGCGTCCGCGGGCGCCAGCGCTTCCGCGCCGTGCTCCCGCGCGCCGGTCTTCAGCCGGTCGTACTCCTCGACCGGCACCGGGAACCGTTGCGCGAACAACGGAGACCGGTCCGGCGACGGCGGTTCGGCGAGGAGTTCGCCGACCGTCAGATCCGCCATCTCCCGCGACGCACCACCGGCCGTTTCGCCGGCTTGGCCCTCGAGCACCTGTGCTTCAGGCATCACGGTGATCACCCTCTTCCTCCGCGGCCTCGTCGCCGGCCCGTGCCGGGGCGTCGGCCTCCTCCTCCCGATCGCGGTGCCGCCGCGCGGCCGCCTTCAGCCGCTCCATCTCGGCGGCCGGAACCGGCATCCCGATCGGAATCTCGTACCCCATTTCCGGTTCGGCGGGCGCGTTTTCGCCCGCCGGACCGCTTTCCGCTCCCTCGCCGTGCCCCGCACCGGAGTTCGGTCCTTCGCGCTCGCCCATCGCTCACCCCCGGAAATTCCGCCCGAAAAGATCAATTCCGGCGGCGTTCACGAAAAAGGTCGCGCAACGGCCTGAAACGGATACCGAAACACCGCAACTTCAACCGAACGGCGCAGCGTAAATCGATTGCACCACTTTCCCCGAATCACCGGGAAGTCGCATAAAAACCGACCGGAAACGGTTTCGAACAACCTTTCCGAGCGCCGGGAGCCGCCCGTCACACGCTTGTCCTGTACGTCCGAATGCTGGCTGATCAAGCTGTTTGACGCTGTTCATCGGCACTTGACCGGGTTGCGCCGCATTTACCGATCATCCCGCCCGAAAGCCATAAGCAACCCCGGATTTACGTCCACCTTGTGCATTTTGCCGCCCGGCAAGTTGAGCACCCGGTTAATTCTTCACTGATTCCTTCGAAGGTAGGTAGTGCGATTACCCGGCCTCGGCGGACGCTGGCGCGACCGTGCCCGAGGAGGAGATTTCCATGTCCCGACTTGCCCGTTTCGCCGCGTCGGCAACCATTTTGGCCGGTTCGCTGGCCTTGGTCGCGCCGGCCGCGCACGCCGACGTCTCGCACACTCTCGCCGCGAGGTGCTCGCAGTCCTATCTTCCGCTGCCCGACCCGGCCTGCACGCCCGGCGCGACCAACCCGGACGTCAGCCAGGACACCATCGACGACACGATCTGCGTCCCCGGCTGGACGGCCACCATCCGCCCGCCGACGACCTACACCAACAAGCTCAAGAAGCAGGGCATCATCGACTACGGCTACTCCGACACCTCGCTCAGCTCGTACGAGGAGGACCACTTCCTGCCGCTCGAACTGGGCGGTGCGCCGAAGGACCCGAACAACCTCTGGCCGGAACCGCACGACGGCGACCAGAACTCCTACAGCAAGGACTCCGTCGAGAACGCGGTCAAGAAGGCGGTCTGCGCGGGGAAGGCCACTCTCGCCGACGCGCAGCACGCGATGCTCACCAACTGGACCACCGCGGAGTCCGTGCTCGGGATCGGCTGAGCCGGGATTCCGGCCGCAGCGCGAGGTTCCGGCACCCTCGCCAGGCCGATTGCGCAACGTCCGTGAAGGGCTCCTTGAGGGAATCTGATTCCCTCAAGGAGCCCTTCACGGACCTCCCCAGCGCCGCGACGGCGGCCCCAGGGTCAGCCTCAGGTCGGCCGCGAAAGCAGGGCCAGCCGAGGACGTCGCGTCTCCCCCAGCACGGGCCCCGGCCGATGCGCGCGGCACACCGTGCACACCACCGCGTGGCTGACCGGCGTCCCGTCCTCCTGGACCAGCCTGCCCACGTGCACCGCCTCGCGGCCGCACTGTCCACAGGGGACGGTCGCGCTTTCCGGGTCTACCAGCAGCCTGCTCATCTCGTGCTCCCTCCGAAGGTTCTCCGGCGATTGCGCTCGCCCGCCCGGTTACCCTTCGCCTTCCCCGGCAAACCGGACGCTTCCGCCCTTCTGGTTTGCCCTGGCCAGAAGCGGGTAAGCCGTCGGTCAGGCGGAAGGGAGCAGGCGATGGCCGCGCACCGGCAGCCGGATCCCCACCGGGCCGACCCCGCGCTGCGGGCGATGGAGCGAGGGCTTCTCGCCACCGACGCGCTGTGGGTGCAACGCGCCTTCGGCCGGTCGGCGTGGCCGCTGCGCCGGGTGTGGCCGGCGGCGTGCTGGGCTCTCACCGCGGCCGCCGCGGGGCTCGTGGCCTGCGGGATCGTCTTTCCGCCGGAGGTGCCGCTCGCGCTGCTCGGCTTCGTGCTGGCCGCGATCGCGGTGTGCGGGCACGTCGCCCGCCAGGAGTGTCTGCGTCCGCCGACCCGCCGGACTTCCGGTCCGGGGAAAGGATTCCCATGCCGCCCGTCGTAGTCGTGACCGGGGCCAGCGCCGGAGTAGGCCGGGCCGTCGCGCGCGCTTATGGAAGCCGCGGCGCGAAAGTCGCCCTGCTCGCGCGTGGCGAGAAAGGGCTCGCCGCCGCCGCGGAAGATGTCCGGGACGCCGGAGGCACGCCGCTGGAGCTGCCGACGGACGTAGCCGACTTCGCCCAGGTCGACGCCGCCGCGACCCGCGCCGAGGAGGAACTGGGGCCGATCGACGTGTGGGTCAACGTCGCGTTCAGCTCGGTGTTCGCCCGGTTCGCCGACGTCAAGCCCGAGGAATACCGCCGGGTCACCGAGGTGACCTACCTCGGTTTCGTGCACGGCACGATGGCCGCCCTCGCCCGGATGAAGCCGCGGGACGCGGGCACGATCGTCCAGGTCGGCTCAGCGCTCGCGTATCGCGGAATTCCGCTGCAGAGCGCGTACTGCGGGGCCAAGCACGCCATTCAGGGCTTCAACGAAGCGCTTCGCTGCGAACTTCTCCACGAGCACAGCGGAATCCGCACGACCATGGTGCAGCTGCCCGCGGTCAACACGCCGCAGTTCACCTGGCTGCTGTCCCGGCTGCCCGAGCACGCCCAGCCGGTGCCGCCGATCTACCAGCCCGAACTCGCCGCCCGCGCGGTGCTGCACGCAGCCGACCACCCGCGCCGCCGCGAGTACTGGGTCGGCACGAGCACCGCCGCGACGCTGCTGGCCAACGCCGTCGCCCCCGGCCTGCTCGACCGCTACCTCGGCCGCACCGGGTTCGGCGCCCAGCAAACCGGACAGCCCCAGCGTCCGAGCCAGCCCGCGAACCTGTGGGAACCGGCGGACGGGCCGCGCGGGTTCGACTACGGCGCGCACGGGGAGTTCGACCGGCAGGCGAAAGCGCACGACGTCCAGCCGGTGCTCAGCCGTCACCACGGCGCGGTGGCCGCCGGGCTGACCGCGGTCGTCCTCACCGCCGGACAGTTGCTGCGCCGCACCATGAAGTCCAAAAAGAACAGCCGATTCCGCTGGCGGGCAAGGAAAGGCCGCTGGTGAAACCGTTCCGGAACCGCGCCGACGCGGGCACCCGGCTCGCCGCCGCGCTGGCCCGGCGGGATTGGGCCGACCCGGTCGTCTTCGGGCTCGCCCGGGGCGGGCTGCCGGTCGCCGCACCCGTCGCGCAGGAGCTGGACGCACCGCTGGAACTCCTGGTCGCGCGCAAGATCGGCGCGCCGGGACGGCCGGAACTCGGACTCGGCGCCGTCGCGGCGGACGGGCCGCCGTTCTTCGACCGCGCCGGGCTCCGTGCGCTCGGGCTGACGCCGGACGACGTGGCGGACCTGGTCGACCACGCCCGTACCGAAGCCCGCGATCAGGTCCGCCGCTATCTGGGCGACCGTGTCCCGCGCTCGCCGGCCGGGCATGACGTGGTGGTGGTCGATGACGGCGTCGCTACCGGAGGGACCGCGATCGCCGCGCTGCGGGCACTTCGGTCGTACGCGCCGCTGCGACTGGTCTTCGCCGCTCCGGTCGGCGCGCCGTCCGCTTTGGACAAGCTCGCCCGCGAGGCGGACGAGGTGGTTTGTCTCCGGGAACCGGAGGGGTTTCGCGCGGTCGGCGAGTTCTATGCGGACTTCAGCCCGACCAGCGACGACGAAGTTCTCGCTCTGGTGCCCCGGTGATCACTCGAAGGCCCGCCGCGCCGCCGAAAGCCGCCCGATCTGGCCAAACTCGCCCGCGAGGCCGACGAGGTGGTTTGTCTTCAGGAACCGCAGGAAATCCGCGCCGTCGGCGAGTTTTACACGGACTTCGGCCCGGCCAGCGACAACGAAGCCCTCACCCTGGCGCCCCGGTGATCACCCAAACACCCGCCACACCGCCCAACGGCTTCGCGCCGCCCACATTGGACAAGCTCGCCCGCGAAGGCGAAGCAGTCTCTCTCTCCAGAAGCCAGAGGGGTTCCGCGCGGTCGGCGAGTTCTATGAAGACTTCAGCCCTACCAGCGACAACGAAGCCCTCGCCCTAGCGCCCCGGTGATCACCCGAAGGACGACAAAAGCCAGAATGCCAGCGCAGCCACCCCAGCCGCAGCCGGGAACGTCAGTACCCACCCCAGCACGATGTCGCGCGCGATCCCCCACCGCACCGCCGAAAGCCGCCGGGTCGCGCCGACGCCCATCACCGCCGCGGTGATCACGTGGGTGGTCGAAATCGGCGCCTTCACCGCGAAAGCCGTCAAGTACAGCACCGAAGCCCCGACGGATTCCGCGACAAACCCGTGCGGCGGATCGAGCGGGAACACTCGGCGGCCGAGGGTGCGCATGATCCGCAGGCCGCCCGAGCAGGTGCCGAGCGAGAGCGCCCCGGCGCACACCAGCGTCACCCACAGGGGTACCGAAAACGTATCCTGTTTACCCGCCGCGATCAGCGCCAGGACGAGCACGCCCATCCCCTTCTGCGCGTCCTGCAATCCGTGTCCGAGCGCCAGCGCCGAGGCCGACACGATCTGCAGCCGGCGGAACACCCGGCCGCTCCGGTGCGGGTTCTTCCGGCGCAGCAGCCACAGCACCGCGACCATCGCCGCGTAGCCGAGCAGCAGCCCGAGCAGCGGCGAAGCGACCATCGGCACCAGCACTTTCTCCGCGATGCCCGTCCAGTGCACCGTGCTCGCCGCGGCCAGCGCGGCCCCGACCATGCCGCCGATCAGCGAATGCGACGACGAGGACGGCAGGCCGAAATACCAGGTCACCAGGTTCCACGCGATCGCGCCGACCAGCGCGGCGAGCACCACGGTCAGCGCGCCCGGGCCGGGCGGGACGTCGATGATTCCTTTCGCGACGGTCGCGGCGATCCCGGTCGACAGCAGCGCTCCGGCCAGGTTCATCACCGCGGCCAGCACGAGCGCGGTGCGCAGCGGGAGCGCCCGCGTCGACACCGCGCTGGCGATCGCGTTGGCGGCGTCGTGGAAACCGTTGGTGTAGTCGAAAAAGACCGTCAGCACCACGACGGCGACCAGCGCGGCGGTGCCGTCCACTCAGGACTCCTTGACCGCGATCGTCTGCACCACGTCCGCGACGTGCTCGAATCCGTCGGCCGCCAGTTCGAACTGTTCGACGACTTCCTTCGCCTTGAGCACTTCGAGCGCGTCGGCCCCCGGCTGGAACAGGTCGGCGAGCATCCGCCGGTAAGTGTGGTCCGCCTCGTTCTCCAAGGCGTTGATCTCGATCCAGTACGGCGACAGCTCGCCCACCTTCGCCAGCCCCGGCATCGATTCCGCGGTCAGCTCCGCGGCGCGGCACAGCACGCGCAGCATCCCCTTGGTGCCCGGCGGAAACTCGCCCAGCCGGTACAGCACCGCGAGGTCGGCGGCAGTGTCCAAAAAGTCCAGGACGTCGTCGATCCGCGCGGCCAGCGCCTGGATGTCCTCGCGGTCGAACGGCGTGACGAACGTGCTGTTCAGCTCGACCATGATGGTGTGCGTCAGGTCGTCGCCGGCGTGTTCGACCTCGTGCAGCCGGGCCGCGATGGCCTCGCGGTCGGGCGGCGCGGCCTCGGTGAGGTCCCGCAGCAGCGCGGTGGCGGTGACGAGGTTCGCGGCCGCGTCCGCGAGCAGCTGGAAGAACTGGCTTCCCCGAGGTTTTATGCGCATCGGTGGATCAGTTACCCCGAATCCCCCGCGCTTACACCGCGCGGTGTGCCGGGCGCCCGCTTTGGGTACCCGGCGGGCAACAGGGAGGAAGGAGCGGCCGATGCGTCCGGTGTGGCAGGGCTCGCTGTCGTTCGGGCTGGTGAACGTCCCGGTGCGGATGTACAAGGCGGTCGAGGACCACGCGGTGCACTTCACGCAGTTCCAGCGCGGGACCCAGGACCGCATCCGCTACCGGCGGGTGAACGAGCGGACCGGCGACGAGGTGTCCTACGCCGACATCGTCCGCGGCCGCGAGGTCGGCGACGACGAGTACGTGCTGGTCGAGCAGGAGGAACTGGACGAGATCGCGCCCGGCCGGTCGCGGTCGCTCGAGGTGGAGAGCTTCGTGGACCTCGCCGAGGTCGACCCGGTGTTCTTCGACCGCGCCTACTGGCTCGCGCCCGCCAAGGAAGACGGACAGCGGCCGTACGTGCTGCTGCTCGACGCGCTGGCCAGCCGGGACAAGGCGGCCGTCGCGAAGTTCGTCTTCCACGGCCGCGAACACCTGGCGCTCGCCCGAGCCGGCGACGGCGTGATCGTGCTGAACACGCTGCATTACGCCGCCGAAGTGCGCAGCGCGGACGACGTGCCGCAGCTGCCCGCCAAGGCCAAGACGAACAAGAAGGAGCTGGACCTCGCGGTCAAGCTGATCGACGCGATGTCCGAGCCGTGGCAGCCGGAGGAGTTCCACGACACCTATCGCGAACGGGTGGAGGAGCTGATCGAGGCCAAGAAGGCCGGGAACACCGTCACGCCCGCCGCCGAGCCGGAGGAACCGACGAAGGTGGTCGACCTGATGGAGGCGCTGGCCAAGAGCGTGCGCGGCAGCCGTCGGCCGCGCACCCCGGACTTGTCCGAGCTGTCCAAGACCGAGCTGCAGAAGCTCGCGAAGGAGCGCGACGTCAAGGGCCGCTCCAAGATGTCCCGCGCCGACCTGGAAGCCGCGCTGAAGGCTTCCTGACCAGCCAAAGGTCCGTGAGGGGAACCCTGAGGGAATCTGAGTCCCTCAGGGTTCCCCTCACGGACTTCTGCCAGAGCGGGCTCAGTGCAGCGCCCGGGCCAGCTGCGGAATCCGCCCGCCCGCCAGCAGCACGTCGACCTGACGCGGCGACAACTGGTGCTTCACGCGATACTCCTCGTCCCGGGTCTGGTTCCGGACGGTGAACTCCGCCGTCTCGGCCAGCTGGTGGAGCCCGGACACGGACAGCACGTCGTCCCGCTGGATTTTCTCGCCGTCGTCCGGGTCGGCGAATTCCAGCGGCAGCACGCCGAAGTTGACCAGGTTCTGCCAGTGGATCCGGGCGAACGACCGCGCCAGCACCACGCGCAGCCCCAGGTACCGGGCGGTGATCGCGGCGTGCTCGCGAGACGAGCCCTGGCCGTAGTTCTCCCCCGCCACCACGAAATGCTCCGGGCTGTCGGCCGCGCGCTTCGGGTAGTCCTCGTCGATCCGGGTGAACGTGAACTCGGACAGCTTCGGAATGTTCGAGCGGTACGGCAGCGCGCGTGCGCCGGCGGGCGAGATCTCGTCGGTCGACACGTCGTCCCCGGCCTTGAGCAGGACCGGCCCTTCGATCTCGTCCGGGAGCGGCTCGAAGTCCGGCAGCCCGGCGACGTTCGGGCCCTTCACCAACTCCTCCCGCAAGGCCTCTTCGTCGGGCAACGGAGCGGTGAAGACACGCGGGTCGGCGGCCGAACGGGCTGGTCCGGAGACGCGCGGGTGCGCCAGGTGGTGGACGGTGGCGTAATCGCGCGGATCGGTCAGCACGCCGGTCAGCGCCGACACCGCCGCGGTCTCCGGCGAGCACAACCAGACCGAATCGTCCGCGGTGCCGGACCGGCCGGGGAAGTTGCGCGGGAACGTGCGCAGCGAGTTCGTGCCCGGCGCGGGCGCCTGGCCCATCCCGATGCAGCCCAGGCAGCCCGCCTGGTGCACCCGGGCCCCGGCCGCGACGAGGTCGGTGAGGTGCCCGCTGCGGGCCAGTTCGACGAGGATCTGCCGCGAGGTCGGGTTGACGTCGAAACTCACCGAATCGGCCGTCTGCCTGCCCCGGACGGTGGCCGCGGCGACGGCGAAGTCCCGGAACCCGGGGTTGGCCGACGAACCGAGCACGACCTGCCCCACCGGAGTCCCGGACGCCTCCCGCACCGGCACCACGTTGCCCGGCGACGACGGCTTGGCGACTAACGGCTCCACAGTAGACAGATCGATCTCGTCCTCGATGTCATAGGAAGCATCGCGTCCGGCGCGCAGATCGCGGAAGTCGTGTTCGCGACCTTCCGCGCGAAGGAACGCACGGATCGCTTCGTCGGCCGGGAACACCGTTCCGGTGGCGCCCAGCTCAGCGCCCATGTTCGCGATCACGTGCCGGTCCATCGCGCTCAGGCAGGCCAGCCCGGGCCCGTGGTACTCGATGATCCGGTGCCGCCCGCCGCTCACGCCGTGCCGCCGCAGCATCTCCAGCACGACGTCCTTCGCCGACACCCACGGCGGCAGCTCGTTCTCCAGCCGGACGCCCCAGATCTCCGGCATCCGCAGGTAGAGCGGCTCTCCGGCGATCGCCAGCGCCACCTCGAGGCCGCCGACGCCCACGGCGAGCATGCCCAGCGCCCCGGCCGCACAGGTGTGCGAATCGGACCCGGCGAGGCTCTTGCCGGGCACGCCGAAGCGCTCCATGTGCGTCGGATGCGAAACTCCGTTGCCCGCTTTGGAGAACCACAGCCCGAACCGGCGGCACGCCGAACGCAGGTAAGCGTGGTCCTCGGCGTTCTTCTCGTCCGCCTGCAGCAGGTTGTGGTCGACGTACTGAACGCTCAGCTCGGTCCGCGCGCGATCGAGCCCGAGCGCCTCGAGCTCCTGCATCACGAGCGTGCCCGTGGCGTCCTGGGTCAGCGTTTGATCGACCCGAAGGCCGATTTCGGTCCCTGGTTCGAGCCGGCCGGCGACCAGGTGCTCGGCCAGCAGCCGCCCGGCAAGAGTCTGTTCGCGTCCCACTCTCCGGCGGGTACCCGTTTCCAGCGCGGCGAACCGCGATGTTTCCGTCCCGGCCGCGCGGGCAATCCCCGGGATCAAGAACGGCGGAAGGAGAGCGGGATGCCCCAGCAGGCCTGGAGTTCGAAGCGCGAACGGCAGTACGAGCACATCGAAGAGTCGCAGGAAGACCGCGGCGCGAGCAAGAAGCGCGCGAAGGAGATCGCCGCCCGCACGGTCAACAAGAACCGGGCGCAGTCGGGCGAATCGGACCGCGCGAGCAAGACCTCGGTGCGGGACAAGTCGCCGCAGCAGCGCGGCGGGCACCGCTCCGGCAAGCGGCTCGGCCCCGGCGGGCCCACCCGCGACCAGCTGTACAACGAGGCGAAGAAACGCAACATCCATGGCCGCTCGACGATGACGAAAAAGGAACTGGCGAAGGCGCTGGGCCGGGACTGATTTTTCCGCGATGAACCAGCGCCCGATCGAGGACTACGCCCTGCTCGGCGACTTGCACACCGCGGCGTTGGTGTCGCGGGAAGGCGCGGTCGAGTGGCTGTGCCTGCCGCGCTTCGACTCGCCCGCGTGCTTCGCCGCGCTTCTGCACGACGAAAGCGCGGGGGTGTGGCAGCTCGGGCCCGCGGACGGCGGGCCGGCGACGCGCCGCGGCTACGTCGGCGATTCCCTGGTACTGGCCAGCGAATGGGAAACGGCCGAGGGCACCGTCCGCGTGCTCGACTTCATGCCGCCCCGGGACGGCGCCGCCGATCTCGTGCGGATCGTCGAAGGGCTGCGCGGCCGGGTCCCGATGCGGACCTGCCTGCGGCCGCGGTTCGACTACGGGGCGGTCCGGCCGTGGGTCCGCCGCGTCGACGGGCGATTCGACGCGGTCGCCGGTCCGGACGCGATTCGGCTGACCACGCCGGTCGAAGTGTCCGCCGAGGGTTTTGCCGAGTTCACCGTCGCCGAGGGCGAGCGCGTGCCGTTCGTGCTGACGTATCACGCCTCCTACCAGGAACGTCCCGATCCGGCGGACGCCGAGAAGGCTCTGGCGCACACCGAACGGTTCTGGGCGGACTGGATCAGCCGCTGCCGCTACGACGGCCGGTGGCCCACCGAGGTGCGCCGCGCGCTGATCACGCTGAAGGCACTGACCTACGAGCCGACCGGCGGCATTCTCGCCGCGCCGACGACGTCGCTGCCGGAGAAGATCGGCGGCGAACGCAACTGGGACTACCGCTACTGCTGGCTGCGCGACGCCACCTTCACCCTGCAAGCGCTCGTCGGGACGGGCTATCCCGACGAGGCGCGGGCGTGGCGCGAATGGCTGGTCCGCGCGGCGGCCGGAGACCCGGCCGAACTCCAGGTCCTTTATGGACTCGACGGCTCCCGCCGGGTTCCGGAGTCCACTCTGGACTGGCTGGACGGGTACGCCGGTTCGTCCCCGGTGCGGATCGGCAACGCCGCGGCGGGCCAGGTCCAGCTCGACGTGTGGGGCGAAGCGCTCGACGGCCTGCACCTCGTCCGCGAGGCCGGGTTGCCGGTGACGCATCCGGCGTGGGACCTGCAGCGCGGGCTGCTCGATTTCCTCGAAAGCCACTGGGAAGAACCTGACCACAGCCTGTGGGAAGTACGGGGCGAACCGCGACATTTCGTGCACTCCAAGGTAATGGCGTGGGCTGGGGTCGACCGCGCCGTCCGCACGGTGGAACGCCACAAGCTCGACGGGCCGGTCGACCGCTGGCGCGCGCTGCGCGAACACATTCACCAGGAAGTCTGCCGCGAAGGTTTCGACGCCGACCGCAACACTTTCACCCAGTTCTACGGCTCGCGCGGCCTCGACGCGGCCTTGCTGCTCATCCCCCGCGTCGGCTTCCTTCCCGGCAGCGATTCCCGCGTGCGCGGAACCGTCGACGCGGTGCGGAAAGAGCTGTCGCGGGACGGATTCGTCCATCGTTACGACCCGGACGCCGATTCCGGAATGGGTGAATTGCGCGGCGGCGAAGGCGCATTCCTGCCGTGCAGTTTTTGGCTCGCCGACGCACTGCACGGCACCGGCCGCACCGAGGAAGCCGTCGAGGTTTTCGAGCAGATGCTGGCTGTCCGCAACGATGTCGGGCTGCTGAGCGAGGAATACGACACGGCCGCCGGACGCCAGCTCGGGAACATGCCGCAGGCCTTCAGCATGGTCGGGCTCGTCAACACCGCGCGTCACCTGGACGGCGCGGAAACCACCACAAATGCGACCGGGCACGAACAGGGGCTGCGACACGACGTGTAACGCCGCTGAGGCCCGGGTAGCCGGGGAGAACTCAACGCACGGGAGGATTGTCATGACCGAGACCGTCGGCGATTACCTGCTTTCGCGGCTGCGCGATTGGGGCGTGGAGCAGGTGTTCGCGTACCCCGGGGACGGGATCAACGGTCTCGTCGCGTCCTTCGGCAAGGCGGACAACCAGCCGCGCTTCGTCCAGGCCCGGCACGAGGAGATGGCCGCCTTCTCCGCGGTCGGCTACGCGAAGTTCAGCGGGGCGGTCGGCGTGTGCATGGCGACCTCCGGGCCCGGCGCGATCCACCTGCTGAACGGGCTCTACGACGCGAAACTCGACCACGTCCCGGTCGTCGCGATCGTCGGGCAGACCGCACGCACCGCGATGGGCGGCAGCTACCAGCAGGAGGTCGAACTCCAGGCCCTGTACCGGGATGTCGCGAACGAATACTGCATCGAGGTGAACGTCGCCGAGCAGCTGCCGAACGCGCTCGACCGCGCGTTCCGCGTCGCGCAGGCGTCCCGCACGCCGACCGCGCTGATCATCCCGGCAGACCTGCAGGAAGAGCCCTACGAGCCGCCGCAGCACGCGTTCAAGCAGATGCCGTCGAGCCCGCCGGGGACCGCGTGGCCGAATCCGGTGCCGCCCGAACCCGCTATCAGCGAGGCGGCCGACGTGCTCAACGCGGGCGAGAAGGTCGCGATCCTCGTCGGGCAAGGTGCCCGTAAAGCGGTCGAAGAAGTCAAACAGGTCGCCGACCTCACCGGGGCCGGAGTCGCGAAAGCCTTGCTGGGCAAGGACGTCCTCCCCGACGATCTCCCGTATGTGACCGGCGCGGTCGGACTGCTCGGCACCCGGCCGAGCTACGAGATGATGCGCGACTGCGACACCCTGCTGATCGTCGGGTCCAACTTCCCCTACAGCCAGTTCCTGCCGGAGTTCGGCCAGGCCCGCGCGGTGCAGATCGACATCGACGGCCGGTTCATCGGCATGCGCTACCCCACCGAGGTCAACCTGGTCGGCGACGCCGCGGCGACCCTGCGCGCGCTCCTGCCGAAGCTGAACCGGACCGAAAACCGTTCGTGGCGCGAGAAAATCGAGAAGAACGTCGCCGAGTGGTGGACCACCATGGACCAGCAGGCGGCGGTCGGCGCGAAACCGGTCAACCCGATGCGGATCGTGCACGAGCTGTCCCAGCAGATCCCGGGCAACGCGATGGTCACCGCCGATTCCGGCTCCTCGACCAACTGGTACGCGCGCAATCTCCGGATCCGCGACGGCATCCGGAGCACGCTGTCCGGCACGCTCGCGACGATGGGACCCGGTGTGCCGTATGCGATCGGGGCCAAGTTCGCGCATCCTGACCGGCCGGCGATCGCACTAGTCGGCGACGGTGCCATGCAGATGAACGGCATGGCCGAGCTGATCACCATCGCCCGGTACCAGGGATTGTGGACGGACCCGCGGTGCATCGTCTGCGTGTTCCACAACAACGACCTCAACCAGGTCACCTGGGAACTGCGCGCGATGGGGGGCGCGCCGAAGTTCGAGGAATCGCAGTCGCTGCCGGACGTCGACTACGCCGGTTTCGCGCGCAGCATCGGCCTCGAAGGGATCAACGTCGACGACCCCGACGATCTCGCTTCGGCTTGGCGGACCGCGTTCGCCTCGGACCGGCCTGCCGTGCTGGACGTGCGGTGTGACGCCGAGGTCCCGCCGATCCCGCCGCACGCGACGTTCGAGCAGATGAAATCCGTGACCGAGTCGGTGCTCAAGGGCGATCCCGAAGCGTTCCACCTGATGTTCCAGGGTGCGAAGACGAAGCTGCAGGAGTTCTTGCCCGGACGGTCGCGGTGACCGTCGCTGCCCCGCACATCGAACGGATCGACGCGCGCGCCTACCAGGTGCCTACCCCTTCGCCGGAGGCCGACGGCACGCTCTCCTGGGACTCCACGACACTTGTCGTGGCCAGGGTGCGGGCCGGCGGCGCCGACGGGCTCGGCTGGACATACGCCGATTTCTCGTGCGTCCCCTTGATCGAAGGCAAACTGGCCTCCGCGATCGTCGGAATGCCGGTCCTGGATCCGCCCGCCTGCTGGACCGCCATGCAGCACGCGATCCGGAACCTCGGCCGCCCCGGATTGGTCTCTTGTGCACTGTCCGCTGTGGACATCGCGATCTGGGACGCGTCCGCCCGGCTGCTCGACGTCCCGCTGAGCCGCCTGCTCGGCCGGGTGCACGACGAGGTCGACGTGTACGGCAGCGGCGGCTTCACCTCGCAGGACGACGACGAACTGGCGGCGCAGCTGGACGGCTGGGTCCGCAAGCAGCGCATTCCGCGGGTGAAGATCAAGATCGGCGAGGCTTGGGGCAACGCGGTCGCGCGCGACATCGGCCGGGTCCGGCTGGCGCGCGAGACGATCGGGGACGACGCCGCGCTGTATGTCGACGCGAACGGCGGCTACTCGGTCGGCCGGGCCCGCCGGATCGCCGACACGCTGCGGGAGTTCGGCGTGACCTGGTTCGAGGAGCCGGTGTCGAGCGACGATCTGCCCGGGCTCGCGCAGCTGCGCACGCCGGACGGGCCGGACATCGCCGCCGGCGAGTACGGGTACGACCTGCCGTACTTCGCCCGGATGCTGCCTTCCGTGGACTGCCTCCAGGTCGACGTGACGCGATGCGGCGGCTACACGGAATGGCGTCGCGTCGCCGCGCTGGCCGCCGCCGCGAATCGCGAGGTTTCCGCGCACTGCGCACCGAATCTGTCCGCGCACGTGGCCGCGGCGACTCCGAACTTCCGGCACATCGAGTGGTTCGCCGACCACGACCGGATCGAACGGGAACTGTTCTACGGCGGCCTCGACCCCAGCGGAGGCCGGGTCGCCCCGTCGATGTCCGTTGCGGGGCACGGGCTGCGCCTGCACGCCGACGCTGCCGCCGAGTACGCGGTCGAGGAGGGCCGATGAGCACCGCTGAACTCCCCAATCCCGTTGTGCGCGTGCCGGAACCGGCCGAAATCGACACCGAAGCCCTCGCCGCCGCCCTGCGCGAGCGGGTCGAGGGCGAGGTCCGCTTCGACGACGGCAGCCGCGCCGCCTACTCCACCGACGCGTCCAATTTCCGTCAGGTTCCCCTCGGCGTCGTCGTGCCGCGTTCCCCCGACGACGCCGTTGAAGCGCTGGCCGTGGCGAGGCAGTTCGGCGCGCCCGTGCTCTCGCGCGGCGGCGGGACGAGCCTCGCCGGCCAGTGCACCAACACCGCCGTCGTGCTCGACTGGTCCAAGTACTGCTCCGAGCTGGAATCCGTCGACACCGAGCGCGGCACCTGCGTGGTGCAGCCGGGAATCGTGCTGGACGACCTCAACCGGCAGCTCGCCGACACCGGTCTCCGCTTCGGCCCCGAGCCCGCCACGCACATGAACTGCACCCTCGGCGGCATGATCGGCAACAACTCCTGCGGCGCGACGGCCCAGCGCACCGGCAAGGTCGTCGACAACATCGTGCGCCTGGAAGTGCTGCTCGCCGACGGAACCCGGTTCTGGTGCGGCAAAACCAGCGACGAGGAGTACGCCGAGATCGAGCACCACGGCGACCGCCGCGCCGCGATCTACCGGCAGCTGCGGCGGTTGCGCGACGAGTACGCCGACGAGATCCGCCGCCGCTTCCCGGACATCCCGCGCCGGGTCTCCGGCTACAACCTCGACTCGCTGCTGCCCGAACCCGGCTTCGACGTCGCCGGGCTGCTCGTCGGCAGCGAATCGACGCTGG
>NZ_PQIA01000061.1 GCF_003385235.1 Amycolatopsis circi | reverse complement strand
CCCCAAGCACCGGCCCCGGACCGAACGTCGGCAAGCACCCGCCGATCACCGGCGGCACGGCAGATTTCGCGCAGCACCACAAGAACTTCAAGTTCACCGTCGTGCACGAAACCGGCATCATCGGCGACCTCGGCACCCGCAACGAGAACAACCGGGACGGCATCGGCGTCGTAGCCACCGTCGCGGCGACTCCGAACGACAATCTCCAGACCATCGCCGAGAAGTACTCCACCGGCTTCACCGGGAACTCCTCCGACGGGCGTTTCGCTCTCGTCATCGGCATCAACGGCACGCCAGGATCCGAACAGGCGATCAACCACAAAATCCAGCAATTCCAGAATACCTGGGACAACCGCTTCCCGGTAGCGGTAATCGGGTTCACCTGGAAGCACCCGAGCAACCCGAACATCGACCAGAAAACCATCCCCTACGGCGGCATCCGCGAAACGATCGCCCGCAACCCGGTCACGGAAAAGCTCATCGGGCAGATCCGCGAAGCCGGCGGCGACAACGAGGTCTACCTGCACACCGGAGACGCCGACGTCCACTCCCTCAACACCCGCAACGGCCCCCTGTTCGACGCGGTCAACACCGCGGTACGCCAGAATCCCGAGGGGCCGCCGGAACTGATCAGCGGCGGTTACCATGTCCGGCCGGAGGACGGGGATCTCGCGAACCGGGCCGCGCAATTAGATCTCGACGTTCGCCAGGCATTGGCCGGAGTCGATCCTCGGGCAGTGTATTTCCCGGAGCCGAACACCTTTGTCCGAATGCCGGGAAACAAGCTCGAGAACGACGCGACGTTCGGCACCAAAAACCCGAACACCGGAAACTTCGACTACGGCGCGAAGGAAGGACAGGGCCTGGCCGATTCGGTCCTGTCGCAACGCAACCCGAGCTGGCAATACAGCGATCATCCGACCGCGATCGCGAATTTCTCCTCCGATCTCGCCATCCAGACCGACGGAACGCGCATCGCGGGCAAGGTCGGCACCGACCCGAACGGCATCACCGCGCTGAACCAGAGCCACGCCAACGAGACGATCTGGTCCGACCTGATCGGCCATTACCTCGGCAATCACACGACTCTGGACCCGAATCTGGCGAAGATAGCCGCGAAAGCCGCGTTTCACGACATCACGCCGAGCGGGCCGACTCCGCCCAGGCCGGAGGTGTTCTCCGAGGTCGCCGCGAATCTGCCCAAGAACGAGCGTACCTCGCTGGGCAAGGGCATGAAGGAAAATGTCGAGGACGGCAAGAAGCTCGCCGCTCTGACGCTCGCCACTCGTCAAGCATTGGTTGACAACCTCAGCGGAAACCGTCCAGCGAACCCGCAGACTCCTGCTGCCGCACCAAAAAACAACGGCCAGGCGAAGGAAGCACCGAAGCCAGCTCCGAAGACTCTGCCGGGGCCGAAGGACTGGAACGGGCGCCGCGACACCGCGCCGGTCACGAGGTTCTCCTCCGAGCGGTTCGACCCGATCAAGAAGATCGCCGAGCAGTTCACCGGCAACCGCGCGGGGCTCAAGGGCGGGCAGCTCGCCGGCGCGATGGCGCACATCCGATTCGACGTGCGCCGGTTCGAGATCGCGCCGGGCCAGTGGGTGCGCGAGCACACCATCCCGATCGACTTGACCTCGCATTCCGGCTCGGTATCGCCTGAGCAGCGAGAGCAGTTCATCCAGGACCTGCGGGCCCACCTCGACGAATGGGTCAATCAGAACGCCCGGCTGCCCGGCGGCGACCAGGTGCACGTCCGCCTCGACGTCCGCGTCGCCGACGACATCCACCCCGGCGACACCAGCTGGCAATCCGACCCCCGCCGCCGGATCCCGGTGAACCTGCACGATTCCGCTGTGGACCCGGACACCCCGGAAACGAACCAGCTCAACTGGGACGTCCATGACTCGGCCTTCGGCGTCACGCACGAGCTGATGCATTTCCTCGGCCTCGGCGACGGCTACAAGAACAACGAAATGCTGTTCAACCGCGGCGACCAGCCTGGCGTGATGGGGCCGGACGCGTGGCACGATTCGCGGTTCAACCCGGGCAATCTCGATCAGCTCGAGCAGGTGTCGAACACCGCGAACATCCGCGACCACCACCTCGGCGACGCCCCGGCGCCGAATCCGCCGCCGCACCAGGAAAGCCACCATTCACAGCCCGAGCCGGACGGCAAGCCGAACCTGCACACCCCCATCAAAGCCCCGCAGGACCCGAACTCCGAGCAGAACCAGACACCGCAGCACTACGCGGTACTGGTCGCGGACGAGCAAACCGAGGAGCAACCCGACAACCGTCCCTTCTCCGAGCGGCTGCCCGAGTTCGTCCGCGACGGCAAAGCGCTCGGCTCAGTGGTCCCGGTCGACGTCCGCGGCGCGAAAGACGTCGGCACCGGCATCGAAAACCTGATCCGTCGTCTGAACCCGAAACAGCAGAACCCGCCGCAACCGCGCGGCATCGACGCTATCACCGATTCCCTGTCCGGCCCCGAGTTCGAGTCCTTTATGGGCGACGGCCGCAAGTCGATGGTGCGAGTCGGCGAGAAGTGGTACGAGGTGCACGTCACCGCGGAGCCGGACTTCAATGCGGTCAACGCCGACCAGATCACGAAACTCCCGCAGCCGACCATCGGCGACGTCAAGAACGAGGTCAAGACCACCCACGCGAGCCCGAACACCGACACCACCGCGAAAGTCGTCGGCAGCTCGTACTTCGGGATGTTCCCCGCTGGTCCGTACGCCTCGGTCGGCGGCACCGCGCAACTCGCCAGCCCGTCCGCGGAGCACACCGGCACCACAACCGGCACCGAACAGCGCGTGATCCGCACCGCCGGCGACATGCAGAAGGCCGACGCTCCGGTGACCTACCGGATCACGGTGCGCAACGAAACCGGCGGTCTGGTCGGATCCACTGTGGACGGCCACGTTGGACTGGTTCTCTCCACTGACCTGGCCAACCTCAAACAAGAACAGACCGTCGGGCCCGCGGAGCCTAAACCGGACTGGGCCAAGAAGATCGAGTTCCTCTCGCCGGAAGCAGTCGACTTCGACGAGAACGCGCTATTCGATCAAGTAAGCAAGAACCTGCATCCCTCGGTGACGAAATTCGGCGCGCCGGGCCGTACCTCGCTGCGGGAATTCCTCAGCCGCGGCGGGGTGCGCAGTATGCTCGGCACCGCGATGCAGGGCAGCCCGGTGGTGTCGAACGACCTGCTCAGCCCTCACGGCGCGCATCGCGACGCCGTGCAGCTGGCGGTGCGGCCAACGAACGTCGAATACCTCGGCACGATTCCTGGCGACAGCGAACTGCGGTTCAACGATTCCGCGGTGAACGGCGGAAGCACCACCGTCTCCTCCAAGTACGGAGGGGAGGTAAACGCGATCTTCGGCGGCGGGTCCTATGTGCCCGGTACCGCCGGTGGCGTCGCCGGGGTCAGCGGCAGCTACTCCCGGAAGGTCAACCAGCAGTCCACCAGCGGCACCAGCTTCACCAACAAGTCCACAGTGAACGCGAAGGGAGACATCGGCCTGTACAAGGTCACCGCCGATCTCGAAGTGACCACCTCAACCGGTGAAAAGACCACCGTACAGGCCACTTCTTACACGCGAATGGGCCTGCCCGAAGCGAAAGCCCAGGGCCTGCCGGTTCCGAAGAACACCCCGACGAAGTTCAAAGACGTCGGCGCGCGCTACGAACCGCCGTATCTGGCGGCGGCTGTGGCGGCAGGCACCGCTCGGCCTGGATCATTCGAGCCGGCGACCCGCGTCCAGCCGCAGATCGAAAACGCGCTGCGGAACCTGCCCGGCGCGGACAAGTTCCTGCCGCGCTGGGATCAATTCCAGAGCGACAAACAAGGCTCCAGCCGGGACATCGCCGAACGGTTCGCGAACCTGCGGAAGATCACGTCCAAGTTCTCGGCCGCTTCGCTGCGCGGCAAAATGGACAGTCTGTTCACGCAAGGCGTTTCCGCGCAACTGAAGCGGCGCGGGCTGTTCACCGACGAATACCTCAACGTGACGGTGAAGGCGAAGCCCGGCCCGGGTCGCCATCTCGGTCAGGCGGACGGCCGTTCGGTCAAGAACAGCAACGAAACGAGTCCGTCGCTGACCAGCGCGACCACCACCGAACGAGGCTGGTCGGCCGGTCTCGAAGGCCGGGTGATCGTTCCGGGCGGCACGACGGTCGCGAACCTCGGCATCAGCCCGACCGTCAGCCCGCTGCAGTACTCGGACAACCGGACCTGGAAGAACTCCGGCGGCCCGACGGTGACCACGACGACCGGCAAGGGCGGCAGCCCGGATTCGCAGGTCTTCGAGCACGACGTCGAGTTCGAGGTCGAGATCACCAGCTACACCCGCAACCGGCCGTGGGTGCGGCGGCTGACGCCCGGGTCGCCGTTCCGGATCACGCCGAAGGTGTCCACTGTGGCCAAAACCGGCGACCCCGATTTGCCGCCCATCTCCGGCAAAGTCGATTTGTGGATCAACGACGGCGCCGCGCTGACCAAGGACCCGTCCGAATTCGCGCCGGGCAAGCCGGGCGTCGTTTCGATGACGCCGAACGAAACCCCGAGCATCGACGACCTGCTGACCCAGCAGCAGAACCAGACGACGCCGAAGTTCCTGCACGTGGAGGCATTCGCCAACACCGAGGCCCTGCGCGACGAGGCGCTGCGCCAACTCCAGCGCGCAGCCGGCGGCGACGCCGTGCTCGGACTGTCCGGCAGCGAAGCACGCGCCCGTGTGGATCGAATCTTCTCGCCGGAGAACTTCCGCGGATTGACGCCGAAGCTGCTGAAACAAGGCGTGACGGCGAACGGATTCCGCTACGAACGCCGCGTCGCTGACCGGGTCGGCGGCCTCGGCATGGGCATCTCGCTGAGCAATCCGAAACTCGTCGCGGTCTCCGAAACCGGCGGCGGCGACCGGACGTACTCCGGCGGTTCGAAGGCCAGTTACGAAGGCTCGCACAAACAATCCATCGAAGCCAACGTGCAGCTCGGCCTCACCGTCCGGCCCACCGGCACCGACACGCACGGCCAAGGCCAGCTGTTCGGCACCGCGAAGTGGAGTCCGTGGCAGCGCAGTTCCGGTTCGTCCCATGAGGTCACCGCTAGCATCGATCACACCAACCGGTCCTCTTCGGACAGTCGCACAGTCTTGGTGCAATACGACACAAATGTCCGGCTGATCGCGGAAAGCCGTCAGGAAGGCCTGATCAACGGATCGATTTCGCGGGCGGGCGCGGACGTTCACCTGCCGGGCTCGGTCTTCGTTGCGATGACCGAAGACGAGGCTCGTGCGGAAGGGCTGCTGCCTCCCGTCGCGCCGCGAAACCCGGCCCCGGGCAAGCTTTCCGCTCCGCCGATGGTCGGCGGCAAGTCCAGCTCACTCGGCTCTGCGGTGCTGGAAGACGCTCCCAACCTGGCGAAGCTGGTGCAGGACGCCAGGCAGCAGCTCGGAAAGCTCGGCGACAAACTGCTGCCGAAATCCGTGCTGGACGATTCGGTGAACAACCTCCAGCGGACGCTCGACACCGCCTCTCCGGAAGCAGTCACCTCCCTTGTGGACGGTGCGCTGGACGGTGGCGTGTCCTTGCTGGCTCAGGATCCGGGCGTGCTCTGGACCGACAATTACCAGTTGCTGCTCAAAGCGAAGATCCTCGACACACAGTTCCTCGACGTGAAGCACGACGGCACCGAGGTCGACCACGTCGCCAACGCGACCCGCACGGACAAAGAGAATTCCGGTCACGGTTCGTCCTACGGCGGACAGATCCGCGGCGCCGGCCGCGGCCTGTTCCAGGACAGCCAGCCCAAAGTCAGCGGCTACGACGGCGCGTACCTCGGAGCTTCCGGAACGCGCGCGAAGAGCGACCAGACGGTCGAGAACAAGACCACGACCACGGCGCTGACCTCGTCCTCCAGCGGACCGTCGGCGCGGTACCAGCACCAGTTCCAGTTCGAATTGGTTGTCGCCAGGGACGGGCACACCTACCCGGTCGCTTCGCAGGAGGCGACCGTGACGTCGCGGTCGTCCGCGGACGATCACAAGATCTCCGGCGACGAGCAGTACCACACCAAGCTGTACGGATCGCGGACCACGGAACTCAACGCCGCGGAGTCCACTCCGGACCGTCTCGCCGCCTGGCAGCAGGAAGGTTTCGGTCCCCTGCCGAAGTCGTCGACTGTCGAAGGGCTCCGCGGCGCCGCGGACGTACGAGCCGCCGCGATCCGTGCTTTGCGGCTGGCCGGCGCGGGCAACGGCCTCACCGGCCCCGGGACCGGCGCGCACAACACGCTCTCGTCCTCGATCACCAACGAGACGCTGCAGGCGCATCTGCCGGACATGGTCGGCAAACCGTTCGCGATCCCGGACCTGCACTCCTCCGCGTTGACCGGCAGCAGCCACGCCTCGGTGCAGGTCTATACCCGCGTGGTGAAACCGGATCTGGTCGGGCTGAGCGATTCGGTGAAATTGGAGCGTTCGGATCAATCCGGATCCACTTTCACTGGCGAGGCCAAGGAAACCGTCACCGGCGAGCAGCAGGGCAACATCGGCACCGGCGGAATCACCGACCCCGGCCGGAACACACACGCCTGGGGCGGGGTTGACGTGCGCGGCCCGGTCGGCCAGAACGATCCGTCGTCCAGCACCGCCGCCGCGCAGCGTTCCGTCGTCGGCAAGGACAAGGGCCGGACCGGACTGGTCGGGTTGGACGTCGAGTACCGGGTCGTCGCGACGATCGACGGCAAGACCGCTGCCGTCGAAGTGCGAGTGCCGCAGTCTTCGCGGACGCGGATGAGCGAAACTGACCTGGAGCAGTCGCTCGGCCAGCCGTTGCCCGAGACTCTCTCTTCGGCACAAGACAACGTGAAGAAAGCCGCCGAGGATTGGCGCACCGCAGAAGAGGAACTGGAGAAGGCGCAGCGCGATTTCGATGACGCGTGGCTGTCCGAAAACGACAATGTGCGCACTGCGACCGACGGTGCCCGCGGGCTGAACCTCCCGGTCGACAACAACCCGGTGCAGCAGATGCGGCAAGCGGTGCAGACGGCGCAGAACGAGGCCCGCGACGTGGGCCAGGCTCTGCGCGCGGGCAACGACGAAATCACTCGGCTCAACGAACTCGACGAACAGCTTCTTTCGCTCGCTCTCGGCGAAGAACCGGGTTCTGTCGCGCAAAGCGATCTGGTCGCGCGCGCGTGGGACACGCAACGCCAGGTCCAGCAGATCCGGAACGAGCAGGCCGAACTGGTCCAGCAGCGGCAGACGGCGCAGGACCGCGCCGCCGAGATCCTGGCCGTGCTGGACGAGTACCGCAACAATCACACCGACCACTCCGCGCGGCAGGACGACGCGAACAACCGGATCCAGGAAGCCCGGGAGAAAGCCGACGAAGCCCTGCGCAAGTGGTGGCAGGCCAAGTCCGATGTGGACAACCAACTAGCTGCGCACGCCTGGCCGCGTCCGCCGGAGACAACCCCGGAGCAGCACCGCGAAGGCACTGTCGAGGCGAACGACACCGTGTCCGGTTTGGACACCGACACCGATCGCCCGTACAGCTTCGACCCGGCCGAGATCCAGGTCCGGAAGATCACCGACAGCTCCGGCCGGGTACGCGCCGTCTCGTTCCTCCCGGCGAATGAGCACACCGAGAGCGTCGAACGAGAATGGGTCGCCCACAACTCCGGAAAGGTCAGCACGCTTCCGGAAGGCGCGACGCCGGACAAGTTCGACCCGCTGTTGAAGCAGGCCAACGAGACCGGTGCCACCCCGGAACTCTCCGGACGCCGGTTCGGCGAATGGGCCGACCAGACCGCGGCTCCGTGGGACGACGACTCCCTCTTCGTCTTCGCCCATGGCCGCGAGCAGTCGGTCAAGGTGACCCTGCTGGGCGGCCGGACGGTGCGGGTCGACGGCGATACGTTCGCCCGGATCGTGGCCCAAGCCGCTCCGCTGGCCCAATCCCCTTCGGTCACGCTCATCGCGTGCAGCACCGGCCAGACCGACGGTCCGGGTGGTCTGGCCCACGACTTCCAGCGCGCACTCAGCGAACTCGGCGGACCGTCCACAGTGCACGCCCCGACGAAGCCCGCGTTGTTCGGCCGGGATTCGGCGACCCTGGGCAAGGCGATCGGCGCGACGCACGGATTCACCGCGGTCACCGATGGTGGTCATTTCCGCACCTTCGGCGATTCCCCAGTACCGTCCACAACAGACACCGCGCCACGAGCCGAGGAACACCACTACTCCTCGCCGGAAGACCTGGTGTCGGACCTGCGGCAGACCGCCGTCAACAACCCGCCGCCAGCGCCGCTGCTGGGACCGGACCTGTTCGGCCTGTACCGCGCCCCCGAACCGCCGGAATTCCTGCGCGGGCACGACTTCCGCAACCTCACCGCCGGACAGGGCATCAGCTTCCTGGACCTGCTGGACCTCACCAAGGGCTACCAGCGGAGCAGCGAACACTTTGATCCCGCGAACTTGGACGACAATCGCGATTGGACCTTGGAGAAGGAGCGCCCGGACGACCAACTGGCCAAGTGGGCGCCCGGCGACGTCGAACCGCTCGCCAAGACCACCTCGACGCCGCTGCTGATGCACGCCATCTGGCTGGGCGGCCCGCTGAAAGACACCGGCACCATGCACACCTTCCGCCGGAACTTCGGCGACGCCGCGGACCGGCTCGGCGACGGCATCGTCCCGATACTGTGGACGGACGTGCCGCGCTGGCAGACCGAACTGGCGTTGACCACCGCAGCCCCGGAAGAGGGCCCGGATCCGCTGCACGACGTCCGGGACATGCTGCGATGGGCGACGGAGCATCGCATCCAACTGGCCAATGTGGACGAAGTGTTCACCAGCGAGCACCCCATGCGGACGCAGGAGTTCTACCTGTCCGAGCTGGCCAAACAGACCGGCCCGGGCTACGCGGCGGCGAGCGACATCCTGCGGCTCGAGCTGATGCACCGGTTCGGCGGCCTCTACACCGACGGCGACAACGTCGTGCACGGCCTGGACGACGTCGTCCGCGCCGTCGAGTCCGACACCGGTTACGCGGTGCACCGGGTCGGCGGGAACATCGCGAACTCGGCGTTCACCATGTCGAAAGGACACCCGTTCGCCGCGTCCTATTTGGACCAGCTGCGGGACAACTACGGGCAGACGCAAGCGAACCTGATGCCGCGCGAAGTCGACTCGCTAGGCCAGGGTTTCTTCGCCACGCCGATGGGCCGGGTGCACCGGCAGTCGGTGATGTACCGCTCGGGTCCGGTCGCGATGACCGAAACGGCCCGGCGGATCGGCCTGAACTCCGCGCTCGAACTTCCGGGCATGACGGAGATCCGGATGAACAGCGACCACAGCTGGCTCCTGCCGCCGCAGGGCGATCCGGCCCCGCTGTCGGACCGGTTCGAGACGCTGGAACTGACCCAGCGCGTGATCCAGACGCTGGTGCGCGGCCTGCACAACCGGGACGGCGACCTGCATCTGACCGCCGTCGAGCCCGCCGTCCGCCGACACGCCAATCCGGACCTGGTGTGGCATGCGGCGTTGTCCTATATCGCGGCCGACCCGGATCTGTCCGCTCTCGTGCGTACAGTGACCGACCGCAGCAGTTACACCGGCGAGATACACGACGTTCCGCTGCCGCCAGCTGCCCGCGCGCTGTTGGCTATCGACGACAGCCGCGTGCACTACCACTTGGGCGAAGTCCAGCGCGCCGCCACGATGCAGGCCGCCGACGCCGTCCTGGTGGCAGATACACCGCTGGAAAACCTGATCTCCCGTCTTCGTTCGACCGATGGCCCGGTGCCGCCGATCGAGGTCACCGGAACCGGACCGGACGGCCGAGCGAACGCGACCGCCGCGGCACGCGATCTGGCCGGGCATCTCGCCGACGCCTTGGGCGCCGACGTGCTGGACCGCGTCCCAGTGAAGATCCGAGTGTCCGAAGGAGACGGTCGTGTCAGGATCTCTTTCCGCACAGGCGTCGAGATGTCGGTACCCACTCCGCGAGTGTTCCGAGGCCTGGACGACGGCCCGGCACCTGGGACGCCGCAGCCCTGGACGCACAACGGCCGCACTGTGGGGATGCACTACTCACCGTCCAATGTGTCCGTCCCTAATGGAGTGTCTTTCCTGACCACCGACGCGACCGCAACCCGAGCCTTCACTGAGCAGTTGCGCACCGACGGCACCGACCGCCCAGCCGACGCGGTCACCGTCCGGCTGTCAGCCGCCGAACACCCGACGGCCGACTACTTGCTCAGCGGCACCGCCGATGCGGATCTGTTGCTCGAAGAACTGGTGCGAACCGCGACGCACCGCTGGTGGTTCCGCCCGACGCCGCCAGCCGGGCCGATCGCGCTGAGCGACCGGGACGGCACCGCCAAGCTCCTCGGCTGGGTCCTCGCGGAACTCGGCCGCGGCGAATCGGCGGCGTCGATCGCCGAGGACGTCGCCCGGCACGAACGGCCGGATCTGATCTGGACCGCCGCGCGTGAACTGGCCGCGCTCCACGACGACCTCACCGAGCAGCATGCCGTCTTGCACCTGCACGGCGTGACCGACACGTTGCTGGGCAAACCGGACGCCGCCGCGGTGCTCTCCGACCTGGCCAAAGCAACCCGCGACGGCGCGGACGTCACGCGAATCGCCGAGGCAGTCGAGGTCCTGGACCGGCACGGCGCCCCGGACGCCGTCCTGAACGCCCCCGGTGGCCGGGCCTTGCTGCTCGAAGAGATCGCCCGGCTCGCCGACCACCCGAACCCCGACGGCTACGCCCGCGACCTGGCCGCCGTCATCCAGAAACTGGCCACGGAAGACCTGTCCGCGGACGCGTTCCGTACTGCCCTGCGGAATGCTCTCGACGGCCCGAGGACGCGACCGACCTTGCACCGCCTGAGCGTCGTCGGCCTGGGGTGGCTGGACCGCTGGCACACGGCTGCCGCCATCCGCCGGTACCAGGCGGAGGAACGCGCGGCGGCCGCCCGCCAAGCCGCTGAACTGGCCGGACTGGCGGACGGGAGTCCCCGCCATGGGTGAGTCCGGACCGGTAGATTCACCGGACGCGAAGGAGGTACCGGCGATGTCCGAGGACCAGTGGGTGCTGCTGGTCGACCCGGCGTGGCAACCGGCGTCGACGGCCGACGGCGCCGAGGCGCCGAGCCCGCCGCCGCAGGCCGTGGTCGGCGGCTGGCTCGCGCGCGAGGACGGGTCTGTCAGCCGCTTCGAGCCCAACCCGGCCTACGAACCGGCGGCGGAAGACTCCCCGACCGACCCGCTGGACGCCGTGCTCCGCCTGACCGCCCGCGGCGAAGCCGATTTCGACCAGCTGGCCGCCGTCTTCCGCGAGTCGGCCTTCGCGGTGGCCGTGGACACCGACGAATCCCCGCTCGTCGCGCCGTCGCCGGACAACATCCCGTGCCTGCTCGTCACGACGGCCCCGGCGCACCGCCGCCGAGTCCGCGCCGCTGGCTGGCGTCCGGCTGCCCCCGCCGAGCTGACGCGCCTGCTGGACGGTTACGACGACGTCGACCTCCTGCTGAACCCTGGCGCGCCGGGGTGCCTCCGGTTGCTGGCCGACAGCGTCCGGGAGATCACTGCCTGACCGGGTCTGCTCCATTCGGTGATTTCGCTTTGCCCGCTTCGAAAGTGCCCCCATACCGCCACTTCCCCAGCACTTCGGACCTGGCGAAGCGCGCATGCTCCGGTTTTTGTCGGTGCCGCGCGCGATGATGTCCCGGACAGCAGCCGACTTGGGGAGGAACGGCGATGCGAGTGTTGATGAGCGGCGAAGCTCCGGTGAGCTATGCGCAGATCTACGTCCAGAGCGGGCCGGGGCTCCCGGATCTCGCCGAATCCTTCGGCGGCCAGCGAAACGGACTGTGCGGCGGCGCGGTGCCGGGCGCGCTGTCGCTGATCACCGGCCGGAACGCCGGACGCGTCGGCTTCCGTGTGGAAACGCACGACGAGGCGCCGCCGCTGGACGAAAGCTGGGAGGAGATCGTCGAGGTTTCGTTCCGCCCGGCCGGCGAGGTTTCCCTGGTCGCCTGGGGCGGTGCCGCCGTTTGGCCGCTGGATCTGGACGCGATCGGCTATCGGGTCCGCTACAGCGGAACGCGCATGGAAGAGGCACGCCGGCTGGGCATTCCGGAGGGCGAGGTTTTCGAGCCGGACCGCTACCTGCTCCAATTCTGGCCTGGTCCGCCGGAACCGGACCGGGTGGTCAAGCAGACCAGTAAGACCGCCGCCTACCAGCATCGGGCAGCCAGCGAAAAGCCACCGCCTACGCCGCGGGAAGAGAAGCCCCAGCGACTCTCGCGGGCAAGGCGAGTACGAGACTCCCGGGGCACGCCTGATCGCGCCTAACGCGCGAACAACCGTCTCGGCTCACAACGGCACCGACCGCACCGCAGACACCCCGGGCTGGGCATCCACCGAAAGCCAGTCGTTCCGCGTCGCGTGCAACGCCAGCTGGAACCGGTTCGCCGCCCCCGTCCGGGCCATCAGGTTCTCCAGATACCGGAACATCGTCCGTCTGCTCACCCCGAGCACGCGGGCCGCCTGGTCGTCCGTCAGACCGGCGGCGAGAAGGGCGAGCAACCGCCGTTCGCTGGGCCGGATCGCGGGGCCCGAGGTGTCGTCGGCGAGGCCGAGGGGCAGCGCGACCTGCCAGCACATGTCGAACAGCCCGGCCAGCGCGTCGAACAGGCCGCACGAGCGGATCAGCAGCACGGTGCGGTCCGCGCCGGACAGGGCCGCGCAGTCGTCGACGATCAGGAGTTTCACCGGGACCTCCGGCAGAACCCGGGCCTCCTCCCCGCTTTTCCCGCAGGGCAGGATGTTTTCCGCGACGTACTCGGGCCGCTCCAGCGCGAGCCTGCCGTAGACGGCGCGGTAGCGGACGCCCCGGGCCAGGTTCTCCAGTTCGATCTCGTTGGCGTCCGCGTCGGCGTAGTACGGCGGTGAGTCCAATCCGCGTACCTCCGTTCGCGCCGCTCGCTCCAGCTGCTGCACCCGTTCGGCGGCCGTGGTTCCGCTGACCACCTCGATCATCGGGTCGGCGTCGTAGCGGACCGAGTGTCTTCGGTACTGCTCGTACAGCCGGGTCATCGCCGCCCGGGCTCCGGCGAGTTCGGCCTCGCGTTGCCTGGTCAGCACTTCCAGCACCGGTTCCGGGCGCAGCGCGGACATCGGCGAGCCGGGACCGTCGACCGGGCCGGCCAGTCCGATCCCGGCCAGCACCGCCAGCACGCGGCGCACCTCGCCGGGGTCGCGGCAGGTGTCGCGAGCCAGTCGATCGGGCGGAACCGGTCCCGACGAAAGTAGGTCGAGATAGATTTCTGCTTCGTCCGCTTTGAGCCCGAGCGTCAGGAGATGGCCGATTGCTTCGGGAACCATTCGGAGGCACCTCCACCGGGCTGGCCGACACCATTGCGCCACTGGCACCAGCGCGTCACCGCCAGGGCTGAACGAACTGTAGACAACGGGGCACCGAATGGCCCGACGCCGTTCGCAGGAAATTCCCTGGGAGGGATAGTGTCCCGTTCAGCCCGAAGAATCCTTGCCATGGCCGGTTTCGCGGCCTTGGCCTTGACCGCCCCGGCCCTGCCCGCCGTGGCCTCGCCCGCCGCGGCGCATCCGACCGCCCGAGTCTGCGCCGAGAAGGCGAAGCCCGGCATGGTCACGTGTTTCGCCGAACGCCAGACCGACACCATGCGCGCGCTGCTTTCCCCGGGCGCGCTGCCCGGCGGGTTCGGCCCCTCGGACCTGCGCTCCGCCTACAACCTCACCGCCGCGGGCAGCGCCTCGGCCACCGTGGCCATCGTCGATTCCAACGACGACCCGAACGCTGAATCGGACCTCGCGAGCTACCGTTCCACCTACGGGCTCCCGGCCTGCACCACCGCGAACGGCTGCTTCAAAAAGGTGAACGAAAACGGGCAAACCAGCCCGCTCCCGACCGCGGATTCCGGCTGGGCGGGCGAAATCTCGCTCGACGTCGACATGGTTTCGGCGATCTGCCCGAATTGCCACATTCTGCTCGTCGAAGCGAACCAGCCGAGCATGGCCGATCTCGGCACCGCGGTGAACACCGCCGTGTCGATGGGCGCGAAGTACGTGTCCAACAGCTACGGCGGCGGCGAGGACGGCAGCGAACCCTCCTCCGACTCCAGCTACTTCCACCACCCCGGCGTCGCGATCACCGCGAGCACCGGCGACAACGGCTACGGCATCAGCTACCCCGCCTCGTCGCAGTACGTGACCGCGGTCGGCGGCACCTCGCTGAGCCGCAACAGCAGCGCCCGCGGCTGGGGCGAAACCGCGTGGAGCGGCGCGGGCAGCGGCTGCTCGGGCTACGTGGCCAAGCCGTCGTTCCAGAACGTGACCACCGCCTGCAGCAAGCGCGCGGTCGCCGACGTCTCCGCCGTGGCCGACCCGCAGACCGGCGTCGCGGTGTACCAGACCTACGGCGGCAGCGGCTGGGCCGTGTACGGCGGCACCAGCGCGTCCTCCCCGATCATCGCTTCCGTGTACGCCCTCGCCGGCACGCCCGGCGCGTCCGACACCCCCGCCGCCTACCCCTACTCGCACACCGGCAACCTCAACGACGTGACGTCCGGCAGCAACGGCAGCTGCTCCTCTTCGGTGCAGTGCAACGCCGGCCCCGGCTGGGACGGCCCGACCGGTCTCGGCACCCCCAACGGCACCGCGGCGTTCACCTCGGGCACTCCGAGCGGCGGCGTCACGGCGGCCAACCCGGGCAGCCAGAACGGCGTCGTCGGCACCGCGGCGCGCCTGCAGCTGTCCGCATCCGGCGGAAGCGGCGGCTACACCTGGACCGCCAGCGGCCTGCCCGCCGGATTGTCGATCAGTTCCAGCGGCCTGATCTCCGGGACGCCGACCACCGCGGGCACGTACTCGGTGACCGCGACCGCCAAGGACTCCTCCGGGGCCACCGGCTCCACCACGTTCGGCTGGACGATCACCCCGACCGGCGGCGGCACCTGCTCCGGGCAGAAACTGGGCAACCCCGGCTTCGAGAACGGCACCAGCCCGTGGACCGCGTCCGCCGGAGTGATCAGCACGTCGTCCAACGGCGAACCCCCGCACGGCGGCACGTACCTCGCCTACCTCGACGGCTACGGCACCGCGCACACCGACACGGTCTCGCAGTCGGTGAGCATCCCGTCGGGCTGCCACGCCGCGCTGAGCTACTACCTGCACGTCGACACCGCCGAGACGACCACCTCGACGGCCTACGACAAGCTGACCGTCAAGGCCGGTTCGACCACGCTCGCCACGTACTCGAACCTGAACCAGGCGACCGGATACCAGCTGCACACCGTTGACATGTCGGCCTTCGCCGGCCAGACGGTGACGGTGACCTTCACCGGCACCGAGGACTCGAGCCTGCAGACGTCGTTCTGCCTCGACGACACGTCGCTGACCGTGAGCTGAAACTGAACCCGAGGAAAGGCCGTCCCGTACGCGGGGCGGCCTTTTCCGGCTGCGTTGCGCGAAACGCGCCGGTATTCGGCTCAGCTCGGTTCGACGGCAAGAAGATCAAGCCCGAGCGGAGTGCACTGGTGGCACACCGCCTTGCCGTCCCGGTGCGAAACGACCAGCCCTGCCTCGCGCAAAGTCTTGGCGTGCAAGGACGCTGTGGCGATCGAGACGGACAGTTCGCGTGCGAGGCCGGTGGTCGTGCGTCCGCTGGCCAAGGACCGAAGCGCCCCCGCGCGCGGTTCCGAGCAATGCGGCCAGCGGGTCCGGCGGCCGGTCCGCGCTCAGCAAGGGAGGCCGGGTGAGCGCGGGACAGATCAGCGTGGTGGGCCGGTCCGGGTAGTACGCCACCAGCGGGTGTCCCGACCAGGGCAACGTGGGCCGTAGGACGAGGCCGTGCCCGTGCAGCGTGCGGTCGAGGCGGCGGGGAAAGTCCGCTTCGAGAGTCATGCCCTTCCACCGGACGGCCGGTCCGAGACTGGCGAACAGAGCGCGGATCCCTTGGCGTGCCGGGATTCTCGCGCGCCACGCCGTTTCGGCGTCGAAACTCACGCGCAGGCGGTGCCACCGATCGGCGAAGATGGTCCAGTAGCCGGGCGCGGTCCAGCACCTGCCACGTCGCGGTCCTGCTCGGCCAGCCCTTTCGTCCACGAGGTCAGCGGGCGGTCGATCGCGCACCTCCGCCGCAGTTCGGCGCGCACCTCGGCACGCGGGGTGGAGAGCACACGGTTTAGTCCCTCGTCCACGGTGCGACTGGGCGGGTCGAGGAACATCGGCCCCGCCCCCAGCGGCGACACGAGGTGCAGCAACGGCCTGCCCTGGACGGGCAAGCGCCGGGCGACCTGCTCGCGCTACGGGCAAACGCCGGATCGGCGTCGCGGCGCTGCAGCATCTCCATCGCCGAGGTCAGTTCGGCCAGCGGCGCCGGACGCTCGGCGATGGATACGTGCAGAAGATCTTCGGGCGTGCGGCGCAGCCGAAGCAACGGCCTCCCCTTTTTCGCCCCTGTAATGAGTTCTAGCTTAAACCGTCGCGGCCCGTCTTCCGGTACGCGGACATCGGCTTCTCAGCGATACCGCTCCGCCGTTTGCCTGGGTCGACCATCCGTGCCCCTGAGGTGCTGATTTCTCTCGTCGGCGGCACGACGCGCGCCTCACGCGTCGAGTACCTCGGCCAAGGTCGGCAGAGAAGGATGCGCTCCGTGCCGCGTCACGACGACAGCGGCGACTTTCGCCGCGAAACCGCACGCCGCCACCACGTCCGCGGTCGTCGGTTCGCCGGGAAGCTCCGCGAGCCGGGCGGCAAGCGCTCCGACGAACGAATCTCCCGCGGCAGTGGTGTCCACCGCCCGTACGGCCACCGCCGGGACGTGCGCGGACGAGGACGCGTCGAGGACGGCGCAGCCCTCGGCCCCCAGCGTCACGATCACCCACCGGCATCCCGCGGCGAACAGTTCGGCACTGCCGCGCCGCAAACCGGTGCCGTCGAACGGGTCTTGGCCAGTCAGCTGTCGGAACTCGATCTCGTTCGACACCACCACATCGCTGAGCGGCAGCAGCTTCCCGGCCACGTCGTCGACCGGCGCGGTGTTGAGCATCGTCAGCACGCCGCGCTCGCGAGCAGCTGCGAAGGCGCGTTCCGTCGCGTCTGCCGCTGCCTCCAGTTGGCCTACGACGACCCGAAGCCCTGGCAGTTCGCCGATCGCCACTTCGGCCGCCGCGGCCGGGATGTCGGCGTTCGCTCCGGCCACGACGACGATCGAGTTGACGCCCTCCGCGTCGACGGTGATCGCGGCCCGGCCGGTAGGCAGCGCCGACCTTCGCACGTGCGCGACGTCCGCGCCCTCGGCGAGCAGGGCTTCCCGGTACTCGTCGCCGTCCTCGTCCTGGCCGACGCACCCGATCACGGCCACTTCCGCGCCGAGCCGGGCAGCGGCGACCGCCTGGTTGCCGCCTTTTCCGCCCAGTTCCCGGCTCGTCGAGAATCCCATCAGGGTCTCGCCCGGCTCCGGGATGCGCGGCGCCTGGACGATGTGATCGACGTTGAGCGACGCGACTACGGCTACCGCCGGGCTCATGCGGTCAGCCATCGGGCGGGGACGTCCCGCAGCAGCCGGGCCACGGCGTCGGCGGGCACGCCTTCGGATTCGAGCAGGTCGGCGAAGATCGTCGGCACGAACACGAGCCCGTTGCCGCCGTTGTGCGTCCACATCTGCTTCAGGAACAGGTCGTGCGACAACATGATCTGCTCCCCGAAGCCCTCGTGCACCCACCGGGCCACGGCGCGAGCGGTCTGGGAAACCGTCGGGGCCACGCCTTCGCCGGGGAACGAGATGTCGAGGCCGATCATGTCGAACTCCAGCAGCACGCCGCGTTCGAGAAGCCCGCGCTGGTAGCCCGGGTCGTCGCCGGACGGATCGCTGTGCGCCAGCGCCACTTTCGACGGCACCGCACCGCATTCCTCCAGCACCAGGTCGAGCACCTCGTGCCCGCGGCGTTGCCAGCCCGGCAGGTGGATGTTGAGCCCGACGGCCGGACGCGCCGCCTGCGCGAGGGCCGCGGCCCGCAGGGAAGCCCGCTCCCCGTCGGTGAAAAGCGGGGAGACGCCGACCTCGCCGATGACACCGGCCCGGATTCCCGTTTCGCCGACGCCCTCGTCCAGCTCCGAGAGAATGCGCGAGGTTTGCGCTTCGACGGTGACCGCCGTGATGCGCTCCCCCTCGAACTTCTCCAGGTACGCGCCGGTGCCCATGATGACGTTGACCCCGGTCGCCTCGGCCACCGCCGCCAGGGCTCGCGGATCCCGGCCGATCGCGGCGCTGCCGGTCGCGTCGACCACTGTGCCGCCGCCGGCCGCGGCGAACGCGGCCACCTCGCGCACGACGCTCTCGTGGTCCTTCGCTGCCACGTTGTCGGCGCAGCAATACGGATCCTGGCGAAGCAGGAACTGCCAGTCCGGTCCCACTTCCGCCTCGACGAGCCGCTGAGTGGAGGCGTAGGCAGGCTCGGCGACCGCGGAGGACAGGTCGTTGAAGAGGTGCTCGTGCGGGAGCACCAGCCCGAGGTCCGCCGCGTCGACCGCACCGAGGACGCCGCGCACCTCAGCCACGACGCACCTCGGCTGGCTGGGCAAGGACCGCTGGTTCCGCGGTATGCCGGGACGGGATCATCGCGATCGCCGCGGCCGCCAATGCCACGAAAGCACCGATCACGGTGACCAGGTGCAGGCTGGAACCCGCGGCGGGAGCGATGACCTCGAGCAGCAGCGATCCGATCAGCTGACCGGCCGTGGAGGCCAGCCCCAGCAGCAGGAGGCCCAAACCGCGCACCAGCAAGGCCATCAGCGCGATCGACAGGAGGCCGAGCGGTCCGCCGAAGTACATCCACCACGTGCCCGGCAAGGCGAAGTGCGCGCCCGCGGCCGCCATCCGCACCGCGTACACGAGGCCGAGCGCCACGAAGCCGATGAGGAAGTTCCAGGTGATGGAGATGAACATCGAGCCGGACAGCAGGCCGATCTCGGAGTTGCCGGCGGGCTGCCAGCCGGCGAGCAGACCGCCGACGAACGGCATGACCGCCAGCGCGATCATGTGCGGAGCCGACCAGTTCGGGGAGACGACCAGCACCGTGGCGCAGACGGCCAGGATCGCCCCGGCGACGCGCGGAGCGCTCATCGCCTGCTTGAACGGGACGCCGATGCCGAGCCGGTCGCACACCACGCCGGAGATGACCATGCCCGAGATCAGCGAGGTCTGGAAGATCGCCACCCCGAGGAAGCCCACCGTCACGCCTTCGGAGAGCACGATCACCGCACCGCACAGGCCGGCGAAGAAGTTCCACCGCGGGATCTCGCCGCGCACCAACTGACCCGGCAGCCGGAAGAACGCGGTGCGCGTGCGGGGGCGCGCCAGCACGACGATCAGCATCAGCACGAGGCCGGTGCCGAAGGACACCAGCGCGGCGGCGTGCCCGTCGCCGAGCGCGGTGCCGAGATGTCCGTTGACCAGCGACTGCAACGGGCCGAGCATTCCGGCGAAGACGGTCGCGATCGTCAGGACGACGGCCGAGGTCGCGCGGCGGGTGGGTGACGTACTCATCGAATCCTCCTTGATCCCGAGTGCGCGCGGCTCAGATTTCGCGTCCGGCGAGCCAGGTCATCGCCTGCGCGAAGAGCTTGCCGTAGCCGTCCCAGCTCATGAACTCCTCCGGAGCCCAGTGCGGGGAGATGTCCGAGGTGAACGCGAGGGTGCGGCCCTGCCCGACCTGGCGGGCGGCCAGCATGACGTCGCCCTCGACGGTGGCGAGCAGCTCGGCGTCCGGCTTGAGCGTGGTGTGCTGGTAGCCCAGCAGGATCGGCCATTCCCGGTCGAGACCGGCGACCACGGGGTGGCCGGACTGCACGACCTGCGCGCGGACGCCCTCCGGCGTTTCGACGCGGTCGTCGAACGGATCGATGTCGACCGGGAGGATCTCCTCGATCGGCGTCCGGCGGTAGTTGGCCTTGCCCTCGAAGCCCTGGAAGCTCAGGTAGCCGCCAGCCATCATCAGGCCGCCGCCGCCCTGAACCCATTCGCGCAGCAGCTTGAGCCGGTTGGGCGCCGGGCGGCCGCGGGCGAACGTGTCCGGGTGCAGCAGCAGCGTGTTGGAGCCGACGTCGGAGAGCAGGACGACGTCGTAGGCGGCGAGTTCCTCCAGCGTCTGCGGGAACTTCTCGGCCACGTCGTGCGAACGCAGGTGAGTCACCTCGACCCCTTCCGCCGCCAGCGCCGCCAGCAGCCGCTCGCACCCGATCTCCACCTGCGTGTGCGCGAACGGGTCGTATCCCTTGTGGTCGATCGTCGCACTGACCCACGACTCCCCGGCTAGCAGGACCTTGACCATCGACGACTCCTTCGGGCGAAAGCTTTAGCGTGTATTGCGCAACATAGCGCAACAACGCCAATATAGGATGCGGTTGCAGTCGCCGTCAACGCTCGAACGGGGAGGAGCCGGATGTCGCTGGCGAAGGTGGCCCGAGAGGCCGGAGTGGCCGTGTCGACGGTGTCGAGGTACGTCCGGGGGGAGCTCAACGTCGCCTCCGAGACGGCCCGGCGAATCGACGCCGCGCTGTCCGCCGAAGGGCATCCGCCGGTCCAGAAACAGGTGGCCGGGCTCAGCCTCGGCCTGGTGGTCCCGTCGCTGGACAACCCGTATTTCTCCGCGCTGGCGGACGCGGTGGCCGACGCCGCCGCCGCGGACGGCATCGACGTGTTCACCGCCCTCACCGGCTCGTCGCCGTCGCGGGAACGCGCCAGTGTCGAGCGCCTGATGCGGGTGCCGGAGGTGGGCGGGCTGATCTACCTGGGGATGAACAACACCAACGAGGCTTTCGCGAGCCGGCTGGCCGGCGATTTCCCGGTGGTCTTCCTCGACGAGTACGTCGAGGCCGCCGGACCGCGGATCGCGCACATCACCGCGAACAGCTTCGGCGGCGCGTACCAGGCGACCACCCATCTGATCTCCCAGGGCCACCGGCTCATCGCCCACGTCGGCGGCCCGGCCGGGCTGCGGACGGCGGACCAGCGCGAGGCCGGATACCGGGCGGCGATGAAGGCGCACGGGGTCGAGGTGAACGAATCGATGATCGTGCGCGGCACGTTCAGCTCGGCCTTCGGCATGAACTTCTTCGCGCACATGGCGCGGGCCGACGCGGCGCCGACCGCGGTGTTCACCGCCAGCGACATCGCCGCGGTCGGCCTGCTCGAAGCGGCCCGCCGCGCGGGGGTTTCGGTGCCGGGAGACCTGTCGGTGATCGGCTGCGACGGAATCACGCTCGGCGAATGGACCTCGCCCCGGCTGACCACCGTCGCGCAGCCGACCGAGCAGATGGCCCGCAAAGCGGTCGACGAGATCACCCGGCTCGCGGCCGGCGAGAGCCCCGCGGACCACGTGCTCTCCATGCAGCTCGTCGTCCGCGAGTCGACCCGGGAGTACTCCGCATGACCGACGAAGCCCTCTCGCTGCTGCGCGATCTGGTGCGCCAGGACACCACCTCCGGCGACAGCGTCGCGCAAGCCGCCGCGCAGGAGCTGGCCGTCTCCTACGCCACCGCCACCGCGGGCGTCCGCGTGCTGCAACGCTCCGCCGCCGGGCGGCCGTGGGTGCTGCTCGGCACCGGTTCGGGCGACGGAACGCTGTTCGTCTGCCACATCGACACCGTCCCGGTCGGCTCCCCCGACCGGTGGGACCGCGCGCCGTTCTCCGCGGACGTCGACGAGGAGTTCCTGCACGGCCGGGGCAGCGTCGACATGAAGGGCGGGCTGGTCGCCGCCTTGGCCGCGTTGCGCAACGCCGCGGAAGCCGGTGCCGACGCGCAGGTCCTCCTCACCAGCGACGAAGAGATCGGCTGCCGGGGCGCGGCCGAGGCTTCTGCGTCGCTGAACCTGACGCCGCGGATCGTCGTGGTCCCGGAGGCGACGCACAACCGCGTCTCGCTCGGACATCGCGGAGCCACGTGGCTGCGCCTCGCCGCGACGGGCAAAGCCGCCCACGGTTCCACTCCCCAGCTCGGACGCAACGCGATCCAGCTGCTCGCCGACCGGGCTCTCGGCTCGCTCGGTTCGCTGCCGTTGTCCACTGAGGACTATCTAGGCGAGGAGACCGTCAACGTCGGCACTTTCGAGGGCGGGACCGCGACGAATATCGTTCCCGCTTCGGCTGTTCTGACGCTGGACGTGCGCACTGTGGACGGTGGCGCGCCGGTGATCGCTTGGGCTTCCGCGCTCGATCCGGCCATCACTGCGGAGGTGGATCTCGATCTGCCCGCCGTCCGGACCCCGCGCTTGCCGGACGCTCTCGCTGGCCAAGCCACCGCACCAGCCGCGACGTATTTCACGGACGCCTCGGCATTGGCCGGGTCCGTGGCCGGAGCCCCGATCGTGATCTGGGGCCCGGGAGACCCCCGGCAGATGCACGCGGCGAACGAGAAGCTGGACTTGGAGTCCTGGCGGCAGGCTTTGCGCAACTACCGGGAGCTGGTCTTGTCCGCTGCGAGTTGATCCGTTCCCCGGAGCCCGCACGGGTGCGCGCCGACCGCAAGCTCCCGGTCGGCGCGCACCCGTCACCGCAGCGGGTCGTAAGCCTTGAGGTCGATCCCCGGGTCGACCTCGCGCGCCAGCCGGGCCGCGATCGAACCCGCGTACGGACCCATCGTCAGCCCGGACGCGCCGAGGCCGTTGGCGACCACCAGTCCCTTCACCTGCGGCACCGCGCCGAGCAGCGGCCGGATGTCCGGCCCGGCGGGACGGAATCCGACGCGGGTCTCCACATACGTCGCGTCCGCCAGACCGGGCGCCACGGACAACGCTTCGGCCAGCACCTCCGCCAACCCGGCCGCGGTCACCCGGTTGTCGAAGCCAGTCCCCTCCTCCCGCGTCGCGCCGACCACGATCCGCGAATCGTCGAAGGCGAGGAGGTAGTGCCGTGACCGCGGCAGAATCACCGGCCACTGCGAGGTTTCCGTCCCCGGCAACCGAAGATGGACGATCTGCCCCCGCTGCGGTTCGACCCGCACCTGCACCCCGAGCGGCTCCAGCAACGCAGGCGACCAGGCTCCCGCCGCCGCGATCACCGCGTCCGCGCCGATGAACTCCTCGCCGACCAGCACGCCGCGAACCGCGCCGTCCGCGACGATCGACGCCGTTCCCTCCACAATCCGCGCCCCACGCCGCACCGCAGCCCGCCGCATCGCGTCGCGGACCAGCCGCCCGTCCAGCCGGGCCGCGCCGGGAATGTGGACGGCCGGGCCGTCATGCGCGAGCGGCGGGAACAATTCCTGCGCCTGCCTAGCGTCGATCAACTCGACGTCTCCGGCCAACGGCGATTCCCTCGCCCGATCCGCCGTCCGTTGAAACGCTTGCGCCGCTTCGCCTTCGGAGACCAGCCGCAGCGAACCCACCCGCCGATAGCCGAGATCAGTCTCCCCGTCCTCGGCCAGTGCGGCCCGCAGATGCTCGTAATACTCAGCACCGCCAACCGCCAGCCGATACCAGTCCGGATCGTCCACTAAGGACGCCCACGGACAGATGATGCCCGCCCCAGCCGACGTCGCACGGCCGCTGGCCGCCCCGTCGACCAGCACCGTCTCCACCCCGGCCCGGGCCAGCTCATACCCGGCTGCCGCACCGACGATCCCTCCGCCGACCACGACTACGCGCATTTCGCCCCGCTCCTTCACTGCTGGTTGCCTCCGCACACCGCTCATCCGCCGCTGCACCCACTCCGGCGAAGCAGCCGATCTCGGCGTCCGCGCGGTACAACCGCACCAGTTGCGCATTGATCCCGCGAGAAACGCCCGCAGCGCAAGCTTAGTCGCCGCCGAAGGCCCCACCGGCGACAAACACATCGCCCCGCGAATCACCACGAAGCAACTCACCGGCACGTCGACCCCGTGCGGCAAACCCGTCGCCGCCATTCGACGCACCGCCCAGCAACAACCCGAGCGCGAGCTTCCGCGTCGTCGCGGGCTGCCGGTCCCCCGGCTTGATTCGCCACCAGGCGAACGTCGGAGCCAGCACGAGCGTCGCGATCGAGTTCAACGACCGGAACCCCGAGGACGGCCTTCGGGCGGGCTGGTCGGCGATCTCCTGCAGCGTCGCACCCAGCGCTCTTCGTCGTCGTCGACGCGACGGAACACCTCGGTCGCGCCGTGGTCCGCTATCAGCGCGAACGCGGCGGCACGGTCAGGGTTGGCCAGGATCAACGCCGCGGTGCCGGACGACGTGCACCAGAACGCCGGGAAACAGCGTCTTTCCCCGATGCCGCAACAGGGAGGGCCGAGCCCGCGGGCCCAGCCCTTCCCAGTCGACCGACAGACCGGTGTCAGCCCCACACCGGTTCACGCACAGGAGCGAGCAACTCGCTGACGTCGCCGGAAACGTCCTCGCCAGGCGCACCACGCCGGAACAACCGGCCCGGCGCGCCGCCGCTCGTGGACACCCCAGCCAGCTCCGCCCAGTCCCCGCGCACCCGCAGCCACGCGCCCTCGCGGAGGCCGAGCACCGGAATGTCGTTGCACTCGTGGAATTCCGCGAGCCGCTTCTCCCGGGTCTCGCCCATGTGCGTGCTGGCCGGGTCGGGATCGACATAGTGCGGATTCAGCTGAAACGGCACCAGTCCCAGCGCGGTCAGGCTCGGCGGCTCCACGATCGGCATGTCGTTCGTGGTGCGCACCGTCGGACCGGCGATGTTCGTCCCCGCACTGGCGCCGAGGTACGGCATTCCGCCGGACACCCTGTCCCGCAACGGTTCCAGCAACTCGCGCCGGTACAGCTCAGCCAGCAGACGGAACGTGTTGCCGCCGCCGGTGAACACCGCCGGAGCCGAGCGCACGGCGGCCGCCGCGTCGGCAGCGGTGTGCAATCCGCGCACCCGCACGCCGAGCGGCGCCACCGCGGCGGCGATGCGTTCGGTGTGGCCGTCGTGGTCGGCCAGCGCGAACGGCACGAACACCAGCTCAGTCCGCCCGTCCAGCACCTCGGCCACCGCGTCCAGCGCGTGTTCCAGCGCACCCCGGCCGTGGTTGGCCGAATTGGACAGCAACAACAAGTCAGTCACGCGATTCTCCTCGGTTCGCCCGCCATTGTTCAGCAAGTCCGCAGCAGCCGGTGCAGGACCCGGACGGAGAACCGCAGGGACTCCAGCGGCACCCGTTCGTCCACGCCGTGGAACAACCGGTTGTAGGGCAGTTCCGGCGGCACGCGCAGGGCTTTGAACCCGAAGCCGCGGATCCCGAGCGCGGACAGCGCCTTGTTGTCCGTGCCGCCGGCGTTGCAATACGGCGCTGGGTGCCCGTCGGGGTCCTCGGCGGTGATGGCCGCGCACATGGCGTCCGCCAAAGGACCGTCGAAACCGCTTTCCATCGCGATGTCCCGGTGGATGAACTCGCGGCGCACCGACGGCAGCAGCAGGTCGTCGATCGTGTCCAGCAGTTCCTGCTCGTACCCGGGAAGGAAGCGGCCGTCCACCGCTGCGGTGGCCCGGCCGGGGATGACGTTGACCTGGTACCCGCCGGAGATCATGGTGGGGTTCGCCGAATTGCGCAGGATCACGTTCACCAGCTCCCCCACCCGGCCCATCCGCGCCAGGCTTCCGTCCACATCGGACGGATCGAAGGGGACGCCGAGCAGTTCCGCGGCGCGTTCCAGCAGCGCCCGCACCGGTTCGATCAGCCGGACCGGGAAGCGGTGCCGGCCGATCCGGGCGAGCGATTCGGCGAGGTCGGTGACCGCGTTCTCGTCGTTCGGCGAGGAGCCGTGCCCGGCGCGGCCGGTGGCGACCAGCCGCAGCCACGCCTGTCCGCGCTGCGCGCACTCGATCGGATACAACCGGCTGCCGTTGCCGAGGTCGAACGACACCCCGCCGCCCTCGGTGATCGCCTCGCCCACGCCCTCGAACAGGTCCGGACGGTTCTCGACCAGCCAGTGCGAACCGAACTTCCCGCCGCCCTCCTCGTCGGCGAGGAAACCGAACACGACGTCCCGCGGCGGTTTCTCGCCGGTGCGGCCGAATTGCCGCGCCAGCGCGAGGATCGCCGCGTCGAAGTCCTTCATGTCGATCGCGCCGCGGCCCCACAGCATGCCGTCGGCGATCTCCCCGGAGAACGGCGGGACGCTCCACTCCTCGGCGTCCGCGGGCACCACGTCCAGGTGCCCGTGCAGGAGCAGCGCGGGCCGCGACGAGTCCGCTCCGGACACTCGGGCGAACACGCTGGCCCGGCCGGGCGCGCTCTCCACCAGCGTCGGTTCCAACCCGGCGTCGGAGAGTTTCTCCGCGACGTACTCCGCCGCGGGCCGCTCGGTCGCGCCCGGATTGGACGTGTCGATCCGGATCAGGTCCCGGCAGAGGCCGACGACCTCGTCCTGTGCGCCGGTCACCGGCCCGCCTCCTCGAGTTCCGCCGAACCCACCGGCCGGATCAGCCCGGCGCGGCCCAGCACCGTGTACAGGATCGCGGCGGTGAGCAGCGAGTTCAGCGCGGGGATGCCCCAGTGCACGAACTCGCCGACGCAGAACGCCGCCGCCCACACCGCGAGCGTGGCGGGCACCCACACCGGCATGGTCGCCGGGATCCGGCCGGCGGCCCTGGTCTCCCGCAGCGGCGTGGAGAGCCCGCGGACCAGGAAGTACTCGGCCACGATGATCCCGCCCACCGGCGGGATCGCGACGCCCAGCACCGACAGGAACGCGGTGAAGTGCTGCAGGAAGCCGATCGCGGACAGCACCGTCCCGGCGATCCCGATCACCAGGGTGACGACGCCGCGGTGCAGCGGGCGGCCGAACACGGTCCGCACGAAGTTCACCACGCCCAGCGACGAGCCGTAGAGGTTCCAGTCGTTGATCTTCGCGGTCGCCAGCACCACCACGATCAGCCCGACGAAGCCCGACGTGGACAGCACGATGTGCGTGACGTCGGAGCTGCCGACCAGGTGCCCGAGCAGCACGCCGGTCATGCCGACGATGTACTCGGACAGGACCATCGACGCCGAACTCTGCAGCAGGACGTGCCAGCCCTTGCGGTTGAACCGGGTCATGTCCGGGGCGACCACGGCACCGGTCATGTAGCCGCCGGCGATGATCGTCGCCGCGGCCGGGACGGAAATCGCCGTCGCGGTCGGCGCCGCCGACATCAGCGCGCCCACCGAATGGTCCGACAGGGTCGAGACGACGCTCCACGCCACCAGCCCGAAGAACAGCGGCACCGCGATCTTCGCCAGCCACATCATGTACTTGAAGCCGTAGATCACCAGCAGCGTCAAGACCACGCCGGACACCGCGCACCACAGCCACGGCGGCCCGCCGACGAGTGCGTGCATGCTCTTGCCGAAGATGCCGTTCTGCACGCCGAACCAGCCCACCAGGCTGATCGCGATCACCAGGCTCACCAGCGCCGACCCGTTGCGGCCGAAGCCGGTGAACCGGGTCAGCATGGTCATGGTGAGCCCCTCCCGCTGGCCGGCCAGGCCGATCAGGAAGATCACCACCTCCAGGATCACCGCGCCGAGGGTGAACGCCCAGAACGCGTCGGAGAACCGCATCCCCACGCCGAGCGTCGCGCCGAGCACGAACTGCGACAGCGAGCCGGACTGCGCGAGCCACTGCAGCAGCATCGAACCGAACCCGTAGCGGGCGTCTTCGGGGACGCGGCGCAGCGAGTAGTCGTCGTTGCCGATCCGCTTCTTGGCGTGCTTCGCGGTTTTCGTCGCGGTGCTCATCCGGCCACCTCCGTGCCCAGCGTCTGCAGGTGCGCCATCGAGCCGTAGCGGGCCCGCAGGTTGGCGAATTCGGTTTCGTCGTGGAATTGCAGCGCGCCCGCGCCGAACTGCTTGGCGACCTCGACCGCGTAGCGCGCGGCGGCCGCGATGTCCGTCTCGTGGCTGGCGCCGGTCGCGCAGCCGGCCACCGTCGCCGCCGACGTGATCGCCAGGCCGACCACCGGCGCGCCCGTCGCGGTCGCCGGCTGCAGGATCGAGTTCAGGTGGTAGACGCCGTTGCCGTAGGGAGTGATGTCCTGCGTGGTGATCGGGTAGGTCACCAGCGGCGCGCCGGTCACCGCCTCCAGCAGTTCGCCCAAGCCCTCGGAGACCCGCAGGATGTAGCCGCTGCGCACCGTCGGGGACAGGGCGAGCCCGCGGTGGTTGATCACCCGGTTGCCCTTGGTGGTGTCGATCGACAGCACAGCGGCCATCTCGTCGGACAGCTCGTAGCTGTTCATCGTGGCGATATCGACCGGCGAGTTCATGAACGGCACCGGATCGTGCGGCAAGGTGGGCGCGTCCGGGCAAACGTGCGTGCCGATCAGCACGTCGCCCGCCAGCACGTCCCCGCGCGCCCGCATGGACAGCAGCTTGGCGGCGGCGGCGAGCGCCGCGGCGGCGCCGTCCCCGTCGGACACGAACCCGGTCACCTCCGGCCGGGCGCCGACCCCGCCGAGACGTCCCACGACGCCGAGGGTGGGCGCGTCGCCGCCCGCGGTGCGGCCGCGGCTGCCCGCCACCCGCACCCGGACGAAATCGGTCTTCCCGGCGGGGCCGGGCACCGTCGTGATCTCCGCGCCGCTGCCGTCCGCGCCGGCGACGGCGTCGAGGTAGGCGACGACCTCTTTCCCGGTCACCGCCGGGTCGTCGAGGATTTCGAGCAGTTCCAGGACGTGTTTGAGCATGTGGTTCCTCTGAAGAAGTCAGGCCGCCGGGGATGGGTCCGACCAGAGTCGGTCCGGGCGCACCGGCTTTACAAACATTTCCCGTTATTCGCACAATGGCCGGATGCCGGACCCCGACGACCGCGCTACCCCGCCCGGTCTGCCGCAGACCGCGGACCGCGCGCTGCAGGTGCTGCTCGCGTTCGACCGCGCCCGCCCGGAATGGGGAGTCACCGCGGTGGCCCGCGAGTTCGGGCTGCACACGTCGATCGCCCAGCGGCTGCTGGCGGTGCTGGCCCACCGCGGTTTCCTCGTCCGCGACGACAGCACCCGCAAGTACCGGATCGGCCCGGCCGCCCTGCACCTCGGCCGGCTGTGGGACCGGGCCGGGGCGCTGGACCTGCTGGTGGTCCCGGTCCTGTCCGACCTAGCCGCCCAAACCGGGCACGCCGCCCTGCTGTCCCTCCCCGACGGCGCGCACACCCGGTGCGTGCTGGCCGCGGAAGGCGCGGACGGACGGCTGCGCGGCTACTCGCTGGTCGGCGAGTTGTACCCGGCGCACGCGGGCGCGACCAGCAAGGCGTACTTCGCGTTCCTGCCCGAAGAAGAACGCGACCGGCTGTTCGCCGACCGCCCCATGGCACGGTTCACGCCGGACACGGTCACCGACCTGGCCGTCCTGCGCGGACAACTGGCCGAGGTCGCGCAGCGAGGCTGGGCGTTCACCACCGGCGAGTACGACACCGGCGTGGCGACCCTCGCGGTACCGGTGTTCTTGCGCGGCGAACCGTACGGCAGCCTGTCCGTCGGCTGGTCCGCTTCCCGCTTCGACCACGATCCGGAGCAGTGGGTGGATTTGCTGAGGCGGGGCGCGGAGTTGATCGAACTGCGGCTTTCCCGGCCGGTTCCGCGGCGGTGACGATGACCGTCGGCCGTCGCGGGTCAGCCGGCGTCGAGGAACGCCGTCGCCACTTTCTTCGGCACGCACATCATCCAAGCGTTCACGACCAGTTCTTCGAGTTCTTCGGCGCCGAGTTCGCTCAGAGACGCGCGGACCCAGTTGAAGCGCAGATCCGACTCCCGGGGAAACTGGAACTTGCCCGGCTCGGCGGCGACGAGCCCGGCGCGATGCTCCTTCGGATACGCGAACCCCATCGTCGTCTCGTCCGGCGACAACGCGAGGTAGACAAGCCGTCCGACGCGGAACTTCACCTGATCCCGCACGACTGCCTCCTCGCTGCGCGGCAACGACCCGGCGATCGCGCGAATGTCCTCGGCAGTGACCACTGCTCCTCCAACTGTTGCCGCAGACTGGCCCTGTGGCGGGTAACGCTATCCGATTTTCACCAGCACATTCCCGTCTTACGGAAACTCCGCGCGGTCGCCGAGGGGACGACCCCGATCGTCGGGGTCACGAAGGCGGGTTATGTCGACGGGTTGGGCCGCGCTCAAGGCCTCGAGCTGACCGACGCGGAGGTCGCGAAATTGGAGTCCCTGGCGGCTGCCGCGGGGGTCGACACGCGCGGGAGATGGGAGCGCGACATGGAGCGAGATTCCTCGATTCGCTGGAACGCCTGATGCAGGGCGGAACCTCGGCGGGACGGCACTCAAGCACATCCGCGACATCTTCGCGAGGCTGCGGCCCGATACCAGGGGGTTCCGACCGGCCTGAACGACTTCACGGTAGCGCTGGCGCTACCGTGAAGTCGGGGGTTGAAGGCATGTTGGCGAGCACCGGCCGTTTCTATGTCGTCGGCATGGAAATGGAAGCTTCCCGCAGCCGCCAGGCCGGCGGTCCGGTCGGCACCGCCGTGCTCTGCCTGATCTTCACCGCCAGCGCCGCCACGAACTCGATCGGCGGTTTCACCGGGCTGGACAGCATGTTCCGGATGACCTCCGGCGGGATCGCCGTCGCGTGCCTGCTGATCCTGATCGTGCGCTTCGTCGCGCGCCGCAAGGACTGACGCCGATGTTGAACACTGTGCCGTTGGTCCTGGCCGCGTCGCTGCTCTCCCCCGCGGTGCCGGCTGCCGCTGCTCCGGACCCGGTTCGCACGCTCGCGCGGGACATCGTCTCGTCCGGCGCGACCGGCGTGCAGATCCGGACGGTCCACAACGGACACTCTCGTACCGTGACCGCCGGAGTGTCCGAACTGGACTCCCGACGACCGGTCTCGCCCACCGGACGGTTCCGGATCGGCAGCGCGACCAAGATGTTCACGTCCACTGTGGTCCTTCAACTCGTCGCCGAACACCGCCTGCAACTGGACGCACCGGTCGAGCAATACCTGCCCGGACTGCTGCCGCACGGCAAAGAGATCACCGTGCGGATGCTCCTGCAACACACCAGCGGCCTTTACGACTACACCCAGTCCCTCCCGCTGAACGGACCCGAACTGGAGAAGATCCGGTACCAGCACTATTCGCCGGAGTCGATGGTCGCGATCTCGACTGCCAGGCCGCCGGACTTCCCGCCTGGCAGCAAACATTCCTACTCCAACACCAACTTCATCGTGCTCGGGATGCTCATCGAGCGAACCACCGGGCACGCATGGGGCGCCGAAGCGGCACAGCGCATCCTTCGACCGCTCGGACTGCGCCACACGTCGGTTCCCGGGGACCGCACCGGAATCCCGGGTCCGCACGCGCACGGATACCAGGAGATGAACGGGAAGCTCGTCGACGTCACCGACCTGAACCCGAGCATGGCCTGGTCGGCCGGCGAGATCATCTCCACCACGGCGGACCTGGACAAGTTCGTCCGCGCGCTGGCGACGGGGCGGCTGGTTCCGCCGGACCTGCTGGCGCAGATGACCGAGCCGCGTTCCGCGACCGAGGAGTACGGGCTGGGGTTGCGAACCCCGACCACCGCGTGCGGAACGCGCGTGTTCGGGCATACCGGCGGGATTCCTGGTTTCCAGACCGTCGCATTCACCAGCCCGGACGGGAAACGGCGCGTCGAGGCTTCGGTGACATTGGGGCGGGGCCCGGATTTCGACTGGACCCGCACCGTGCTCGACAAAGTTTTTTGCAGCTGACCAACTCTGAACGAGGAAACCAATGCTCACCACTGTGCCCTTAGTCCTGACCGCCGCCCTGCTCGCGCCCGCCGCACCGGCCGCGGCCGACCCCGTTCGCACGGTCGCGCAAGAAACGGTCGCGGCTGGCGCGACCGGCGTGCAAATCCGCTCCGTCCGGGACGGACACGCCCGCACGGCCACCGCCGGAGTGTCCGAACTGGACTCCCGGCGACCGGTCTCGCCGACCGGACGATTCCGGATCGGCAGCACGACCAAATCGTTCGTGGCCACGGTGGTCCTGCAACTCGTCGCCGAACACCGCATCGGCCTGGACACCCCCGTCGAGCAGTATCTGCCCGGGCTGCTGCCGCGCGGCAAAGAGATCACCGTGCGGATGCTCCTGCAACACACCAGCGGCCTCTACAACTACCTCCGGACGATCTCGCTCAAGGGTGCCGATCTGGAGAAAATCCGCTACACGCACCATTCGCCGGAGTCGCTGGTGGCGGTCGCGACCGCGCAGCCGCTCGATTTCCCGCCAGGAAGCAAGTTTTCGTACTCCAATACCAACTACGTCGTGCTCGGCATGCTCATCGAACGAACCGCCGGACATGCCTGGGGCGACGAGGTGGCCAAGCGGATCCTGCGCCCGCTCGGCATGCACCAAACGATGATTCCCGGCGACCGCACCCGGATTCCGGGCAAGCACGCGCACGGGTATCAGGAGATGAACGGGAAAATGGCCGACATCACCGAACTGAACCCGAGCATCGCCGGCGCCTCCGGTGAGATGATCTCCACCACCGCGGACCTGGACAAATTCGTCCAAGCGCTCGCGGCGGGGCGGCTGGTGCCATCGGCGCTGCTGGGGCAGATGACCACCCCGCGATCGGCGTCCGAGGAGTATGGGCTGGGAGTGCAGACCCGGACCACACCGTGCGGGATCCCGGTTTTCGGGCACACCGGCGGAATTCCCGGATACGGGACTATCGCGTTCACCAGCGCGGACGGGAAGCGCCGGGTGGAAGCTTCGCTGACGCTCGGGCGCGGACCCTCGGACGACGCCTTCTACTCGTTGATCGACAAGGTGATCTGCGCCTGACCGACGCACGGCCTGGGCACCGGGCCCAGGCCGTGCTAACAGCGCAGATCGTCAAACCCGCTCGGCAGGCTCGACAGCCATCGGCCCCGGCTTGACCGGCCTCAGCGGACGAACGTTCGAGCGGCCCCAGTATTTCAGCGCTCAGTAACGCGATCCGGACTCCCTCCGTCTGTCTTGGTACAAACGAGGAGCCTGCGCAATGACCGATTCCCTTTCCGGCGGCCCCGCACCGTGGCCGAGCGCTCCACCCGCCGCGTTCCCGTGCCCGTACTGCGCACAACCCGTCCAGGCAGGCGCGGCGCTGTGCTGGCGGTGCGGCAGCCGGCTGGTTCCCGCGGCCACACCGGGCGAGACCGCTCGACGGTTCGCCGCCGCGACCGGACTGGCCGCGGGCGGCGTGCTTGTCGGGGTGTCGCCGGTCCTGCCCTGGTTTCAGGTGCTGCTGCTGGGGAACGCGAACCTGTTCGACGTCGCCCGCCTGGCAAACAGCCGGATCCTGCCGCTCGTCCTTCTTCCCGTCGCGCTGACGGTCTGCGGGGTCGCCGCGATCATCGCCGCTGTCGTGCTGCGGGAGGGCGTCGCCGCCCGGGCGACCGGTTTCGTCCTGTTCGGCGTCGCCGGAGTCCTAGGCGGACTGCTCCTCGTCAGTCTGCTGAGCGGTCTCGCCAACACTGGCGACCTCCTCCGCATCGGCCTCGGTCCCTGGGTCAGCGTCACCGGTGCGCTCTTCATGCTCCTCGGCGCGGTGGTGCCGCAACCCGCCAGCCGACAGCCGCGTGCCTCGGGCCGCGCCGTCTTCTCCAGCATCACGTGCACGGTCGCCATCGTGGTCGCCGCGCTGGGATTGACCGCCGCCGTCGGAATCGAGCGGGCAAACCGCGCCACCGCGGACAATGCGGCGGCCACGCTGACACCGACCCCGGCCGCCCCCTCGCCGGAACCCGTTCTCCCGGCACCGCCCACCAGCGCCCCGCAGTCCAGCGCGCCGACCTCCGTCACGACCGAGGATTCAGAACCACCGGCCGCCCCGCGCAACACCCTCGCCGACGCCGAAGCTGTCGTCCGAGCGAAGGGGTACCGCCCTTATCCGGGCACCTCCTGGGAATCGGCCAGCGGCTTGCAGGTCATCCTCGCCACCATCACCGAGTCAGGCGACGGCTACGCGAACCGAGCCTTCTTCTTCAACGACGGCAAGTACCTCGGCACCGACACCTCAGCCGACAGCGCCGGAATCCAAGCGTCGTGGTCCACCGACACCACCGTCGCCCTCTCCTACGAGCTATACAACGCCGAAGACCCGCTGTGCTGCCCCACCGCCAACGCGGCGGCCGTCCGCTACCACTGGACCGGAACCCGCCTCATCCCCCTCGACGCCATCCCGCCCGACGACCCCGCCGCGAACCCGAGTCGACGCTGACCGTCTGCACACCGTGGAAAACCGTGGCCAGCACAGCTATTCCCGATCTCGACCACGACACTTTCAGCGACCGGTGCAGGCAGGTGAACAACCGTTTCAAGAGCGAGAACGAGGCCGTCTTCCTCACGCGATGGCCCGCCTGTGACCGTCGTCGTGGCGCACCAGTTGCGCTGCGGCCACTTCATCTCGCTTCATTGGTGAAGCAAGGGTGAGTGCAGGATTTCACATCTGACTTCATCTTCTCATCGCCGACTTCATATCCGATTCGTTTATGAAGTGAGTTCGAGACAAGCGGTCCGACGACGTCCTCGGGCGCTCCCGCTCGTCGGCCGCCTCCGATGTCCGGGTCCGGTAGCGGCCGGTGCCGATCTCGATGATCAGTTCGGGTGCGCGACCAGGTTCCGGTGCCACGCCGGATGATCGTCCGCGTTGTCGCGGAAGCAGGCCCCAGGTTGTATGCGGGCTCCTGTCTTCCGGTTGCCGGGGTGGTCGCCGTGGCGCGGACGAGGTGCGCCTGGGTGCGGCGCACCCAGGCGCGACTCGTTGGCCGTGCGTAGTTTTCGATGCATGGAGACAACGACCGAACCACGTTCTTTCTGGGCCGCGACCCCGGCCAGGACCTCACGCCGCGGGCATTTCTGGATTCCCGGCGAACGGGTGGCCATGGACGGCAAGACGTTCCAGCGCGGGCCGATGTTCGTGGCCTGGGAGGCGCCGGAGCACGTGACCCGGCGCTACCCCATCGTGCTCGTGCACGGCGGTCTGCTGCAGGGCACGGAGTGGCTGGACACGCCCGACGGGCGGCCCGGTTGGGCGCAGCGACTGGTGGAAGCCGGGTATGCGGTGCTCGTGGTGGACCGTCCCGGGCACGGCCGCTCCCCGTACCACCCCGAGGTGATCGGCGCGATGGCCGCGCCGTTCTCCTACGAAGAAGGGCGGCACGTCTTCTTTCCGCCCGAGGCCGCCGCGGCCCAAACCCAGTGGCCCTTCGCCCCGGACGACGACGACGCGTTGGACGCGTTCATCGCGCCGTTCGGCGGGCTGCCCGGCGACCTGGCCGCCTCCCAGGAGATGGACGCCGATCGGCTGGCTCGGCTGCTGGACCGGATCGGCCCCGCGGTCGTGGTGACCCACTCGGCCTCGGGCCCGGACGGCTGGCTGCTCGCCGACCGGCGTCCCGGCCTGGTCGCGGCGGTCGTCAGCGTGGAGCCGATGGGTCCCCCGTTCGGCGCGACACCGGGCATCGGCTCGCTGGACTGGGGGCTGACCGCCGCCCCGGTGGCTTTCGACCCGCCGCGCGCCAACGCCGAGGAGGTCCGCGCCGCCGATCCGGCCACGCTGCGGATACCGGCGCTGACCGGGCTCCCGGTGGCGGTGGTGACCGGCGAGACCGCGGTGTTCGCCGCCTACGCGCCCGCCATCGTGGACTTTCTCGCCACCGCGGGCGCCGCCGCCGAGCACTTGCACCTACCCGACCACGGAGTGCTCGGCAATGGGCACGGCCTGATCTACGAGACCAATTCGGACCAGGCCCTCCAGCCGGTGTTGCGCTGGCTGGACGCGAACGCGGGCGGCGGGGCCTGATGCCCGAGATCGTCGCCAGCACCACCGTGTCAGCCGACGCGGCGGCGGTGTGGCGCGTGGTCCGCGACTTCGGCGGCCTGCCCGCGTGGCAGCCCGCCGTCACCGACAGCGCACTGGGCGAGGGCGACGCGCCCGACCGCGTAGGCAGCGTGCGCACCCTCACGACGGCCGACGGGGGCACGGTCGTCGAAGCCCTGGCGTCGCACGACGACAGCGAGCGGTCGCTGTCCTACGAGATCCTCGATTCCCCGTACTCGGTCCGCCGCTACCGGGGAGCCATCCGGGTCGCACCGGTCACGACCACCGGCGAATCGTTCGTCGAGTGGTCGGTGGTGTTCGACTGCGACGCGGCCGAGGCCGACGCGCTGGTCGCGTTGTTCCGCGACGGCGTGCTCGCCACCGGCCTGCGCGGGCTTGCCGAGCACGTGCGGAGGGCGGGCGCCGCGCACCCAGGTGGTGTCCGTTGACCCTCGGTACGGTCGGCGGCATGGATCGAGGCAACGAACTCGGCGACTTCCTCCGCGCCCGCCGCGACCTGGTCTCGCCGGGACAGGCGGGGGTGCCCGACGACGGCACTCGCCGCAGCGTCCCGGGGCTTCGGCGAGAGGAGGTCGCGCTGCTCTCGGGGGTCAGCGCGGACTACTACACCCGGCTGGAGCAGGGGCGCGAGCGACACCCGTCCGAACAGGTCCTCGATGCGATCGCGCGGGCGCTTCGCCTGGACGCCCACACCGCGGCGCACCTGTTCCGGCTCGCCCAGCCGCCGTCGACGACCGCGAGCCAGGTCTCGCCGCAGACAGTCGCCCCGCAGTTGCTGACCTTGATGGACCACTTCCTGCACGTGCCCGCCACCGTCGTCGGGCCCGCGCTGGACGTGCTGGCCGCCAACGCGCTCTCGGCCGCCCTGTACAGCGGGTTCGCCCGCCAGGACAACCTGCTGCGCATGGTGTTCCTGGACCCCGCCGCGCCGGAGTTCTACGCGGACTGGGAGCGGGCGGCCCGAGGAGTCGTCAGCAACTTCCGGGCCGCGTCCGCCCCCTTTCCGGACGATCCGCGGATCGCCCAGGTCGTCGGCGAGCTCACCGTGCGCAGCCCGGCGTTCGCCTCGTTCTGGGCGCACCACGAAGTCCGCCCGCGCGCCGGCGAGGACAAACACCTCCGCCACCCGCTGCTCGGCGACCTCCGCCTGCGGTACCAAGGCTTCTCGGTGCTCGACGCGCCCGGCCAACAGCTGTTCGTCTACACCGCCGAGCCGGCGAGCCCGAGCGCCGACGGGCTGGCCCTGCTGGGCAGGCTCGCCGCCGAGTCCGGCGCGCGGACCGAGCCGACCCGGTCGCACACCGAGGCCCAGCAGACCCGAACCGACGAGGATCACAGATGACTGTCCAGCGTGTTCCCGCGCAGGCCGCCGGGACGTTCGACCTTGGCGGCGACCTTGCGGTCAACCGGCTCGGCTTCGGGACCATGCGGCTGCCGGGGCCGGGTGTGTGGGGCCCGCCGACCGACCACGACCAGGCGATCGGAGTGCTGCGGCGCGCAGTCGAACTCGGGGTGAACTTCCTCGACACCGCCGACTCCTACGGGCCCCACGTCGCCGAGGAACTGATCCGCGAGGCACTGCACCCCTACCCGGAAGATCTCGTGATCGCGACCAAGGCCGGACTCACCCGCTTCGGCCCGATCACCCGCCCGGGCCCCGGCCAGTGGCCGCCGCTGGGACGGCCCGAATACCTGCGCCAGCAAGCGGAGATGAGCCTGCGCCGTCTGCGACTGGACCGCATCGACCTGTTCCAGCTGCACCGCGTCGACCCGAAGGTGCCCTTCGCCGACCAGATCGGCGAACTGGCCAGGCTGCGAGAGGAAGGCAAGATCCGCCACATCGGCCTGTCCGAGGTCTCCGTCGACCAGATCAAGGCCGCGCAGCAGATCGCGCCGATCGTCTCGGTGCAGAACCGCTTCAACCTGACCGACCGCACCGCGCAACCCGTGCTCGACCACGCGGCCGGACACGGCATCGCGTTCATCCCCTTCTTCCCGCTGGCAACCGGCGCACTGGCCGGCACCGGCGGCCCGCTGGCCGAGCTGGCCGCCACGCACCAGGCCACGCCAGCCCAGCTGGCGCTGGCCTGGCTGCTCAAACGCTCGCCGGTGATACTGCCGATCCCCGGCACGACGTCGGCAGCCCACCTCGAAGAGAACGTCCTCGCCGCCGGTATCGAACTCACCGACAGCGAGCACGACGCGCTCTCGGCCGCCGCCGCCTGACCCACGGTCACGCCACCGCACAGCCACCGGCGAGCACGGCCTAACCGAAGCACTCCTGGTGTCTGCTGGCATATCCGGCCGAAGCGGACCGGGACCAGCCCCGCAAGCTGCCGCCTCAACTGAGGCGACGTCAGGATGAGCCTTCGTTCGGTCAGGCACACCACAGTCAAGCAAGATCAACATGTCACCCGCAGCGAGACCCTGCAATGAGATCGGGCCGTCCGGTCGTTGCCGTGGACACGCCGGATCACTACTCGGACGAGTCCGGCACACCGCCGCGGAGAAAGGCGTGCAGTGTGTCGAGAAGTTCCGCGACGCGGTCGGGTCCGACGGCATCGAATCGGCGTTGCAGTTCTGGTCGGATGCGCCGCGCGATGAGGCCGACGATCCGGCGTCCCTCGTCGGTCAGGCTGACCGTGAGTCGTCGCGCATCGGCCGTGGCGCTGGAGCGCTGCAGCAGGCCGGCGCGAACGAGGCGGGTGATGGTGCGGCTCGTCGCGCTCGGGTGGGTGCTCAGCTGCCGCGTCAGCTCCGTTGGCGACACCGCTCCGCGGGAAGCGGCGCGCAGCACCATGAACTCGCTCACGTCCAGCTCCGCGATCTCGGCGATGTGCTGCCGGGCGTCGTCGACGATCAGCCGATTCACCCGGTACAGCGCCTCCACGAAATCGAGCACCGCACTGTCTGCTCCCATCGGCGTACGATAGCACCTGTCAATAGTTGACAGGTGTAAAGCACTGGAGGATTGTCGTGCAACGGTTCGATGTGCATGCTCATGCGGTCGCGTCGGGAACGGATGCCGCGTCCTTCCAAGCGGCCCAGGCGCTGATGAAGCGCGAAGGGTTCGCCGGCAGCATTCCGGGTGCCGGCTGGAGCGTCGACGGAGCACTGCGATTCATGGACGAGCAGGGCATCGCGTTGCAGCTGCTGTCGATGCCCGGCGCGCTGGACGCGGAGCAGGCGAGGACGTGGAACGAGCACACCGCCGGCATCGTGGCAGCGCATCCGGACCGGTTCGGGCTGCTGGCGGCACTGCCCATGGCAGACCCCGACCGTGCCGTCGACGAGATCCGCTACGCGACCGATCAGCTGCACGCCGACGGGTTCGCCCTCGCCACCAACTATGACGGCGCGTACTTGGGCGACGCCCGCTTCGAGCCAGCCTTCGCAGAACTCGACCGGCGCCGGCTGCCGGTGTTCGTGCACCCAGCGATGCCGCCGGGGTTCGACCGGCTGGGCCTCGGCCGGCCGGGACCGCTGATCGAGTACCCGATGGACACGGCCCGCACTATCGTCGACGCGATCTTCGCCGGAGTGCTGCTGCGGCACCGGAATCTCCGCCTCGTCCTCGCCCACGCCGGGGGCGTACTCCCCACGCTGCAGGACCGCATCGCCCTCCTCGGATCCGAGCCGTGGGTCGCGAACCCGTTGCAGCTGACCTCGGAACAGCTGACCGAGCAGCTCCGCAGCCTCTACCTGGACACCGCGATCGGGGGCGGCCCCGCCGGCATCGTTCCCGCCGTCGAGATGGTCGGCGCGGACCACCTCGTCTTCGGCACCGACTACCCGCCGGCGGGTACCGACGTCATCACCGCCACGTCGAAGAATCTCCGGAACACCCTCGACCGCGCCGGACAGCAGCAGATGGAGGCAGCCTTCGCCCGCCTGTTCCCGAATGCGGCCGCCCGCGCCGCCTCGGGCCCTCACTGAGCCTGCTCGCCAGGGCCGGTGACGGAGGAGGCGATGGCCCGATTTCGTACCTCAGCGATCCCCCATGTTCGGCCGGACCGGCCGAGCTGCCCGACCTGGAAAGGCGGCACTCCGGCTCTCGGCGCAGGCGACTCTGCCAGTGATACGCGAACTGACTGACGCACCTCGAGAAGACCGACCCGCCAGCGGTGCGTGCGCCGCTGTGGACAGTGGCCAGAGGATTCCACAGGAGGCGGTCAGTCGCTGACTCGCCCAGACCGAGGCGGGCCGTGCTCTGTCCAGAACTGAACAACGCGCATCGGTGCGACCATCCGGTGGCTCGAAGTCTTGTGCGTCCACATCGCACAGCCGAAACGAAGATGTGCCAGCCGACAGCTCCCCGGGGCACCGTAGACAAGTGCCGGGCCGCTCCGCCGAACGGCGCGCTCTGGCTTATTCCCCTTGCGACAGGACGCTCACCGCTATGCTCGGGAGCCACAGGAGGGGACAGGATGGCGGTCAGAGTCCGGGTTTCGCCTGGCAAGCGCGGCGCTCACCGGAGCATCGAGTCGGCACTGCGCAGTGCCGCCGGGCGGCGAGGGTCGTGCGTTGTCGAGGTGGATCCGGGGCGTTATCCGGAAAGCCTGTTCGTGCAGGGGGACGTGCGGATCACCGCGCGGCGGCCGGGGACGGTGGAGATCTGCCCGCCGACCGGTGCGGGCGTCGTGGCCTCGGGTGCCGTCCGGCTGGAGGGCCTCGTGCTCCGGGCGCGGGACAACGACGTGGTCCGCTGCGCTGCCGGCACCCTCGCGATCAGCGCGTGCACCCTCGTCGCACACGGGGACACCGCCGCGTTGCACGGGCCGCCCGGCAGCTCCGTCACGGTGACGGACACCGAGCTGCGGTACGGCCGCGCGCTCTTCACCAGTTCGCGCGCCCTGATCGAACGATGTGTCTTCACCGACTCCGCCAACAGCGGGCTGGCTGCCACCGCCGGCGCCGACGTCACCGTTCGCCACAGCCAATTCGACCGGTGCCGGATCCACGGCGTGCTCTCCCGCAGTGCCCGCGTCGCCGTAACCGGCTGCCGGTTCACCGGCACCGGCGACGCCGCGGTCGCCGCGGACCAGAACGGGCACCTCGATGTCGCCGACTGCCGTATCGAAGCCGCGCAGACCACCGGCATTCGCTACGCCCAGCGGGCCTGCGGCACGATCACCGGCACGCACGTCGACCCGACCGACACCGGGCTGGTGGTCGCCGACGGCGCCGACCCGCTCGTGCGCGGATGCACCTTCGAAAGCCCCCGGGTGGCCGGAATCGACGTGAACACCCACGGAGCCGGGCGGTTCGAGAACGTCACCGTCCGGCAGGCGCGGAAGTTCGGCATGTTCGTGGCCACCCAGGGCACGCCGGTCCTGACCGGCTGCCGCTTCGTCGGCGGCAAGGTCGGGATCTACGTCGAGAACGCCCGCCTGGTTGCCGCGGACACGGTCCTCGAGGGGTTGGACAACGTCGCCGTGCGGTTCGCCGGCCAGGGGAATTCCGAGCTGACCGGGCTGCACGTCGCGCGCTGTCCCGTCGCGGTCGAAGCCAACGGAACCACCGACGTTCACGTCACCGAAGCGCAAGTGCACGACTTCGAACTCGTCGGATTGCTCGGGCACGAGAATTCGTCGATACACGCCGCGAAGTGCACGGTGTCCGGCGGCCAAATCGCGTTCAGCGCGAGCAGCAGCGCCCATCTGGACCTGAACGACTGCCAGGCCAGCGACACCGAACTCAGCGGCGCGGGCGTTTTGGGCACGGCGACGCTGACCGCACGGCGGCTCACTGTTTCCGGGTCGGCGTCCATGGGCGTCTTCGTCGCGGAGAAGGCCAACCTGGTTCTCGCCGACAGCGTCTTCACCGGCACGACGACCGCCGGCCTGAATTTGCACGGCGCGACGGCTCTCGTCCGAAACGTCGACGTGATCGGGTCCGAGGGCTGCGCCGTTCACCACAACGGCAGCGCCGTGCTGAAAGAGTTCCGCTCGCCGCTGCGGGTGATCGAGGTCGAGCCGGAGCCCGAGCCGCCGCCGATCGTGCACAACTACCACGGCCCGGTCATCCACGGGGACGTCGTCCAGTCCGTGCTCACCTGGGGCAACACCGTCGTCCAGCAGGCAACACCCGACCACCGCACCTGACCGGGAGGAAACCCTTGCCCACCGAAGAGCACAACTACCACGGTCCGGTGATCCACGGCGGCGTGCACAATTCGCAGCTGGCCTGGAACAACCGGAACGTCACGCAGAACTTCGCGCACACCGAGCAAGTGGCACCCGGGTTCGAAACCGTCGCCCAGGTCGTCGCCGAGGTCAAGCGGCAGCTCGGCGACCTCGGCCTGCCCGAAGCGGACGCCCGCGACGCCCGCGAAACCGCCGACGCCGTCCTCGCCGAGGTGGTCAAGCCGAAGCCGGATCGAGGCATCGTCCGCACCGGCCTCACCGCGCTGAAAGGCCTGCTGGCCCAGCTCGCGATGGGCCTGCTCACCGGAGCACGCGAGGGCGCCGTCGAAACCGGCAAGAAGCTGGTGCACGCGCTCAGCCAGCTGCCCCTCTGAGCTTCGCCTGTCCCGCGCTTCACGGTCTACAGTGGACGGTCCGAAGCCGGCACCGTCCGCACCGCGTTCCCGACCGGGTGCCGTCCGACGTACTCCGAAGGCTACCGTTCGGACGTGTCGGCCAGGCAGTGCCAGCGTTGGCAGGTGTTTCGGCGCGTGTTCTGGCCGAACCGTTGCTGGCCTTGGTGATTGCGCAGGCGTAGTCCCGCAGATGCTGACAGCCGAGCGGCGACTCTGGCATCAGCCGTTGGCTTGCGCTCTCACCCGCAGATGCGCGGGTGAGCGGGCAATTCGCCGCGCCGAACGAGCCACCCGACCTGGATTCCGCAGTCGATCAGCACCAGAATGATCGCCCGGCCCCGGAGTTCGACAAACCCTTTCCTTTTCGCAGTGGCCAGCAGCGCCTTCAACTCATTTTCGCGCAAGACCGTCGGAGGATTATCCGGGACGTGGGGCAGCTCCTTTGGCGACGTAGCTGTGCTCACCGGTGCGGAAATCCGGGCCGTTGGCGGAGATATTCGAAATAACGCTCCAGCTCCCGGCGTCCAATATCGGAAGCCACCATCGAGATGTTTTCGTCGTCGAGGTAGTTGACCAGCATGGCCACGCTGTCGAGGCAGGCGTCGATCGCGGAGTCGGCGCGGTTCTTCGCCCTCAGGTGCGTTCTCCAGCCCGAGACCAGCTCGATGACATCATCGGCTCCAGCACCTCCGCGGGTGCCTCGACGGCGGTCAGGAAAACAGGCTTACTCGAACAATCCCTTGCTCTACGAGCCCTGTTCTCGTTTCCGGTGCCCCCGGAGACCTCGGACCAAGATCGTTGACGCGACCGTTTCCGCAGGTCAGACGCTATACAAGGGGAGGCAGAGTGGGCCGGGTCGGGCTCGAACCGACGGCCAAGGGATTATGAGTCCCCTGCTCTAACCAACTGAGCTACCGGCCCCTGGGTTCGCTTCCGCAGGTCGATCCCCCCAGTTCACGTCAACTTAGCACAGGGGCCGCGCGGGCCGGGGGCGTAGGCCGATCGGGTCGGGAACCCTCGCGGACGCCTCCGGTCGCCTAGATTGCTGGGGGTCGGGTCCCGAGAGGAGACCGCCATGCCCATCCCAGGACGGGTTTCGCTCGCGCTTCTCGATGCCCTCGCCGCCGGTCTCGGGCTGGGTTATCTCGCCCGCGACTACCGCGACACCCTCGTCTCGCACGGGCCGGTGCTGTCGATTGCCGCGGTCGTCGGGGTTGCGGTAATCGTGCTGGCATACCAGGGATACCGCGCGCTTCGCAGTGCGAACACCCGCCTGGACGCGATAATCGCGGACGAGCTGTCCCGACGTAGGCCGTCGCCGCGGCCTCGGCGGTGACGTACCCGGGCATCATCCACGAACAGCGCCGCCCAGTTCGAGAATGGCGCCGTACAGGCCCGGTGCGAGAGCCTCGGCCAGGCCGCCGGGCGGAACCGCTTCGCGTAACAGGTGTAGCCAGGCGAAGACTGAACCGAGCAGCATCGCGTGGACTGCGGGGATCTCGGGTCGTCGGGCGAGTTCGCCGCGGGCGATCGCGCGGTCCAGGACTTCGACCAGGTAAGCCCGTTCCCGCACCAGGAACAGTTCGCCGAGGCGGGCGGTGGGCGCGTCCTCGGTGCGGAGATCGGCCAGCAATCCGGGCAGGGCGTTGCGCACCTGTGGTCCGTCCAAAGCGGACTGAATGTCGGCGAGAACGCCTGCCACGTCGCCGCGCAAGGTACCGGTGTCGGGTGCCGTCAGGTCGTCGTCGTGCACGACCGCTGCGAAGACGAGTTCCGCCTTCGACTTCCAGCGCCGATAGAGCGCAGCCTTGCCGACCCCGGCGCGCGCGGCGATCGCGTCGACCGTGCACCGCTGGTAGCCGACCTCCTCCAGCAGCTCGTTGACCGCGGCCTGCACCGCCACGTCGATCCCCTGCTCCCGCGGCCGTCCGCGCCGGTTGTGCGTCATAGCGCACAGTTTACGAGACTGGCAGTTCCGTATATCTTCGGGGCATGACCTGGGACAAAACCTCCACCCGCACCCTCGACGTCGACCCGGCCGCGCTCTGGGATGTCCTCGCCGACGTGGAGGACTGGCCGCGCTGGGATCCGGACGTCGCGCGAGTCGTGCTCCACGGGCCGATCACGACGGGTTCGACCGGATTCCTTTACCCCAGCGGCGGATTCCGCGGCAGCGTGCACGCGAAAATCGCGAAGGACTTCACCTTCACGAGCTGGCGGCCCGGCCACGAATTCACGCTCTGCCAGCCTGTTCCGCTCGGGAAGATGGACCTCCGGCTGAGCGTCGCGGCCGTCCCCGGCGGGGCCGAACTGACCCAGCGCATCGTCCTCGACACCCCGCTGAGGGCGGTCATGGTGCTGATCATCGGCGGCGACATCGTGGCGAACTTCGGCCCGAAATGCGACGCGCTGGCCCGGCTCGCCGCCGCGAAAGCGAGCTGACCGCCCTCGCGGCCCGGGCCAGGAGCACCAGGACCGCGAGGGCGACCGCGCTAGTTCCGGTACCGGAACAGGATCCGGCCCCGGTCGAGGTCGTACGGGCTCAGTTCCACCAAAACCCGGTCATACGGCACGATCTTGATGAAGTTCTTCCTGATCTTGCCGCTGATGTGGGCCAGCACGTGGTGCCCGTTCGCCAGTTCGACGGTGAACCGGGCGTCGCGCAGGCACTCGACCACGGTTCCCTCGACTTCGATCCCGCCCTTACCGGCCATGGCGCATCAACTCCACCGTGCTGGCGGTCCGCCGCGCGCCGATGCCCTCGAACAAAGCCGTCGCCGCCGTGTTGGCCTCGTTCACCTCGGCCGACGCCTTCGTGATTCCCGCTCGGTGCAGGACGCCGAGCGTGTGAAGCAAGAGCCCGCGCGCGATGCCGCGACGTTGCCGGTCAGCGCGGACGGCGATGAGCCCGATCCGGGGCAGGCGCGTCACCTGAACCACCCGGACCAGACCCACGTATTCGCCGTCCTCGACAGCCACCGCGTACTTCGACGGATCCACGACGGTGTCGCCAGCCGGGCGAGGCAGCACCTCGGCTGGCATCTCCGACCAGCCGACGGACGTCTCGACCTCGGCGCGGACGACGCGGTCCAGCTCGCGCAACGGAGCCTCTTCAGCGGAGCCGGCGGGCAAGAACGTGACGGCCGGCGGCGGGCTGACCAGCCCGATGCCGGGCGGATCGGTGGGCACGACGTATTCCCACTCGCGCCGCCGGATCGTCAGCCCGGCCTGCTGCCAGCCGTCCAGCAGTTCGCGGTCGGTTTCGTCGACCACCGTGTGGAGCGCGTCCGGCAGCGCGGCCAGCATCTCGCGGGCGAGCTGGTCGAAGACGGAGCGGTGCCAGGCGTCGATGCTCAGGAAGACCCGTCCATCGGGCCGGGCGGTGGCCTCGCCGCGACCGGCCAGCCGGCCGTCGTCCAGCGCCTGCCACAATCCCGGTTCGACTCGGGTGATGCTCACCGCGGGTTCGCCCGCGGTGAAACGCACAGTGTCCATGATGGTCACCTTTCGGAGTGCCTTGTGTGCAAGGCGCTCCTGGCAACCCCTACGTCAGTCGCCCGACCGTGACGACACGGGGAGCACCCACATCGAAACAGCGTTCATGGGGCTCACCTCCCGGCGTCGAGTCACGGTCGGAGCGAACCATAACGGCGCGCTACGACCGCGTCCACCGATTTAATTTCCGCTCAGCCGATCCGCAGCACCACCTTGCCGCGACCATGACCGGCGGCCACGTCGCGGTGAGCGCTCGCGGCGTCCTCCAGCGGGTACTCCGCCCGGACGGTCACCCGCAGTTCGCCGCGCGCGCACAGGTCGAGCACCTCGCCGAGCCGCCGGGCGGACCGGTCGCTGGCGATCCACTGCGCGCCGAGTTCCGCGGCCAACGCCGGCTCCACAATGGATCCAATCCGGCCGCGATCAGCCACCATTTCCGCCGCAGTACGAAGATTCTCGTGCCCGGCAGTGTCGAAAGCGAGGTCTATACCTTCTGGAGCAGCTTCCCGGAGACGGTCTAGTTCGCCTTCGCCGTATATCACTGGGATGGCACCAAGCGCGCGGAGATACCCCTGGTTCTCCGCACTTCCGGTCCCGATCACGCGCAGTCCGCGGTCGCGCGCCAACTGGACCGCCATTGAGCCGACGCCTCCAGCCGCGCCGTGAATCAGAATCGTCTCACCGGACCGCGCGGCGAGACGCTCCAACGCGGTGTGCGCGGTCTGCCCGGACGCGGACAACGCTCCAGCCGTCAGCCAATCGACGCTCTCCGGCTTGAGGGTCACCTGGCTGACCGGCACATTGACGTACTCGGCATAGCAGTCCAGTACCCGGAACCCGGCAACCTGTTGTCCTGCCTCGAATTCGGTCACTCCAGTGCCGGCCTGGACGATCGTCCCGGCGAACTCGTTGCCGAGGATCTGCGGGAACTCGACGGTCGCGCCCGGCGGCGTCCAACCGTCCCGGATCGCGACGTCGGTCGGCTGAACGCCAGCGGCCTCGACGCGCACCAGCACCTCCCCCGGTCCCGCGACCGGCGTCGGCAACTGGTGGACGGTCAGCCGTTCAGCAGGTCCGAACTCGTCGATCGCGGCGGCGCGCATCACAGCGGGAATCTCGGACATCACGCCACCGCCTTCGCTGCCGACCGGACGAATTCCGCCAGCTCCGCGACACTGCGTGCGCCGGAAAGAAGGCGGTCGCCATGGACGACAGTCGGTACCGAACGAACGCCGCGAGCCTGCCCCTCTTCGTGATCCGCCAACACTTCCGCCGCGTACTCCTCGTTCTCGCCGAGCGCGACCACCTCGGCGCGCTCCAAGCCGGTTTCCAGCTTCGCCAGCACACTCCAGTCCGCCACGTCGAGGTTGTCTCGCAGATGCGCGGCGAACATCGCCTCCCACGCCGCCGTTTCGTCCAGACCTCGAGCCGCGGCCAGCTTCAGCACGCGATGAGCAGGCCGGGAATCGAGCGCCCACGCGGTGTCCATGCGCACGGTCAGCCCGTCCGCGCGCCCCGCCTCCTCGATCCGGTCCCGGCGCAGCCCCCAGTCCGCCTCGCTGATCCCCCATTCGACCGCCGCGACCTCGCCGATCCGCCGCCGCCCCGGGCCGGGCCCTTCCGGCGCCAGAAGAAAACTCCGGTGCTCGATCCGCGCCGCGACACCGGACTCCGCAATCGCTTGCGCGAGGCGGCGATGCCCCATCCAGCACCACGGACACAGCACGTCGGCCCATACCCGCAGGGTCGTAGTCGTCACAAAATCCCCTTCACGCGCGATCCTCGCCGCCGGCCGGGCGGTGCTTACAGTGGACTTCATCAAGCGGACTTGAGGTCAAGCACGGAAAGAGCTGCCATGCCCCAGATCACGCGCGAGGTCGTCTGGCTGAAGCCGGGACAGATCGCCGAACGCGCCGGAGTGAGCGTCCCGACGCTGCACTATTACGAGAGCCGCGGGCTCATCGCGAGCAGGCGCACGAGCGGCAACCGGCGCGAGTACCGCCGCGACACGCTGCGCATGATCGCCTTCATCCGGACCGCGCAGCGGGTCGGGGTGTCGCTGGAAGAGATCAAGGCCGCGCTCGCCGAACTGCCGGACCAGCGCATCCCCACCAAACGCGACTGGGCCCGGATTTCCCGCCGCTGGCACGACCGGCTCACCGTGCGGATCGAGGAACTGACGGCGCTGCGCGACCGCTTCACCGACTGCATCGGCTGCGGCTGCCTGTCGCTGAAATCCTGCCCGTATTCGAATCCGGACGACGTGCTCGGGCAGAGCGGCGCGGGGGCGCGCCGGTTCCCGCACTGAGCGGCGCGCCCTCTCGTTTAGCTGGCCGTGAGGGGAACCCTGAGGGACTCAGAGTCCGTGAAGGTGGCCCTCACGAACCTACCCAGCGAATCGGCGCTTGCTGCCGAGCGCGGCCCGGAAGTACCGTCCCGTGGCCCCGTCGTGCTCCGCGAGTCCCTTCGGGGTGCCGGTGTAGAGCACCTGGCCGCCGTTGTCGCCCGCGCCGGGGCCGAGGTCGAGCACCCAGTCCGCCGCGGCGACCACGTGCAGCGAATGCTCGACGACCACGAGCGTCCGGCCCTCGTCGACGAGCCGGTCCAGCAGCGCCACCATCCGCGTGGTGTCGCTGGGATGCAGGCCCGCGGTGGGTTCGTCGACGAGCAGGTCGTCGCTGGTCGAATCGAGCTGGCGGGCGAGTTTCAGCCGTTGCCGCTCGCCGCCGGAGAGCGTGTCGAGCGTGCGGCCGCTCGCCAGGTGCCCGAGCCCCAGTTCGCCGAGCAGCGCGGCCAGCCGGACCACGTCCGGATGCGGCACGTACCGGGCCAGCGCCGACACCGGCGTGCCCAGCACCTCGAGCACGGTGCGCCCTTCGAGCCGCGTTTCCAGTGCCTCAGCCCGGAATCCGGTCGCGTCGCACTCCTCGCACGGCGTGTCGACGTCCTCCAGGAACGCCAGGTCAGTCCGCCGGACGCCGGTGCCGCGACAGGCCGGGCAGCCGCCCTGCGAACGCGGGTTGAACAGCTTCGGCGACTCGCCGCTCACCTCGGCGAACGCGCGCTGCACCGGGTCGGCCAGCCCGAGCCAGGTGCCGACCGTCGACCGCGACGTCGCGACGATCTGGCTCTGATTGACCACAGTGAACCGCGGGTGCCGCTCGGCGAGTTCGCCCGCCAGCGTCGACTTCCCGGACCCGGCCACCCCGGTGATCACCGTGAGCACGCCTGTCGGCACGTCGACGTCGATGTCGCGCAAGGTGTGCCGGTCCAGCCCGCGCAACGGCAGCCAGCCGGTCGGCTCCCGCAGCGTGTCCTTGAGCCGGACGCCCGTGCGCAACGCCCGCGCGGTGGTCGTGTCCGCCTTCCGCAACTTCGCCGGCGGGCCGTGAAACACCACGCGTCCGCCCGCTTCTCCCGCTCCCGGGCCCAGGTCGATCACGTGGTCCGCGGCCACCATCACCGCTTCGTGGTGATCCACCACCAGCACCGTGTTGCCGTGATCACGCAACCGCCGTAATACGTCAACCAGGGACGCGACGTCGGCCGGATGCAGCCCGTCCGTCGGTTCGTCCAGCACGTAGGTGAGGTCGGTCAGACTCGATCCCAAGTGCCGCACCAGCTTCAGCCGCTGTGATTCGCCGCCGGACAACGTCGGCGTCGCGCGGTAGCAGTGCAGATGGCCGAGGCCGAGCGTGATCATCGACTCCAGCCGCAACCGCAGCGCCGCCACCAGCGGGCGCGCCCATTCGTGGTCCAGCCCGGCGCAGAACTCCAGCAATCCCGCCGCGTCGCGATACCCGAGATCCACAATGGACACACCGTTGATCCGGCTCTCCCGCGCGGCCGGAGCGAGCCTGCTGCCGCCGCAGTCCGGGCACGGCCGCTGCCGGGTCACGTCGGCGAGCGCCGCGCGCACCGCCGGCCCCATCTTGGCCTCGCGTTCGACCAGCAGCCGCCGGATCCGCGGCACCATCGACTGGTACTTGGCACTGGCCGGGAACCGCGGCAACGGATTCGGCGGCTTCTGCGTCGGCCCGTGCAGCAGGAACTGCACCAGTTCCTCAGGCCATTCCCGCAACGGCAGATCGTTGTCGAAGAATCCCGAGTAGACATAGCGCTTCCAGATCCAGCTGCCGACCGCGAAGCTGGGGAAGACCATCGCGCCGTCGTTGAGCGAACGGCTGCGGTCGATCATCAGCACGCCGTCGATGTCGGTGACCGTGCCGAGCCCCGCGCAAGCCGGGCACATGCCGGACGGGTCGTTGAACGAATAGGCGGGCGAGTACCCCGCGGACGGTTCGCCCAAGCGGGAGAACAACATCCGCAGCATCGTCCACACCTCGGTGGCGGTGCCGACCGTCGAGCGCGAATTCGTTCCGAGCGGCCGCTGATCGACCACGACGACAGTGGTCAGCCCGCTGAGCGAACTGGCTTCCGGAGCCGGATCGTGCGGCAGTTTGGTCCGGACGAACGCGGGCATTGTCGAGTACAACTGCCGCCGCGACTCGGCCGCGAGCGTCGCGAACGCCAGAGACGACTTGCCGGACCCGGAGACGCCGGTGACCGCGACCAGCTGATGCTTCGGAATGTCGACGTCCACGTCGGCGAGGTTGTGCGTGCGCACACCGCGGAGGCTGATCATGTTCGACGGCATGTACCGCAGCGTACGTCCCGGTGGGGGTTCGGGCGGGGCGGGTGGAGCCGGGTTGCGGCTGGCGAAGTTCGGCTGGACGGGTCGGCGCGGCCCGCGACCGGACGAGCACCGGCTGAGCGGACCGGCGATCGCTGCCGGACGAGTTGCAGTCTCGGCGGGTTGCGACTGGCGCGGCGCGACTGGGCGAAGAGCGGCTCGGCGGTCGGGGTCGGCAGGCCGCTGCTGAGCGGCCTGCAG
>NZ_PQIA01000012.1 GCF_003385235.1 Amycolatopsis circi | reverse complement strand
CACCAAGACCTAGCCCCCGCCCTGGCAACCGCGATCACCGCAGTAGCCAAAGCGAACAACCTGCACCCAGGCCACGCCCCCTCCAGCACAGTCTCAATCCTCCGCTGGACAGAATCCGAAGTAGAAGCCCTAGTCCTGGCCGACAGCCCAGTTGTCGCTTTTGGACACTTCGGCACCGACGTAGTGGCAGACGACCGCCTAATCTCCCTACGCAACAACGGCCTCCTGCAAACCAGCGCAGACGTCCGCCGCAGACGCAACGCCGAGGACGGCTTCTGGGTAGCCGAAGCCGACCCCTCCGCGGCCCACAAAGCAGTCCGCCGCAGCTGGCCGCGCGAAGACGTCGACGCAGTCCTGATAGCCACCGACGGCGTCGCGATCGGAGTGGATGAGTACGGCCTCTTCGACTGGCCAGAAGTCCTGCAGCTAGCCAAAAACAAAGGCCCCGAAGCAGTACTCGACGCAGTGCGCGCCGCGGAGAACGGCGACCCGCACGCAGTCCGCTGGCCGCGAGCCAAACGGCACGACGACCAGGTGCTCGTCCTGGCCGACTTCGCGGGGTAGGGGCGGAATCAGGGGTTTTCCCTGATCACGAAACGCCGCCGAGCCGCCAGTCTGGCTGCATGGGGAACTCACGAGGCGTCCGGGGATGGCGCCTGACCGCGCTCGCTGCGATCGCCTGGGGGCTGTTCACGATCACCGTGCTGCACCTCATCAGCTCGCACGACCCGATCTACGACACGCTTTCGAGCTACACGATCACCGATCGAGGGGAAGGCATGCTCGGGGCGAGCGTGCTGTCGGTGGCCGTCGGATCGCTCGCGGTGCTCGGTGCGCTGATCGCCGGCGGGGTGCCGATGACGTTCAGCACCAAGGCTTTGCTCATGCTGTGGGCGCTCGGGCTGGCGGTCGCCGCGGTTTTTCCGGCCAGCTACCCGCCGAGCCCGAATCCGCTCAGCGGCGACATCCACCTTTACTCGTGCCTGGTCGCGTTCGCGAGCCTGCCCGGCGCGGCGATCACGATGCTGGAACCGTTGCGCGGCACCGCGGAACGCGTGTTCGTGGTGCGCTGGCTGAAGTTCGGGCTCGCCGCGGTCGGACTGTTCGCGCTGAGCTTCCTGTTTGTCCGTCTCGACGAAGCCGGGGTGAAGCCGTTCCACGTGCTCACCGAGGTGCTGCCGGTGGGCGCGACGCAGCGGCTCACGCTGATCGCGAATGTCGCCCTGCTGCTGGTCCTGCTCCGCATCGCCGTGCGGACCGAAACCGCTCGCGCCGCGGTGCTCGTTACTTCTGCGCCTCAACAATGAATTCGGGCGCGTAACCGAACAATCCGGGAAGACCGCCGGTGTGGACGAACACGACGGTCTCCTCGGGCGAATACCGTCCCGCCGCCGCCCATTCCACCAGGGCGGCGGCGGCTTTTCCGGTGTAGACCGGGTCGAGCACCACGCCTTCGGTGCGGCCGAACAACCGGATCGCCTCCCAGGTCCCCGGCGTCGGAATGCCGTACCCCTCGCCGATCGTCGTGTCGCTCAACCACACGTGCTCCAGCTTCGGTGGGTCCAACCCAAGCAACTGCGCGGCACCCGCGGTGAGGTGGGACAAGTTGTCCACAGCCTCGTCGCGCGGGTGGCTGACGCAGGCGATGTCCAGGTCCAGCGAACCGAGCAACTCCGTGCCGAGCGCGAGCCCGGCGGCCGTGGCTCCGCTGGCGTGCGGACTCACGATTCCGGCCTGGTCCAGGCCCAGCTCCGCCAACTGGGCAGCCAGTTCGCGGGCGGCATCCACATAGCCGAGAACGCCGAGTGGGTCGGACCCGCCGACTGGGACCGTCCTAACTTTGCGACCCTCGTCCACAGCTTCGGCGAGCAGCCGCTCGTAGGTTGCTGCCGCCTCCGCGCCCGACGCGCAGACATGCACCCGCGCGCCGAAGAGGTGGTCGAGCGGAACGTTGCCGGACCGCTCGTAGGCGTCACCGGAGCGGGGCACCTCAGCGGTCAGCACCAGCTCGCAACGCAACCCAAGCCGCGCGCACGCCGCGGCGGTCTGGCGACCGTGGTTGGTCTGCAGCGCACCGAAGGTGATCACGGTGTCGGCTCCGTCAGCGAGCGCCGCGCCGAGGTGGAAGTCGAGCTTGCGCAGCTTGTTGCCGCCGACGCCGAGCGGGTGGACGTCGTCGCGCTTGAGCAGCAACCGGCGGATGCCGAGCGCTTCGCCAAGCCGCGGCGCCGGAACCAGCGGGGTCGGCCCGTGGTGGAGACCGGCGCGCGGAAAGCCGTCGAAGGCGGGGAACCGGGCGAAGTCGAACGTCATCGATCCTCCGTGCGCTGGCCGGGCAGGTGCCGTGCAGTTTAGGTGGCTTTCTCAAGCTGTCGCCGGGTCTGCGGCCTTGGCTGCCCGCTCGATTTCGGCTCGCCGGGCCTGCCAGAAGGCCGCGTCCCGGCCGCGGCGGGCCATGGCGGCCGCGTCCATCTCGACCACGCCGTCCAGCTGCTCGCGCAGGATGTCGGCGTGCCCGGCGTGCCGATTGGTCTCGGTCAGCATGTGGACGAGCACGTTGAACAGCAGCACCTCCGGGCGCGGCCACCAGGGCACGTAACCGGGCGAGTCGATGGGGAGAGCGGCGATTGTCGCGTCGGAATGCGCGCAGACGCGCTGGTAGCGGCTGGTGATTTCCTCGCGGGTTTCGTGCTCGGTCGCCCACAGGTCGGTGCCGCGCCGGCTGAGGTCGTCCCATCGCGGGACTGGCTCGGGGAAAGGCCGGTCGAACACCTCGCCGAAGTACCGGGCCTCGGCCAGCGCCAGGTGTTTGACCAGGCCGAGAAGGTTGGTCCCGGTCGAGGTCAGCGGGCGGCGAACGGCGTACTCGGACAGCCCGTCGAGCTTCCGGAGCATCGTCTGCCGGACCTCTTTCAGGTCGCCATGCAGGTACTCCTTCGCGAAGTCATCGATCACGACTCCGAGCATGCCCGAACTTCGCCTGCCGTGGTCAGGGGTGCTTTCCCGTCGCGAGCCGTGATACGTTCGTTCGAGCGAACGAGAGAACGGGGAGCCGCTGATGCCTTCCGCGACGACGGAGTTCACGAGCCTTGCCGACCAGGCCGCCGCGCTCGAAGCAGGCGAGGTCACGGCCGTGCAGCTCACCGAACTCGCGCTCAAGCGGGCCCACGCGAGCCAGCCGGTGCTCAACGCGTTCCGCGTTCTGCGTGACGAAGCCGCGCTCGCCGAGGCCGGTGAAGCTGATCGGCGCCGCGTCGATGGTGATCGCGCACCGTTGCTCGGGGTGCCGGTGGCGATCAAGGACGACGTCGACCTCACCGGTCTCCCCACCGCGTTCGGCTGCCCGGGCAACTTCCCGGTGGCCACCGGAGACGCACCAGCGGTAGCGCGGCTCAAGCAGGCCGGCGCGGTGATCATCGGCAAGACCAACACGCCTGAGCTGGGCCAATGGCCGTTCACCGAGGGGCCGGCGTTCGGCGCGACGCGCAATCCGTGGCAGCCCGCGCACACGCCCGGCGGATCGTCCGGCGGATCGGCCGCCGCGGTGGCAGCTGGGATCGTGGCTGCCGCGCTCGGGTCGGACGGGGCGGGTTCGGTACGCATCCCGGCGGCGTGGACGGGGCTCGTCGGGATCAAAACCCAGCGCGGCCGGATCCCGACCGACGGCGAACTGTTCCACGGCCTCACCGTGCTCGGCCCGCTCGCCCGGACGGTCGCCGACGCGGCCACGCTGCTCGACGTCACCGCGGGCACCGGCACGTCGTTCCAGACCGCCGCGCAGCGCGAACCCGGACGGCTGAGGATCGGTCTCTCCACTCGGATTCCCTTTACCGCCACCAAAACCAAGCTCGACCCAGTGGTCGAAGCGGCGGTGCGGCAGACCGCCGAAACGCTCGCCGGGCTGGGACACGAGATCGTGCCGGTCGAACCCGGGTACGGGCTGATCGGTCTCACCTTCCTGCCGCGATCGCTCACCGGCGTGCGCGATTGGGCCCGCCGCGTGCCGGAGCCGTCCGCGCTCGATCCGCGCACTCGCAGCAACGCCCAGCAAGGCGGCCTGCTCGCCGGACCCGCGCTGAAATTCGCCCGCGCGCTCGAACCCGTGCTGCGCCGCCGGATCGGCGGGATGTTCGGCGACATCGACGTCCTGCTCACGCCGACCACCGCCACCCCGCCGCCCGCGATCGGGTCCTTCGACGGGCTTTCCGGCTGGCAGACCGACCAGTCGATGATCGCCGCGTGCCCGTACGCTTGGCCGTGGAACGTGCTGGGCTGGCCCGGGGTGAACGTGCCTGCCGGACTGACCGCGGACGGGTTGCCGCTCGGTGCCCAGCTGCTCGGCCCGTCGCATTCCGAGGAGCGGCTGATTTCCGTTGCCGCGCAACTGGAAGAGGTGCTGCGATGGCCGGACCGACGTCCCGATCCGGCGTGGTGAGCACTCGCGACGCGATCCTCCGCGCCACCCTGAAAGTGGTCGGCGAGCAGGGCGTCGGCGGGCTCACCAACCGGCGCATCGTCGCCGCGGCCGGGGTTTCGCTCGGCACGCTGACGTATCACTTCCCGAGCCAGACCGAGCTGTTGCGCGAGGCGATGCTGCTGTTCGCCGAGGAGGAAACGGCGAAGCTGGCGGGAATTGTCGAGGTCTACCGGGAACAAGGGCTGAGCCTCGAACAAGCGGCGACTGTTGTGGAACACGTGATCAAGCAGCTGCCGTTCGGCACCGACGAACTCGCGCCGCACGAGCTGTATCTGCAATCCGCGCGCGACCCCGGCCTGCACGAAGCCTCCGCGAAATGCTTTGCCGCGTATGACGAATTGGCCATCACGATCCTCATCGCACTCGGCCTGCCGGATCCGGAGCGCGTGGCCGGGCCGGTGGTCGCGTTGATCGCCGGACTGCAGTTGCGTCGGCTCGCGACTGGCACGGACGTTCCGGCCGCCGAACCGCTAATGATGCTGTTGCATGGTGCCCGGGACTGACGTGGCCCCGCCGATCGTCCGCGGTACTGCGGCTTGGCGTTACTTCGGAGATTCCCGTGATCTGCTGCTCGCGGGACAGGTCCTCGTGCTGCAAGTCGCGCATCCGGTCGTCGCGGCCGGGGTGCGCGATCATTCGGATTATCGCGAGGATCCATGGACTCGGCTGATGCGCACCGTCGCTTCGCTGTCGATCTATGTGTACGGCGGGACAAAGGGCGCACAGGTCGAAGCCAAACGATTGCGGGAGCTGCATCGCACCTTCATCGGGGTAGCTGACGGCCGCCGCTACAGCGCGCTCGACCCCGGCGCGTACGCATGGGTGCACGCTACGCTGGTGATGGCTCCTGTTGACGCGCAACGGTTCTTCGGCCGCCCAATGTCCACTTCGGATCTTGACGAGTACTACGCGCAGATGTGCGGCATCGGCCGGATCCTCGGCGTCCGCGAGCGGTATTTGCCGCCGACCTGGCCGGAATTCGAGCGGTACTACCGGGAGACGATCGCCAGATTCGGTCCGAACGAGACGATCAGCACGCTGTTCGAAACCATCGACACCGTGGGGAAACCGTTCGCCCGCATGTCGGACCGCCGGTGGGCGACGCTCCAAAAAGGATACTCGACCGCGCAGATGTTCCTTATCCGCGCGACACTCCCGCCCGAGCTGCGGGACCGTCTTGGTCTGCAATGGACTGACGAGGACGCGCGCAAGTTCGCCCGCTTCTGCCGCGCGACAAGGATGCTCGGTGCCGTGATTCCGACGGCACTGCGCATTGCTCCCATGCGAACAGTCGGCAAGCTGAACGTGTGGCTGCGCGAGCACCCGCGGACTTACCGGTTTTTCGTCCGCTCGTAATGCGCCCCGGCGGCGACGTGTCGACAAACCGCAGACCACAATCGCCCGCCGAGCAGATCCGGATATCCTCCACACCGGTCGCGAGATCGACCGCATCCGCGGCCAGCACCGCAAACGACGTCGCCACCGGATCCGCCAGAGTAGGCACCTCCCGCTGCAGCACACCGTCCTTCACCAACAGCCGGACCAGTTTCGGCGCGGCGACGAGTGCCTCGTTGACCAGTCGACACTGCGCATTGCTCCCATGCGAACAGTCGGCAAGCTGAACGTCTGGCTGCGCGAGCACCCGCGGGCTTACCGGTTTTTCGTCCGCCCGTAATGCGCCCGAGCCTTCGCCCGGTTCCCGCAACGGGACATCGAGCACCACTGCCGAGTCCGGCGCGGCGACGTGTCGACAAACCGCAGACCGCAATCGTCCGCCGAGCAGATCCGGATGTCCTCCACACCGGTGGCGAGATCGACCGCGTCCGCGGCCAGCACCGCGAACGCCGTCGCCACCGGATCCGCCGGAGCGGGCACCTCCCGTTGCAGCACACCGTCTTTCACCAGCAGTCGAGCCGGTTTCGGCGCGGCGACGAGCGCGTCGTTGACCAGACGGACATCGGCAGCCAGCGGCTTGGCGGTCAGCAGCCGGTTCACCGCCTCGCGCAGTTCCTTCGCCGACGTCAGCTGGGCGGCGGTCACTCGAAGGCGACCGAACCCGGCCAGCTCAAGCCATTCCGCGAGCGCGTCCGGGCCGGTGAGCAGCTCGATGCCTTCCGGGAGATGCCGGGAGCGCAGCGTGTTCACCAGGTGCAGACACGGCCGTCCGGCGTCGAACACCCAATCCATGCCGCCCATTCTAACCATTGAAACCGGTGAGAACCCGCGCTACCGTCTAACCCCATGAGCCGGTTAGAAGCAGCCATGGCCCAAGTAGCCGACCTGCGCATGCACTACCTCCGCGGCGGGGACGGTCCGCCGCTCTTCCTCCTGCACGGCTGGCCGCAGACGTCGCATTGCTGGCATCGAGTCGCCGAGCCGCTGTCCGAGACGTACACCGTGATCGTCCCTGACCTGCGCGGATACGGGCGCACCGACAAACCGCGCACCGGCTACGACAAGCGCACGATGGCCGCCGACGTCGCGAAACTCGCCGAGCAGCTCGGGTTCGACCGGGTCGCGGTCGCCGGGCACGATCGCGGCGGGCGGGTTGCGCATCGGTGGGCGCTGGATCGTCCGGACCAGGTCGAACGGCTGGCCGTACTGGACATCGCGCCGACGCGGGAGATGTGGCGCCGGCTCGACCGCGACCTCGGGAAGGCTTACTGGCACTGGCTTTTCCACCTGCAGCCAGACCTGCCCGAGCTGCTGGCGGGACAGAACATCGCCGCCTACCTCGGGTATTTCTTCGAGCACTGGACCTTCCAACGCCACGGGCTGGCCGCAGAGGACGTCGCCGAGTACGTGCGCGCCTTCGAGGCACCCGGCGCGCTGCGAGCCGGTTTCGACGACTACCGCGCCTCTTTCCCGGACGACGCCGAACTGGACGACGCTGACTACGCCGCCGGAAAGCGCCTCACCCAGCCGGTACTGGCGATGTGGGGCAAGGCCGGTCTGCTCGGCAGCTTCCCCACGCTCGACATCTGGCGCGACTACGCGGACCACGTAACCGGCATCGGCCTTGAAGACTGCGGACACTTCCTGCCCGAGGAACAACCCTCACAGGTCGTGGCGCATCTGCGGGAATTCCTGGCCAGCTAACGGAATCCGCGCGAACCCAGCGCCCACGGTCTGCTCGATCGCCGCGCCGACGCGGAACGCCGTGTTGTCGTCGTACTTGCCCGCGACCACCTGGACACCGGTCGGCACGCCGTTGCCAGCCCACCCGGACGGCACGGCGAGCACCGGATGCTCACTGCCGACATTGAACGCCGGAGTGAGCGAAGCGTCCGAAAAGTGTTCCAGCGCAACACCGTTGACCATGACCTGCTCGGACAGGTAGTCCTCGCCAGCAGCGAAGGCGGTGGCACCGATGGTCGGCACAATAAGCGCGTCGAACTGGCCGAACACCGCGTCAAGGCGTTCACGGATCGCCGCCTCGATCGCCCGGCCGGTTTCCGCGTCCACAATGTTCTCGACTCCCTTGCGGGCGAAAGCCTGGCAGTACGGGGTGATCACGCCCGGATTCCGCCGGTCCAGCTCCAGGACCTCGGCAGCCAGGCCGGTCCCGAAGTGCGCCCACAGAGCCTGTTTGACCATGTCGAGCGTCCAGTCGATCTCAATCTCAGTCACCACCGCACCCGCGGACGCCAGCGACTGCCCGACCGCGCGGGTGTTGGCGGCGATCTCCAGATCCACTGGGAAGTCGCCGGGCACCGGGCAGCACGCGACGCGGAGCCCGCGCACGTCACCCAGCTCGATAGGAGCCGAAGGGAGCCGCGAGTGCGGATCACGCGGGTCCTCGCCCGCCATGACGTTCTGCAGGAGCGCGCAATCGGCGACAGTCCGGGCCATCGGGCCGTGGTGGTAATAGGTGTCCAATCCGGCAGGCGGCAAGACCGGATTGCGGCCGTGCGGCGGCTTGAATCCCACGACGCCGGTGAACGAGGCAGGCGCGCGGAGCGACCCGCCGATGTCCGACCCGGTGGCGAGAAAGGCGGTCCCCGCCGCCAGCGCCGCGCCTGAACCGCCGGACGAGCCGCCCGCCGCGGTCTGGAGGTTCCACGGATTACGAGTGATCCCCCAGCGCCGCGTGTGGGACAGCGGCATGCAGCAGAACTCGGACGTCGTCGTGCGAGCGTGCAGGATCCCACCGGCCGCCTGGATCCGGTCGAGCCCGATCGCGGTCTCCCGCGCCAGCCGAGGCGGACGGAGAAGGGTGCCGTCGGTGACTGGGTGCCCGGTCAGCGGCTGTTCTTCCTTGGCGGCGATTGGCAGTCCTTCAAGCGGCCTCGGCCGAGCACCAGGTGCGTACTGCTTCTCCGCGACTGCCGCCGCCCGCAACGCCTGCTCGAACATCTGCTCGGCGAATGCGTTGACGTCCGGCTCGACCCGCTCCGCCCGTTCCACGACCGCGCGCATCAGCTCGACAGGTGACAGCTCCCGGGTCCGGAAGAGCCGCAGGGCTTCGACGGCGGAGAGGTAGTGGAGTGGGGTCATCGCGCGCTCCGTGGAGTCGGGCCGCTCAACCTACTCAGCCGGCGACCCTCGCCAAGCCGACATTCATCCCACAACCCCCGGCACCCACGGTGACCAGAGCCAATCCACACTCCACCCGATCGAGTGACTGTTTGCGAATCGTTCCCCGGCGACTTATCGCCGTGGTGGACTAGTCGCTCGGCGGCAGGTCGAACTGGCCGGCCTTGACCGCGACGAGGAAGGCGTCCCACTCGCCGCGGTCGAAAACCAGCACCGGGCTCGCCGAGAGCTTCGTGTCGCGCACGCCGATCAGGCCGGGACGGGAGAGGTTGACCTCGACACAGTTTCCGCCGTTGGGTTCGCTGGCGAACGACTTCGCCCAGGCCGCGGCCGCGAACAGCGACTCTGCCGTGTCCGGGTCGTAATCCTGGGGCGACGGATAATCCGCCATGGGTCGTCCACCTCCGAGCCTTGTGCAGGGCGTGCGGTCTGGTGCACGTCCCCGGCTTCTTTGCGTCACTACGGAGCAAACCGCAGGGCCAAGCGGGTGATCAACTCGACCCGATCTCGACATGAAGATTATTCCAGGAGTAGGATTAATCGCAGCGATCGGGGCGTCAGTGGTGGGTGAATGGCTTGCGACATTCAGCCCAACACCGGCAGCACCGGCCCGGGCACCCGGCCCGGGCGGCGGAACAGCCGCGAGATATCGGGAGGAGTGCGGATGCCAGCCGACCCGTTCGGACCGGCAAGCCAATCCGCCGGCCTCGCCGGAATCGGCGCTGGTCCAGGTGCTGTGACGACCCTGCGGAGACGCCGCAACGAAGCGGTTTCCCTCGTGCTCGGCGTTGACCCGCCGAGCGCATACCCCGATCTGGCCGGCGCCGACCCGCGCCGGTTCCCGTTATCCGAACTGGGGGTGTGATCCCATGGCCGTACGGCTCACCACGCTTTTCCGCCGTGAGGACGAACACACTCGCGGCCGGCGTGGGATCAATCACGAATTGCGCAACCGGTTCGGGTTCAGCCTGATCCAGGCCCCGCTGCGCAACCCGATGGTTGTGGACACCGAGATCGAAGTACCTGCTCCGCGCCAAGCGGACACCGTCCACGCCACCCGCCACCGTCGCGAGACACGAGTACCGATTCTCCACGGGCTCGGCTGAGCCGCCGCAGTCCGCTTCGTCCACGCTCCCCGGAATGCCTTGCCCGGGGAGCGTTTTCGTGTCCGGGGAGCCTCGACCGCGCCGAATGGCCGAGACCACGATTCCCGGTCTAGACCACTCCGGAGGTCTGGACCAAGCGCCGGTCAGTCCGAGGACGCGGGCCGGTCGCGACGCTCCCCGGCCATCGCCCGGACCGCCGCCGAAACCTGGGCGCCGAGCCGGTCCAGCGAATAGTCCTCGCCCAGCACCATGCGGCGCAGCTGCGGCATCGACAGGCTCCAGCCGACCAACCCCATGGTGAAGAACAGCAACGCCTTCGGATCGTCGCCGCCGCCAGCGAGCGCGGTTTCCGCGGCCGCCACCTTGTCCAGGTAATGCCGAGTCCGGGTCGCTTCCTCCGGGACCGGCTCGTCGCCCATCTCCAGCGCTTCCCACAGCAGCAACCGCAGTGCCTCGGGATGGGCGCGGTGGTACTCGAACAACGCCCCCGCGTACGCGCCGAGGTCCGCGTCGTCCGCGGGTGGGACGGCTTCGGCAAGCTCAGTCATCAGCCGCTCCAAGACTGCCGCGAACAACGCCTTCTTGTCGCCGAAGTAGTCGTAGATCGCCCGCTTGTTGGCTTCGGCGGCCGCCGCGATGCGGTCGACCCTGGCGCCGGCCACCCCGTACGCGGCGAATTCGGCCGACGCGGCGGCGAGGATGCGGTCCTTGGTCGCGGCGGAGTCGTATGCCATGCGTCAAGGGTAACGAACCAGTTCGTTTGACAGCCTCGGACGCAGTCTCCTAACATTCGAACTAACTAGTTCGATCGGTTTGGAGGCAAGATGACTACGGCGGAAAGCCCGCCCCGCGCCCGGCCGCTGTTGTTCGGCGCGATGGCGGTGTGCAGCGGCGCGACCGTCGCGAACGTGTACCTGGCGCAGCCGTTGCTCACGCTGTTCGCGAGCGAGTTCGGCGGCGCGGCCTCCTCGGCGGGGCTGGTGGTGACCTGCGCGCAGTTTGGCTACGCGGCGGGGATCCTGTTCCTGGTGCCGCTCGGCGACGTGCGCCGCCGGCGGCCGCTGTTGACCGCGCTGCTCGCTGCGACGGTCGTCGCGCTGCTGCTCGCGGCGGTCGCGCCGAGCCTGTCGATGGTGGCGGCGGCCGCGGCGCTCGTCGGCGGGTTCACGGTGATCCCGCAGGTATTGGTGCCGCTGGCGGCGGAATTGGCCCCGCCGGAGAAGCGGGCTTCGGTGGTCGCCGGAGTCCAGATCGGATTGATGACCGGGATCATCGGATCTCGGGTGATCGGCGGCGCGGTCGGCGAAGCGGCCGGCTGGCGTGCGGTGTATCTGCTCGCGGCCGTGCTGACCGCGGCGTCCGGGCTGGTGACCATCGCGCTGGTGCCGCGTGAGCCCGCTCGGGCGAACGCCATCGGATACGGGCAGTTGCTGGCGTCGCTGCCTCGATTGCTGCGCAGCGAACCCGCGCTGCGCCAGTCCTGTCTGCTGCACGCGAGCCTGTTCGGCGCCTACAACGCCACCTGGACCTCGCTGGTCCTGGTGCTCACCCACGATCCGTACCGCTTCAGCACCGCGACCGCCGGATTGTTCGGCCTGCTGGGATTGGCGGGCGCGTTCGCCGCACCGTGGGCGGGCCGGTACATCGACCGGCGCGGCGCGTTGCCGATCGTCACCGCGGCTCTGGTGCTGGCGTTGGGTTCGGCAGGCGCCTACGCGCTCGGCCAGGTCTGGCTTGCGTTCCTAGTCGCAGCGATCATCGCGGTCAATATCGCCGTGCAATGGAGTCAGATCGCCAACCAAGCCCGCATTTTCGCCCGGCTCCCCGACGCGCGCAGCCGCGCCAACACCGTCTACATGGTCGCGGTTTTCCTCAGCGGTGCGCTCTGCGCGGCGCTGGCCGCGGCGTGCTACGGCGCGTTCGGCTGGCTTGGAGTCTGTGCGCTGCAAGGGATCCTCGCCGTGGCAGGCCTCGCGGTCCTGCCCGCCGCGCGCCGTTACGACCGTAATTTCGCCTGAATGTCAAGGAGAATGCTCATGCTCGCAATGCCCCTCGCTGTCACACAATTCTTCACCGCGTCCCAATCCGGCGACGCGGACGCCTGGGCCGACGCGTTCGCCGCCGACGGCGTCTTCCACGACCCGGTCGGCGAACCGCCGATCGTCGGCCGCGCCGCGATTCGCGAGTTCATCGCGTCGGTGCTGCCGAACTTCAGCCCGTTCCTCGGCCTCACGCCGCGCGAGGTGCACGCGGTCGGCAGATCGGTCGCCGTTTCCTGGAGCGGCGCGGCCGTCACCGGCAACGGGGTTCCGGTCAACTGGTCCGGCATCAACGTCTACGACCTCGACGAGGACGGGCTGATCAGCGAGGCCCGCGCCTACTTCAACCGGGCGATCTTCCAAGCCCAGCTCGCCGGATGACGCACCGGGCCGGGGCCGGGAGGCTCCGGCCCGTCAGGGCTTGCGGCCCAGAGCGCAAATCCCGCCGCTGAACGAAGGGTCGTTCGCCATCCGGTCGCCCGCACTCGATTCGCCCGCCTCCGGATGCCAGTCCGACACCCACGAGATGCCCGGCTCCACCAGCTCCAGCCCGGAGAAGAACTCCGCGAACTCCGCCCGCGAGCGGAAGTGGAACGGCGTGCTCGACTTCTGGTACTGCTTGTGGATCTTGTCGCGGCTCTCGCCGTCGTTCGTCGGCACGCCGTCGTCGGTCAGGTGCGAGGACAGGAAGTACGAGCCGGAGGGCAGGAGCGACAAGTACTTCCGCACGATCTCCAGCGCCGGCTCGTCGCGGCCGACGAAGTACAACACCCCGACCATGATCAGCCCGATCGGGCGCTTCGGGTCGAGTACCCCGGTGTCGAGCGCGCGCGGCCAGACGTCGGCCGGGTTGCGCAGGTCGCCCTGCAGGACCGCGTGCCGGTCGGCGACGCCGTCTCGTTCCAGCAGGATCTGCGAATGCGCGACGGCCACCGGCTCGTTGTCGACGTAGACACAGCGCGCGTTCGGGTTCACCGACGTCGCGATCTCGTGCACGTTGCCGACCGTGGGCACGCCCGAGCCGATGTCGAGGAACTGGTCGATGCCCTGTTCGGCCATGTACCGCACGCCGCGGCCGAGGAACTCGCGACCGGCCCTGGCGATGGTCTTGATCATCGGAAAGGTCTGGACCGCCTTTTCGCCGAACTCGCGGTCGATGGCCCAGTTGGCGGTGCCGCCGAGGAACCAGTCGTAAATCCGCGCCGCGTTCGGCCGATCGAGGTCGACGCCCTCCGGGGCTTCCGGATCCGGTGCCTGAGTCATCAGCTTCCCCTTCCGTGCGGGTACCAGTGTGCCCACTCGCCGCGCCCGCGCGCCGCCGCCCCCGGCAACCGCCCGAAAATGCCACGACTCAGGTACGTCCGGGCGACTACGTTGCGGTGGATGCGCATCCTTTTCTCGTTTGTCGGCGGCCGCGGCCACTTCGATCCGATGGCACCGGTCGCGCGGGCGCTCCTCGCGCGCGGACATACCGTAGCGGTCGCGGGCGGCGGTTCGCACGTACCCGCGCTGGCCAAAGCCGGGTTCACGACCTTCGCGGTCAACGAACCGCGCGAGGCCGGGGTGACGCGACAGCCGATGCCGCCGGTCGATCCGGCGCGCGACGACTGGGAAATCAGCGAACTGTTCGCCCGCCGCGCGACTCAGGAACACGTGCCGGTGCTGCTGGAGATCGCCCGGGAATGGAAGCCGGACCTGATCGTCCGGGACGAAGTGGACTTCTCCGGCGCGATCGCCGCCGAGGTGCTGGGCCTGCCGTGCGCCACCGTCCTGGTGCTCGCCGCGGGAACGTTGCTGCGCAAGGAACTCCTCGCCGAACCGCTCGCCGAAGCCCGCGCCGCGCACGGCCTGCCGGACGATCCGCAGCTCGAAATGCTGACCCGCGGGCAGGTGCTTTCCCCGATCCCGCCGTCCTTTCGCGACCCCAGTTCGCCGCTGCCGCCCGGCACTTTCTCGTTCCGCCAACGAGATCCGGTCGCGCCCCGGCAGCCCGCCGAGAAGCCGCACGTGTACTTCACCCTCGGCACCAACTTCAACCTCGAATCCGGCGACCTCATCGAGCGCACGCTCGCCGGGCTAGGCCAACTGGACGCAGACGTGACCGCCACCGTCGGCACCCAGATCGACCCCACCGAGTTCGGACCGCAGCCGGCGCACGTCCGCGTGGAACGGTTCGTGCCGCAAGCCGAACTGTTGCCGCGCCTCGATTTGATGATCTCGCACGCCGGATCCGGCAGCGTGATCGGCGCGCTCTCGCACGGCCTGCCGTCGCTGCTTTTCCCGATGGGCGCCGACCAGCCCGGCAACGCCCGGCGCTGCGCCGCGCTGAACGTCGGCCACGCACTCGACCCGGAAACGTCCACTCCGGACGAAATCTGCCAAGCCGCCGCGAAAGTGCTCGACGATCCCAGTTATCGAGAGGCCGCGCAGCGCGTGCAAGCAGAGATCAATGCCTTGCCTGGCGCCGAGGAAACCGTGCCCGTGCTCGAAGCGCTGGTCACATCATCTGCGAGCGGTAGCTTTCCGCCAGCTCCTTGAGGAACTGCCGCGTCTCGCCCCGCTCCAAAGCAGCGCCGCGCAACCGGTCCCATGAGTCGACGAAGATGTTGAAGTCCTTCACGTCGTCGAGGTACAGGCCGCCCGCGGAGTGTTCGATGTAGACGAAGTCGCGCGTGCGGTCCGGGAACCGCATGATCGTGAAGTCGTTGGGCACCGCGGCGAGCTTCGCGCTGAACGGCAGCACATGCACGTACACGCGGGGGTGCCGATCGAGCGCGAGCAGATGCTCCACCTGGTCCAGCATCACCGCGGGCGCGGACCCGCCGGGCGCGCGGCGCAGGGCACCCTCGCTGATGATGAACCGGTAATACGGCGGCTGCTGCTGGTCGAACACCGCCTTGCGGTCGAGCCGGTTGCGCACGAGCGACGTGACGTCGGTGGCTCCCGCCTCGGTGAACTGCTTGAGCATGTAGTGCTCGGACTGCAGCGGCCCCGGGACGCGCTCGCCGTGCCAGGTGAGGATCTCCGCGGCGGCGGGCTCGAGGTCGGTGAAGGTGCGGAACCAGTGCGGCACCACCGACCGGTAGCCCGACCAATGGCCGCGCTGCCCGGCCGCGGCCCGGGCCAGGTTCATCAGAGTGTCGGCTTCTTCGCCGTTGATCCCGAACGCGTTCAGCATGGTCCGCACATCTCCGAGCTTGACCCCCACCGCACCGGACTCGATCTTGTTGACCTTGCCCTGGGTGCAGCCGAGTACCTCGGCGACTTGCTGCTGCGTCATCTTCGCGGCGTTTCGAGCATGCCGGAGCTCGTTGCCGAGCTGCTTGCGGCGCGAGGTGACGGTGCTCGCCATCTCCCCTTGCTCTCCTGGACCACTATGCCGACGGACGCTCCGCCGGACCGCGAACTACGAACCCCAGGCCACTGCGACCCAACGGAGTTCGATGATGACACCCGGCAGCGTTTCAGGAAATGCACGAGAACGCCAGTCACCCCGCATGTCACCCTGGCGGAGCAGTGGATTCCGGGCGCCGCGGACATCCCGGCTACTCCATTCGGACTAAGAGGAGACTTCCGGGCACAGCTGCGCCACGGAGTCCCCACGCCGACCGCCCGGACGGCATAGTGTCGGCGTGATCGATCGATCCCCCGGCGCGGCGAGCGTCAAACAGCTGGCAGACGGCGCATTCGGCTACGTCCAGCCCGACGGTTCCTGGTTCATCAACAACTGCGGCTTCGTAGCCGCCGACGGGCACGCTGTGCTTATCGACACATGCGCGACCGAACGGCGTACGCGTGCCCTGCTTTCGGCCGTAGGCGACACCGTCGGCCCGGTCACGACGCTCGTCAACACGCATCACCATGGCGACCACACCAACGGCAACTACCTGGTCGGCGGCGCCACCGTCGTCGGCCACCGCAAGACCCGCGAGACGCTGCTGGCCGACGGGATCCAGCGGTACGAGGGCGTCTTCACCGACAGCGATTGGGGCAAGCTCGAACTGCGCGTGCCGGACCTCGTCTTCGACGACACGGTCACCCTCTACGCCGGACAGACCCAGATCGACCTCATCCACCCCGGGCACGCCGCGCACACCACCAACGACGTCCTGGCCTGGCTGCCCGAGCAGCGCTTGCTCTACGCCGGCGACCTGGTGTTCAACGGCGGCAGCCCGTTCGCGCTGATGGGTTCGGTGGCGGGCTGGCGAGCCGCGCTGAACGTGATCCGCGAACTCGACCCGGCGGTCATCCTGCCCGGGCACGGCCCGGCGTGCGGGCTCGAAGCAGTGGACGTCGTCGACGACTACCTGGAGTTCGTCCAGCGCACGGCGGAAACCGGCAAGGCAGCCGGACGCTCGCCGCTGGAACAGGCGAAGGAGACCGACCTCGGCCGGTTCGCCGAATTGACCGAACAGGAGCGCCTCGCCGGGAACCTGCACCGGGCGTACGCCGAACTCGACGGCGAAGGGTGGGGTGCGCCACTCGATCTGGTGGCTCCGCTGAAGGACATGCTGGCCTGGAACGGGGGCCCGATCCGCTGCTTCTCGTGAGTGTTAATGCCGGTTAGAACCGGCGCCGCCACTCACGAGGGGTGACTAGGCTCGGAATCCGGCAGAGGTTTTCGGAAAGGTTTCGGATGAGCAAGAAGGCGAGCATCGGGGTTACCGGCCTCGCGGTCATGGGCCGCAACCTGGCGCGGAACCTGGCCCGGCACGGGCATACGGTCGCCCTGCACAACCGCTCCGAGGAGCGCACGCGCTCGCTCGTCGAGCAGTTCGGCGACGAAGGCGACTTCATCCCGGCGTACTCCGCGCAGGAGTTCGTCGACGCGCTGGAGCGGCCGCGGCAGATCGTGATCATGGTGAAGGCGGGCGGCCCGACCGACGCCGTCATCGAGGAGTTCGCGCCGCTGCTGGAGCCAGGCGACGTGATCGTGGACGCGGGCAACGCGCACTTCGCGGACACCCGCCGCCGCGAGCAGGCGCTGCGCGAACGCGGCCTGCACTTCGTCGGCACCGGCGTGTCCGGCGGCGAGGAAGGCGCGCTGCACGGGCCGAGCATCATGCCCGGCGGCTCCAAGGAGTCTTACGAGTCGCTCGGCCCGCTGTTCGAGGACATCTCGGCGAAGGTCGACGGCGAACCGTGCTGCACGCACGTCGGCGCGGACGGTGCCGGGCATTTCGTCAAAATGGTGCACAACGGCATCGAGTACGCCGACATGCAGCTGATCGCGGAGTCGTTCGACCTGCTGCGCGGCGCGGCGGGCTACTCCCCGGCGGAGATCGCCGACGTCTTCGGCACCTGGAACACCGGGCGGCTCGACTCGTACTTGATCGAGATCACCGCACAGGTGCTCAAGCACGTCGACGGCGGGTCCGGCAAGCCGTTCGTCGACGTGGTCGAGGACGCGGCGGAGCAGAAGGGCACCGGCCGCTGGACCGTGCAGATCGGGCTCGACCTCGGGGTGCCGATCAGCGGCATCGCGGAAGCGGTCTTCGCGCGGTCGCTGTCCGGGTCCACGGAGTTGCGTTCGGCCGCGCGCGGCCTGGGCGGTCCGACCCGCACGCCGCTCACCGGGTCCGCGCTGGAGACCTTCGCGGACGACGTCGAGCAGGCGCTGTACGCGTCGAAGGTGGTCGCGTACGCCCAGGGCTTCAACCAGATCCAGGCCGGTGCCGCGGAGTACGGCTGGGACATCGACCTTGGCCGCGTCGCCTCGATCTGGCGCGGCGGCTGCATCATCCGGGCGAAGTTCCTCAACGACATCACGTCCGCCTACGCCGCCGAGCCGGGCCTCCCGACGCTGCTCACGTCCGGCGGCTTCCGGAAGGCAGTCGAGGACGCGCAGGACTCGTGGCGTTCGGTGATCTCGACGGCGGTCCGCCTGGGCATCCCGACGCCCGGCTTCTCGACCGCCCTGGCGTACTACGACGGCCTGCGCGCGGACCGGCTCCCGGCCGCGCTCGTGCAGGGACAGCGCGATTTCTTCGGCGCGCACACCTACCGGCGAGTGGACCGTCCCGGCTCGTTCCACACCCTGTGGGCCGGGGATCTATCCGAGGTCGAAGCCTGAGTTGCCGGTCCGTGAAGGACTCCTTGAGGGAATCTGATTCCCTCAAGGAGTCCTTCACGGCTCACTGATTGAGCGTGCCCAGGATTTCCGCGAGGAATTCCTTGATCTTCGTTTCGGCCCGTTCCTTGTCGACCCCCAGTGCGGCAAGGACTTCGTACCCCGCACCCTCGCCCTGTTCCAGCAGAGCCAGCAGGATGTGCTCAGTGCCGATGTAGTTGTGCCCGAGCCGCAGCCCTTCGCGCAGGGTCAGTTCGAGGGTCTTCTTGCCCGCCGGAGCGAACGGCACCTTCTCGGGAGCCTCGTCGAGCGGTTCCGGCAGCTTCGCCTCCGCGGCTTCCTTCACCGCTTCCAACGTCACCCCTTGGGCGACGATCGCGCCCGCGGCCAGCGCGGCGGGTTCGGACAGCAGGCCGAGGAGCAGGTGAACGGTGTCGATCCCCGGGCTCTTGCTGTCGATGGCCGCCTTCTGCGCCGCGACGATGACATGCCGAGCCCGGTCGGTGTAGCGGCCGAACATCCGCTGTATCCCGCCGGATGGATCGTCGCCCTTCGGAACGAATCTCTTCTGGGCGGCTTGTTTGGACACGCCCATGCTGGACCCGATGTCAGTCCAGGATGCCCCGCTGCGGCGGGCCTGGTCGACGAAATGGCCGATCAGGTGGTCGGCCACTTCACCGAGATGCTGGCCGACGTACACGGCGTCGGTGAGCTGGGCGAGGGCGTCTTTGTCGTTGTTGGCCTTGATGGCGCTGATGAGGTCGTCGAGTTTCACTGAGTCGGTCATGGCGTCAACTGTAGGTTGACGATCGGGTTGCGTCAACCTTAGGTTGACCAGGTGTATGGACTATTCGCCGAGCATGGCCTTGCCCGTGCGCCGGTAGCGAGCGTTCGGGCTCCGCGGGGACTCGCCGATCAACTCGACCAGTTCCTCGTCTCGCAGAACGCGCAACCATCGGGACACCGTCTTGTCCGGCATGTCCAGCAGCGCCGCCAGTTCGGCCCGGGTCAGTTCGGCAGCGCCTAAGGCGTCCAGCACCTCGCGCCGCCGGTCTCGCCTGCCGCTCGACCGAAGACCGGCACCGACCGAAGCGACGAGTTCGTAGCGTGCCCACCTTCGGCTTCCGGTCTGTCGCAACAGGCCACGCGCCACCAGATCGCCGAGTTCGGCAGTCGCGCGCCGCGAGTCCACCCCGGTCGCGCTGCGGTAGGAATGGTTGTCCAGAACGTCTCCGGCTTTGCTCATGGCCAGCCCGAGACACTGGCTGTCGGTGAGCCCGTATTCCCCGAGCCCTCGAATCCAGGCGACGACGTCGTCGCTGATCAATGCGTGATTGGGAAACTCGACCCGGAAAAAGGAGATCTTGTCGACGAATCGCGGCGGACTCAAGGAGGCGTCCCGCAACGCCATGAGCATCGTGCGAATACCCGAACCACGGTTCTCGCACACAGTGCGCGCCGTGCCCGGCAGCGGCACGTCCTCGAGGAGCTTGAGCAAAGTGGCGTTCCGCGCCGAAGAAACACCTTCCTCCCCCAAGGTTTCTTCGGTAACCGGCCCGTAGAGGCCGCCGGGATTTCGGATGACCAGCCGATCCGGGTACATCTCGATCTGCACCTGCGTGCCACGAGATTCTGGCGAATAATCGCGATGCGCCAACGCATTGACCACAGCCTCCCGCAGCGCTGGTTCCGGGTATTCCCAGCTGTCTATGCGTCCGGCACCGCGCACTGTCGCCCGGCGTGACATGTTCGCCCTAAGCACAGCCAGTGCGTCCCGGACCATCGTAGGGATCGATCCCTCCAGCACCCGGTTGTCAAGGAATCTGTCTCCGGTACGGAGATCCGCCCCCTCCGACGTCGGGTAATGAACGAAGGAAATCATCAGCTGCGGGAAGAAGTGCTGCGGATAGCGTCCGAGCGCCAGCAATCCGGCGACTGTGACCCGAGCCCCGACGAGAACTTTGACCCTGCGCAGAACATCCTCTCGCGAAAGGTCCGCGAACGCGTAGGGCCGCTGCTGCTGAAGCCGCGCGACGAACGTCGAGACGAGTTCGGAGTCCAAGTCGGCAAGACTTGCTTCAGGAACCGTTTCCTCATCGTCTCGTGGCTGCCCCCGGTTGGCGACCATGAGGTGGACCTCGTAACCGCTGAGGCGCCGGTCCCCGTCGCCGACCCGGACGTAGCTGCCCTGCGCCATTCCGAGCCGCTTGGCGAAACAAGGCCTGGTGCGGCTGTCGAGGGCGGGGACCTCGGCGACGACGAGGTCCCCGCCCTCGAAACGGTGCACCCTGATCAAGGGCCGCAGCGGCGGCTCCATCTCGTCGGCGCAGACCGCGGACAGGTCAGCAGTCATTTTCGCCGGGTCGCGCACGCCGTTCGCGCTGAACCCCGAGGTCTCGTCGAGCCCTAGAATCAGCACTCCACCACGCGTATTGGCGAACGCGGAGACCGTGTCCCGAACCGATTTAGGCAGGCGATCCTCAGCGCGTTTGGCTTCGACGTCGGCATCATCACCACCGAGCCGACGGAGGTTGCCGACAATCTCCGCCAGCTCCTCGTCCAGCATCCCTGCCCCCATTGACCTCTACTTGCTCACTTACATGCTCACTTTAACTTAAGTGAGCATGTAAGTGAGCAAGTAGCCCGCCCCGGCGCGTTCAGGCGAACGGCAACCCCACGTAGTTCTCCGCCAAACTCGTCGCCGCCGCCCTCGACGAAGCCGTGTACCTCAGCTGCGACAGCTGCAGCCTCCGGGCAAAAGCGTCCGCCCCCGGGTCCACGTGCAGCATCGTCGTCATAACCACGAGAAGTGCTCCGCCCGCCACACCCGGCGCAGGCAAGTGTCCGAATAGGACTCCGCCAGCGACGAACCCCCCTGCAGCAACGCGACCAAAGCCCGCGACAGCACCACGACGTCCGCGACAGCCAGGTTCATTTCCTTGGCCCCAGTGGGCGGCACGATGTGCGCCGCATCCCCGGCCAGGAACAACCGGCCGTGGCACATGGGTTCCGTGACGAAGCTCCGCATCGGCGTGATGCCCTTGTCCAGGATCGGCCCCTCCTGCAGGGAGAACTCCCCATCGACCGCCAGCCGGGTCGACAGTTCCGTCCAGATCCGGTCATCCGACCAGGCCGCCAGGTTCTCCACCGGATCAACCTGCAGATACAGCCGCGTGACGTCCGGGGAACGCATGCTGTGCAAGGCAAAACCCCGCGGATGATGGGTGTAGATCAGCTCCTCGTGCGAAGGCGGTGTCTGCGCCAGCACCCCGAGCCAAGAGGAATCCCGGTAGCGCACAACCGGGCGCGAAGTGTCCACTGAGGACAGTGAAACTTCCGAAACCGCAAAGTGCAGCGGCAGATCCGCGTCCTCGCGCACGTCCACGAGGTCCTTCACGATCTCCTGCTGCCCGTACACCGTGATCGCCTTGCCGGTCAGCTCAGTGAGCGCGAGGCGGTGGTCAGCCCGTCGAACCGAAGCGAGAAACCCTCGTGCGGCAAGCCTTCCGCCGCCAACCGACCGCCGAGGCCGATCTCCGTAAGCAGGTCGACCGTCGGTTCCCCCGCCTGGTGCAGCAAATACGACAGCAGCAACCCGGCCGGGCCAGCACCGATCACGGCGACCTGCGTGCGCAACGAAACCTCCGATCAAGCTGCGGTGCGCGACTTCAGGTGTGCTTTCAGGTCGAACGAGCTGGCTTCCAGATCCGCGTACGCCGGATGCGGTTCAGCGGCGAACAGCCGGCGCGCGGCGATGTGGTCCGGCGCGCGGTTGACCGATTCGACGGCGATCAGCACGTCGTCGCGGAAGGACAGCACGGAGAACTTCCCGGCGTCCCGATCACCGGTGACCACGGTCCGGTCAGCGGCCCCGAGGATGCCCGCGATCTGCAGTTTCGCGCCGGTCTGGTCGGTCCAGAACCACGGCAGGCTGTCGTACCGCGCCGGTTCCCCGGCGATCGCCGCGGCCACCGATCGCGCCTGGTCAACGGCGTTCTGCACGGATTCCAGCCTGGTCGCGGCACCGGCCTGCACGCACGGGAAGCACGCGCAGTCGCCGATCGCGAAGATCTTCGGGTCCTCGGTGCGCAGGTGCTCGTCCACGACGACGCCGTTGCGCACCTCAAGCCCGGCCGCCTCGGCCAACGCCGTCTCCGGCAGCACGCCGACCGCGACAACCACGAGATCCGCGGGCAGCCGTCGTCCGTCGGAGAGTTCGACAGACTCCACGTGGCCAGACCCGTGCAGCGAAGTCACGCCGACGCCCAGCAACAGTGTGTGCCCAGCCGTCCGGTGGTGTTCGGCGAAAAACTCCGAGATCTCCGGCGACGCGACTCGCGCCAGCAACCGGTCCTGCGCCTCCACCACGGTGACCGGACGGCCGGCGTGCGCGGCGAACTCCAGCCCGATGAACCCGCCGCCGATCACCACGACGTCGCCCGCCGCGTCCAGCGAAGCCCGCAGCCGGTCGGCGTCCGCGCGCGTGCGCAGCGTCAGGACGCCTTCGAGGTCGGCACCGGGCACCGGCAGCGCCCGGTTGCGCGCGCCGGTGGCGAGCACCAAATGGTCGTAACCCAGCTCCGTACCGTCCTCGAGCCGGACCTTCACCGCGTCCCGGTCGATCTCGGCGACCCTGCCGCGGACCAGCTCGATGTCCTTCTCGGCGAAGTAATCCTCGGGCCGCAGCACCAGCTGCTCGACGCCCGCGCTGCCCGCCAGATACGCCTTCGACAGCGGCGGCCGCTGATACGGCACCCCCGGCTCGTCGCCGACGAGAACCACACGGCCGGCGAACCCCTTGTCGCGCAAGGACGCCGCGGCTTGAAACCCGCTTTGCCCACTGCCGACAACGAGAACGGTCTCGGTGCTCATCTCGCTCCTCCCGACATCTCGGGCTCCATCTGAGCACACCTCAGCCAAGATCGTCGAGGAGCAGCCGTCACGCCCGGTGCAGGAACGCGATCGCATCCGCCGCTTCGACCGCGTCGAACGGGAGATACGCGCGTCCGTCGCCGGTCCGGGCAGGCAAACCGGGGTCGATTCCGGCGGTTTCGACCAGTTCACGGTCTTGAACCGTCGCCGCGAGATACGCCTGCAGCGTCCCCGACGCAGGCTCCCCTACCGCATCGGACGAGCCGAAATCGGTGGCAATGAACACATACCGGTCACCAAGCCGATCAGCGACCTGCGCGCCCGCGCTCCACCACTGCGCACCCATCATCGAGGCCGCGCGCCGCTGCAGGTGCTGGTTGTGCGCGGAGACGAAGGTGTCCGGCAGCGCGAGCAGGTTGTCCGCCATCATCGCGTCGCGCTGCGCCCCGAGCCGGCCCAGCCGTTCCGGCGAGGTGTCGGCCATTAGCGAGTGGTAGCGACAGAGCCCGACCGCGGTCCGGGCGAGCAGGTCGCCGCCGTCAGGCAACGCCGGCCGGGCCCGTTCGAATTGGCCAGCGAGATCGTCGGCGACCAACCGCAGCTCACGTGCGTCCGGACTGTCCCCTTTGGACTTCGCCCCGTCCCACATCGCTGCTTCGTCCGCCCACGCCACGTCGTCGCCCGCCAGGCGCTCGATGGTCGCGACGTCGTGCGGCACGTCGGCGAGATGCTTAGTCAGGAAGCCGTGCAGCTCAGTGAGCACCGCGCGCGGGCTGGGTGCGCTGGCCATCTCCAGCGGAGCGTCGAAGCCGTGGAAATGGACCTGGTCCTCAGGCTTGCGGCCAGCGTTGTGGTCGCGCAGCCACTCGACGAGCGCGCGGTTCGACGGGAACGCTCCGAAGCCGTGGCTGAACCCGGTGGCCAGCACCTTATCGAGGTCGCCTTCGCCGGTGGTCACGTAGCGGTCGACCAGGCGTCCGGCCAGGCAATCGCTCTCCAGCGCGATCGACCGATAGCCGTGTTCGAGGACGAGGTGCTGGAAGATTTCGTTGCGGAACAACGGGAACGCCTCAGTCCAGTGCGTGGGCTCGCCCAGACCGAGCAGAGTCGGACGGCGGTCGGTCAGGAAGTCGTCGAAGGTCTTCATTGCTTCGACCGTATCGTTGAACTCTCCATTGGCACTTCTTCGCAAATTACCTGGTTGAATGGCGGTGAACCCTCAAACCGGAGGTGACATGCGTCCGAAAGACCTCGCCCGCGAGCACGGCTTGTCGACCCAGGCCGTCCGCAACTACGAGGAGGACGGCATCCTTCCGCCCGCCGAGCGCGGACCGCAGGGCTACCGGACGTACACCGAACGCCACGCACAAGCGTTGCGCGCCTTCCTCGCCCTGCGCCCCGGCTTCGGCCACGCCCGCGCGGCAGCGATCCTGCGCGCGGTCAACGAGCGTTCGGAAGACACCGCGTTCCAGCTGATCGACGAGGGCCACGCCGAACTGCTGCGCGACCGCGGCACCCTCACCGAAGTCGAGCACGCGCTGCGAAACCTGACGCAGGAACCGGCCGTCCGCCAGACCGTGCCGTCGATCGGCGCGCTCGCGCACCAGCTGGCCGTGCACCCCGCCACGCTGCGCAAATGGGAGGCCGCCGGGATCCTCCAGCCGGAGCGAGACCGAGCCGGAAACCGCCGCTACCCACCGGCGGCAGTCCGCGACGCCCGCCTCGCCCACCAGTTACGCCGCGGCGGCTACCCGCTCGCTCGGATCGCGTCGGTACTGGAGCAGGTCCGGCACGCGGGCGGGGTCGCGCCGCTGGAAGAAGCCTTGCGCACCTGGCGTTTCCGGCTCACCACCCGGGCGCACGCGATGCTGGACGGGGCGGCTCAGTTGTCGCGCTACCTCGCCGCGGACCCACCCGGCCAACTGCCGTGAGGGGAACCCTGAGGGACTCTGATTCCCTCAGGGTTCCCCTCACGGACCGCGTCACTCCGGCAACAGCGGCCGCATCCATTCGGCGGCGAAGCGTTCGAAATCCGCGATCTTCTCCGGGTCGATCACGTAGTCGACAACGCAGGTGATCACGAACGGCCCCAGACCCGCTCCGCCGTCGAAACGATCAGCTCCAGCTTCCGCATCTGCTCAGCAGCGGTCAGGTCGTTTCCCTCCTCAGTGGACGAAAACCCGCACTGCGGCGACAAGCACAGCTGGTCCACGTCCACATACCGCGACGCTTCCTCGATCCGCCGCACCAGCGCGTCCGGATCTTCCAGCTCCGGCCGTTTGCTGGTGACCAGCCCGAGCACGACCCGCTTTCCCTTCGGCACGAACCGCAACGGCTCGAAACCTCCGGAGCGTTCGTCGTCGTACTCCAGGAAGAATCCGTCCACCGCCAGCTCGCCGAACAGCGCTTCGGCAACGAACTCGTAGCTCCCGGAAGCCACCCACGACGAGCGGAAGTTGCCGCGGCACAGGTGCGTCGTCACGGTCAGGTCGTCCGGTTTCCCGGCGAGCGCGGCGTTGATCGTCGAGATGTTGCGCAGGTGCATGGTGTCCGGGTCGCTGCCCATGCGCGCGACGAGTTCGCGCTGCTTCGGGTCGTTGAGATACGCCAGGCTGGTGTCGTCCAGCTGCAGATACGTGCAGCCCAGCGCACTCATCGCGCGCAACTGCTCCGCGTACGCCGCGCTGAGGTCGGTGAAGAACTCGTCCATCTCCGGGTACACGGTCTCGCTCACCGCCGCCCGGCCGCCGCGGTAATAGACCATGCTCGGCGACGGGATGGTCAGCTTCGGCGTGATGCCCGGGTCGGTGTGCGCCTTCAGGAACTCGAAGTGGTCGGCGAAGATCGGCTCGTCGAGCCGCACCTTGCCGTCGACCTGCAGGCCCGGCGGGCTGAACTCCAGGTCACCGGCCAGATTGTGGAATTTCACGTGCAGCCGCTCGTCGCTGCGCGAGACGCCGCCGAGCGCGTAGATGAAGTCCATGTGCCAGGAGGACCGGCGGAACTCGCCGTCGGTCGCCGATTCCAGACCGGCCGCCTTCTGCATCTTCACGACGTCGCGGATCGCGTCGTCCTCGACGGCTCGCAGCTGTTCGGCGGAGATCTCCCCCGCCGCGTGGTCGCGCCGCGCCTCGCGCAGCACCGCCGGCCGCAGCAGGCTCCCTACCTGATCGGCACGGAACGGAGGTCGTGCAGTCATGTCTGGCATGGTCACACACAAACCGGCGGTATGTGCAGCCATAATCCGGCGGGACCACACAGAAGGAGCCGCTCATGACCAAAGCCGCGCACCCGGTCGACCGGGGCCTTCCCGCCGGACGGCTGCTTCTTCTCGGACTGCAGCACATGGCGATCATGTACACCGGCTGCATCGCCGTGCCGCTGGTCATCGGCAGCGCGCTGCACCTGGACGACGCGTCGATCGCGCTGCTGGTGAACGCCGACCTGTTCGTCGCCGGACTGGCCACTTTGGTCCAGTCGGTCGGCATCGGACGGCTGTTCGGCGTCCGGCTGCCGGTCGTCGCGGGCGCGACGTTCACCGTGGTCAACCCGATGATCCTGATCGCCGCGCAGTACGGCATCACCGCGGTGTACGGCGCGATGATCGCGTCCGGTGTCTTCGGCCTGCTGATCGCCCGCCCGTTCGCCGCGCTGATCCGGTTCTTCCCGCCGCTCGTGTCCGGCACGCTGCTGCTGGTCATCGGCATCTCGCTGCTCGGCCCCGGCACGGCGATGATCGGCGGGCACGACACCGGCGACCCGTCCTACGGCGATCCGGCGAACCTCGGCCTGGCGTTCGGCGTGATCGCGCTGGTGGTGCTGTTCACCCGGGTGCTGCGCGGGTTCCTCGGCCAGATCGGGCCGCTGGTCGCGCTGGTCGCCGGTGTGCTGATCGCGATCCCGCTCGGCCGCACGCACTTCTCCGGCGTCGGCGACGCGAGCTGGTTCGGGCTGGCCTCGCCGTTCCACTTCGGAGCGCCGACGTTCCCGGTCGCCGCGGTCGTGTCGATGTGCGTGGTGATGCTGGTGTCCTTCACCGAAACCACCGCCGACCTGATCGCGGTCGGCGAGATCACCGGCCGCCCGGTCACTCCGTCCGACCTCTCCCGCGGCCTCGCGACCGACGGCCTGTCAGCGATCTTCGGCGGCTTCATGAACTCCTTCCCGGACACCGCGTTCGCCCAGAACGTCGGCCTGGTGCAGATGACCGGCGTGCGCAGCCGCTGGGTGGTCGCGACGACCGGCGGCATGCTCGTGGTGATGGGCCTGGTGCCGAAGATCGGCGCGTTCATCGCCGCGATCCCGGAACCGGTGGTCGGCGGCGTCGCGGTGGTGATGTTCGCGATGGTCGGAGTGGTCGGCGTGCAGACGCTCAAGAAGGTCGATTTCTCCGGCAACCACAACGCTTTCGTCGTCTCCGTGGCTCTCGGAGTCGGCCTGCTGCCCGCTTTTGGGCTCGACCGGTTCGGCAACTCGGTGTTCTTCCAGCACTTCCCCGCCTGGCTGCGGACGATCTGCGGCAGCCCGATCACCGTCGCCGCGGTACTGGCCTTCGTGCTGAACCTGCTGTTCAACCACCTTGGCCGGAAGCGGGAGGAAGACCTGCTGCCGTAAGCAGCCGATCCGCGAGCTTTACCCCGATCCCCGGTTCGATCGGCCTGCTCAGCAACACCCGCAGGTACAGCCCACTGCTCGACATCGCAGCGCAACCACCCGGTGTCCGGCACCGGCGACGTAAGGCTCAACCGCGCGACCGCAGCGTCAAGCAGCACGCTCGCGCAACTGCCCCAACGACGGTAAACACTGGTCGGATTCACCCCCGCCCGCTCCGCGATCTGCGGGATCCCAGCAGTCGTCTCCCCCTCCGCGAGCGGCTCAATTGGCCTTAAGGGGCGAGGTCACCGTGCTCACCTCGCCCGGCGCCCGGAAACGAAACTGATCGAAGCCGCCGGCCGCTTTCGCGCTGTGCGTGCAGGACCCGAAAACCATCCGCTACGCGACAGCGGAAGGCCCCGTCACCGGCATCCGCGCAGTCACCGAGGAAGACCGTCTCACGATGGCGCGCCGATCCCTGCCCGAGGAAGCGGCGATCACCTACGTCAAGGCCGCTGCGCTACAGGCCGACAACATCGTGCTCTCGATGCGCCCGGAGCGCTGGAACACCGCGGACTTCAGCAACCTCACCGACGAACTCTCCTGACCCACCCCTCCGATCGGCTCCGTTCCCCTCCGCCGGAGGCGACCAGAACCCCTTGCCCCACAACCCTTTCCCCGGTACCGCCGTTCGGCCGCAGCCCCCGATCATGCCCCGTTACCCTAGTCTGTCCGCCCGTTCGGGCACTCCTTTCCTGGCCCTATCCGACCCAGCAGCAAGAAACGCCGACCACCGACTTTCCACCATTGCGCCGCCGATCCAGCGCATGACACCTTGTGCCGGAAAAGACCTTCGACAGAAGAGGTCGCATGGACGGCACTTCCCTCATTCTCAATGCCGCCGAACGCACGAGAGCGGCCGAACTTCTGGCCCGGTTCACCGAGAGCTACGAAAATTCACTCACTAGTCGCCCGATCGCCCCTGACTCGGACCGGGAAACCCTAGCCAAACTGCTAGCGGAACCGTTCCCCGAAGAAGGCCTTGGCGTAGAAGCATTCTTCGCCGACGTCGTAGACCGCATCGTGCCTTACACCACCACGATCGCGCACCCGCGCTTCCTCGCCTACGTACAAGGCCCGCCGAACGGCATCGGCGCCTACGCCGAAGCGATCGCCGCAGTACTGAACCAGAACTGCAACCTGTGGCAGATCTCCCCCGCTGCCAACGTGATCGAGCGCTCCGTCATGGACTGGCTGACGGCCCTCTTCGCCCTAGGCCCGTCCTCCGGAGGCATCCTCACCAACGGCGGTTCCGCAGCCACCCAAGACGCGATCACCGCCGCCATCGCCGACCGAAGACCAGACTTCCGCGAACGCGGCCTGCAAGGATCCCGTGCCCCGCTAGTCCTCTACACCTCGGACGAAGCGCACCGCAGCGTAGTCAAAGCCGCCACCCTGCTAGGAATCGGCTTGGCCAACGTCCGCACAATTCCCACCAACGAACATTTCCAACTGCGCGTCGACCTGCTAACCCAAACAATCGCCGAAGACCGCGCCGCCGGAAAAGAACCGTTCTGCGTCGTAGCCACCGCAGGCACAGTAACGACTGGTTCGATAGACCCAATCGACGCAATCGCCGACCTCTGCGCAAAAGAAGACCTCTGGCTGCACGTAGACGGCGCATACGGCGCCCTATTCGTCCTAGCCGATTCGACCCGCGACGCGCTGCTACCGTTGTCCCGGGCAGACTCCATCACCCTAGACCCGCACAAGCTGCTGTTCGCCCCGCTGGAAGCCGGAGCCCTGCTGGTCAAGGACATGACGAAACTACGCGCAGCCTTCGCCTTCTCCTCGACGTCGTCGTACCTCACCGCAATCGACGACGCCCACCTGCTCGACTACATGGACCACGGACCGCAACTTTCCCGCAGCTTCAAGGCATTGAAGGTCTGGGCCGCCCTGCGCACGTTCGGCGTAGGCACCTTCCGAACAGTCACCGAACGCTGCCTAACCCTAGCCACCAGACTCGGCTCGCACATCGCCGCAGCACCTGGCCTCGAACTGATGAACCCGGTGACGCTCACCGCAGTCTGCATCCGAATGCCCGGCCGCGACGCCGAAGCACACGCAGAACTCCTCACGAGACTGCACGAAGAAGGCACCGCAATGCTGGGCCCCGCAAGAGTTCGCGGCCACGCCTGCGTACGCGCCTGCATCACGAACCACCGCACCACCGCAGCCGACATCGACCTACTAGCCAACCGCCTAACCACCCTGGCGACACTCTGAGCCTTCCGTGAGGGGAACCTTCACGGACTCTGAGTCCCTCAGGGTTCCCCTCACGACCAGCCAACGTCCGTGAGGGGCCCCTTCACGGACCCAGATTCCCTCAAGGAGCCCTTCACGGACCACCTCCGCCCCGTCCCGCCGCGATGCACCCAACGCGGCATTGGTTGCGCCACATGCACCCACCGCCACATTGGGGCGCTAGCCCAACCCACCACCCAACCACAGCCAACGCACCCAACAATCGAGGCACCCACACCACCCCCGCACCCCGATACGAAGCCTTCCCTGCGGTCTTGGGGTGCTTGTCAAGGCATCTTTCCCGCCTTGACAAGCACCCCAAGACCGTCAGCACAATCAAGCTTCGGGGTGCCCCACGCAACCAACGTGCGCAATGTCGCCGCCAGGCGACGAGCCGAAACCAAGAACCTCACCCCACATGCACCAACGGCCTCAAATGCGGATCCGGCTCCGCCCGACGCAACACCTCCCGAGTAACCGGAGGCACATCCCCATCCCCAAAAAACAAATACCGAACCAAAAACTTAAACGGATTACCCTCCGTCCAAGCAAAGTAAATATGCGGCTGCACCCCAGTCTCATCCCGCAAATGCAACAAAACCGCAGCAATAGCATTAGCAATAGAAGGACTCTTCATCCGCAAAATCCGATACCCGGCCCGCTTCTCCCCGCGCACCCGCAACGTAGTCTCAAAATCCGAAGCATCAGAAATAGTAACCTCAAGAAAGAACAACGCACTGTCCCGAGGAATATGGTTATCCTCCCGAGCCTCCTGCTCCTTCTCCCGATACTCAGCCTCATCCCGAGCATCCGGCTCATTGGCAATAATCCGCACCGCCCCAGACCGCACCGCCTTGTCCACGATCCGCTGCGCAGCCGCGTCGAACTCAACCTTCTCGACCCGCAACTCCAACGACCGAGTAGCCCGAGAGATCAACGAGGTGACCACAATCGCCCCAATAAAGAACCCAGCGATCTTCACCCCCTCTGGCCGCTCCACAATATTGGCAATCGTCGTGTACAAGAACACCACAGTGATCGCCAGATACCCCCAGAAAGACCGCTGCTTAAGCCGCCGAGCAGACAACGTAACCGCAACCGAAGCCGACGAAATCAACACCAGCACCCCGGTCGCATACGCCCCGCCCTGGGCCTCCACATCAGCATCAAAGATCAACGTAATCACAAACGCGATCACCGCAACCACGATCACCAACGGCCGAGTAGCCCGCGCCCAATCCGGAGCCATCCCATACCGCGGCAAATACCGAGGCACGATATTCAACAACCCAGCCATCGCCGACGCGCCAGCAAACCACAGAATCGCAATAGTACTGGCATCATAAACAGTACCAAAACCATCCCCAAGATAACTATGCGCAAGATAAGCCAACGCCCGCCCGTTAGCCTTCCCTCCAGTCTGAAACTCCCGCTGCGGAATCAACACCGCAGTAGCAAAGCTGGAAGTAATCAAAAACGCACTCATGATCAACGCCGCGGTAAGCAGCAACCGCCGAGTGTTCCGAATCCGCCCAACCGGCTCCGCCTCCGTGTCCCCGCTCGCCCCACGGACCAGCGGCATCACCGAAACCCCGGTCTCAAACCCGGACAACCCCAGCGCAAGCTTCGGAAACACCACCAGCGCGACCCCGACCATCAGCCAAGGATTGGGATGCTCGCTGACCAACAAATTCTGCCAGTCGACAATCAACTGCGGCGCGCCAAACACATGCGCCAAAGCAACAACCACCACCACAACGTTCAACGCGAGATAAACCCCGACGAGAACCACCGCGACACCAATAGCCTCGGCAAACCCCTTGAGAAACACCGCCCCCAGCAACGCGATGAGCACCAACGTGATCCAAACCTGCCCACCATGCAGCGCAGCCGGAACAAACGGATTCTCAATAACGTGCGCAGTAGCATCAGCAGCAGACAACGTAACCGTGATGACGAAGTCAGTAGCAGCAAACCCAAGCAGCGCAAGCACTAACAGCTTGCCGCCCCACCGGGACAGCAGCTTCTCCAACATCGCGATCGACCCCTGGCCGTGCGGACTTTCCCGCGCCACCCGGCGGTAAATCGGCAGCGCGCCGGCGAGAGTCAGCACCACCAGCACCACAGTGGCCAGCGGCGACAACACTCCAGCAGCGAGCGCGGCGATCCCCGGCTGATATCCGAGCGTGGAGAAGTAGTCGACGCCGGTGAGACACATGACCTTCCACCACGGCTGTTCGGCCTTTTTGGTCTCCCGCTTGCCACCGGTCATCTGCTGGGCGCGCTTGTGCTCGCCTTCGAGGAGCCAGGCGCGCAGCTTTGTATTCGGCACGCGGCCGATCATGCCGGGTTCTCCCGCGCGGCGCGGTTCGCGCTCAGCGGACGCTCAGGGTTTCCCCGGCAAGCAGATCAGAGACAAATAATGTTCAGTACGCACGGCGGCTCGTGGCTGCTCGGCGACGACGGCTGGCTCGAACTCGACGGACCGGACGGGCTCGACGAGGACTGCGGCGGCGCGGTCGAACCAGTGGTTTCCGGCCGTTCGCTCGACGCCGGATGCGACGGAACAGAATCGGCCGGGTGGTCCGGGGTGCTGTGCTCGCCGAGCGGGTTGACGTTCACCTTGCTCGAAGGTGCGTCCCCGACGCCGACGGTGCCCCCTTCGGTTTCCTCGCCGGTGGGCGTCGGCGGATTGGTCTCGTCGACGCCGCCAGCGCCGCCGGTGCGGTCCGGCATCTCGATCACGCGCATCTCGCTGATCCGAGCGGCTCCGTCGCTCGCCGTGGTCCCGTACGAGACGAGCATCGCCGCCGCCCCGCAGCCGACGATCACCGCGAGCATCACCGAAACCATGCGCCACCTGGACCGCGACGGCGGCGGAATCCGTCGTTCGTGTCCTTCGCGCACCAACAGCTCGGCGACCGAAACCTCGTCGTTCACCAGCGAGACCTTTCACCAGGAGTGGCCTATTCCTACCGGATGAGCCCACTGAACGGGTGACAAAGGGTGAAACCTTCTACCCTGAGTGCTCACTCTAGCGGGTGTGAATCACAGCGCATTCACAGCTGCTCTTGGCCAAAATCCCAGCATGCCCAGCCACTCTGGACGCATGGCACCGCGCTCGCCGGATCCGGCACCCCGCCCGGCGCGCAGTGCTGCCACCACCGGAACTCCCCGGAAGTGGCGGTCCTTGACGTGGCTGCGCGGACCGGCTCCGGCCGTACCGGGCGCGGTTCCGCCAGCCGGGACCACCGACGTCCTCGAACCGGCCGGGACCCCGGCCACGACCCGGGCAGGCGGAACCCAGTTGGCCGACCTCATCGGATCCCCGCAGCCGACGGCGACGGCTGTGCTGCCGGACAACGATCCGCTCGACCTCGTCCAGCCCGCCCCCAGGCTTCCGTTCCTGGCCATCCCCGCGACCTGGCGGCCGAAGCGCGCCTGGCTCAGCCTCGTCCCCAGTCCGCGAGCCACGCCGTTCACCTTCGGCTACCTCGTTCTCCTGCTCGGCACCTCGCTGCTCATCCGGTTCGCGAGCCCCAAGCTCACCGACAAACTCCTCGCGGTCTCCAGCACCGACGCGCACAACATGGCGCGCCACCCCCTCACCGCGCTCCTGACCAGCGCGTTCTGGATCGCTGGCGGCGGCTGGCTGCCGTATGCGGTGATCTTCGCGATCGCGGTCGCCCCGTTCGAGCGGCGATTCGGCGGGCTGCGGACGGCCCTGGTCTTCTTCAGCGGACACGTGCTCGCCACGATCGCCACCGAACTGCCGGTCATGGCCTTGATCCACAGCGACGTCCTGCCGCATTCCGCGGGCCGCTGGCTCGACATCGGCGTCAGCTACGGCTTCCTCACCACCGCGGGCGTGCTCGTCGCGTTGCTGCGCGGGCGGGCCAAAATCGTCGGGATCGCGGCCCTTGAGCTATTCGTTATCGGCGTCTATGTGACTGACGATCCGGCCAGTCTCGCCTCCGTCGTGACAGTCCTCGGACATGCCTGTGCGGCCCACTTCGGCCTGCTCGTGTGGGGTCCGCGACTGCGCAGCGTGTCCCGCGTCGCCCGATAGCACCCGCCGCCGGGTCCAGACGAGTGATGCAAGCGGCTCCCCGTGCGGATATACACAGGCTTCACTCGGTGGTGTAATCGACGGGCCATACGCCGACAAGGGGGATCGGAAGCACCATGGAGGCTGACGCCCTGGCCGGTGAACCGGGTGGAATCACCCGGCGAGCCCAGCTCGCGGGCCTGCGGCCGGACGCCGGCGCGGGGGTCCTGTTCTCCCTGCATGCCTCCGAACCGGCGACCCTCACGTGGCTGCCCGGCCTCGACGCGGTACTCGGCCTCCCCGGCGCGACCGGCAAGGAGCTGTGCGACCGGCTCACCGAGCTGCTGCGCCCGCTCACCGCGAACCTCCGCCGCACCCCGCCCGGCCGCGATTTCGAACTCGAACAGCCACAGGACGGCGCCGACGGGACCCCTCGCCGCATCCGGGTGCGCGCGCGGACCGTCGGCGAACAGGACCACACGACCGGCCTGCTCGGCGTCGCTTCGGCGGTCGCGGAGGCCGCGCCGGAGAAGTCCGACCTCGCCGAGCTGTCGGACCGCTACCAGCTCCTGATGGAGCAGAGTCCGGACGCGATCTGCGTGCACTCGGGCGGCGTCGTCACCTACGCCAACCAGGCCGCGCTCGATCTGTTCGCGGCACGGGCGGCGCACGAGGTCGTCAGCCGCGAGTTCGGAGACTTCGTGGCCGCCGAATCCGCGCAGCTGCTTGAGGATCCCAGTGCGGAACCGCGGGAAGCGGTGCTGAAACGGTTGGACGGGAGCAAATTCGTGGCGGAAACCGTGTCGGTGCGAACCAGCGACTCGAACCCGCCGTCGTTCCAAGTGGTGATCCGCGACAGCACCGTCAAGCACGCCGCCGCGGCTGCGGTCCGCGCGCAGGAAGCGCTGGTCACGCACGTCAGCGACGCGATCGTCACGATCACCGCCGAAGGCATCGTCACCGGCTGGAACCCGGCCGCCGAGACCGTCTACGGCTGGCCCGCCTCGGAAGCGCTCGGCAGACGGGTGCACGAGGTACTCGGCATCGACCCGAACCCGGCCGCCATTCGCGACGGCGTCGCCGCGCAGACCCACCGCGGCCGGGACGGCTCGCCTCGGCAGGTCCGGGTGTCCGCGACCGAGACCGTCGACGGCTTCCTCCTGGTTTGCACCGACGAAACCGCACGTCGCCGCGTCGAACAGCACTACGCGACGGTCGTCGCCGCGCTCGACGAGGGCGTCCTGGTGATCGGACCGACCGGCCTGATCCAGTCGGCGAACCCGTCCGCCTGCCGCATCCTCGGCGTCCCCGAAGCGAAGCTGCTCGGCGTCCCGTGCACGACGCTCGTGCTGTTCGACGAGGACGGCAACAGGATTCCGGACGACGAGCTGCCGTCCATGCACACGCGCCGCACCGGCATCACGCACAACGGCCTGGTCGTGCGTCTGCGCCGCCCCGACGGCCGCGACATGTGGGTGTCGCTGACCTCGCGGTTGCTCGACTCGGACGACCCGAACGGCGTCTCGGTGGTCACGTCCTTCACCGACATCACCGAACGGCGCGCGATCAGCGCCCGGCTCGCGCACGAAGCCACCCACGACCCGTTGACCCGCCTCGCCAACCGCACCCTGGTGCTGGACCGCCTCGACCGCCGCGACGGTGCCGAGGCCGCCGCCGTGCTGTTCCTCGATCTGGACAAGTTCAAGCTGATCAACGATTCTCTCGGCCACCCGGTCGGCGACCAGGTCCTGCGCATCGCCGGCGAACGCCTGCGCCGCGCCACCGGTCCGGACGACGTGGTCGGCCGGTTGGGCGGCGACGAGTTCGTGGTCGTGACGTCCGCGACGACCGGCCAGGCGCAGGTCGGTGTGTTCGCCGCACACCTGCGTTCGGTGTTGGCCGAACCGGTTTCGGTGCACGGCAGGCAGCTGCACCTGGACGCGAGCATGGGCATCGTCCTCGTCGAACCGGCCGACCGCCGCAGCGCGGAGGATTTGCTGCGCGACGCGGATGTCGCGATGTACCAAGCGAAATCCCGCGGCCGCGGCCGATTCGAGTTCTTCGACGTCGCCCTGCGCGAACGCATGCAGCGCCGGCTGCGGATGGAACAGGACCTCCGCGACGCTGTCCACAGTGGACAACTCTGGCCCGCCTACCAGCCGGTGGTCGACCTGCGCACCGGTGAAATGGTCGGCGTCGAGGCGTTGCTGCGCTGGACCCACCCGAAACACGGCGCGATCTCGCCCGCGGAATTCATCCCGCTTGCCGAGGAAAGCGAACTGATCAACGTGCTGGGCAAGTACGTTTTGCGCGACACGACGCGTGAACTCGCCGCCCTGCGCACCGGGCGCGGCCTCGACCTCAGCCTGAAAGTCAACCTCTCCGTCCGGCAGTTGGACGACCCGCACCTGGTCCCCGCGGTCCGCGACGCACTCGCTACCACCGGCCTGCCGCCCGGCTCGTTGACGTTGGAAGTCACCGAAAGCGCCCTCATGCGCGATACGTCGGCGGCCGCGGAAGTGTTGGCCGCCTTGCGTTCTCTCGGTGTTTTGCTGGCCATCGACGACTTCGGCACGGGCTATTCTTCGCTGGCCCAGCTGCGTCGGCTGACGCTGGACACGCTCAAGATCGACCGCTCGTTCATCACCGGAATCGCCGACTCCCGCGACGCGGCCGCGATCGTCACGAGCATCATCGCGATGGCGCACGCGGTGGATCTGACGGTGGTCGCGGAAGGTGTCGAGACCGCGGAGGAACTGGCACTGCTGCGGGAACTTGGCTGTGACCAGGCGCAGGGGTATCACCTGGGGCGGCCGTTGGCTGCGGCGGAGTTGTTTCGGTAAGTGAGTGGCGCTGTCACTCGCTAGTGGACTTACTCGCCGCCGCAGCCGCTGTCACCCCAGCGTTCAGTAGGTCTCGAGCAGTGCCGCCAGCTCGTCCTCGGTGAGGAAGACGTCGAGGTCCTCCAGCGTCTTGCCGAGATCGACCGGTTCGATCGTGCGCTTCTCGACCGTGCCGTCCGGGTGGCTCTCCTCGTATTCGCGGCCGAGCAGGCGACGGAACCGTCCAGGTTCAAGCCGCATCACCACGGCCCGCCCGATGAACGGCGACTTCGGGTGCGTGGACGTGTAGTGGTGAAACACCTGGTAGTCCATGGGCCGGCTGTGCACCTGCGGGAGCACTTCGTGCAGGTCTTCCCAACCGTCGCCGTCCTGTTTCTGCAGCACCCACCAGCCGTCGCGCAAGGTCATCCGGTGCGGCCACCCGGCCTGGTCCACCTCGGCCCCGTCGATCAGCGGCATCGGCACCAGGATCCCGGCCCCGAATCCGACGTCCACCAGGAACTGTTGCCCCTCAACGGTAATCACCAGCGTCATGTGCGTGTACGGCCCGCTCTTGCGCGGTTGCACCCGCGCGACCGTCCGCTGCACCTCGTAACCCAACTGCTCGGCGACGGCCGCGAACAGCCCGGCCTGCTCGTAGCAGTACCCGCCGCGACGCCGTCCGACGAGCTTCTCGCTGACGACATCCAGTTCGATCCCGCGATGTCGGCCGATCACCACGTCGACATTCTCGAACGGGATCGTCTCGACGTGCGCCCGCGCCAACCGCCCCAGCGCCGCTACAGAGGGCTTCTCCCACCGCTGCCCCACGCGCGCGAGGTAGGCGTCGACGTCCGCTGCTTCGATGTTCCATTCCCCAGTCATGCCACCCAGTCTGCAACCTCCACCTAGCTCTAGGTCAAGCAGGTGGTTGGTCACCCACGGTCACAACGGTTGTGACTGGCACCACTCTCTGGTGTGATGTACCCCCGATGCCTACCAGTCAGTAGCACACGTCCGAGTGAGTGCTGGCCTTCTCGAAGGGAGCCCGATGAAGACCCCTCGACCACTGGCCCGGGCCAGTGCGGTGACGGCGCTGGCGACCGCCGCCGCGTTGCTGCCCGCGACCGCGTGGGCAGCGGCCCCGAACTGGGCCCCGGCGGACACCGCCGCCGTGCATCCTGGGGTGCAGACGCACACCAATGGGGCGCAATGCACCTCGAACTTCGTGTACAGCAACGGAACCGACGTGTTCCTCGGGCAGGCCGCGCACTGCTCGGGCACCGGCGGTTCGACCGAAACGAACGGCTGCTCCGCCGGTTCGCTCCCGATCGGCACCCCGGTCTCGATCACCGGGGCGAGCAAGCCGGGGACGCTCGTCTACAACTCGTGGCTGACCATGCAGTCCCGCCACGAAGCGGACGCGAACACCTGCCAGTACAACGATCTCGCGCTAGTGAAGGTCGACCCGGCGGACGTGTCCAAGGTGAACCCGAGCCTGCCGTTCTGGGGCGGGCCGACCGGGGTAAACACCAGCGGCACAAAGCAACTAGGCACCGTGCTCAGCTACGGCAACTCCGAGCTGCGCGGCGGAATCACCCAGCTGTCCCCCAAACAGGGCACCAGCCTAGGCGACACCGGAAGCGGCTGGAGCCACACGGTACTGACGGTGACCCCCGGCATCCCCGGCGACTCCGGCAGCGGCTTCCTCGACCGCGACGGCAACGCTCTCGGTGTGCTCAGCACGCTGAACCTGGCCCCGCAACCAGGCACGAACGGCGTCGGAGACCTGTCGCGAGAGTTGGCTTATGCGAGTGCTCACGGTGGGCTTGGGACCGTGCAGCTTGTCCCGGGGACGGCTAAGTTCCGCGGACCGCTGATCTAGCTGGCGACCACTCGGGAGGTGCCCGGCACGGCGCAGTTCGTGCCGGGCACGACCCGCGTCCTGCTGGGCTAGTGACCGCGAGCACGCACGGCGATCCCGGCGTCGGGCAGCCGTGTCGAGCGCGGCCAAGTTCCGCGGCCCGCGGAGTCTGCTTCCGCAAGCACCACAGCGACCCCGACACAGTGCAGCCCGTGTCAAGCAGGACAAGTTCCCGTGGTTCGCTGAGTTTGCGACCGCGAGCACGCACGGCGAACCCGGTCCTGTGCAGCCCGTGCCGAGCACAGCCAAGTTCCGTAGCTCGCGGAGTCTGCCTTCGCTAACACCCACGACGGACCCTGCACCATGCAGCCGCGCCGAGCACGACAATGTTCCGCAGCTCGCTGATTCTGCGTTCGCGAGCACCCACGGCAGGCTCGGCACGATGCCGCTTTCGCGGGGCGCGACCAAATCGGCCACGGTCGCCAGCGAGCGGTCCTGCGCGGCGGCGCTGAAGTCCGCCCCGGCCAGCCCGGCCCACTGATCTAGCCGTCCGAGGAGCGCTCCTTGCAAGGCTTCCCGCGAGGAGCACTTCACCGAGCGTTGCCCAGAGCAGTCGTCCTGCCCACTGCCGACCGGAGCGCCGCAGGCACCTACTCGACCGCCACCTGCGTCGAGCCCCTGGATCAGTCCCCTACCGCGACCGCATACAGGTACCACGTCGAGTGGGGCAGCCACTGTTCATCCCACCGCCAGTCGTCGTCCTTTCCGGTGACCACGTAGCCGCGATCCCATGCGATTCCGCTGCCGTCCTCGTTCAATCCGGTGATGCCGTTGACAATCCCGCCCGCCGTCGGCAGGAACTGCCACGACCCGAGCCAGCTGTACTGCGGGTTGTCGTGGCCGCTGCCGTCGAGCATGCAGACGCCGTACGGGTTGCTGCCGCAGATCCAGTTCAGCTGGTCAGCCGCGTACGACCGCAGCCGCGCGGCGAAGTCGCCGGAAAACCGTTGCGCGGCAAGGCGAGCGGCGGTCGCCAGCGACGCGATCCGCGCGTTCTCACCCTGCCACCACTGGTCTTTCACTCGCGGCGTGACGTTGTGCGGGAAGAAAAATGAGCTATACCTCTTACCCTCCCCATCTTGCACAAGATTCCGCGCATACCCAAACGGGTTAGGCACCTCGGCAGTCACCGCGAGTTCGAACTCCAGCGAGCGCCGCACTACCGCAAGCACCTCGGAAACCGTTGGTGCGTCGGCGATCTCGGCGTAGGCGAGCAGGCTGATCACCGGCAGACCGGCGTCCGAGGGATGGAAGTACGGCCGGTCGCCGTCGTCCGCGCGCCAGTAATCCCGATAGGATTTCCAGGAAACCAAGCGCCGCAACAAGTTACGTGTCCGGCGATCCGCCGCCTCGCGGTACACTGGCTTCTTGGTCACCTGATACAACTCGACCGCCGCCAGCAACGCACCGTAGTCGTCCTGGATGTTTTCCTTGCCGTCATTGGTCATCTCGACGTTGTGCTGCTCCAGGAAGCCGAACGCCGCCTCCGCCGTCGCCAGGTACTCCTCGTGCGGGTAGTCGCCCGAGGTATCCAGCGTCGTCGCAGCGGCCAGCGCGGCGATCGCGACTCCGCCGCCTTCGCGGTAGTTCACCTGGACGGGCTCGCCGTCGCTGTTCGCCAGGACGTAACGCAGCTTCGGATCCTTCGGCGGCCCAGGCTGGATAACCGAGGTGACGAACGTGCCGTCCGCGAGCTTCACCCGGCGCAGGTAGTCGGCACCGAACAGTGCTTCGTCGGCCAGCCAGGTTCGCAGTTGGGTGAAGTTGGTGTCGCTGCGCGCGGTAAGCCGCTGATACGCCTTGGCCAGCACCCAGGCGGTAAGCGGAATCTGGAGAGTGTTGAAGTAGCTGCGATCCGACAGCTGCGTGAAGTGCTTGCCGAAGTCGCCAGTCGCGTCGTACCAGCCGCCGTGTGCGTCCATGACCTGCGCACCCTTGGGGCCGATCGGCGCTTCGCGGTCCTGGCGATCGAACCGGTCCGAGCTGCGGGTGCCCTTGAAGTAGTGCACGACGTGGGAGAGCGTGTAGCGCTCAAGCACCAGCTGATCAATGCGGAACGGCTGCGACCGCCCGTCCGCGGCGAGCAAGACGTACTCGCCTTCGGTCTTCAGCGCGGAAAAGTCCGCGGTCCAGTAGTGCCGGTCGTCCCACCCCGGAACCTGCGCCGCCGGCCGCGGGCTCCCAGTGAAGGCGACCTTCCCGGTGGCGAAGTCCACGACGGTGAACCTCGGCATAGCCCTCGGCGAACCGACCGCGAGCACCGCCCGCTTGGGCGCGCCGGGCGCGTAACCGACGTTGTTCGCGTAAACCGCCACCCCGGACTGCGCTTCGACGGCCTCGGCCTCAGCTCCGAACGGAGTCATCGCTCCCACTGCCCCGACCGCCACCGCCGCCGACCCGGCAAGAAAACTGCGACGCCCCACATCTCCCGGCATTCTCGACCTCCAGTGGTCCAGACCTCTGAGATGTTATTGAGGCTAGGTAGCGATCCGGAGGTTTGGCAAGACTGCTTCCGAATGGCTGCTCCCGGCACATTCAGGCCAGAGAAGTCCGCTCGGTGAAGCCGCGAGCCTGCCGGCAGCGATACGGCAGGAGAACACCGCGCGGCAACCGGAGAGGCACCGCCAAGGCGGCCCGAGAAACGAAACAGCCCCCACCCGAACCGGGTGGGGGCTGTTTCGCAGGTAGATGGCTGTGGCCAGGGCCGGGGTCGAACCGGCGACCTTCCGCTTTTCAGGCGGACGCTCGTACCAACTGAGCTACCTGGCCGGGAACGCCGGCTAGGAGCCGAACGATCTTGCGACCCTGACGGGACTCGAACCCGCGACCTTCGCCGTGACAGGGCGACGCGCTAACCAACTGCGCCACAGGGCCTTACTGGTACTGCGTACTCCCAACGGGATTCGAACCCGCGTTGCCGCCTTGAAAGGGCGGAGTCCTAGGCCACTGAACGATGGGAGCCCGATCGGTTTCGGTGTACCGACCGACCGCGCTCTCAGGTGTTCCCCTGGGAGCGATTACAAGCATAGGGCACGTTCCGGGGGCTTTGCACCGGGGGTTCCTTAAGCAGTCCGCGAGCCTCCGACCTGCGACGACGTCCGAGCCGACAGCTTGGCCGCACCGCTCGGCACCGATCAGCCTGCCCGAAGCCGCTCCAGACAATCAGTGTGTGCCACGCCACGCCACTCTACGCCGGAGACGGTCTCGCCCGACCGAAATCCAGGCCCGCGCTTCCCTGCCACCGAGGCGCGAGTTCACGCCAAGGGCGGCCCAACGGACCCGCAGCAGCCGCCAAGGCCAACCACGCCGCGACGCACCAGCGACGGAACGGGTCAGCGCTGCACTGGCGCCTCGCCGTCGTCGCCCGGACTCAGCCCGAGCATCTCCAGCAGCTGCGCGCAGTCCTCCACGTCCAGCGCGCCGGCCGCGACGGCGAGCCGGGCTCGGCGGACCTGGTCGTCGGAGACCCGTTGCCCTTCCGATGACCCGCGCTGCGCCGGCACTCCGCCGGACAGTGACGTGCTTCCCCCGTCGGCACCTTCGTACCGAAGGAGGAACTGACGAACTTCGACCGATCCGCTCATGGCCCCTCCGCGCGGTTCGCAACAACTGGCCGCGAGGCTAACCAGCGGCGAGCGGCACCGGCAGCCCCCCGGAGAGTGAACCTGAGAACACTCTCCGCAGCTTCCCTGGTAAAGCATTCCAAGATCGCGCAGAACGATTTCTCCCGGCTTCCCCTCGCCGATCCCCGGAACTCGTGCAACAATCGGTGTTGCTGACACACCCCCGGTCAGCGCCTGTGGAGATCCCCTCCGACCCCCGCGTTCCTCCCCCTGGCGCGGGGGTCTCTCCATTTCTGCGCACCGGCACTGACCTGCGGATCTACTCTCCGTACCCCTGATCAACAGACAGTCGCGAAATGCGTTTACCGACTGGGCTGAACAGGTGATCGAATTGGGCTGGCCGGGCACAGAAATGCGTGTGTCGTGGCTCACAGTGGTTTGTTTGCCGAGACCCAACCGTTATCGTGGCCGAGTGCCTCTTCCCTCCCTCGGCCGCCTCAGCAGCCGCACGAATCTCAAAGCCGTCTCGAGCGGGCGGCATCGCAATGCCGCCAAGGCCGCCGGCGACGAAGTCGTCGAGGACAAGGAGCTCACCAGCTACCTCGCCGCGCTCGCCCCGGACTCCGACCCGGAGAGCACCGGGACCGGCAGCCGCTTCGGCGACGCGCAGGTCTACCAGCTGCGCATGAACCTCATCGCCAGCCAGCAGCTCAAGGACATCGCCGTCGCCCGGAACCTGACCCCGCAGGCCCTGGCGCAGGAATGGATCCTGGAGCGCCTCTCGTGGGAGGGCCAGGCCGCCTCCGCCCAGGAGCGCCGCCACTCCGACGCGATGACCGACGAGTTCCACTTCCCGGCGGAGACCTTCGAAGAGCCCCTCGTCGGACGCTGATCCGCCCCCTGAACGAAAACCCCCGGCTTCCCCCGACGGCCGGGGGTTTTCCCTTGTCCGGGTCGCCGGGCAGGCGGGGTCCCGATAAGTGGGACGCTCCCGAGTTCGCTTGCCGCGCGGACCGGGCCGGGGCGAGAAACGGACGGCTCGGCTGATAGTTCACCGCGGGCGGACGAGGTACGGCACGCACCGCAGCACAGCACGGCCTGGATGCGATGAGCCACGCACGCGACCGGCTCCGGCCCTCAGCCCAGCCGCTGACCGTCCACGCCCGGCCATCAACAACGGCGAGCGCCACTCGATCGAGTCAGATCGACCGCACCCACTCCGAGTCGGGCAACCAACCGATCCGGCGTCGCCCATCCGTGCCCGGCCCCGCCGAAACCCGCCCGCCTCGCACCGCCGAACCAAGCCTTCGGCCGCGCGTCCCGAATCGCGGCAGACCGGCCGACCGCCGATCCCGATCAAGCCGCGGCGCATCCGCCAGGGCCGGACTCAAGCCGCCGAGCCGCCACCCCAACAACCGATCCGGATCAACCGCGGTAACCGTCGCTCCAAACATTCCCCACAACGGAACCCGCAATGAAAAAAGGCCCCGACGGGAAATCCCGTCGGGGCCCTTCTTTCAGGCCTGAGAAAACGCGCGGGCCTGACTCAGATCGCGCGGACCTTCTGGGCCTGCGGGCCCTTCTGCCCCTGGCCGACCTCGAACTCCACTCGCTGGTTCTCCTCGAGGGTGCGGAAGCCGCGTCCCTCGATCTCCGAGTAGTGCACGAAAACGTCGCCTTCGCCGCCGTCCTGCGCGATGAAGCCGAAGCCCTTCTCCGCGTTGAACCACTTCACAGTGCCTTGCGCCACCGCTGTACTCCTCGTAACAGATCCGCTTCGAATGCCGCCGAAGCGGCACCCCGGCCGTCCCGGGCGGTTCCAACGAGACGAGCGAAGAGCTATTACGGCCCCACGGCTCGCGTCAGAAGTTCCGCGAGTGTGAAGCCACGAACACGCAAAACGACGGCCTGGTCAGCAGCCTACCGGGATCTCACCAAATCTGAACCCCGTTGATCGCAAGGATCGGTTCCATCGTGCGCGCATCACCGGAACGTCGTATTGCCGCCTACGCACCGCAATCGGACCCCGCGGCCGCTCTGATCCGGTACACCCAGCGCAGTTCGGGGATGCACAGTGCGCGGTCGATCGAGCCGTTTCCGTGATGGTCACTCGGTGCAGTGTGATGCTGGTCACCCCTGATCCAGTGAACGCGACGGCCGGTCGGGACGTCTTGGTGTTCGGGGTACCAAGGGGAGATTGGGGATCGGTGTGACAATCCGACACTTCGCACGCCGCCGGGCCGGCGTCGCGGTGCTGGGCTTGGTCGCCGCGCTCACGCTCGGGGCGTGCAGCGGCGGCGGGTCGAGCGTGAACGCGGGCGGGACCGCGGGCGGCGGGCCTACCGAGGCGCCGGCCACGCCCGCTAAAGCGGCGGCCGTGGCGATCACGCCGGCATCCGGGGCGGGCGACGTGGCGCCGGGCGAACCGGCGAAGGTGACCGTCGCCAACGGCACCATCGGAGCGGTCACGCTCACCAACGCCGACGGCAAACAGGTGCAGGGGCAGCCGTCTCCGGACAAGAAGAGCTGGGCCAGCACCGAAGACCTCGGCTACGGCAAGACCTACACCTGGTCGGGGCAGGCCACCGGCGAGGACGGCAAGCAGGTCCAGATCAACGGCTCGTTCACCACGGTCAAGCCGCGCAGGCAGATGCAGGGCAGCCTGAACGTCGGCGACGGGCAGACCTACGGCATCGCGATGCCGATCACGCTCACGTTCCCGAGCGCGGTCAAGGACAAGGCCTCCGTCGAGCGCGCGCTGTCGGTGGAAACCACGCCGAAGACCGAGGGCGCGTGGGCGTGGCTCAACGGCGACACTTCGGTGCACTGGCGGCCGAAGGAGTACTTCAAGCCGAACACGAAGGTCGTCGTCTCGGCCAACATCTACGGCGTTTCGATGGGCGACGGCGTCTACGGCAAGCAGGACGTCTCCGCGAGCTTCACCATCGGCCGCTCGCAGATCGTCAAGGGCAACACCCAGGAACACACCATGCAGGTCATCCGCGACGGCCAGCAGGTCATGGACTTCCCGGTGAGCTACGGCCTCGACTCCGACCCGGGCCGGGTCACGCACAGCGGCACGCACGTCGTGATGTCGAAGCACGCGACGTACTCGATGAGCAACCCGCGCTACAACTACACCGACGTGAACGTGCCGTGGGCGGTCCGGATCTCCAACAACGGCGAGTTCATCCACGGTCTCGCCGGGTCGATCTGGGCGCAGGGCAAGAAGAACATCTCGCACGGCTGCCTCAACCTGTCGCCGGCGAACGCGAAGATCTACTACGACAGCGTCCTTCCCGGCGACCCGGTGGAGATCTCCGGCAGCACCCAGCAGCTGGGTCCGAAGGACGGCGACTACAACGACTGGACCTACGACTGGGCGTCGTGGACCAAGCTGTCGGCGCTGTCCGCCTGAACGAGCAGCACCGCACCACCGGACGGCCGGGAGATCTCGAACGCTCCCGGCCGTTCGCCTGTCCCGGCGAGAAAAAGAAATCCGATGCAACCCCGGCGACCGCCGACCGCATGACTAGAGCAGACAAGCGCCACCCGGCGCTCGTGGAACCAGGAGGAAACTCGTGCGTGTTCGCTTCGCTCTCGCCATCGGTTCGCTGCTGCTCGCCGGAGGCGCGCTGACCGGCGGCGCGGTCGCTTTCGCCGCGGACGCCCCGCCGTCGGCGCAGCCGGCCCCGACGAAGACCGCCCCCGCCGAGCGGCCCACCGCGGCCCCGGCTCCGTCCGCGGACCGCCAGACCACCGCCGCCCCGGCCGCGCCGCGGGTCGGCGCTCCGGGCGTGCCGCCGAAGGCCGCGGGCAAGCGCGTCCCGACCGCAGTGCCCGCGGGCCCGACCGGCGACCTGCACCTGCCCTCGGTCTGGGGCTGATCACCCGGTGCCCTCCCGCTCCAGTCCGGTGGCCGGGCCGAACTCGCCGTGGGACGGCGAGTTCGCCCGGTACTTCGGCGAGCGCGCGCACAGCCTGCGGTCCACTGCCTACATGCTTTGCGGGGACTGGCATCGGGCCGAAGATCTCGCACAGGCGGCGCTGCTCAAGCTGTACCTCGCCTGGCCGCGGCTGGCCCGGCACGACGCGCTCGACGCTTACGCGCGCAAAATCGTGCTGCGCACTTTCCTCGCGGAAAACCGCCGCAGCCGCTGGAAACGGGAGCGGCTCACCGACGCACCACCCGACGTCCCGGCTCCTGCCGCCGAGACTGAGCACGACCAGCTGATCCAGCAGGCACTCGCCGCGCTGGCCCCGCGCCAGCGCGCGGTGCTGGTGCTGCGGTACTTCGAGGACCTGTCCGTCGAGGAGACCGCCGCGGCGCTCGGCTGCCGGACCGGCACAGTGAAAAGCCAGGCCGCTCGCGGTCTGGCTACCCTGCGGGCCCGGCTGGGCCCGCATTTCGAGGCTTTGCCCGTCCCTGGAGGGAGGTGAACGAGATGGTCTCCGATGACTTCGAAGACACCGAAGCCGTACGCGCCCTGTTCGCGCAGACGCCGGACGGCCCGCCGATGCGGGTCGACGCCGCGGACGTGATCGTGCGCGGTGCCGCTGTCCGTCGTAAGCGCAAGCGCTGGGCGGTCGCGGGCAGTTCCGCCGCGACGGTCGCGGTGATCGTGGTGGCCGCTCTCGCGGTGGGCAGCCGCGGGGCCGAGCAGCCGCCCGTCATGCCCGCCGGGCCGGGACTCGCCACCGTCTCGCCCGCCCCGTCCAGTCCGGCCCCGCCGACGAAGGGTCCGGCACAGGTCCCGACGCCCGGCCCGGAGGTGAGCCCAGGCTCGCCGGACAAGCAACCGCCGGCGGAGCCGCCCGGTCAGCAGGTGGGCACGTCCCGGCCGCCGCTGCCGCCGAGGGCGTATCCGACCACGACTGACCAGGCCCCGGCATCGATGCGTTCACCTGCGGGAAGCACGTCGTTACCCAGGCCGACCTCCCGCTGAAACGCTTTCACGGCAAGAGTGGCGGACGTCACCAGATCAAGTGGGTTTTCGACGAAATATCCCGGGCTTTCGGGGCGATGTTCTCAGTGGCGGCCGGAGCGGCCGTCGAACCAGTCGCTCAGCCGGCACAGGATTGGCCGGCCCGAGAACCTGAGGAGGAAGCACCATGGTGCTCGTTGCACTGATGATCGAAACCGTTGTTGCCGTCGTGGTCGCCGGTGGCCTGGCAGCTTGGGCCCGCAAGCGCTTCGCCTCGCAGGCGATCGAGGCGACGCAGAACAGCTGACCTCATAAGAAAACCGCCCTCTGTCCCTAATGGACGGAGGGCGGTTTTCTCGTTTGCTCAGCTGCTCACTTGCTGGCGCCGGCGAGCTTGCCGCCGGTGTCGGAGGTGTCGATCTCCTCGATCGGCACCCGGGCCGTCTCCGGGATCTTGATGATCGGGACCAGCGCGATGAGCGCGGCGATGATCAAGTAGTACGCCGGCCAGTCCGCGTTGCCGGTGCCGTCGATCAACGCCGTGACGACCACGCCGCAGGTGCCGCCGAACAGCGACGTCGAGATGTTGTACCCGATGGCGAACGAGCCGTAGCGCACGCGCGTCGGGAACATCGCCGGGAACGTCGAACCGATGACCGCCAGCATCAGCGCCAGCAGGATCGCCACGACCAGGAAGCCGATGATCAGCCACAGCAGGCTGCCGCTCTGCATCAGCTTGATGCTGGGCCAGCTCAGCACGATGAACCCGATGGCCGCGGTGAGCAGCAGGGGTTTCCGGCCGATCCGGTCGGACAGCGCACCGAGTGGAATCAGCAGCGCGAACTGCACGATTTCCACCCCGATGATGATCAAGCTGGACTCGGTGTCGCCGATGTGCAGGGTGTTGGTGAAGTACGTCGGCATCGTCGTGAGCAGCATGTAGTCGGCGATGTTCAGCAGCAGCACGATGCCGATCAGGTTCAGGATCATCCGCCAGTTGCGCTGGATGGTCTCCTTGAGCGGAGCCTTCTCCGCCTTTCCGCCGGCCGCCTCGAGCCTGCGGAACTCCGGCGTGTCCTCGAGCTTCGACCGCAGGTAGAGACCGATCGCACCGATCGGAAGCGCGATGAAGAACGGAATCCGCCAGCCCCACGAGTCGAACTGTTCGGTCGACAACGACAGGTAAGTGACCAGCACGACCGAGTTGCCCAGCACGTAGCCGGCCAGCGTGCCCATCTCCAGGAACGAACCGAAGAAACCGCGCCGTTTCGTCGGCGCGTATTCCGCGATGAACGTCGCCGCGCCGCCGTACTCGCCACCGGTCGAGAAGCCCTGGATGAGCCGCAGCAACAAGATCGCGATCGGCGCCGCGATGCCCATGCTGTAACCGCCTGAGTACGTCGGCAGCACGCCGACCAGGAAGGTGCAGCCGGACATCAGCAAAATGGTGAGGGCGAGAACCTTCTGCCTGCCGAGTTTGTCCCCCAACGGGCCGAAGAACGCTCCGCCGAACGGCCGTACGATGAAGCCGACGGCCAGCAGGGCAAGCGATTTCAGCACCGCGTTGCCCTCGCCGGGGAAGAACAGTGTTCCGATACTCGTCGCGATCGCGCCCGAGGTGAATACGCCGTAGTCGTACCACTCGGTCGCATTACCCATCGCGGACGCGATCACCGCGCGTTTGACTGTTCTCTGATCGACCTCGGGTTTCCCCGTCTTTGGCTCACTCATCCCGGCGGTGACCTCCTCCTGCACACGTCCCGGTCCATCCCTTGGAGCACATTTCCCCAGTCTTGACCCGTTGACGTGAGCTGGCAGGGTGAGTCGCGAAATTTCTACCGTGCGGAATTTTCCGACTACCCTGCGCTCAGGAAATGCGGCCGCGCCGGTCAGGGCGGGTGCCGGCGGGTCCTTCCGCCGGGTTAACGTCGTCCCATGAGTCCTGTTTCCGGCCCGTGGCCGCCCGTGCCGGTGGAGCCGCCGGAGATCCACCCGAAAGCCCCCGCGCCCGGCACCGAACTGGGCGCGCACTTCGCCGAGTGCTTCGGCTGCGGCGACGAGGTCGACGACGGCCTGCACCTGCGGTCAGCCATCGGCGAGGGCTACACGGTGCACTCGAAGTTCACCGTGACCGCAGCCCACCAGGGTGCCCCCGGCCTCGCTCACGGCGGCCTGCTGGCCTGCGCCTTCGACGAGGCCCTCGGCTCGACGGTAGGCAACCTGCTGCACCGCCCCGCGGTGACAGGCAAGCTCGAGACAGACTTCCGCCGTCCCGTGCCCGTCGGGTCCACGTTGTACATCGAGGCCCGGCTGGACGGAGTCGCAGGCCGCAAGATCTACGTGAGCGCGGACGGCCACCTGGACGCCGCCGATGGGCCGGTCGCGGTCAATGCCCGAGCCCTGTTCGTCGCAGTGGGCTTCGAACACTTCAGCACCCACGGCGACCCGCAAGCGCTGGAGAAGCTGGCCGAGCAGCACCGCCGCAACAAGCGCGAGTGGGACATCAACCCCTGACCTCAGTGCCCTGTTGAATGTCCGTGAGGGGAACCCTGAGGGACTCTGATTCCCTCAGGGTTCCCCTCACGGACCGTCAGGTGAGGGTGCGGGGGCGGATGGCGTTCGCGCGGTCCACCAGGGCGATCCGGTCGGTCGTGTTGTCGGTGAGCCGGGCCAGCGACCGGTAGCAGCGCTCCAGTCCGAATCGGACGTCACGCTCCTCTAGCTCACAGCCCAGCACCTTCGCCGTCGTGACCGGCTTCGTCTGGTTCGGCACCTTCAGCCAGTCATAAGCCGCCTCCAGCACCTCAGCACTGAGCCGCGTATGCCGCTCAGCATCGAGGTTGAGCCGCTGCAACCGCCCAGACGCGTCGACCAGATCGCCCTCGGTAACAGTCGGATGCTCACCAGTGCCAACACCCTGCGCACGAGTCTTGATCTTGATCGCAGCGACCTGCGCGTCCACATAGTGCGTAGAGGTAGCCGGAACCCCCTCCAGCACCTCAACCGCACTCTGCCGAGCACCCTGCGCCAGATACACGCGAGCAAGCCCGAACGCAGCACTCACATAAGTCCGGTCAGTCCGCCAAACCAGCTCATAGAACCGCGCAGCACCGAAGTAATCCCCGACGCCCTCAGCGCTGACCGCCAACGCCAGCTTCGGCGCGATCTCCCCCGGCAGGTCGTCGTAAACCGCATCGAACGCCACGTGCGCGACGCGCGGCCGACCACCGGCCAGCTCGATCAGCCCGCGGTACCAGTCGATCCGCCAGTCATGCGGGAACCCGTGCCGGATCGCCAGATACTGCGCAGCCTGCAACTGCCGCTGCGCCTCCACGAACTCGCCCAGCTCAATCCGAGCGCGCACGATCCGCAACCGCACCTCGATCGACTCGCGCGGCGCGGTAGCCAGCGCCTCGATCGCCTCGTGCGGGTCAAGCGCAGTCGTCGTAGCAAGCACACCAGCAGCCGGGTCGTCCGTGTCGACCTGCGGAATCGGCAGACCGGCGACGACCTCGGCAGCGTCCGGCAACGGCACCCGCTCGCCCTGCTCCGGCACCACCAGATGAACACCGAACGTCCGGCTCTCCGGCCCGAACACCGTCGACGCGGCCGGCCGCGGCTGGCCGGTTCCCAGCGCCATGATCTCGCGCAGGACCCCGGTCAGCTGGTCAGCCATGTCATCGGCGGCGATGAACCGCCGATCCGGATCAGCGTGCGTAGCGCGCTTGAGGAACCGGTAGTACGACCCGAAAAGCGCGAACAGCGGAACCGCGTCCGGTCCGGGCAGCGTGTTCTTGTACTCCCGCGTGTAACCGGCGAACTCGAAGCTCAGCACGGCCAGCGTCCGGCCGACCGTGTACAGGTCCGAGGACACCGACGCGCCCTGCGACGCCAGTTCGGGCGCGCTGTAACCGGTGGTGAAGAACAGCGGGCTCTCGTAGTCGTCGAGCCGCCGCACCGCGCCGAGGTCGATCAGCTTGAGCTGCTCGCGGGTCTGGATGACGTTGTCCGGCTTGAGGTCGCAGTAGAGCAGGCCCTGGCCGTGCAGGTAGCCGAGCGCGGGCAGGATTTCCAGGCCGTACGCGATGACCTGGCCGATCGGCAGCGGCTCCGGCCGGTTGCTCTCCCGGTGGTGCTGCAGCGCCAGCTCGCGCAGCGACTGGCCGCCGACGTACTCCATGACGATGTAGCCGACGGAGTTGCCGGTCTGCGCGTCCGGATGCTGCACGAAGTTGTGGATCTTGACGATGTTCGGGTGCTCGACCTCGGCGAGGAACCGCTGCTCGTTCGCCGCGGCGGCCATCGCGGTGGAGTCGCCGGTGTCGATCAGGCCCTTCAGCACGACCCAGCGGTCGGACACGTTGTGGTCCTTGGCCAGGTAAATCCAGCCGAGACCGCCGTAGGCGAGCGCGCCGAGCACCTCGTACTGGCCGCCGACGACCTCGTTCGCCTTCAGCTTCGCGAGGAACGAGAACGACGTGCCGCACTTCTCGCAGGTGCCCTCGGGCTCGCCCGGCTGGCCGTCCTTGCCGCGGCCGACCTTCGCGCTGCAGTTGCCGCAGAACCGCTTGTCCTCGGCCACCACCGGGTTCGCCAGCACCGCGGTCGACGGATCGCGGTACGGCACCGGCGGCACGTCGATGAGACCCGCGCCGAGCCGTCCGCGCCGGGAACGGCGGGTGCCGCGCGAGCCGGTGCGCCGGGAGGTTCCGGGGAACGAGCCGGTTCCGGTGCCGGTGCCTTGCGAGCCCTGCGAACCGTGAGTGCCGGTGCCGTGTCCCTCGCTGCCGCCGGACGGCAGGACGCTGTCCGTGCCGTGATCGGGCAGCGGGCCTCCGTCGGCGGGAGACACGCGCGGAGCCGGCGGCATGATGCTCTGGGTGTGCGGCGTCGGGCTGGCCAGCACGCTGGTCGGCATCGGCGCGGCCGGGTCGACCGGCGCGACCGGCTGGTTCGACTGCGGCAGGATCACCGGCGCGAGGTCGCCCGGCGGACGCGTGGGGGCTTCGTTGCCGTCAGCCGGACGCTGGCCCTGAGCCGCGGCACCCATCGGGATCGGGCCGGAGTTCGGGCCGGTGGCGCGGTTCTCCGGCGGCCGGGACGGACGGTTTCCCTGCGTGCCCGGCGGCTGTGGCGGCTGCTGCGGGCGGTTCCGCGGGACCGGTCGCTGTCCGGTGCGCGACTGCGGCGGATGCGGCTGTCCCTGAGACGGCGGTGCGGGCTGACCTGACGCGGCGGTCGGGTACGGCTGGCCTTGCGCAGGCGGACGGCCCTGCGGCGGCATCGGCTGGCCGCCGCGCGGAGCCGGACGGCCCTGGGCCCACGGCTGCTGACCGGCCTGTCCCGGCTGAGGCTGGCCGGACGGCGCCGACTGCGCGGGCTGTGGGGCCTGACCCGGCTGAGCGGCTTGGCCCGGCTGACCGGGCTGCCCTGGCTGAGCGGGTTGTCCTTGTTGCTGGGCCGGACCCGGCTGTCCCGGCTGAGCGCCCGGACCGGACGGCCCCCGTGGCGCCTGCTGCCCGGGTTGCCCGCCCTGAGCACCTTGAGCGCCCTGCGGACGCTGCACCGGAGCGTTGATCAATGTCTCGGCGTCGGGATCCGGCTGCGGGTTGAGCCGCCCGGACACCGACGGTTCCGGGGTGTCCCAGCGCACCGGCGGCGGCGGGGTCCACGAGGCGTCGGCCGCCTCGCCCCGCCCGGACGGCTGCTCCGCGGCTTTCGCCTCGTCGCCGTCCCCCTCCGGTGCTGCGTGCCGAGGACGGCGCGCCTCCTCCGACACAACTACCTCCCGAACTCCCCGCGGCAAGCCTGCCGCTCAAAAAGTACAACTCGCGCCGCGCTGGCGCCGCGAGACCGGCCTGGTCACCTGTATTGCGGGGACGGCGGGCTCGCCGGTCCCAGCCGCGCGCCGACCCAGTTCTGGTAACTGCTCGCCCAGGTGCCGTCGCCGCGGATCTTGTCCAGCACCGCGTTCACGAAGCGGACCAGGTCCTCCTCGTCCTTCGGGATCCCGACGCCGTAATTCTCCTGGGTCATCGGGTCGCCCGCGACCTTTACCGTCGGGTCCTGCGCGGCCATGCCCGCCAGGATCGTGTCGTCGGTGGACACCGCGTCGACCTGGCCCTGCTGCAGCATCACGAGACAGTCCGACCAGTTCGGCACCGACACCGCGACCGGTTTGGCCGGGTCGGTGGCGATCTTCGCGAGCGAGGTCGACTTCGCCGCCGCGCACACGCGTTTCCCGGCGAGATCGGTCAGCGACTGCGCGTTCGACGACTTCGGCACCAGGATCTTCTGCCCGGCCACGTAGTACACCGACGAGAACTGCACCTGCTGCCGGCGGGCGCAGGTGATGCTGTAGGTCCGGACCACCACGTCCACCTGGTGGTCCTTGAGCACCGTCTCCCGCTGCGACGACGTGATCGCCCGGTACTGCACGTGTCCGTCGGAGCCGAAAATCGCTTTGGCGATCTCGTTGACCAGGTCGATGTCGAAGCCTTCGAGCTTGCCGGTCTTCGGATTCCGGAAGCCGAAGAGGTAGGTCGTCTGGTCGACGCCCGCGATGAGTTTCCCGCGCTGTTTGATCTTCTGCAGGCTGGGCCCGGAGGTGTCCAGACCATTCGGAGCGAGGCTGGCGAGCGGGTTGCAGCTGGTGTCGGAATCTCCGCCGGCCGCGGCGTCCGGGCCGCCGACGCCCGCCGGGGTCGGCCAAGCCGCGTCGGTGACCGGCGCGGCCTCCATCGACTGGCTCGCCGTCCCGCAGGCGGCGGCGAGAACCGCGACCACCCCGAGAACGGCGGTCCTGATGAAGTGCCGCGACCGAATCACCGGTACTCCCTCAGTCTCTCTCGCACGCCGACTGTGATGCCGCCCGCGGCGAGCACCGACAGCACGCCGACGCCCGCCGCGAGTGCGGTGAGCGCGTTGTCGCCGGATCTGGTGCTGTCGAGGAATTCCTGACGGCAGACGTCGATCGCGGCCTGGAGGTTCGTGTCGAGCCGGGCGAACGCGGCGGCGGCGCTGTTCGGGCTCACGCTCGTCGCGAAGTCCACCGCCTCCTGGTACTGCCCGCCGTCGTCGAGGCGGCGCACCTGAAGGTGGGCCAGCGACCATTCGCGCGCGGCCTGTTCCGCCGCTTCGATCTTCTTCTCGCCCGCGGTGCCGGACGCGAGGTCTCGCGCCTGGCCGAGCAGTCCGCCCTTGCCGTCGGCGCCGACGAGGTTCTCGGCCAGCTTGATGAACTGCTGCTCGTACGCGCCGCCGTCGCCGCGCGCGACCAGCGTGAGGGTTTCGTCGGCACGTGCCTGCAGCGCATAGATCCGGGCCCGCACCAGGATGTCGACCTGCGACGTGCCGTCGGTGCGCCCGGTCGCGACGAGACTGCCCTGCACGACAAGCGCGACCGCGCCCCACAGCAGCGACAGCACGATGCAGCCGGTGGCCACGAGCAGCCCGATGTTCAGCACGCGGTTCGTCCGACGGGTCAAGTAGATCTGCGCGACCACGAGCGCCGCGAGGAGCACGAGGACCAGCGCGACGGCCGCCCACGGCACGTCGCTGCTGCTGTCCTGCTCGTCGGAAAGCTTCTGGGTGTGCGCGCGGTAGAGCGCGTCCGCGGCGGGCAGGATCGTCGAACGCATCAGCTGCGAAGCCTCGCGCAGATACGAAGCACCGGACGGGAAACCCTGCCGGTTGTTCGCCCGCGCGGTCTCGACGATCCCGGTGTAGACCGGGACCTTCTGGTTCAGGATGTCCACCTGGTGGGCGGCGTCGCCGACCTCGGTGGTGTCCGACGCGGCGCGGGCGAGCGCGGATCCCGCTTCCGCGATGTCCTGCTCGTACCGCTTCCGCAGCGCGGGCGGTTCGGTTCCGACGGAAAGGAAAGCGCTGGCCGCGGTGGCGTCCGCGTCCGACAGCGAGCGGAACACCTGCTGCGCGGCCGCCGCGAGCGGTTCGCGGTGCTCGATCAGGCCGTTGATCGTGTTGTCCTTGTCCTTCACGGACAAGACGCCGACGAGCCCGGCCACCAGCGACAGCAGCACCAGCGCGACCGCGATCAGCGACAGCTTGCCGGGCGTGGTGGTCGTGGATCTGACGACCGCGCGCACCGCCTGCCCGGGCAGGTCCAGCAGCCCGGCGATTCCGCTGCGGCCCCGAAATTCCTCCGGTGGGGGCTCGGCAGTCGTTTCCGGCCGCGTCGCAGTGCTGCTCATCCCCGATCCTCCCCGTGTGCCACTCGCAGAAGGTAGCCGGTCGGGCAAGTCGCAGCGAACGACACCCGGAAGGTGTCACCTGCACGTGATCTCAGCCAGCGCAGCGACCGTGGCTTCGGCCTTTCTCGCCGGTTCCGCTTGTCGCGGCGCTGCGCAGCAACCCCTGGGTTGCGGCTTCGGCCATTGCGGCGCGTACGTCGACGCACCACGGGCCGTCGGCGCGCAGTTCTACGTACGCGCCTTCGCCGTTTTTCAGCTCCAGCTCGCGTTCTCCGTCTACCGCGATAACGCCGCCACCTGCGGCAAGGTCGACGCGTACGCCGGGACGCAGCACTCCCCAGCCGCGTACGCCGACTGGACGCACCACGCCGGGCGCGATCGCGGCGTGCACCACGTACGCGGAACTTTCGACCGGACCAAGCTGAAGCGCTACTCCATCCGCGCTGGAACGAGAACTCGGACACAGCTGTCCGGCGATGCTCGACAGGCCAATGCCGTCCGGCTCGGCGAAGGTGCAGTACAGCTCGGTGAGTGCGGTGGGATCCCAGAGCGCCTTCGCGCCGACGTGTTTGTTCATCGAGACCGCGACGTCCACCAGCGCGATCTCGCGGCGGTTCTTCGTCACGACCTCAAGCATGCTGACCCGCTGGGTCACGAGGTCGGCGTCGACCTGGCCGCTCGCGACCATCCCGGCGGCCAGCCCGGCCACCGTGGCCTCGCCTGCCTGCGGGAACGCGTTGTTGGTGCCGGTCGGCAGCGCGAGCAGCGGCACGTCGCCGCACGCCTTCGCGGCGACCCGCGCGGTGCCGTCGCCGCCGAGGCACACGATCACGCCGGCCCCGGCGTCGACCATCCGGTGCACCGCGTTGACGGTGTCCTGCGCGGTGCCAGTGAGCGTGTCCTCGTCGCAGAACTGCACCTCAGGCAACGGGTCGCGGCCGAGGTCGCGCAGCACGGCGGCGGAGATGCCGCCGAGGTCGGTGGAGAGCAGCACGCGTTCGACGCCGGTCACCGCGAACGCCGACAGCAGCCGGCGCACCAGGTTGGCCTTCTCCTCGACCGGGAAGGCCGACGCCTGCGTGACGAGTCTTCGGATGTCCTGTCCGGACGCCGGATTCGCCACGATTCCCGCAACGACTGCCCCCATCGGGCATCCCCCCAAGTCTGCTGCCGCCAGGGGACCAGCACACGCGTGCGGCCGCGCGGAGGAAAGGGTTGCACGGACGTTGCATCGGCCGTGCCTCCACGCCGGCCAGAGCCTACCCTGGGTTCTCGGGTGGCTACCGATCGTTCAAACGAGAGAAGCAAGCCCTTCGTAGGTGTACCCGGCTTCCTCGACGGCGGCGCGGACGGCCGTCTCGTCGAGAGCATCGGCGCTGCGGACCGTCACATGGCCGGTTTCGACGTCGACGGTCACGTTCTCGACCCCGGGCACCTCGGTGAGTTCCTCGGTGACCGACTGCGCGCAGTGGCCGCAGGACATCCCGGTGACGAGATAAGTGTTTTCGCTCATGTCCGCGAGCCTACGAGCCCCGGACTGGCCACGATCGGGTGATCCACAATGGCCGGTCAAGCACAGAAAGCCTTGCCGGGCAACAGGATCCGCATGGTGAGACGGTCTCGGCGGCGCTCCGGTCGCCGAGACGAAAGAAGCCACCACCCCCGGAACCGGGAGTGGTGGCGACTTAGCGATCAGACGCAGGTCAGATCAGGTTGACCGACGTGGCCTGCGGGCCCTTCTGGCCCTGGCCGATCTCGAACGATACGCGAGCGTTCTCCTCGAGGGTACGGAAACCGTTGCCCTGGATCTCGCTGTAGTGAACGAAGACGTCGCCGCCGCCGTTGTCGGGAGTGATGAAGCCGAACCCCTTCTCGGAGTTGAACCACTTCACGGTGCCCTCAGTCATCTAAACAATCTCCATACATAACACCAAAACAGGAAGCCGACCGACGTCCTGGGCCCAGACACGGGCGAGATGCGTTCCTCGAAGAGGAAGACCACGCCCGCTGAGTTCTGCGAGCGTGCTTTACCACGAACACAAAAATCGAGACCAATGAAAGTAAAGCACAGCGGAGCGGGACGGGACAAGCCGACTCACCCCAGTTCGCTTGACCGGATCACTCCCCGCTGGCCTGGCGGAGCGGCGCGCCGAACGGCGAGCGCCACTCAGCGCCCTGGTCGGGCGCGGCCACGGCTACGTCGTGGGCCTCCGAGCTGGCGCTGAACTGCACCGGAACCACTCCGGACCGGTTCTGGGCAGGCACCTCGGCGACCTCGCCGTGTTCCGGCTCCTCGCGCACTACGGACACCAGCGCACCGGCCCGCGCGGACCGGGCCCGGCCGCGAGCCGTCGCCGTGGCGGTACGGGATTTCCCGTCCTTTTCGTCGGCCATGACGAACTCCCCTCGTTCCTTCCCCGCGCCAAGCGGGGGATGACCGCGATGGTGCCATCCGGCACCGACAAAATCCGGCCGAAACCGGTTGTCCCCACCCCTGAAACGCGCCGATGGGCCGCGAACCGAGCCGGGGAGCGTGTCCACCCGGGAATTTCCCCAACCGAACGCCAGCCGAACCTGACTGGGCGAACCGGGTCCGGATGCCGAACCCCGGGAACACCGTCAGGTTACCTGAGCCAACCCCCGGCAGCTACCGAACATTCCCGGCGTTTCCCTGTGTTCTCAGGAAGATTTCAGGTCCCGGAAGGTCGCGGGGCACCGAGAAGCGTGCTCAGCCGCACATCCGGGGTCACCACGTCCGGGTCGGTTCGCACGTCGATCACGCACGGCCGCTGCCGGACGAGCGCGCTCGCGATGATCGGCTCAAGCCGCTCGCGATCGTCCACCGTGTACCCCGCCGCGCCGAGCCCGCGCGCCCACGACGCGAAATCAGTCAGCGGGATGGTCACTCCGGACAGCCGTCCGTGCGTACGCGCCTGATGCATCGCGAGGGGCCCGTGCAAGCCGTTCTGGAAGACGACCACCATCACCGGCGCTCGGTAACGCACAGCGGTCTCGATCTCTTGCCCTGTCATGAGCGTGCCCGCGTCGCCGACCATCGCGACCACAGTGCGCCGCGGCTCGGCGAGCTTGGCCGCGACCGCCGCAGGGACCGCGTACCCCATCGCCGCGTTGCTCGGACCGAGCTGGCTGCGCGGAGCGGTGAAGCACCAGTAGCGATGCATGAACTGCGCGAAGTTGCCAGCGTCACTTGTGACGATGGTGTCCTCTGGCGCGAGCTTTCGCAGCGCGCGCACGACGTCGACCGGATGTACGCGAGTGTTGTTGCTTGTGTTCGGCGGTGTCATGAAGGTGTGTACGGCGGCGTTCGCGGCCGACGCTCTGCGCGTACGCGGCGAAGCGATCGCGCGCAGCTCCTTCAGGAACGGCTCGACCTCAGTGTCCACACGGAACGTCAGGCCGCGGCGGCGCTGTTCGTCGATGCCAGTGCCGACAAGGACAAGCGTCTGCTGTGGAGTCGGATAGCGGAAGCCCTGCGTCGTGACCTCGTCGAGCTGGGTGCCGAGCGCGAGCACGAGGTCCGCTCGTTCGAGCGCGTCGAGCTGGCGCGCCGGAATGCCGAGACCGAGATGTCCGGCGTAGCGCGCGTGGTTCTCCGGGAAAGCGTCCTGGCGGCGGAAAGCGTTGTACACCGGGAGCGCCAGCTCGTCCGCCACCGCGATCAGCTCGTCCCGCGCCGACCGCGCGCGCCCGCCGACGATGACCACCGGATAGCGCGCTTCGTCCACCAGGCCCGCTACAGCTTCAGCCGAACGGCCCAGCGTTCCGGTGACCGGCGGGCGAACCTTCGCCACCGGTTTGGCCGAGTCGTACGGCACTCCCCACGCGTCGCTCGGCACGCCGATGACGACCGGACCCGGCCGTCCTTCGCGACAGCGGGCGAGGCCTTCGGCGAGGAGATGCGGCACCTCGTCGGGGTCGTCCGCGCGGACGCACCATTTGGCGATTTTCTCGAACATCCCGGTCGAATCGGACGTCGGGACCTCGCCGGTGAGCACCGGGTCGAGCGCCGGGGTTTCGAGCAGCACCACCATCGGCGTCTCGTCCTGGTACGCCGTCTGCACGCCCATGACCAGCGCGGCGGCGCTCGGGCCGCGGCTCGCGAGCAGCACGGCGGGGCGTTCGGTGAGCTTGCCCTCGGCCTCGGCCATGAAGGCGGCGCCCGAATCGTGACGGGCCGAAACGAGCGTGACGTCGCGCTCGCGGCGGAGCGCGTCGAGCAATTCCAGGAACGACTCGCCGACGACCGCGTACACCCGGCGGACCCGGGCCTCGTTCAAGACGCGTACGGCCGTTTGCGCGACGGTGGTTCCCACTTGGTATCTAATGAGGAGAGCTTAGGGCGGCACCGTGAACCGGCGTCAAGTGATCTTGAACAACTCGCCGCGGGATTGTGCCGATTGCCGGATCGCGCTGCCCACCAGTTGGGAGGACGCCGTCATGACATCCGCCGAACATGAGACTGTTTTCACTTATGGGGCTCCGGCGCTCAAATACGGAACGGGCGCAAGCGACGAGATCGGATACGATCTGACCCAGTTCGGCGCGCGCCGCGTGCTCGTCGTCACCGACCCGGTCGTCGCCGCGACGGGGTGGCCGGAGCGGCTCGCCGAAGGCATCCGCGGCTATGGGATCGCTGCCGAGACCTTCGACGGAGTGCACGTCGAACCCACCGACGTCAGCATGCAGAAGGCCGTGGACTTCGCCCGCGGCACCGGCCCGTACGACGCTTTCGTGGCGGTCGGCGGCGGCTCCAGCATCGACACCGCGAAGGCCGCCAACCTGCTGACCAGCAACGACGGCGAACTGATGGACTACGTCAACGCGCCGGTCGGCGGCGGCCGCGCACCGGCGAACCCGTTGAAACCGCTGGTCGCGGCGCCGACGACGACCGGAACCGGGTCCGAGAGCACCACGGTGTGCGTGCTGGACGTGCTGTCGCTGCGGGTGAAGAGCGGGATCAGCCACCTGCGGCTGCGTCCGACGCTGGCCGTCGTGGACCCGCGGCTCACGGTCAGCCAGCCGGCCGGGGTCACCGCGGCGAGCGGGATGGACATCCTGTGCCACGCCGCGGAGAGCTACACCGCCAAGCCCTACACCGAGTTCGGCCGGAAGCGGCCGGAGGAGCGCGTGCCGTACTGCGGGTCGAATCCGCTGGCGGACATGTTCGCGGAGAAGTCGCTGCAACTGCTGTCGTGGGCGCTGCCCGCCGCGGTCCGCGACGGCGACGACCTGGCCGCGCGCGAGGCGATGGCGCTGGCCGCGACGTTCGCCGGGCTCGGCTTCGGCAACGCCGGCGTGCACATCCCGCACGCCAACGCGTACCCGATCGCCGGGCAGGTCCGGGATTTCCACCCCGACGGCTACCCCGGCGACGAAGCGATGGTGCCGCACGGCATGGCCGTCTCGCTCACCGCGCCCGCAGCGTTCCGGTTTACCTTCTCCGCGAACCCGGAACGCCACCAGCGCGTCGCCCGGCTGCTGGCCCCGGATTTCGAATGGTCCGGCGACTTCGCCGATCACCTTCCCGCCGTGCTGACCATGCTGATGCGCGAGATCGGCCTGCCCGCCGGGATCGGCGCGGTCGGCTACAAGGAGTCCGATGTGGACTCTCTAGTGGAGGGAACGCTGAAGCAGCAACGGTTGCTGGCCACGGCGCCGCGTACACCGTCCGAAAAGGACCTGGCGGGAATTCTGCGGGACTCGGTGCAGCTGTGGTGAACTACCCGCATTGGCAGACGGTTCCGTTGCGGTGGAAGGACAACGACGTCTACGGCCACGTGAACAACGTGGTGCATTACTCGCTGATGGACACCGTCATCAACACCTGGCTGATCGAACGCGGCGGCCTCGACATCGAGTCCGGGCCGGTGATCGGGCTGTGCGTGGAGTCGCATTGTGCTTACCACGCCTCGGTTTCGTTCCCGGATACTCTGCGGATCGGACTGCGGGTGGCGCACCTCGGGCGGTCGAGCGTGCGGTACGAGATCGGGATGTACACGGCCTCGGAAACCTTGGTAGCGGAGGGGCATTTCGTGCACGTCTTCGTTGATCGCGAGCCTCGGCGGCCGGTTGAGGTGGCGGGGAAACTGCGGGAATCGTTGGCGGAGCTGGCTGTTTGATCACGCAGGACTGACCGCGCGCAGCGCCCGGCCGCCGAGTTCGCGCAGGTGCTCCGCCAGCTCCGGCGGTTCGTGCACCTCGAACTCGCGGCCGAGGCTGGTCAGCCGGAACGCCAGCCATTCCAGGGTGTCGGCCGGGCTGACGACGCGGCAGGTGCGGTCGTCCACCGCGGTCACTTCGCTTGCCGCGCCCCAAATCCGCGCTACCTCGTCCGCCGGTGCGTGCACGGTGACCACCGCGCGATGCGTCGGGCGGGAGGTGTGCAGCTTCTTGGTCACGTACGCCGCCGGGTCCTCGGCAGGCAGGTCTTTTGCGGTGAACCGGGTCCCGATGGGTTTTGGTTCTTCGATGCGATCGACCCGGAAGACCCGCCAGTCGTCCCGGTCGCTGTCGAACGCCAGCAGATACCAGCGTCGGCCGGACGACACCAGATGATGCGGCTCGACCAGCCTTTTCGTCGCCTTGCCGTCGTTGGCGAGGTAGCCGAACCGCAGCCGCTCGCGGTTGGCGATCGCCGTCGCCAGGACCGTGAGCGACTCCGGATCCACGCGCGGCCCGTCGTTCACCGGCAGCGGCACCGTCGCGTTGCTCAGCACGTTCACCCGGCGTCGCAGCCGAGACGGCAAGACCCGCTCCAGCTTCGTCAACGCACGCACCGACGCCTCGTCGATCCCGGTCACCGCGTGCCCGGACGCCATCCGCAACCCGACCGCGATCGCGACCGCCTCCTCGTCGTCGAGCAGCAACGGCGGCATCGCACTGCCCGCGACCAGGCGATATCCGCCCTCCGCGCCCATCGTCGCCTCGACCGGATACCCCAGCTCGCGCAGCCGCTCGATGTCCCGGCGAACCGTCCGGCCCTCGACGCCCAGCCACTCCGCCAGCTCACTGCCCGGCCACTGCCGCGGCGTCTGCAACAGGGACAGCAACTGCAATAACCGAGCCGCACTCATGATCTAGGACCATATCTGACCTACATGGCCTCTAGCGTTCCCGTCATGAACATTCGCCCGTTCCGCATCGACATCTCCGACGCCGCCCTCACCGACCTGCGCGCCCGGCTCACGCAGACCCGCTGGCCGGCGCGACTGCCCGGCGAAGGCTGGGACCGCGGGGCGCCGGTCGACTGGCTGCGCGAGGTCGCGTCCTACTGGGCGACTGGCTACGACTGGCGGGCGCACGAGGCTCGGTTGAACGAATTCCCGCAGTTCCAGACCGAAATCGACGGCGTCGACCTGCACTTCCTGCACATCCCGTCCGCCGCGCCGGATGCCACGCCGGTGTTGCTGACGCACGGCTGGCCGAACTCCTTCGTCGAGTTCGCGGACCTGATCGAGCACCTGTCGGACTTCCACGTCGTCGTCCCTTCACTGCCCGGTTTCGGCTTCTCCTCCGCGCCCGGCCCCGGCTGGGACGCCGCCCGCGTGGCCCGCGCGTGGGCCGAACTGATGGAGCGGCTGGGGTACCGCGACTACGTCGTCCAAGGCGGGGACTACGGTGCCTACGTCGCCCCAGAAGTCGCCCGGGTCGGTCGGGTGCTGGGCGTCTACATCACCGCTGGCCTGGGCATTCCCACCGAGGCCGACTTACCTGACCTGGATGCGGCTGAGCGTGCCGCGTTCACCGAGATGATGTCGCAGGACTGGATGAACGGCGTCGACCACCACTCGCTGCTGCGGGCCGCGCCGCAGACGTTCGCTTATGGCTGGAACGACTCCCCCGTGGGCGCGCTGGCGTGGATGGCACAGAAGTTCCACGAGTTTGGTGGTGGCCGGGTACTGGACGAGATGCTGGACGGGTTCCTGACGAACCTGAGCGTGTACTGGTTCACCGAGACTTTCGGGACGTCGTCGTGGTCGTTCTACTCGAGCACCGGGTTTGCCTGGCCGCAGGGACAGAAGGAGGCACCGACCGGGGTGTACAGCGGGGTGCCAGGGATCCGACGGCTGGCCGCGCGGGAGTCGGAGATCGTCCACTGGCCGGTCGACAATCCTGCTGGGCACCACTTCGTCGCGATGGACCAGCCGGAGGCTTACGCAGCAGACCTTGCTCGGTTCGTAACGACGCTCCGCTCGATGCGGTGAGGCCGGGCTGCCGGGGTGGGCACCCACCCCGGCGAGGGGCCGGATGGCGCCCGCTAGACTGAGCGCGCGGGCCGTTAGCTCAATTGGTAGAGCTGCGGACTTTTAATCCGTAGGTTCTGGGTTCGAGCCCCAGGCGGCCCACCAAACTCCCAGGTCAGCGGCTCTTTGCTCGTGGCCGGTCAAGATCAGCTCCCCGGTTTATCCCCGGTTTTGAGCGGGGACGGATTATCCAGCAGCCCTTCCAGGGCCAGCGCCGTGACCGGATCGACGGCCTTCCGCTCCAGGTAGTTGTCCTGCGTCATCGACACCCGTGAGTGGCCGAGATGGTCCGCGATCAGCCGGGTCGGGATGCCCGCATCGTCCAGCGCGGTCGCCGTCGTCTTCCGGAAGTTGTGCGACGTCAGCCAGATGAAGTCATCGCCACCGCGGATCTCCCGGATGACCCGCAAGACGTTGTTCGGGTCCCGCAGCCCGCCGACCGTGCTGGCGAAAACCGGACTCGCCAGCGACCGGCCGTCCTTCCGAGCCTCAGCCCACCGCCGCTTCAACAGCGCCAACGCCCAAGACGGCAACGGAAGCGCACGCAGGCTGGACTCCGTCTTCGGCCGAGGCTTGCGGAGCAGCCCTTCGCCCTTCACCCGGACCACCGTATGCGTGACGTCGACCGTCCCCGCCACGAAGTCGATGTCCTCCCAATACGTCGCCAGGGCCTCGCCGACCCGGACGCCCGCAGCCATCATGAAGCGCGACAGGTCCGGTAGGTCCCAGCGCCGCGCCTTCTCGTTGGCCTCGACCCGAGCCAGCCACTTCGTACGCTCTTCCGCGTCCAGGGCGCGCGGCTTCTTCTTGCTCTTCGGGATGCGGCGGGTGTCCCGCGTCGGATTGCTGTCAACCGCGTCGTACCGCGCTGCGAGGCCGAGCATCCCCGACAGCGCAGTCCTCGCGGTCTTGGCCGTCGAGGTCCCGATCGTCGCCTGGATAGAGCCGAGGAACCGATCCAGCCGCATCACGGTCGCCTCGCGCACCCGCAACTCCCCCACGCCCGGCTTCACGTGGCGCGTAAGGATGGACTCGTACGTAGTGGCCGTCGTCGGCGACTTGGTGCCTTCTCTGACTTCCTTGCGGATCTGTTCCATCCACACGTCGGCGAGGTCCTTCAACTTGGTTTCCCGGGTGATCTCGCCCGTGGTCGACCCGGTCCAGTCCTTGAATGTGTCCCGAAGCCGTTGCGCTGCTTTGCCTTTCGTCTTCCCCGACCGCTCGACCTCGCGCGTCTTGCCGTCGAAGTCGCGGAAGAGAGCACGCGCGCGATAGCCGTTCGGAGTTGCCGAGTAGCGGATCTCGCCGTACGTCCCGATCTCCAGCTGCGGGCGAGGCATCAGGCAACCTCGTCTGACAGCTGGTCGACCCACGAACTGACGTCCTGCGGCCGGTAACGGATGTACTTGCCGACCCTCCGACCAGCCGGGCCGTAACCCTTGGTCCGCCACTGGTACAGCGTCGAGACCGGGACGCCGAGGAACTCCGAGACATCCTCCACCGTCCACAAACGACTGAATTGCACGTAGTTGTCCATCAGTTTCCCCCTTCCCGATCAAGCCGCGAGCTGAATTGCCGAAGTTTCCGGCGGACTGGCGGCGAGTAGTGCTCGGTCGTATTCGGCTTTCCAGGCGATGCGTTCGGCGATCGCGTGCATCACCAGGTGCGGTCTCGGTGGCACGTGCGGGTCGGCGTCGTCGACCTTGCGCCAGACGAGCCGAGCCGGGTCCGGTTGCGGTTTCTCGATCCCGACAGCCGCCAAGGCGTCCATCACGAACGCCTTTCGGTCGGCCTTGTGATCCACCAGCGTCTTGCCCGACCACTTCCGCGACACCAGAACCCGCCGACCCGGCAGGCCGAGAGTGGTCCGCCGGTGCGCCCGGCCTCTGCAGTGGCCCGGGGTGGTCTTTCCGTTGGCTCCCTTGGGCTGGATGCCGTAGAGCAGCCACACCGCGCACCGGGGCGAGCACGGGGTGATGGCCAGTTCAGCGTGGAGCCGGTCATGGTGATCTGCCAGCGCTGCCGTGTCGGCCTCGACCACCTCACCGGTGGACTTGGTCAGGTACTTCGTCAGGTAGCCGATGTGGCGGCCGGCGTCTTCGGTCCCGCCGAGGATTCCCTTGGAGTGGACTTGGCGGCCGAAGGTCACCACGTGCGCCGGTTCCTCGACCTGTTCCACCGCGTCATCCCAGGTGAGCAGGGGTTGGCGGGTGTCGGGGTCGACAAATCCCCGTTCCGGCCCGTCCCAGCTCGGGAGCCGGTCGGTGTAGACGATCTCGTCGTGCTGCGGCCACCAGACCTGGCGATACGTCGCCTCGGTGACCTGCCGGATCACCTCGTGCGGCACCGATCCCCGGATCGCGGCGTGCAGGTGCGGCGCGGTCCGCTTCTGCGGTTCCACGGTCGCGAAGTACTGCACGTCCCAGCCGACGACCCGGCGCAGGTTCTGCCACCACCGATCCACCAACGCCGAGAAATGCACCGCGTCCCGCGCCGCCCGCCGGTAGTCATAGGCGGCCGGGTTCACCGGGGAGCCGTCACCGCGGACCGGGCCGTAGGTGTCGCAGGTCAGCGTGACGAACATCGACGGCCGGAACCGCCCCGCGAACTCCCGCCCCACCGTGGTCTTGGCGACCTTGCGCCGGGGCAGGTTCGGCGCGTCCTGCCGCCGCTTCGTCGACCGCTTCACCGCCTTCCTGGTCGGCAGCTCAACCGAGGGCAGACGGCCCCGGACGCCGAGTTGCCGAAGTTCTTCGTCCACACCACGGATCTCCTCCCGCAGCTCCTCCGCTTCGGCGGGGTCGGTGTCGGCGACCTCGCGGTAAGAGGCGACGAGATCAGCCCGGTACGCCAACAGCTCCGTCTGGTCCTCAGTGGGCTCTTCGGGCGTGAGGTCCGGTTCCTCGGTCATGTGCCAGCCTTCGCGGCACTGGACTTGCCGCAGCGCCTTGGCTTTCCGCGCACACGGCAGGCACACCGATTCCACAGTGGACCCGCACGGCACCGGGACGTACCGCAGTTCGCCGGTGTCCTGGTCGCCGACCTCCATCGTGAAAGGACGCACGCACACTCCGTGCTTCTCCGCCGTCGCCCGGATCAAGTCGTCGGCCAGCGGCATCCGCATCCGTTCCGCTCGTGTCCCTTCCATCAGGCCGCCGCCTCCCCTCGCGACGCCCACCCGCGCAGCACGTGTACCGGCATCGGCTGCCTGTCCCCGGCCGGGAGGTCCGGGAAGACACTCGGGTCGAAGAGCACAGCGCCGTAGACGCGCACCGGGATTCCGCACGGCGTCCGGCCGACGATCCCGACGTGCACCCATCCGCCCGCAGCGATCCGCCACAACGTCGCGGTGACGTCGTCGAGAGTGTTCGCCCACGTCAGCAGCGCCCGCGCGACCTCGGCCAGACCGTCGACGTCCAACTGCACCGTGATCGGCCTCGACCACGCGGAGACGTCCAACGACGCGACCGGCGGCAGCTGATGCAGGTCGAGGTGATCCCGAATGGTGTCGAGGAAGATCATGAGCCGGTTCACGCCGCCCTCCTTTCCTCGCAGTGGTCGAGGTGGTGGGTGCCGCCGTTGGTGACGTAGTGCTCCAGAGCCTTGACGGTGTCGTCCGACACCCAGCCCGCACGGACGCGCAGCGGTTCGCGGATGCCCTCGCCCCACACGTAGCCGGTGCCGGGCATGGTCTCGGGAATCCGGTTGGCCCAGGCTCCGCGTTCGTACGCGCCGTCGCCGAGCACCATCCCGACGTGGTTTTTGGAGGTGACGCGCAGGCAGACGCGGCGGGTGAACAGCTCCCGTACCGGCACTGTGTCCTTCGTCGGCTCCTGCACGTAGCCGCGGACCGACACCCCCAACGCCCGCCCTTGGGTATTGAGCACCGCGACGTGCTCCACGATCGCCTCGCGGGTCTTGCGATCGGTGTAGCGGGTCAACGCGCCGATCTCGTCGAACTCCAGCAGCTCCAACGGAAACTCCTGCGACAACGGCACATCGCGGGTCCGCCCGGCGAACTCCCCCTTGCGGCGCTCCAGCTCGTCCCGCAGGCCCTCCAGCAGTTCGAGGGCGTCCTTTCCGGACACGGCGTAGCGGGCGAAGATCCCGCGCCCGTAGGCCAGTTCCATGCCCTTCGGGTCCACACCCGACACCCGCACCAGCCCGGAGCGGATCGCCGAGGCCGCCGAGACCAGCGGGGACCACATGACCGAGTTCTTCCCGGCACCGCTGGCACCGGCGACGAGGATGTGCGCGCCCGCCCCGGTCAACGGCAGCCGCCACGGCGTCCCGTACTCCGTCGTCCCCGCGAACACCGCGCGCAGGTTCACCCGAGCCGGTTCCAAGCCGGGCAGGGGCTGGGATTTCACGGGGGTGGTGAGCAGGTCGCGGCGCATGAAGTCCAGCGACACCACATCCGGCGCGATCTCGCGCACCTGCACCCGCGACACCTTCCGCGCCGTCGCCAACGCCCGCGCCGCCTCGTCGAAATCCTCCGGCTTCTGCCCCGGCACCAACCGCACCCGGACCTCGTCCCACGACGCACCCGACCGCACCCGCACCAACGCAGGCACCGCCACCCCCGACGTCTTCCGCGCCTGCGTGATCGCCTGGCGCTTCCGCCGCCGCGACACCAGGTTCACGGTCACGTCCACGGGGATGGCTTCGTCGCGGACGGTCAACCCGCAGGCGTGCAGCCAGTCCGGCAGCTTCCGGCCGTAGACCGCCCAGCGCAGCCACCACGCCCGCAACCACCGACCACACCACCGGTCGAACCCGACCACGTCCAACGCGCGCCAGACCACCGCGACCAGCGCCAGCGTGACGAGCACGACCGTCAGGGACAGCCAGCCCCACCACCGCAACCACACCACGATCACGACCAACGCGAGACAGGAGCGCCACCGAGTGACGATCTGCCGCACCAGCCAGCCGACCGCCCGCAGCACAGTCCAGAACGCGAAACCCAGGAACGCCAACGCCGCCAGCGTTTCCACAATGGACGCCAGCGCACGGCCGAGCTTCGCCAGCACCCACAAGACCACCGCGACACCCGCGCCGACAGCGATCACCACGGCCGCGTTCATCGGCGCTCACCGCCCTCAGCCGCGGTGAGGTCGAGCGGCAGCATTCCTTGACATGCCGCGCACTTCGTCTCACCGCACACGAGGCGAGTGAACTTTTTGCATGCGGCGCAACGCATCCGGGTGACCCCCGTTGACGCACGCCGTCCAGAACCGGTTATGTTCGTCATTGTTCACTTCCCAGTGGACAGCGCAGAACCGGTGAAGGTTGGTCGCCAGAGGCCGGTTCTGCGTTTATACGGAACAATTCCAAGCGCAAATGGGCGCGTTGAACACAGCACACGTCGCCGTGCGCTTTTTTCAGTGCTCGCTCGGTTTTTCGGCTAGTCGGTGGTCGACTCGTCCGTGGTCGGTTCCTCGCCGGTCAGGAGCCGGTTCAGCCCGGCGTCAGTCGCCCGCCGCTGCGCCTTCACCTCTTTCAAAAGCTGGTCCACCACGACCGACAGCCGCGCCAGCGACTCCGCCGGAGACAACGCCGCCTCCGCAAGCCGCTCGATCGTCACCTCGTACGAGGCCGCTTCCTTCCCCACCAGGAACACGCCCATCGCGCGATGCGGGCAGTACACGACATCCGAGGTGTCCTTCAACGCGTAGCGGCTGAACGCCTCCTCCGTCACCGCCTGACTCGGAGCCAGCCGGATCGTCATCGTCCGCGACAGCCCGATCAGATCCTTGAGGAACCGTGTCTGCCGCAACATCACCTCGGCATCCCCGAAGTGGTTCCGCAGCGCCTCCGAGCCGATGAACATCTGAGCCTTCACCGCGCCCGCGCCGAACAGGATCCGGTTGCGGTCCATCCGGCTCTCCACGACCTGGTCCAGCTTCTGCTTGTCCCGCAGGTCCGGGCCAAAGACGAGCCGCGCGTAATCCGGGACCTGCAGCAGATCCGGGATCAGCAGCGGAGCCCACACCGTCACGGCCGTCGCGACCCGCTCGTGCGCGATCAACGTCGTGTAATGCGCCGGGTCCGCCTGCGACCCCACCGACGACCAACTCGGCCCTGTCACGCCATGCGCCAGCAGCATGATCCAGGCTTTCCGCTCCCCGGTCACCCCGAGCGCGCCCAGCACGTTCGACACCTCCTCCGGGGTCGGGACCCGCTGACCCAGCTCCCAGTTCGACAACAACGCCGGGTTCACCCCGATCCGCCGCCCCAGCTCCCGCAGCCCGAACCGCGCCTCGATCCGGGCATCCCGCAACGCCGCACCCAGGCCGCGTGCTCGCGGGCTCGCCATATCCGTCCCACGCATCAACCACACCTCCGGCCCGGGATCGTCCCTGTCTGCAAAACGAGAACACCCATCTACGCCGCCTTGCCCTCACCAGGCGCCGACGAGGCGCTGGCCGACCGCGACGACGACTTGCCCGCAGCAGCCCTGAACCCGGTCGCCCGGAAGGCGTACGTCTGGTACTTGAACTCGCCCTGCCCGCCGACACGCGGCTCCGCCGTCAACCCGTCCAGCTCCACCGGCCGCATCCCCGGCAACGCCTCCGCCGTCGTCGGCACCGGCTGCACATCCGCCAGGAACGTCACCTCGAACGAGGCACGCTTCGCCTTCGTTTCGCCCGGGTCCGTGACCGCAGCCCTCCATTGGCGCTTCCCGGTCACCTCATCCACCCGTTGCCGCACCGGACGCCCCGCAGCCCGGTCCTCCCGAGACTGATACTCGTTGTCCGGGATCACTTCCCCCACCATCACAAGCCCCTGCGGGAACGCCTCGTCGAAGTCGATCGCGAACCGGTGTCCCTTTTCGATAGCCATAACCGCTAGCTCCCTGTGTTCTCTGTCAGTCAGTCGTTTCCGGCGCCTCGCCGCCGTGATTCGTCCGTGTCGCTGCGCTCAGCGCTGTCTCTGCTTCGTGAAGTTGCTTGCCCAGAACCGCGATCGCGTCGGAGTCGACGAGCAGGACCACGGGGAACGCCTTGCCGAAGCGGATCTCCGCTCGGTTCGCGTACGTCAGCGCGCGGACGCGGATCGGCAGGTCTGCCGTCACGTGGATCTGGACCGTGTCGCGCATGTCGCCCGCGCCTAAACCACGCGCTTGCGAGACACCTGCGCGGCCGGACCGCTCGACCCGCCTCCGAGCGTCGAAGCCGTCCTTGCAGTCGTCATGTCTGCCTCCCTTGGGCTCTGCCGCCGAGCGAATCCCGGCAACGTGCCACCCAATCTCCGGCAAAAGGCGGGACATGATCACCACGTGGCGGGACATCTTGGGACGTCCCTGGTACGGTCGAAGACGTCCCTAAAAGTCCCAAGGGGGTGCGAATGCCGAACGAACGGCTGCGTGACGCGCTGCTGCGCAACGGGCTCACGCTGGAACAGGTGGCCAAGGCGCTCAGCGTCGACCAGAAGACGGTCGAGCGGTGGATCACCAAAGGCCGCACCCCGTACCCGAAGCACCGGCACAAGATCGCCGCGATGGCGCGCGAATCGGAGACCTACCTGTGGCCGGACTCCGTCGCACCGGAACGCCGGGCCGAGACGGCCGCCGCCGAGGTCGTGAGCGTGTTCCCGCACCGCAACGCAATCCCGGTCGAGCTGTGGGACCGACTGATCAACGACGCCTCAGAGACCGTGGAAATCCTGGTACACGCGGCCCTGTTCCTGGTCGAACGTCCGCGGTTCATCAAGGACATCGCAGCCAAGGCCGCGGCCGGCGCGAAGATCCGCCTGGCGTTCGGCGACCCGGACGGCGACAGCGTCGCCCTGCGCGGAGAAGAAGAACAGCTCGGCGACGGGACGCTCCCCGCGCGTGTGCGCAACGCGCTGGCGTTCTACCGGCCGCTGGTCGGCGTCGAAGGGGTCGAGATGCGGTTCCACAACACGACGCTCTACAACTCCATCTTCCGCTTCGACGACGAGATGATCATCAACACGCACGTCTACGGGTTCCAGGGAGCACACGCGCCGTCCCTGCACCTGCGCCGCCTCTCCGCCGGGGACCTCTTCGAGACCTACTCGGAAAGCTTCGAGACCGTCTGGAACCTCGCCAAGCCCGCCACCATCTAGGAGGCACCACATGGCACGCGTCGACTACTACAACGACCCGAACGCGCCCAAAGCCAACAGCATCGCAGTGGCGGTGTCCGCGTTCATCCAGGACGACGAAGGGCGGATTTTGATGATCCGCCGGACGGACAACGATCTGTACTCGATCCCAGGCGGCCAGTTGGAGCTCGGCGAGACCTTAGCTGAGGCGGCCGTTCGAGAGGTGCGAGAGGAGACCGGGATCGAGTGTGAAGTCACTGGAGTGATTGGCCTGTACTCGGACCCCAAGCATGTAATCGCCTACGACGACGGAGAGGTCCGCCAGGAGTTCTCAATCTGCTTCCGCGCGGAACGGACTGGCGGAACTCCTAAGACCAGCAACGAAAGTAGCGAAGTTGACTGGATCCCCGAGAACAAAATTTCAACTTTAAACATTCACCCGACCATCAGGTTGCGACTCAAGCATTCATTTGAACAACGCGCAACAACCTATTACACCTAAGACAGATCAAAACTGAACAGATCCTTACCCGCAATCTTCGTGGACAGTAAGCCCACGAGCCGCTTCCTTTGAACTGAGCTCGGTCCAGCAAACGGTACACACAGTGGAATTCTTTCCAGAAGCACAGTAACAACGCTCGCAAAATGGGCAAATCCGGCCTTTGCATCGAGCGCAGGGAGACAGCGCTTCATTCGATGCGAATGACTCTCCACAAGGACACTCGACAACCGTCGGCTTCCATTCAGTCTTGATCTCATCATATCGATCAACCTTCGTCGCGACGACAAATACATATCTACCCTCGTAGTCCACAGCAGCTGTCGCAGCGATCCCCTCAAGGAACGTGCCAGTTTCATACTTGAAGTTCACCGACCCAGCAGCCTCGCCGCCAACTCTTGAGAGAGCATCCTCAAGGAGATTACCCGTCACTTCCCCCTGGCGCGATGGAGCAACGAGTTCCCCCCTAGACTGCGAGAACACCAAGGTACCGTCGTCAGCAAGAAGCAGTGAAACAGAATCAAGCGGAAGCAGAGGCCTCGTGCGCACAATGGCAGCCGCCCGCGATGCATGCGTCTGCTCATAGAGATCCCTAATTCCAGCAGCCGCAATTCTGTCTACACCCACAAATTTGGATATCGACGCCCGTGGCATGAGAATTTCAGAGGCAAACTCGTCGCACACGAGGTGTTCAAGAGTCCGAGCCTGGTTATCAGAAAGATCGGAGAGGACATCTAACCACTCAGGATCACTTCGCTGGAGATGATGACTTAACTCATGAAGTATCGTGAATGCATTCCTGCCGCGAGACGGCGATCTCGCTACAATTATTCGAGATCTACGCTGACCCCAGATATACAGTCCCGATGTCGAACAGTCACTTCGAACTATTTCCGGATCTCCATCATCAGTGAGCGAAAGCGACAGATTTGGCCATTTTTGAATAGCTTCCTCTGCATTGGGTCCCAGAAGCGATAGGAGTTCGGGATACTCCGCCCTAACGCGCTCAAGGAAGTAGTCGACCACCTTCTCCGCATACCCGCCGGAAGCCCAGCCTCCTGCCTTGTACTGCGGGATCGCCATTCCGCCCACTAGGAACCTTCTTGCAATCGATCAATTAGCATCATGCGGAGAGCCGATCGGTAACGATCGACGGCCTCCGCACGCGAACTCTCTCTCCGAGGAGCTGAAATCAACTCAGAATAGAGATCCCGGCGAAGTTCATCTTCTGCTACGTCAGTCTCTACTGCGGCACGCTCGATTGCCCGACGAAGATCGGGCGAATCCAATGCCGTACGCGCCTCCACATTAACGGGACGCTCTACAACTACTTCTTTAAAGTGGTCGCGAAGCGCATCCTCCAACTTTCCGAGTCCGTCAATCGGAATCGGCCTTTCACTCCGAAATATAGAATATCCCTCAACTTTGCTTACTTCCAGTAGGTCCGCAAGATCCGCCACGGTAAATCCAGCGCTACTGGCCATCTCACTACTTACAAAGTAGTCTCCCACTCCAGAAGAATCTGTTCTATGCCAATCAGAGTCACACAAGCGGGCAAATTCGCGCGCAAGATTGTCACGATAACCTCTGCGAGACTCCACCATTGCAGGAGAAAGACCCACATTAACTGAGATTAAGTCTTGCGAGTTCATTTCCCCGCTGGCCTTCACCAGCTTATTTACCTCAGACGGGTCGAACAGTTGCCCAAGAAATTCAGCCAACACAAAGTCGCCAAGTCCAGTACGCAACTGAGGCCAGACAACTAGAGGTATCGCAAGAGGCGTGCTTTCGACCACGACCGCAGCGTCCACGCGCTGCATGACGTCCAGGGTTACGGGGAGAACATGAACATACGACGAATTCGAGCGCGCTACCACACCAAGACGCGGCGGCAAATTACCCCACGAAATCCTCCACAGTTGCCCAGCTTCAGGAGCCTGAGGAACGGAACTCTCTAGACACTTGGCGACACTATCTGGTAGATCCTTCAGGTTAGGGTTTTCCGCCTCGAAAATGGATTGATTAATCACTGAGATCCACCTCCATCGGATATGCTATAACGTCTCAGTCCAAGAAACAAAGTCGCCAAACTGTGGCTCGGGAAGGTACCCCAGACAGCGGGCACGCTGAGCATCCTTTAAGTCTTTTTGGGGAAAAGACTTATACCAACGACTGTCGGCAGAGAAGAAGCCGTCTTTATCGAGTTCCATTGACGGAACTTTCGGCGACCAAAAATCGCGCCTATCATTGTAATTTTCAACCTTCGAACTTCGAGAAGTAACGTTCACCAACCCGTCGGCCGAACTCATAACTACACCGTGAGGCCTCCATGCTCTGTCCCCGTGGGCTTCACGGCGGACTCCTTGAGCAAAGTTGGCAATCTTGTAGATCTTCCCGACTTCTGATTCAGTCACTTGCGCCTCCCAGAATACGGAGTTGCCGAATTTGGCTCTATGGGATCAAGGGCGCGCCGCCGGGCGGCGCGCCTGTTGCGGTCCGTAGCCCCTCGCCTGGGCGGCCGCCGCGATCCCGGCACGGCGGGCTCCCGCTCCGCTCCGCCCACCGGCCGGGCCGCGCGGCCGCCAGCGGTGCCGGACCCCAGCGCCGCCCGCCAGCAGCACACATGGCCCTCGCGCTAGAACCGGACATCCCACCCATGCGGAAACAGTCGCCGGTGATCCTCGACCTGTTACGCAGAAGCATCGCCTAGAGCCACCCCGAAGCCTGATCGTGACAACGGTCGGTAGCACCGCGTCAAGGCGGGAAAGCGTGCCTTGACCCGGTCCTACCGACCGCGTGTGAGCTTCGTATCGGGGTTGGGGGAAAGTGTGGGCGGGTAAGTTACGGGCTGAGCGGGCGAGCGTCAGGCACCGCCAGAGAGCATGATCATCTCCCCGGTTTTCCCCCGGAAAACGATCGCGAACGACGAGAACCGGCGACCGGGCATGATCATCCGCGGAGCGCGCCCGCGCAGGTGAGGGCCAAGATCGGCAGATGACGAGAAACAGCCACTGACCTGGTCTTTGACTCCGTAGGTTCTGGGTTCGAGCCCCAGGCGGCCCACTCACTCGACATCCTCGCTGATCAGCGGGGATGTTCTGCTCTGCGGGTTCAGGCAACGCTCGAGATCACCGTGCGGCAGCTGGGCCCGTTCGCCCAGCAGTTCCATACGCGGCCATGAACATGTCCAGCAAGTTGTCGACAGTGTCTTCGTCAACCACGCGAGTCGACAGCAGGTGGCGGTAGTACAAAGTCCCGCACAGCACCTCGGCCGCGAACTCCAGATTCGCGTTCTCGGCCAGTTCCCCAGTCTGCTGCGCGCGGGTGATCCGTTCGAGGGTGCGCCTCTCCACGGTGAGCAGGAATCGTTCGTGCAGGGTCGCTCGCAGGGCGGGATCTGATTGTGCCTCGGCGATCAACCCGCGGTAGACGGGGCCGACCGGTGGGCCGGAGAGGGCGGGGCCGGAGCGCAGGAATTGTTCGCGCAGGTCTGCTCGGACGTCGCCGGTGTCTCGGTAGTCCAGATCCGTGGTCCAGACGCGGCTGAGCGCGTCCAGCAGGAGTGCCGCCATGGATGGCCAGCGGCGGTAGATCGTGTGTTTGCCGACTCCGGCCCGGCGGGCTACCGCTTCGATGTTCAGGCCCGCGTAGCCGACTTCCGCGGCCAGGTCGAGGGTCGTTTGCAGCAGTTCGTCGGTGCGTGCGGTGCCTCTGCGTCGCGGTGCGGCGGGCTGGTCGGCCATTCCGTCATCTTATCGACACGTGGCGTGCCGTTGACAAGGCACGGGCATCGAGTACATCATCAGGTTCCGATCGGCACGGCGCGTGCCGATAATTGAGGACTCAGAAGGGACACTGCCATGGGCAGAACGCACGAAGGCTTCACCGCCGAAGAGCGCGCCGCGATGAAGGACCATGCCAAGGAACTGCGGGCGACGAGCCGCGGCGGTTCGCGGGCGGACAAGGCGGCGCAGGCGGAGCGGGACGTGCTCGCGAAGATCGCCGAGATGCAGCCGGCGGACCGGGTCATGGCCGAGCGCGTGCATGCCGTCGTCAAGGCCAGCGCTCCCGTCCTGGAGCCGAAGCTCTGGTACGGCATGCCCGCCTACGCGCTGGACGGCAAGGTGGTGTGCTTCTTCCAGAGCGCGGAGAAGTTCAAGGCGCGCTACGCGACGCTCGGGTTCAGTGACCTGGCCGCTCTGGACGACGGCTCGATGTGGGCGGCGGGCTTCGCCTTGGCCGACGTGACGGCAGAAGCGGAGGCGCGGATCGGCGCGCTGGTGAAGCAGGCAGTGAGTCCGACCCGGGAAGCGCTGGCGGAATCCGCGTGACTGCCATGGCATCCATCGAATCCGTCGCCCTCGACGTGGCCGATCCCGCGGACGCTAAACGCTTCTACGCCAACGCTTTTGGCCTGGAGACGCAGATTCACCCGCGGGCTTCGGAGGCGCCGACGATTGGCTTCCGCGGGTTCACGGTGTCGCAGTCAGCCACTGCCGACAGCCTCATCGGCTCGGTGCCGGTGCCACGGCGCTGAAGTCGCTCTGGGCCATGGCGGTGTCGTCTAGGCACCGGACGGGACGATCTGGCGAGATCGTGCTCCTGCTGGGAGCCGCGGACGTGGCGGCGAGCAAACGGTTCTGCTTCGAGCGCAGCATCGTCAAGGCGGAGAGCTTCGGCCGTGGATACGTCGAGTTCGCCGCTGGGACGAGTCCGGTGACGCACCGGCTCACGATCAGCGGCGATGCCAGGCCCCGCACCGATCCCGATGGGTTTGACTGGGCCGCATCCTGATCTGTCGCGGTCTGCGGCCCGAAAACCCTTGCGCGGCAAGGCCCCGCACCTTGTTCCGAGCAGCAGCCAAGATCGCGGTGCCGGAACAAGGTGCGTAGGCTGGTTGCTCAACTGGTCCGAGCCGTGCCTTCCCGGTCGTGCTCGGCCGTCCGTTCGGGCAGCGTTGCGCGGTGGCGGCCGCCCTGCACAACCTCTGCGGCCGTCTGGCGTCTTCTCGGGCAAAGCTTCACCAATTGCCGCGAAAAGGGGACGCCGGACATGGGATTCACCGCGAAGAAGACGGTCAAGATGGCGATGATCGGCGGGGCGATCGCCGCCACCGCGCTTCTTTCCGCCTGCAGCGGGAACACCGCGGGGAACGGGTCGCCGGTGAACAACGCCGCCGTCCAGCAGTCCGCGCAGGGTGCTGCCGCAGGTGGGTCTGGGGGATCCGACGGCGCGAAGGGCGCCGCGAAAGGCGAGGAGAACGGCGACGTCAACTGCAGCAGGCTGGACGGCAAGCAGGTCACCCCGCCCGGCGGACCGCAGATGGACGTGATCGCCGTGTCCGCGACCACCGGCACCAACCCGGGCTGCAACGACGCCTTCAAGGTGATCACCGAGTACTACCAGGAAATCCCGACGAAGGGCGAAGGCCCCGGCCACCGCGTGCTCGACATCTTCGGCCACTGGACCTGCGCCGGATCCGGCGACCAGGCCAACCCGCAGGGCACCGTCTGCGGCAAGGACGGCCGCACCGATTACACGATCGAGACCCGGCCCTCCGGCAGCGGCAAGGGCGCAGCGCCGCAGCCTCGCCGGTTCCCGAACACCACCCAGACCGTGCAGTTCACCGGCTTCGACGCCAGCGTCAACATGGCCACCTTCCAGCTCGTCCGCCCCCAGGGCCACGGCGAGTACGTGCCGGTCGCCGGTGACACCAAGACCTACCGGCTTCCGCTGGCCGAGCGCGCCATCGTGTGGAGCGCGGCGACCCTGTGCCAGAACGACAACCAAGCCACCGTCGGCGAAGACGGCCTCGGCACTTTCCGCTGCGACGCCGACCAGCTGCGCCGCACCCTCGCCGGCGGAACCCCGGCTGTCGCCCAGATCCTGGTGAGCGGCGACGACCAGATCGCCCAGGTCAAGGAGATCTACCACCCCTGACCCAGCACTTCTTCCGACTGTGGGGCGACCGGGAATCTCCGGCCGCCCCACAGTCGCGACTGGGGCGATGAGCAAACCGGCCTACGACGGGTGTCTGCCCGGAGTGGCAAGCCCCGATTCGTCGCCTTGACGATCTCGGTATTCGACAATCCCCGCGCGATGCGGGCGAGGACTCCGACTTCCTGGCTGGTCAGCACGAACCACAGTCAATTTGTGGTTGTCTGCCCGGCATGCAACGCATCAAGGCCGAACTGTTCACCGACCCAGGCAACAACGCCGTCGTCAGGATGCCGGGCCGCAAGTTCCCCGGCGTCCTGATCCAGGGCGACAGCCTCTCGATCCTGCGCGGCGACCTCGCCCACATAGTCAAGTCCTGCGCCGAAGGCGATCTGGACGAGGCACGCGAATCCGCCGCAATAATCCTCGCGGATCTCGACGCCATGCTCGACCGCTACTGCGACACACTCCGTGCACACGACATCCCCGTGCCGTTCGCGCGGCCAGACTGATCACCTCGGAGCGGGAATGACTTCCTGCAGAGTGTGCGAAGGAAGCTCGCCATAAGCAGCCCGATAGTGCGCAGTAAAAGCACTAGGCCGCGTATACCCCCACCGCGCCGCGACCTGCGTGACAGTCGTGTCCGCAGGCGCGGCAGCACGCAGCTCAGCCCGCGCATGGTCGAGGCGGACGCGCCGCAGATAGGCCATCGGCGTCGTGTCCAGGTGCCGACGGAAGGCCAGCTGCACAGCCCGCGCGGAGACACCGGCAGCTTGGGCAAGATCGGTAGCCGTGAGGTCGCGGTCCGGATGCGCTTCGATGAACGCGATGGCGCGGCGCAGTGCCTGGGGGTGGGCATCGAGGTCGGTGCCAGCGCGCTCCGCCAGCGCGGTCGTCGGGAAAGCCCCGAGGACGGCCGCGGCGAGGTGCTGGGTGGCGGTGCTGAGCAGGAGCGGGTGTTCGGCGATGTCCGGAGCAGCGAGGACCTGATCGCGCACGTAAGTGATGGCGGCACGCAGGTGTTGGGCGCTGGCGGCAGACACCGGGTTGTGATCGAGCAGCTCTACAGGCTTTTCGACACCGGCAACGCGGGTGAGGACAGCCGGATCGAGCATGGTGATGCTGTAGCGCGCGTGGCAGATCCGGCCGGAGTACGGGCGGTCTGGCGGGGCGAAGGAGAACAGGTCGCCGGGGGCGAAGGCGGCGGATTCGGTCCACCCGGCGACCTGGTGGTCTTCGATGGTTCCGGCTTCGATGTCGCACAGGCAGATCCGGCCCAGCGGGTTGACGTCGTAGCTCATGTCGAAGTGCAGGTCGAGCTTGTCGGCGCTGACGCTGTCCGAGGCGACCCGGGTGATGCGGGCACCGGCCTTATCGCCGCCGCTGCCGATGCGCATCGGGGCGTAAGAACTGCTGAGGAATTCTTCGGTTCGCTCCAGATCGTCGCTGTCGAACACCAGATGTCCAGGGGCGGACATACGCCGGGTGGCCCTCCTTCAGCACGCCGATAGCGGCCCCGGCAGGCCCTTCGGCGTCGTCCAAGGGCCTCCGACCAGGCTCGGTCGTGGGGTAGGCCCCGGGTTACCCGCGTGGATCAGGCACCAAACGCCCCAGCTGGGCGCACGCGTCGTCGATGGTGGCGGCGAGGTTGAGCATGACGTCGACCCGGGTGACGCGCAGCGGGCGCAGCACGACGCGGTTTCCGCCGGTCACCACGATCAGCTTCCGCTTCCGGGCGCTGGCGGCGTGGTGGGTGTCGATCATCAGCGACATCCCGACGACGGCCATGAAGTCCAGGCCGGTGCAGTCGAGGACGATGTCCCGTCTGGTCCGGATCTGCGTGTCGAGCACGTCGGCGAGGTTGTCGGCGGTGGCGAGATCGAGCGCGCCGCTCAGCCGGACCAGTACGAGGGAGCCCACGGCACCGCTCCGGATCACCAGGTCGCCGGGGCGCAGCGATCGTTCGGTTGTCTCGGACATCAGCGGGGTTCTCCCTGTCGTCTGTGTGGCCAACGCCGCGAGGGAAGGACTTCCCGAAGGCATCTCACTGCTCGGCTTCCGGCCGCACTGGTCCGGAAGGATCTGGTTGTCTCCACCGTGCAGGGCCTGGCTGGAACGGTCTAGCGGCGTAACCGAACACCCTGGCTATCCGGAAAACGAACCGTTCCGGCTCAGCCGGGCGGGATCGGTTCGGGATGCCGCCGCCGGTGCGGGCAGCTGCCAGCCGCTCTCGTATGCCGTTGCGAAGCGTTCCTCGCCTAATGCCAGTCGGCCGCGGCTGCTCAGGGTGCGTATCTGCAGGTCGGTTCGGTCGTGTGCGCCGCGAAGCCGGGCTGCCGCGCCGAGGATCACTGCCCCGTCCAGGTAGCGGCCGTACAGCTCGGCCAGGCCAGCCACCGGCACCGCGACTGTGGCCACGATCGGCAGATCCTTGCTGTTGACCGCAGCCGCGTACGCCCTGGCCAGCGCTTCCTCGGCACCAACGCCGTCGCCGAGTTCCAGGCAGAGTTCGGCTCGTACGGCGCTCACCAACGCCTGTCCGTGGTCGCCGCCGAACGGGAGTTGAGCGGACAGCCCGGCTTCGGCTGCCTCGATCAGCTCGCGGGCCTTCGTCAGGTCGCCGGTTCGCAGGCGGAAGCTGGCTTCTCGGGCATCTAGCAGCACCACGGTTTCGGGCACGGTCGAGCGCAGCGTGCGCTCCCGGGTTTCGGCGATCATCGCTGCCGCTTGTTCGGTTTCGCCCAGCCGGACGTGCAGGTCGATCAGGCGCAGGTCGATGAAGGTCTCGTCGTTGTGGTTGAGCGAACCGAACTCCTGGGCCAGTCGCTTGACCTCGGTCAGGTCGGCCAGCGCGCCGTCCAGGTCGCCGTCGTATTGCCGCAGCAGAGCGCGCATCGGGAGGGCCATCGCGAGGCCCCAGTTGTCTCCCGCTTCGGTGAAGCAGTCCAGCGCGACGGCGACGTCCGGGCCGACCTGGTCCAGGTGGCCGTCGTTTTCGGCTAGTTCGGCGCGGGTGATCCGGGCCAATCCGGCCCGCCAGCGGTCCGGGCCGTCGGCTAGCCGCTGGATGAGCGGCGACGCGTCGCTGCCAGCTCGGGCAGCCAGTTCGGCGGCGGTCAGTACGCCGAAGGCTGGCAGGTCCGGGTAGTTCAGCAGGCGGGCGGTTATCTCGTCGGCCGGGGCACCAGTGTCTAGCAGCAGCGCTCCGGCGGCAATGTCGTGGTTCACGCCCGGACCGGCGGACAAGGCGGCTTCGCCGAGCCAGTACGACGCTTCGGCGTGTCGGCCCAGCATGTGCCAGTACCAGGTCAGGTCGAGTGCGACGGCGAGCGCGGCGTCCGACGTATCGCAGAGGTGGCGCAGTGCGGCCGAGATGTTGTCGTATTCGGCGGTCAGCAGGTGGAGTGCGTCGAGTTGCCTTGGTCCGCGCAGCAGCTGGTCGTTGACGGCGGCCAGTTTGGCGAAGTACTGGGCGCTCAGGTTCCGTACATTGGTCAGGATTCCTTGTCCGGCAAGGCATTCCAGGCCGTATTCGCGAATGGTCTCCAGCATTCGGTATCGGCCGGGGACGAGTTGGAGCAGCGAGCGGTCGACTAGGTCCGCGAGCAGCTCCTGCACCTCGTCAATCGGGAGCGCGCAGGCCGCGGCGGCCGAGGCGGGGGTGACGCCGCCGGGCAGGACCGAGATTCGTTCCGCGACCGTCCGCGCGTCCTCGCTGAGCATGTCCCAGCTCCAGGCGATCACCGCGCGCAGCGTGCGGTGCCGGGGGAAGGCGGTGCGGCTGCCGGTGGTGAGGAGCCGGAATCGGTCGGAGAGGCCGGAAGCCAGGTCTGCCAAGGAAAGCGTCCGCAGGCGGGCGGCGGCCAGTTCCAGCGCTAGCGGCATGCCGTCCAGGCCGCGGACGATTCGCAGGACGTCGTGGAGGTTCCGCTCATCGACCGCGAAGTCGGGGCGCACGGCGGCTGCTCGTTCGGTGAACAGCCGTACGGACGCGGTGTCGCTGGCCTGCTCGACGTCAGAGTCCTTTTCTGGCAGGAGAAGCGGGCCGAGCGGGACCAGTGCCTCGCCGTCGATCGCCAGTGGCTCGCGGCTGGTGGCCAGGACCCGCAGTCCGGCGCAGCGCGGCAGCAGCGTCGAAAGTAGGTGGGCGACGGCGTCGATCAGGTGCTCGCAGTTGTCCACCACGAGCAGGCTTTCCTTGCCGCCCAACTGATCCGCCAGCACGTCCAGGTCGCCGACGGGTTTGGCCGAGGATTCGAACAATGCGGTGCCGCGCAGTCCGATCGCCGCCAGCATCGTGGCGGCGACCTTCGTCGGTTCGGTGACCGAGGAGAGGTCGATCAGCCAGCTGCCATCGCGGAAGTGGTGGCGGCGGGCGGCTTCCAAGGCGAGGCGGGTCTTTCCGGCGCCGCCGGGGCCGAGCACGGTGACCAATCGGCCAGTGGCGAGCAGGGTGTCGATCCGGGCCAGATCGTCGGTGCGGCCGACGAAACTGGTCAGCGGCGCGGGCAAGGCGCTCGGCTTGGTTGCCTTGGCAGGTTCGGTGCGCAGCAGGTTCAGGTGGCGTTCGCGCAGCGCGGCCCCGGGGTCAGCACCCAAGGTCTCGGCCAGGTTTTCGCGGATTTGTTCGTACTGGGCCAAGGCTTCTGCCTGACGACCTTGTGTGGCGAGGGCGTCCATGAGCACCGCGGCGGCGCGTTCGTGGACGGGGTGGTCGGCCAGCAGCGCAGTCAGGCGGGCGGTGGCTGCGTCGGGACGGCCCTGGGAAAGCTCGGCCTCGGCGAGGTCAACGACGGCCTCGATCGACAGGCGGCCCAGCCGGGTCGCGGCGGCGGGGTCGACGGCGGCGACAGCTGGAGGCTCGACACCGGGACGGTCGCCCCACAACGCCACGGCTTCGTCCAGCAAAGCCGCGCCGCCATCGCGGAGGCGGCCAGCAGTGGCGAGTTGCTCGAACCGCAGCGCGTCGACGTCAGCGGCGTCCACGGTCAGCCGGTAACCACCTCCGACCTGCGTGACTTCGCCGGGCGAACCGAGGGCTCGACGTAACCGGGAGACGAGAGCCTGCAGGGCGTGCACGGGATCGCCGGGCAGGTCCGCTCCCCAGATCGCGTCGACCAGGACGCTCTGTTCGACCGTTCGCCCGCCAGCCAGCGCCAGCCGCGCGACCAGGCGCTGCAACCGGGCGCCGGGGACAGCCAGTACGGCCTCGCCCCGCATCACCTGAAACGCCCCGAGCAGCGTGACTCGAAGCCGCGCGCTCCCGTCCATTCGACGATCTTCGCGCGAACACCCGCGTCAGCGCCATGTGCCCTCGGGTGAGCGCCGTGTGCGGGCCGTGTGAGCGGCCGTCGGCAGGGTGGCCGTATCGAACGCGAACACAGGGGGTTTGCCATGCATGACGCAGTGATAGTCGGGGCCGGGCCGGTCGGTCTGTTCCTGGCCTGCGAGCTTGGTCTCGCGGGCAGTTCGGTCCTGGTACTCGAACGGGAGCCCGAGCCCGGTTCCCAGTGGCGGACGGCACCGCTCGGGATGCGCGGTCTGTCGGCCACGTCGATCGAGGCGTTCCACCGCCGCGGGATGCTGCCTCCGCTGATGGCGGCGTCGGACCTCCACGACCCGCCCGGCGAGGAGCGGGCGCGCACGGTGGGCCATTTCGCCGGAATGGTGCTCGACCCGGCCAAGGTCGATCTCGATGCGTTTCCCTACCGGCTGCCCAGCTCGCTGCCCGGAGGCATGATGACCAACCTCGACGCGATCGAGGCGGTGCTGTCCGAACAGGCGGGCAAGCTCGGGGTCGAAATCCGGCGTGGGGCCGAGGTTTCCGCTGTTGCGCAGGACGAAAACGGCGTGATCGTGCGGGCTGGCGAGCAGGAGTACGCGGCGCGCTGGGCGATCGGCTGCGACGGCGGGCGCAGTGTCGTGCGCGGGCTGGCGGGTTTCGAGTTCGTCGGCACCGAACCGCAGTTCACCGGCTACACCATGTTCGTCGACCTCGCCGATCCCGAGAAGCTGAGCCCGGGATTCAGCCTGACGCCGACCGGCATGTACGTCCAGATGCCCACGCCGGGGCACCTCGGCGTCCTGGACTTCGACCGTGGTGCGTTCGACCGCACGCAGCAGCCGAGCCTGGAGCACCTCCAGACCGTGCTGCGCCGGGTGTCCGGCACCGACGTCACGCTGACCGGCGTCCGTCTCGTCTCGACGTTCACCGATCGCGCGATGCAGACCACGACGTATCGGCGCGGCCGCGTGCTGCTCGCTGGCGACGCCGCGCACATCCACTCCCCGCTGGGCGGTCAGGGACTGAACACCGGCATCAGCGACGCTTTGAATCTCGGTTGGAAGCTCGCGGCGGTAATCCGCGGGCAGGCGCCGGAAACGCTGCTGGACAGCTACACCCGCGAGCGCCATCCGATCGGTGCCTGGGTGCTCGACTGGACTCGGGCTCAGGCAGCGGCGATGCGGCCGGACGCGCACGGGCAGGCGGTGCAAGGCGTCCTCCGCGACTTGCTCGACACCCGCGACGGCACGACCTATGTGTACGGGAAGATGTCCGGCTCTTCGCTCCGCTACGACCTCAGCGGCGAGCATCCGCTGATCGGCCGTTATGCCCCGTATTTCCAGCTGACAGGCGGAATTCGTCTCGGCGACCTGATGCAGGACGGTCGCGGCGTCGTGCTCGACTTCAGCGCCGACCAGCAGCTGCGCGAGGCGGCGGGCCAGTTGCGTTATGCGGCCGGTACGGCGAAGGACGATCTCGGATTAGGCGCCGTGCTTGTCCGGCCGGACGGCATTGTCGCGTGGGCGGGCGACGGCGACTTTGTCCGGGAATCTTTTGAGCAGGCCAAAAATCAGTGGTTCGGCGAAAACTAGGAGCGGACATGACCATCACTCTTCGCCCGGGAAGCACCGTGCTGTTCACCGGCGATTCGATCACCGACTGCCAGCGAAACGAGAGCGAAGACGGTCTCGGATTCGGCTACCCGCTGCGGATCGCGGGCGAATGGGGACTCCGTCACCCGAAGCGTCCGGTGACCTGGCTGAACTCCGCGATCGCGGACAACAAGGTAATGGATCTCGAATCCCGTTGGCAGACCGACGTTCTCGACGCGCGTCCGGATGTGGTGTCGATCCTTGTCGGTATCAACGACGTCGGCTGGCATTCGTACGATCCGGACGGTTACGTGATTACCGCCGAGGATTACGCGGCCGGTTACGACCGGCTGCTCGCGCCGCTGGCCGAATCCGGAGCCGAGTTGATCCTCATCGAACCGTTCCTGTTGCCGATCAGCGGGGACATCGAGGTCGGCGATATGCACCTCGGTGTCGCGGAACGGAAGAAGTGGCGCGTCGACCTGGACCCGAAAATCCAGGCGGTGCGCGAACTCGCCCGCAAATACAGCGCGCATCTACTGGCTGCGGACGGCATGTTCGCCGAACTTTCCGCGACGACCGGCCCTGAGTACTGGGCCGCGGACGGCGTCCATCCGACTCCGGCCGGGCACGCGGCGCTCACCGCGGCTTGGCTGCGCCTGGTCGCCTGACTATCGCCGAGATCCTTGCTGTGCCTCGAGATTCGCCCGGTACGCCGTCCGCTCCGGACGGTCCGACTGCAGCGCGCGGTCGTCGCGGACCAGCCGCCGGATGCGGTTGAGGACCGGCTCGGGCGTGACTCCCGCAGCCGCCGCGAGTACGCCGACGTAGCCGGGAACGGCGATTTCGGCGCGGCGGTTGTGCACCGAATCGACGACCGCCCTGGCGACGTCTTCCGGCTGCACCTTCGGGATCGGCCGCATGTCCAGGCCCGAGGCGAGCGCGGTGTCGACGGCCGAGGGCAGCACGGCGCTGATGCTGACGCCCGCGTCCGCGAACTCCAGGCGGATCGCGGCCGTCAGCCCCACGACGGCGAACTTGGTGGCGTTGTAGACGGCCAATCCCTTGACCGGGAACTTGCCCGCCAGCGACGCGACGTTGACGACGTGACCGAAACCGCGCTCGACCATGCCGGGCAACGCCAGTTTCAGGCCGTTGAGGACACCGCCGAGGTTGACGTCGATCTGCAGCCGGTCGGTGGCGCCGGAGAGTTCGAGGAATCCGCCGTTCGGCATCAGGCCAGCGTTGTTTACCAGCACGTGCAACGGTCCGTGGGCTTTCTCAGCCGCGGCGAGGAAGGACGCGAACGAGTCGCGGTCGGCGACGTCGAGGTGATGAGCGGTGCCGCCGATCGTCCCGGCAGTCTCCTCGGCGGCCGCCTTGTTGAGGTCGCCGATCGCGACGCGCGCGCCCTTGCTCGCGAACAACTTGGCGACGGCGCGGCCGATCCCGGCACCGCCGCCGGTGATCGCGACGGACGCGCCGTCGAGGTCGATCTTGGGGTAGTTCATCGGGTCGCTCCTTGCTCGATGGCTGCGCGCACGCGCGCCGGGGTCAGGGTGCGGCAGGCGCGGAGCACGTCGGCGCGACGGCGCAGGTCCATGAAATTCGGGCCCATGACGTCGAGTTCAGCCTGGCCGGGTTCGATCCGGAGCACGCGGATGCCGGCGGCGCGGAGCTGTTTGACCTCGGCGTCGACGCGCCGGGTCATCGCGCGCCGAGCGAGTCGTTCGACGCGAGCGAAGCCGCGCCCGCGTGCGCCGCCGGAGGTGGACATCGGCGGGATGAGCACCACCTCCTCGACGCCGGCCGGGAGGACGAGGTCGGCGGAGGTCGGCGAGACGGTGCCGCCGTCGACGTACTTGCGGCCATTGACGGCGACCGGCGGGAACCATCCCGGAATGGCCCAGGACGCGGCGATGGCGGTGCCGAGGCTCGTGCGTTGCGAATTCCCGAACGCGACCCGCTCCCCCGTGCGGATGTCGGCTCCGACAAGCCAGGTCCGCGGATGGTCGACCCAGCCGTCGGCGTTGGCCAATGCGGTGCCGAGATCGCGCAGCCATCCGGCGTCGCCACGGCCTCTCGGCAGCACTCCGGCGAGCCCGGCCAACAGGTCGGCCCGGCCGCGCAGCGCCGCAGCGGTGAGGCCGAGACCAGGCCAAACCGGCGTCGGCACCGGGGGCAGCATGCCCGGATGCTGGGCGAGGTGGTGCACGACGCGCTCGTCGGCAGGCTCCCCGCGCAGGGCAGCCAGGATCTCGCCGACCCCGATGCCCGAGCCGAGAAACACCGCCATCTCCGCGCCCGCCGACGTCCCGACCAGGACATCGGCGCCGCGCGCGTCCCACCCCAGCCGATCCTCGACCGCCGCGAGGGCGGCCGCGGTCCAGGCGAAGCCGAGCGTGCCGCCACACCCGAGCACCAGTGCGCGTTTGGTCATCGGCCACCTCTGCGGAATCACGTGTCAGTGGCGGAACCGTATGTCATTTTCGCGGCGAAGGCAATGCGGTCAGGCGAGGTCGGCGCTGCTGACGACCTTGTTGCGGCCGGTGTTCTTCGCGTTGCAGAGCGCCTGGTCGGCCGCGTGGACGAGGCGATCGACGACGGAACCGGCCTCGGGGTAGGTCGCGATGCCGATTGAGGCCGAGAGCCCGTCGATCGCCTTCGTGCCGTTCAGGTCGGGCACCTCCACGATGAGCCGCTCGATGGCTTCGCGGACGCGTTCGGCGACGACCCGGACGCGTGCTTGGCGGGTGTCGGGCAGCAGAACCACGAACTCCTCGCCACCGAACCGGCCGACGGAGTCGAGTCCCGCGTCCCTGCAGTCTGACCGCCGCGCGGAGGGGCACAACCTCCGTTCGGGCGCGCGGGAACTGTCAAATTCCCGGGGACGATGGTCTTTGTCAGGGATCAGCCCGGACGCACGTTTTCCTTGCCCGCATGCACCTCGGCGACCGCCCGCAATTCGCGTACCAATTCGCGTACCGCGAGGGATTGTGCACCGGCGTAGGTGGCGACGTACCCGATCCGCCGCGTGGGCGGGTCGGCGATCGGCGTCACGGCGACGCCCGGCGGGATGGCGGCGAGGGTGAGCTTCGGCAGCACAGCCATGCCGATCCCTTGCGCCACCATGGAAAGCACCACCCCGTCGTCGGCGACCTCCATTTTCGCCGAAGGCAGCCAGTCCTGCCGAGCCCACCAGGACCGCGTGTAGGAGGAGCAGTTTTCCGGCCAGTCGAGCAGCGGCAGACCGCGCGGATCGGGTTGGTTGCCCGGGTTTACCAGGAAGTACGGCTCCCGGAACAGTTCTCCGGCGACCAGCCCGGCAGGCGGGGTTTCGTCCTCGCCGAGGGTGGCGATGGCGACGTCCGCGCGTCCGTCGGCTACCTCGCCCGCGGTGCCGCGGCCCAGTTCGGGGACGATCAGGACCTGCGGGTTCAGGCCGGAATGCTTGGCAGTCAAGCGTTCCAGCGCGGCGGGCAGGAGGTGTGCGGCGGCGCTGCGGAAAGCGGCGATCCGCAGCGGGCCGGTGAGGGTTCCGGCTGCCGCGCCCCGGGCTTCGGCGCGGAGAACGTCGAGTTGGCGCAGGACCAGCCGGGCGTGCACGAGCGCGCGGGCACCGGCCGCGGTGGGGCGGGCACCGGTGCGGCCGCGGTCGAAGAGGATGGCGCCGACCTTGCGTTCGCAGGTTCGGACTGCGTGCGAGACCGCGGACTGGGTAAGACTCAGTTCGGCGGCAGCGGCGGTGAAGCTGCCGGTCCGCTCCACCGCGAGCAGCAGGCGCAGCTCGCCGGGCGTGAGGTCGACAGCATCCATGCGGCCAGCCTAGCCGCGGCCATGAGCGAGATTCATGGATTGGCGCGGTCCATCGATCCAGCGGTCTGCCGCGACGGTTTCCGGCAGCCTAAGTTGCTGGTCAGCGCCGTTTACTAAGGAGATCCCGTGTCCCTGACCGCCGTCCGCCAGGTCCGCCGCCCCGAGGATGCGCCGAGCGCCGCCGACTTCGAGTTCGTCACCCAGCCGCTGCCGGACCTCGCCGACGGCCAGGTACTGGTCGAAAACCGCTACCTGTCCGTCGATCCGTACATGCGCGAGTTCATGGAATGGGGCGGCTGGGAGCTGGGCGCGGGTTTGGAGGGACGCACGATCGGTGAGGTCGTCGAGTCGAAGGAACCGACGCTGCCGATCGGCACGACAGTGTTCCATCGGCACGGCTGGGCTACCCACGCCGTCCTCACCAGCGCCGACGTCCGGACGATCACCCCGGCGGATGGCGTTCCCCTGAGCGCCTACCTCGGCGTTCTCGGCGGGACTGGGCTCACCGCGTACGTCGGACTGACCCGGATCGCGCAGGTCCGCCCTGGGGACGACGTGTTCATCTCCGCGGCGGCTGGCGCGGTGGGCAGCGCGGCCGGGCAGATCGCGCGGTTGCTCGGCGCGGGACGGATCGTCGGCAGTGCGGGATCCGCCGCGAAGGTCGAGCACCTGACCCGCGACCTCGGTTTCGACGCCGCCTTCGACTACCACGACGGTCCGGTCGCCGACCTGCTCGCTGCGGCGGCACCGGATGGAATCGACGTCTATTTCGACAACGTCGGCGGCGATCACCTGGCCGCCGCGATCGACGCCCTGCGCGAACGCGGCCGGGTCGCTTGGTGCGGTTCGGTCGCGCAGTACAACAGCCTGCGCACGCCGCCGAGTGCGCCGCACAACTTGTTCGACGTCGTCGGGAAAAGCCTTCGGATCGAAGGGTTTCTGGTGCGCAATCACCTGGATGCGCGCGAGGAGTTCGAGGAATTCCTGGTCCCGCACGTCCGCAGCGGGCGGGTGCTCGTGAATGAGACTGTGACAGAAGGGTTTTCCAGCATCGTGGACGCGTTCACCGGGATGCTGCACGGAGAGAACATCGGGAAGATGCTCGTTCGGATCTGACCGCCGGACCAAGCCGCCACGCTCGACGTCCCGCGCGCGCTGCACAATATGTTCGACGTCAGCCGCGGAAGCCTTGGCATCGAAGGATTTCTCGTCCACGACCACCTCGACGCGCGCAAGAAATCCGAGGAACAACTGACCCCGACACACCCGCAGCGGGCAGGTGCTCGTGAACGAGTCCGACCGCCGGGAGGGAGCCGCGAAGCCCCCTCCCGGGTCAGGACCTCAGTCGCGCCAACGGTTGTTGAGGAAGGCGTCGTCGTCCTCGTCGTCTTCCGCCGGGCGCGGGCGGCGCGTCGGGCGGCGCGGGGTCTCGCTCCGCGGGGCGGGCTGGTTCGGAGTCACCGCGAACGGGGACGCCGAACCGGGCTCGTTGCCGAACTCGTCCGAATCGAAGGCCGACGGCGGTTCGGTGCTCGGCCGGTCCGTGCTCCACCCGGACTTGGTCTTGCGCTTCCCCAATTCCCGCCGGTGCTGGACGTACCGTTCGGCCGCCTGCGCCTGCTTCGTCATGTACTCCTGGGACTGCGCCTTGACCTCCTCGGCCTTCTGCTCGCGCAGCGCCCGGCGATCAGCCTGCTCCCGGACCAGCGCGTCCAGTTCTGCCTTCATCGCGGCGGATTCGCTCATGCGTCTCTCCTACCTGGTCCGGATGATCGGCGCGTCGTCGTCATCGTCGAGTGAACCAGTGATCCGGCTGGCGGGCTCCACGAGGTTGTCGAAGACCGCGCCCTCCACCCGGTACGCCGCTCGCCGTTCGGTCTCGCCACCGCCGCCACCGCCGCCGTGGCCGCCGCCCATTCCGCCCATGCCGGGCATCCCGCTGCCGCCGGAACCCGGCTGGCCCGAGCCGCCGGGGTGGTCGCCCGCCGGTTGCGCGAAACCGCCGCCGGTTTGGGTGCCGGCTACCGGCGTGCTGTCGACCCCGACCATGGGCCCGCCGTGCAGCGGAGCACTCGGGGCGCCGGCCGGCACGCCTGGACCGCCGGTGTGCGAAATCTCCGGACCGGGGCCGCCCTGGATCGGGTGGCCCGGCGCCCCGCTCGGGACGCCGTGGTGCAGCGGCTGGGCCGGACCGTCCCCGGGATGTCCTGGGGCGTCCGAATTCGAGATCCCCGGGCCGCCGCCGGCCGGATGCGCCGGATCGCCTGCCGGATGCCCGCCGAACGGGTCGCCGGTGTGCGAGATCTCCGGGCCCGGCCCGCCCTCCACCGGGTGCACCGGGTGGCTGCTGCTGGGCGAGGCGCCGCCGTGGCCGTTGCCGTCGGGTCCCTTGTGGCCGCCGGGTCCGTCGCCGCTGTGCTGACCGGGACCGTCGCCCGCGTGGTGCCTGCCGGTGGTGCCGTCGGGCATCTGCGGGCCGTGGTCGATCTCGTGCACGCCCTGCTTCTTGTCCTCTTCGCCGAGCGTGTAGGTCGTCGGGTTGCCCTTGCCGTCGTCGACCGTGACGACGGTCGGCCCGTTCGGCCCGTCCGGACGCTCGGCGGTGATCTTCGTGTCGCCGTCCCGCAGGTGGACCTTGCCGTCCGCGCCGGGGTGGTGGACCTCGTCGCCGTGCTGCTGGCCGTCCCCGCCGTCGTGCGCGGACTTGTCGTCGGACCAGTCGATCTTGAAGTCCTTGGCGGGCCCGGAACCCTCGCCGATCTTGATGTCCATCTTGCCGTCGTGGTCCGGCTCGGACATTTCGAAGGTCTTGTCGCCCTGCTTGACCTTCAGGACATCCCGGTCGTCATCGTCGTCCGGTTTGCCGTCGTGGCCCTTGTCCTCGCCGGGCTTGCCGTCGTGACCCTTGCCGTCCTCGTCCGGTTTGCCGTCGTGGTCCTTGTCCTCGCCCGGCTTGCCGTCATGGCCCTGGCCGTCGTCGGGCTTTCCGTCGTGATCCTTGTCTTCGCCCGGCTTCCCGTCGCCGGGCTTGCCGTCTTCGCCGCCGGGGCCGCCGTCGGCGGGATCGGTCTTGATCGGCGGGCCGTCGACCGGACCGCCGCCGCCGGGGGCACCGCCGCCGCCCTTGTCGCCGGGAACCTTGTCGCCAGGGCTCTTGTCGTCCGGGCCCTTGCCGTCGGGACCCTTGCCGTCGCCGCCGGTCGAACCGGGTTCGCTGCCGCCGGGTCCGCCGAGCGGGCCGCCGCCGTGGCTGCCCTGCGAGTCCTTCTTCAGCGCGTCCATCGCGGCCTCGGCCTTTTGCTTGGCCTCGGCCTGAGCCTTTTGCTTGGCTTCTTGCTCGGCCCGCTGCTTGGCCTCTTCGTCGGACTGGGTGTGGTCCTGTCCGCCGCCGGAACCCGAACCGCCGCCCGAGTCCGAACCTCCCGGACCGGAACCGGAGCCGCCGCTGGAACCGCCGCCGGGGTCGGTCTTGATCGGCGGGCCGTCCACCGGACCGCCGCCGCCGGTCCCGCCGCCCGGGCCCCCGCCGAGCGGGCCGCCGCCAGGAGAATCGGACGGAACGTCGAGGTCGGGAACTTTCCCGCCGCCACCGCCCGAGCCGGATCCGCTGCCGGACCCGGACCCGCCGCCGGTACCGCCTCCAGTGCCTCCGCCGATGCCGCCGATCCCGCCTCCGCTGCCACCGCCAGTGCCACCGGAGTGATCGCCCTGCGGCGTGTCCGAACCGGACCCGCCACCGGTTCCCCCACCGGTACCGTCACCGGGACCGTTGCCCTGGCCACCGCCATAGCCGTTGCCCTGACCGCCGCCGTAGCCGTTGCCGTTGCCCTGACCGTTGCCGTTGCCGCCGCCAGGACCCTGACCGCCGCCCTGGCCGCCACCGCCGGGACCCCCGCCGCCAGGACCCCCGGGACCACCAGAACCGCCCGAGCCACCGGAACCGCCGGCCCCGCCGTCCTTGGCGCCCTGGAACTTGTTCTTGATCTTGCCCATCTCTTTGTCAAGAGCGTCGTAGGCCTTGTCGACGAGGTCCTTGGCGTCCTTGCAGGCCTTCTCGAAGCCCTTGTAGACGTTGTCCCACATGTCGGGGTTGAACTGGTTCATGATCCACTGCTTGGCGAGGTCCTTGCCGTGGCTCTGGATCTCGTCGTCGTCGCAGCAGCCCTGGTCGTTGAGGGTGTTGACCAGGTTGGTGCCGAAGTTGTAGTCCATCCAGCCGGCGATCTGGGCCAGGTCGTTGACGCTGCCGTGCTCGCCGTTGGCGACCGCGATGACCTTCTGCGCCATCGTGTAGTCGGCCTTGCCGACCTGGTCGCGGTACAGGGCGATGACCTGGTCGGCCTTCCCCTTGCACAGGTCGAACAGCGTCTTCGTGGTGTGCAGCGTCACTTCGCTCGCGTGGCTGAGGTCTTCCCCCAGCTTCGCGGCCTTCTTCTGGATGCTCTCGTTGTACTTGTCCGACGCCGCGTCGGCTCCGGCTCCAGTCCAGGTCCCGAACAGGGTGCCCAGTTCGGTGCCGGTATCGGTCAGCGTCGCCTTCACGGTTTCCGAGCCGTGCTTGAAATGCATGGCGTCGTTGACGAAACCCTCGAAGCTGATCCCGCGCTGCTCGTCGAACGGACCGCGGATGTCCTTGTCGAGGTCGAGCTTGCGGGTGTTTCCCTTGCAGTCGTCGGGGATCTTCTCGAGCAGCCCGCCGAAGGTCTCGAACACCCTCAGCGCGGCCGCCGCCGGGTCGAAGAGTTCATCCGACGTCTTCGTGCCGGTGGCCCCGGCGTCCTCGCCCTCGCCGGGTGCGGGCGGCTGCTTCTTGCCGAGGTCGTCCTTGCCCTGGTCGACCGCCTTTTTCTTCTCGTCCTGGTTGTAGCTGTTCTGCTGGCCCTTCTGCCTGGCCTCTTCGTAGACCTGCTCGAGCGGCGGAGCGCCGCCCGGCGCCGCGAACGGGTTCTTCGGGATGGGGATGAACGTGCGCCCGTACGACTGGATGTACTTCGCGACGTCCTTGCCCTCATCGCCTTCGGGATGCGGGTGCTCGTGCACCCACGCCCGGAGCAGGCTGTCCTTCAGCTCAGGCGGCACCGCCGAGTTGTCGAGAAGCTTCTTGACATCCGGCCACGTCTTCGGCTGCTGCTTGTCGTCCGCCATCAGAGGATCCCGTCGACGCCGTTGCCGGTCTTGTTAATGGCGCCGGACTGGTCGTCCTCGTTCTTGCCGTAGGCAGAACCGGCGGTGCTGATGTTCGTGCCGAACGAGCCGAGCGCGGTGCTGTAGCCGGAGAGCGCCCCCCACAGCTGCTTGGTCCCCTCGAGGTACTTGTCGGCGTGCGCTTGGTGCACCCGGCCGAATTTCTCCTTGGTCAGCTCGGAGTTCTCCAGGTCCGGATTGTCGTCAAGCAGCTTCTCCGCCAGGTCGCCGATCTTCTTCGACGCCTTCGACAACGCTTCGGTTGTCGCGGTGTACCCGCCCCCACCGCTCATTTCAGTGCTTCTCCTCAGCTCGGCTTACTGCCAGGGCCTCCGCGAGCACGGCCGCCACGGATTCCACGTCGGTGAACCGATCGAGCTGGTCCAGATCGATCGACACGTCGTAGTAGACCTCCAGCGCCGCGAGAAGCCGGATCCGGCCCTTCGAGTCGATGCCGAGTTCCTCCAGGGGAGCGTCGGGCACGACGAGGGCCGGGTCGAGCCGGAAGGTGTCGCTGACGACCTTCGTGACCTCGGCGCAGTGATCACCCACGGACGCCACCGTAACGCGCCTTGGCGGCCGACCGGGCGACCTTCCCGCTGGAAGTGCGCGGAAGTCCGCCAGAAGGGACCAGGTGTACCGCACGGAGCGTGAGATCGTGCTCTCTCGACACCGCTCGCAGCACGGCCCGGGTCACGTCTTTGACCTCGGCTTCCGCGCCGCGGGCCCATTCCGCGACCACCATCGCGCCCTCGCCCTGTTCGTCGGCGACGCCGAACGCGGCGACCCGGTCGCGGCGGATCGCCGGATGCGCCTCGCCCGCCGCCGCCTCGAGGTCCTGCGGGTGGAAGTTGCGGCCGTCGACGACGATCAGGTCTTTGAGCCTGCCGGTGATGTAGAGGTCGCCGCGGTGCATCACCCCGAGGTCGCCGGTGCGGAGCCAGCCGTCGAGCCCGTCGAGAACGCCGCCGAACGAGTCCGCGTCACCGCGCCCCCAGTAGCCGCTCGCGACGTTCGGGCCGTGCACCCAGATCTCGCCGACCTCGTCCTCGGGCTGCTCGTGTCCGTCGTGGACGATCCGGACAAGCTGCCCGACCGGCCGTCCCACCGACATCACCGGCTGGCCGTCCGCCGTTTCGACGGCCCGGCCCTGAGCCAGGGCTTCCCGGTCGAGCACCGCGCCGCGCGGCCCTTCGTCTCCCGCGCTCGCGACGTACACCGTTGCCTCAGCCAGCCCGTAAGACGGACGGTGTGCCTCCGGACGGAACCCGCGCGGACCGAACACCTCGTGGAAACGTTCAACCGTGCGCGGCCGGACAGGCTCGGCGCCGTTGAGCGCGACCCGGACGTCCGAGAGATCGAGGTCGTCCTCCGCGCCGGCGTCGGCCGCCAGGTCGTAGGCGAAATTCGGGGCCGCGGTGAAGACGGCCGGGTAGTCCGAGAGCTGGCGCAGCCACCGTTGCGGCCGGTGCACGAACTCCGCCGGGGACATGAACACCGACCGTCCGCCAACGTAAACGGGCAGGCACAGCAGCTGGATCAGGCCCATGTCGTGGAAGAACGGGATCCAGCCCGCGCAGGTCGTCTGCTCATCCGAGGCGTAGGCCTGGCTGGCCTGCCAGCACGCCGCGACGATCGCCCGGTGCGGGATCACCGCGCCCGCCGGTTCGCGCGTCGACCCCGAGGTGTACTGCAGGTAGGCCGGGCTTTCCGGGTCCACGCGGACCGGATCGACGCCCGGTCCGGACAGCTCGTCCACCACCACGAGGTCGCCGGGATCGCTGAACTCGCGCACCTTCGCCGCGACGGCGGACGACGTCGCCCACACTCGCGCGCCGGAGTCGGCGAGGACGCCGGAGAGCCGGTCGGCCTGCGCGCGGTTGCCGGGCAGCATCAGCGGAACGGCGACCATTCCGGCGGCAAGAGCGCCGAAAAACGCCAGCGGATAAGCGAGTTCCTGCCCGGCGAGGATCGCGACGCGCTCGCCCGGTTCCGCGACGCGGCGCAATTCCCCGGCCACGATCCGGACTTTCGCGGCGAACTCCGCCCACGTCAGCGCGTGCTCGACGCCGCGAGTGTGATTTTGGTGGGTGAACAACGGCCGTTCGTCGTCCGCGCGGGCGAACAGCCGGTCCACGATCGAGACGCGCATGACCTCGTCAGGCACGCTCGCAGACGTCCGGGACACGCAGCGCAACCTACTCGAACTCGAGACCGGGTCGCGAGCCCGGTCGCGGAGAATTCATTCACGTACCTGGGCGGCCCGGGACTCCAGATAGCGCTTCTCCGCGATACTCGCCGTCGCCTTGGCGGCCAGCCGGTAGTTTTCGTACGCCCCAGGCAGATCCCCGGCTTTCTCCAGCAAATGCGCCCGCACCGACAGCAACCGGTGATGCCGCGCCATTCGCTCTTCACCGTCTAATGTGGACAAGAGCGCGAGCCCGGCCCGCGGCCCCTCGGTCTCGGCGAGCGCGATCGCACGGTTCAGCGTGACGACCGGGTTGGGCGCGATCCGTTCCAGGATCAGGTAAAGCGCGTGCACCTGCCGCCAGTTGGTCTCCTCCGCCGTCTCCGCGTCGGCGTGCGTCGCGGCGATGGCCGCCTGCAGCTGATACGGGCCAAGGTCCGAACCGGCGAGCGACGCTTTCGCCAGCTCAGTGCCCTCGTCGAGCATGGCGCGATCCCACGTCGAACGGTCCTGGTCGGCCAGCGGCACCAGGTCTCCGGACGGCGTCGTGCGGGCGGTGCGGCGGGCGTGGGTCAGCAGCATCAACGCGAGCAGACCGGTCACTTCGCTGTCGTCCGGCAGCCGCGCGTGCACCATCCTGGCCAGGCGAATCGCCTCGGACGCCAGGTCGGCGCGATGCAGGTCGCTGCCGGACGACGCGGTGTAACCCTCGTTGAAAATCAGGTAAAGCACCTGCAGCACGACATTCAGCCGCTCCGGGCTTTCCGTCCCCGGGAACGAGCTGCCCGCCGCCTTGATCCGCTGTTTGGCACGGCTGATCCGGGCAGCCATCGTGCCCTCCGGTACCAAAAACGCGCGGGCGATCTCGGCGGTGGTCAGCCCGCCGACCGCCCGCAGGGTCAACGCGGTCTGCGACGCCGGGGTCAGCGTCGGATGGCAGCACAGGAACAGCAGGAGCAGCGTGTCGTCGGTGTCCGGCACCTCGGGCGCGTCCTCGACGGCGTTCGCCAGCTCCCGCTCGCGGCGTGCCTGGTCGCTGCGCAACTGGTCGACATAGCGCCGGGACGCGACCGTCGACAGCCAGCCGCGCGGATTGTTCGGCACGCCTTCGACCGGCCACTGCTGAGAAGCGGCGAGGACGGCCTCCTGCACCGCGTCCTCGCAGCCCTCGAACTGGCCGTATCGGCGCACCAACACGCCAAGGACCTGCGGCACGAGTTCGCGCAGCAGGTCCTCGACGGCGGGAGGCTTCACGCGTCCAATTGTCCTTCCGAGAACATCACCTGGCGGACCTCGACCCCGAGCCCTTCGATCGCGGCGTCCGGGATCTGCGCGGCCAGCTCGATCGCGCGCTCCTTGGTCTCGACGTCGAGCAGGTAGTAGCCGCCGAGGAATTCCTTGGACTCCAGGAACGGCCCGTCGGTGACCACCGGCTGCCCGCCGCGCACCGAGACCACCACGGCCTGTGACGGATCGGCCAGTGCCTGCGCGGCGATCAGCTCGCCGGACTTCTTCGTCGACTCCATGAACGCGGTGACGCCGTCGCCGAGGGCTTCCTTCTCCTCGTCGGTCAGCGCGTCGAGGACGGACTGGTTGATGTGCAGGCTGATCAGGAACTTCATCGTCGTGCTCCTCGTGGTTTCGGGGTCTTTCGGGGAGTAGTCGGAGGCGCGGGCGGGTTCTGGACATGCACTTTATGTGACGCGCGTCACTGCCGGGTCGGGCGCAGGATGAACGGCATGGAGACCGACGCCTGGGCCGCGCTGGCGAGTCCGTTCGTGGAAGGCGCGTACGCGACCGTCAAAGGCCGAGTTCGCACGTACGTCCTGCATCAGCAGCTCTTGGCGCACCTGCCCCCGCCGCCCGCCACGGTGCTCGACGTCGGCGGCGGGGCCGGGCATCAGTCGTTTCCGTTGGCGCGCCTGGGTTACGACATCGTCCTGCTGGATTCGTCCGACGCGATGCTGTCGAAGGCTGAGGAACGGCTCGCGGCCGAAACGGCTGAGGTTCGCGAGCGAGTCCGGCTGATCCGCAGCCGCGGCGAGGACGCCGTCGGGGCGGTCGCTGGCCAGAAGTTCGACGCGGTGCTGTGCCATGGCGTGCTGATGTATGTGGACGATCCCGTGCCGATGATCGACGCGCTGTGCGCCTGCGCGGCGCCGGGCGGGATCGTCTCGGTGATGGCGCTCAATGCCGAGACGCTGGCCGTCCTCCCCGCGCTGGAAGGGCGGTGGAGCGACGCGCTGACCGCGTTCGACGCACGCGGCGAGCGAGGCGTCCTCGGCGTGGACACGCGCGCCGACACGGTGGCGGGACTGTCGCAGCTGCTCGTCGGGCAAGGAGCTGAACCGCTTGCCTGGTACGGGGTTTGGCTGTTCGCCGACTGGATGGACCTGGCCCCGGAAGAGAGCCGGATCGCCGAGATCGCGGAGGTAGAGCTGGAGGCGGCGCGACGAGATCCGTACCGGCGGATGAGCCGGGTGTTCCATCTCGTCGCGCGCACCTGAACTGTCCTATTCGGACGCTTCCCAGAACTCGGTGAGGATTCGCGCGCCCTGGACCGGGTCCTGCGTCATCCACCAGTGCCCGAGGCCCTCCAGCACCGCGACCTTCGCCCCGGCCCGCTCGGCCGCGCGGCGGCGCTGCTCGTCCGTCCCGACGAAGTGGTCCTCGGTCGCCAGCACGACGAGCCCCGGACGCTCCGCCGCGCGTTCGAGATTCCGGCCGAACTCCGCGATCGCCGGCTGCGCCGCGGACCGGTACAGCGGGAGCACCGCGCGCGCCATGCTGTCGTTCATCCCCTCGGCGACCTTGGCGGCCACCGACTCGTGCATTCCGCCGCTGACCAGGCGTTCAGCCCGCTTGTCCACCGGCGCACCGAACATCGCCGCGACGGCTTCCTCGCCGACGCCCGGTTTCTGCCACCCCTGCGCGAGGTCGTGCCAGACGTAATCCGGATCGAACGCGCCCGCCGTGTCGCTGGCCCAGCTGCGCACCAGCTCGGGGCGCGCCATGACGGCGTTGAGCACGTGCGCGCCGCCCCAGTCGTGGCCGACGAGGTCGACCGGTTCGGGGAACTTCTCCAGCTCGGCGATCAGCCAGTCGCGGTACTCGATGGCGGTCGCGCCGAACCCGTCGGGCCACGGCGCGCCGAATCCGGGCGGGGACAGGCACACGACCGGCCGGTCGCCCAGTTCGGCGAGCAGACGCTCCCACACCGCGGCGGTTTCCGGATTGCCGTGGACGAAAACTGCGGTCATCGGATTTCCTCCCTCTCGTCGCTCCCACTCTACGCATACTTGCTTGTCAGCTGGCAAGTATGTTGTAGAGTTTCTTCCCGTGACCACACGCCGCACTCAACAGGAACGCCGCGACCAGGCGGCGGCCGCTTTGCTGGAAGCCGCCGCCGAACTGGTCGTCGAGGAAGGCGTGCGCGCCGTGACGCTGGCGCGCGTCGGCGAACGCGCCGGGTACAGCCGCGGCCTGGTCACCCACCATTTCGGCGGCAAACAGGCGTTGCTGGAACAACTCGCCCGCACCACGCAGACCGGTTTCGTCCCCGGACTGGACTCGCTGCCGCCCGGCCTGGACCGGCTGTTGCGGCTGATCGACGGCTACCTCGCCCAGCTCAGCGAGCCGGACGTGCTGAGCCGGGCGTTCCTGGTGCTGTGGGCGGAATCCATGACCGCACCGGAGCTGGCCCCGATCTTCCGCGAGCGTGACCAGGCCTTCCGCGCCGACCTGCGGCAGGAGATCTCCGCAGGCATCGCCGAGGGCGCCATCCGGGCGGAGGTCGACCCTGAGCAGATCGCCGTGGCCATCGTCGGACAGCTCCGCGGCATCGCCCTGCAGTGCCTGCTCGACCCGGCCGCGGTGAAACCCGCCGAACTGCACCACTGCGCCGCCGAAGTGTGGAAACGAGCGCTGTCCTAGCCCACTGTCCGTGAGGGGAACCCTGAGGGACTCTGATTCCCTCAGGGTTCCCCTCACGGCACTTCAGAGCTGCGGCGCGCCTACTGTTCCCCGCGGACGACCTGCGCGTCACCGTGCTCCGCGACGAACCGCACGTGCTCGCGGTTTCGACGGAACATCCCTTGCCTGCCAAGGATTCCGTCGGAGCAGCTGATCCCGCAGACAAACTGAAAATGGTCGCCGAGGGCCAGGCCGTGGCGGTCCCGCCCCTGACCGACCGCCGAATCCGCGCCCGACCCGACCTGACGGCGGTCGCGATCGACGGGATCGACCCGTGCCAGATCGTGGTAGCCAGCCGAGCCGCCGACGAAAACCCGCTGCTCCCGGACGTCCACCGGGCCGCGGTACGGCATTTGTCGGCCTGAACTGCGCATTCTTGGATTACCATAGAAATTGCGTCTAGAGCATTAATGTCTAGCCGCGTTCCGCATTTCGGAGAACGTCACACAGGCAGTGAGTGATCAGCTACTTTGTTAGCTGTCTGCATTTGATGACACCGAACATGGGGAGGGCTTCGCGTGTGGGAGGACGTCGAGTTCTCGGTCTTTCACCCGTGGGAATCCCAGCCCCGCCAGGGCGGGTTCTCGCTGGACGTCGGTGCGGCGAAGGGGATCCTTCAGGATCTGCTGGAGTACCAGGACCGGCTTCTTTCCATGAAGCGCAAAGTCACCGCCCTGTGCGCGATGAAGCCGCCGTCGAAGGACCCGTCGACCACGGCGATGCACGTCGCGATGGTCGGTGACGGCAACGGAAAGCAAGGTGCGTTCTCCTACGGAGGCGGGCACATCGACTTGCAATTGCGCTACGTCAACGAGCTAGCCGACCGGATCCGGAAAGCACTGGCTGCGATCGACCAGAACGAGCAGGACCAGACCAAGACCGTCCAGAACGTCAACCCCGGTGCTCACTCTCCAGGAAAAATCGGATGAAACTGCGCACGACAGTCGCGATGCTCGGCATCGCGGTCCTCGCCGCCGGCTGCTCCACGCCCAAGGACGGCACCGCGACCCCTTCGGCACCGGCGACACAGAGTTTGCCCTACGGCGGCGCGCCGAAGGTCGAAAACCCGCTGCCGGACAACGCGCTCTCCGGCGATCCGTGCCAGGCGCTCACCCCGCAGCAACTGACCGGCCAACTCGGTTCCGCAGTGCCAGGGAAACCCGACACTTCCCCAGTCCGCGCCTGTGACTGGATCAGCCCCGACACCCACGGGTTCATCGGCCTGTCGTTCTTCGACAAGCACAACGACGGCCTCAGCAACGTCTACGTGAACGTCCGTCCGCAGATGAAGCGCTTCGACGTGCTCCAGCCCATCCAAGGCTTCCCCGCCGTCGCCTACAGCACCCAGCCCGGCCCGAATTCCCAGACCTGCGACGTCAACGTCGGTGTCACTGACCAACTGTCCTTCGCGGTCGAGGTCACCCCAGGCGGCACCAAATTCGGGAACGTCGACCCGTGCCCGCTCGCCGCCGACGTCGCCAACGACGTCATCACCACGTTGAAGCAGAAGGCCGGGCGGTGACATGAAATTCTGGGAGCCGATCAAGCAGTACCTCGACCAGCACCAGGAACTGACGGTGCCGATCGAGGACATCGTCCAGCAAGTGCAGGCTTCAGAACCCAGCGGCTGGCATGAAGGCGTGACCATGGCTCGCGAGCTGGCCACCGAGCAGGAAGCGCTGAGCCAGGATCTCTCCGGAACGCTGACGAAGCTGGAATCGTGCTGGAGCGGCGAGGGCGCGGATCTGGTCAGCGAACGGCTGCGCAAGGTCCGAGCCTCGGCGATCGACGCGCACCAGGCGTTCGCGGCCAACGAAAACACCCACGCCACCGGTATCGCGATGCACGAGAACCTGCGGAATCAGCTGACGCCGATCCCGCCCGCGCCCAAGGGCAGCCCGACGCCCGCGGCGGGTCTGATGAACGCGGACGTCATGTCCAAGCTCCTCGAGCACGACAGCGCGCAGCAGAAAAACGTTGAGACGTATGAGAAATACACGTTGGAGAGCCAGGGGAATACACAGCAGCTGAAGGTCGACTACGGCAAGATCGGCGCTTACGACGGCGGCGACGTGACCATCCAGCAGCACCCCTCCACCGAGGCAAAACCCCAGCCCGGTCCGGCTGCTCCCGAGCAGCATGCACGAGGCGGAACTGGCTCGACGTTCGATCCGGGAACTGCGCACAGCAGCACTTCCCAGCACAGCTCCTCGACCGCGAATGGCTTGCCTGGCAGGGAAAACGACCACACAAGCACCTCTGGATACACTCCGCCACCGGTCTCCAGCCCGAACGTGGACAACCCGTGGCACGGCGGAACGAGGACCCCGTCGGCACCCGGCCCGGTGAACGAATTCGGCATCACGCCCATCAACGGCCCCAGCGACGGCCGTCTAGGCGACATCTCAGAACGCCTAGGCGGCGGTCCCGGAAGCTCCGGTCGCACTGGCGGCGGTTCCGGCAGACTCGGCGGCTCCGGACGTCCCGGCAGCGAAGGCGGCCCCGGCCGTCCAGGCCCTGGCGGCGGTTCCGGTCGACTGGGCGGTGAAGCAGGCCCCCGATTCGGAGCCGGTGCGAGCGAAAGCGCGGCTTCCCGACTCAGCGCGGAACGTGGCGCCCCCGGCGGAAAGGGGTTGTCCGGCGCGGCAGCACCCGGCGCCCAACGCGGCAAGAACGAAGAAGACGAAGAGCATGAACGCAAGTACGTTCTAGATGTAGACCTCTTTGCCGATGATGGCACCGCAGTCGATCCGGAAACCGGTATGCGCCCGACGCCGCCGACTCTCGGGGCGTAAACCCGTTGCCTCGGCGGGCCTAGATCGGCTCGCCGGGTCAACTCGCGGCGGTCAATGGAGTGCGATCGCCGCTGGTCAGCAGATGGCGTACCTCGACGGCCCGCTCTCGCCTCGCTGCCGGATGGACTGGTACCGCCTGGTCGCCCGACGACCTGATCCTGCCTCGCCTGGCCAGGTCCCGCGGCCAGGTCCCGCGGCCAGGTCCCGCGGCCAGGTCCCGCGGCCAGGTCCCGCGGCCAGGTCCCGCGGCCAGGTCCCGCGGCCAGGTCCCGCGGCCAGGTCCCGCGGCCAGGTCCCGCGGCCAGGTCCCGCGGCCAGGTCCCGCGGCCAGGTCCCGCGGCCAGGTCCCGCGGCCAGGTCCCGCCTCGCCGCCCGGCAGGCGGCGAGGCGGGCCTCCCCCTCAAACGGCACTCCCTCCATCGCTTCCCTCTAAGCGATGCCCCGACGGTTGCCCCTCGAGCGTCTCCTCACGCGTTCCCTCTTGAGCGTCGCCCGTCCGGCGTCGGCGCTCGACCGTTGTCACTCAAGCGGTCGTGCTCAGCGGTGTCCGGCTTCGGAATCCGTCCCCTCAAACGGACCCGCCCCGAACACCCCCGCCTCGCGAAGCGCCGCCCCTCCGGCAACGTCCTTGCGCGAGCCCTCGAAACGCTCTCCTCACATAGCTGCCGCTGAGGCAGTCATCGCCCTCAAGCACGGCCCCTCGACACACGGCAGCTCGGCTTCCGCAAGCGGCACGACCCCTCAGACGTGCCGACCGCAAAACACCGCGTTTATCGAGCGTCCGAGAACTTCAGACCGCGAAAGCCGCGGCCTTCCGCGCGACAACCGCGTTCTTCCGCGCCCGGACTGCCCGGTTGGCCCCGGGCAGCCACTGCACTACGAGCACCGCCAGCAGGCTCAGTGCCGCGACGGCGTCGAAGGCGTTCAGCAGCGCTGGGTTCAGGTCGATCAGGTCACGCAGGCCGAGACCGATGCCGAAGACCGCAAACACGGTCAGCACCACTCGTGCCCAGTTGTGCGCGGCGAGGACCATCACGGCCGACACCAGGGTTACCAGGCCGATGACCAGCCAGATCGCCGCGCGGCTGTTGAATGACGACATGGCGATTCCGGTCAGGTCGTCGGCCGTCAGCAGGCCGCTTGAGGCCAGCTCTTTGCCTTCGGCCTGCAGGTATTCCTGCACGGCGGGGCGAATCAGGCCCTCGCCTTGCACCAGCACCATCGCGCCCCACGCCAGCCCGCTGAGCGCGCCGATCAACCCCAACCCCCCGCCGAGGAGCAGGGTGCGGGAACGGCGCGCACCGGTGGAACTGTACGAACTCACTTCTGTCGAACTCCTTGGATCAGATATCGAATCAAGCGTCACGCAGTTTCTCGCCGACTGCTTGCGCCGTCCACTGGTTCACGGATAAAATCTGTAGATTTTTTGAACTGGCCGCGAGATCAGAAGAGCCGGGTTAGGCTCTCTGTCGTCCTCGAAGAGAATGCAGAAGGCGAGTCCTGCCAGATGTCCGCTCCCAGCCCGTTCCGGTCGCCGTCGTTCAACGTGCTCAGCAGGCTCCTGCGCTCGTCACCTGCCCTGCTCGACACGACGTTCGACCAGCTGCGCACGCTGATCACGGTCGCGGAAACCGGAACCGCCCTCGCCGCCGCCCGTACGCTCGGCCGCGACCAGTCCAGTGTGCAAAAACAGCTCGACACTCTCAACCGCAATTTCTCGGAATTGTGCGGAGAACCATTATTGCACCGTCAAGGCCGCGGCCGCGACGTTCTTTTTACCGACACTGGGCGCGCGGTCGCGCAACAGGCTCGCCGCACCCTCACCGAATGGCTGGACACCATTCACGAATGCCGTCGCGAACTCGGCGGAACGCTCACCGTCGGCGCGACTCGTTACACCCTCGGGAGCCTGGCGCACGCCGGCGATCTCGTGGCAGAGCAGTTCCGCGCTCGCGACATCGAACTGAACGTGGTGCACGTGCGCACCAAAGACCTGATCGACCGGCTGCTGGCCAAGGATGTGGACCTGGTCTGCGGCAGCGTCGTCACGACCAACGCGCTCGACTCCGTCGACGTGCTGGAATGGCGGCGCAGCGGCCTCGGCATCCTGACCAATATGGACACTCCGAAGCCCGGCGAGTCCGTGCACACCAGCGAATTGCCGACGTTGCCGCTCGTCGTCCCCAGCGGCGGCGTGATCAACGACTTCATGCGCGGCTGGTTCGGCTCCGACTACCGCAACCGGCTCGACATCGTGGCCGAGATCGACTCCGCGCAATACGGATTCGAACTGCTCCGCTCCGGCCTGATCCGCGGCTGCATGCTCGTCACCCAAGGGCTCGGCGAAGCCGCGGGCGAAAACCGCCTGCACGCCGCCTCCGGATTGCGCACAATCACCCTCGTCGACGACATCGAGCCGAAACTCGAACTGCTCGTCGGCGTGTTCGCCCGGCGCGGCGAGCGCTCCTCGTACCCGGACAGCCATCCGCTCAACCTGCTGTGGAACGCGCTGCACCAGGCTGGGGAAGCCTCCTGGCTCGAAGTCGACCGCTGACCTGACTCCGGGCCAGGGGCATCGGCCAGCCGAGAACGGCACCGAAGCAGAAGCAGCTCCGAACCGGGACGGGCGATCAATCGGAGTTGACCCCGGGCCACGGGCGGCACTGAACCAGGGCAGCCACGGGGCAAGCAAATGAGCCCCGCAACCGCGATCGGCACCAGGCCAGGAACAACTCCGAATCCGGACGGGCAACCCGCCGGAATCAGCACCGAACCAGCGGCGGCCACGAGCCAGGATCAGCAGCGAGCAGAGATCAGCACGGAACCAAGACCAACTCCAAATCGGGCGGGCAACCAGTCGGAGTCGAGCCCGAACCACGCTCAGCCACGAACCGAGATCAGCAGCCAGCCGAGATCAGCGCGAAACCAGGAACGACTCCGAACCGGGACCGCAACCAATCGAAGTTGGCACCGGACCGCGGTCGGCACTAGACCAGGGGCAGCCAAGCAAATGAGCCCCTCAACCGAGATCAGCACCAGGCCAGGAACAAATCCGAACCCGGACGGACAACCCGCCGGAGTCGGCACCGAACCAGCGGCAGCCACGAGCCAGGATCAACAGCCAGCCAAGAACGGCACCGAACCGCGATCAGCTCCGAACCCCAACGGGAAAACCCGCCGGAGACGGCACCGAACCAGCGGCAGCCACGAACCAGGATCAACAGCCAGCCAAGATCGACACCGAGCCAGAATCAGCCCCCAACCGGGAAGCGCAACCAACCGGAGTCAGCACCGAACCAGCGGCAGCCACGAACCGGGATCAGTCACCGGCCAAAAAGGAACCCCTCAGCCGACCTCCTCGATTTCCACCCGGTCCGGATAGAACGCGACGTGCCCCTTGATCGAAGCCACCGCGTCGTGCGGAGCCTCGTAAACCCACACGGCGTTCTCGCCGTCCGGTACCGCGGCGAGGCTGTAGTACGAAGCGTCGCCCTTGTATGGGCAATGTGTCTTGTGCTCGGTCGGCGACAGCATCGCCAAGTCGACATCCTCCAGCGGGATGTACTGCACCGGCGGGTAGCTGGCCTCCCGCAGCACCTGCGCGCGGATGGTGTCGGCGATCGTCTTCTCGCCTGCCTTGACCACCACCCGCGCGGGGTTGGGCTCGACGGTGATCGGGTGGTCCGGCCCAGGGATCAGCTTGTCGGGCATCGTTCTCCTCCTCCGCGCAACGGAAGCGGTGCGCACTCCCAACACTAGGCCGGACCACCGACAAAATCAGGCGTCGGCGTTGTCCCTCAACCGATCAGACCCCGGCGACCTGCGAGATCCAGCTGCGGTACCGCGTGATGTTCGTATACGCCGTGCTGCTCTGCCGGTCGCTGGTCGACGCGACGCCGACCTGTCGTCCGGACGCGAACATCGGGCCGCCCGAGTCGCCGCCTGCGGTAATGCCGTCGCCGTAGGTCGCGCAGACCGCGACGCCGCCCTCGTAATCGCTGCACGACGGCGTCGTGACGCGCACATTAGCCACCTTCAGGTACCGCGACTGGCAGTTGATCTCCGAACCGCACCGGCTCGTCGCGCCCCAGCCATACACCTGCACGGTCTGCCCGGCGCGGACGTCGGTCGACGTGCCGAGCGGCGAGTACGTCGCGTTCACCGAGCTGGACAGCCGCACGATGGCCAGGTCAGCGGCACCCGGATAGCGCGTGATCGCGGCGCCGGTGGCCATCGTGCCGCCGCTGCTCTGGTCGAGGCTGCCGATGCGGAAGGTGTACGTCCCGCTGGAGGCGACGCAGTGCTTCGCGGTGAGGATGTACTGCGGGGCGATGATCGTGGCCGTGCAGTTCTGCTGCCCGTTCACGAACAGCCGCGCCGCCCACGGGGCGTTGGACGCGTAGCCGCCGCCGATGATCGCCGGACCGGGAGTCGGGGTAGCAACAGTGGCGCCGGCCTGACCGGCGAATCCGGCTAGGCCAAGCGCGGTAGCGAGCACGAGGAAACAGGTGCGCAAACGCATGGTCTCTCGTTTCTGCGGCTTCGTCGCCGCGGTTCCGGTGGGGACGGGAACCACGATCATCTTCCGCCGCGCCCACGAACCAGAACCGGCGAAAGTAGCCGGGGACCACCTGTTCTTCTGCCGTCACCGCCGCTACGGACAGTTCCGCGTACTGTTCCCCGACCAGCGACTCAAGCGGGCCGCGTCCGGCGCAGCCAGTACAGCCCGATCACCGGGAGCACCAGCGGAATGAACAGATACCCCTGCCCGTACACCGACCACACCGTGGCGTCCGGGAACGCCTGCCGGTCGAAAATGCTCAGGGTGCCCACGGTCAGCACGCCCAGCAGCTCGACCGTGCACGCCGCCAGCGCGATCCGCCACCACGTCCGGCCGCCGCGCGCGAGCGCGATCGTGGCCAGGATGTAGACCAGCGCGGCGAAGGCCGACAGTACGTACGCCAGCGGCGCCTCGTGGAATTTCGTGCCGATCTGGACGCCCGCCCGCGACGTCGCGGCGAGCGCGAAGATGGCGTACACCGCGACCAGGATCCGGCCGGGGCCGGTGGCCGTCTTACGCGCTTGCTCCACTCCACACCTCGTTCAGTCGCAGCACCATCACCGGAATGGCCACGCAGGCGATGCCGAGCACGACCGTGCTCGACCGGCTCTGCTCGGCAAGCGCCCACGCCGCGCCGACCGGCAGCACGACGAGGCAGCCGATCAGGTAGGCGAGGTAGGTCGCGAGGCTGCCCGGACGGTGCCCGCTGACGAGCAGCACGATCCCGATCACGAGCTGGGCGACCAGCAGCACCTCGATCACGCCGAGCGCGACGAGCAGCGGGGTGTCCGGCAGCCGCTTGCGCGCCGCCTGGACGAAACTCCACAGCGCGACGAGCGCCGCGCATCCAGCGACCGCTATCGCGAACCCGACGATCACCCGTTCCTCCTTTTGCCCGCCGGGCTCAACGTACCTGCCTCGCCCACCACCCCGTACGGGCGAGGGTCGACGGCGTGGCCGGGCCCACGTTCACCGGAACGGGTTCCTGGCATTCCGTCAATTCCCGAATGCCACGGAAATCCCGCTCGACCGGGCGACGGGGAATCACGCTCGGTTCGCCAGTGCTGGTTTTATCCTCGCCCCTCTCGGGTCCGCCGAACGCTGAATTGGCGGATTGGCGCGACGCCGAAGCTGTGCGGGAATGGTTTCCGTCGCCGGAGCACCGGAGAAGCGCAGACGCGGAAGGATTCACTTTTATGAACGTCCGGCACGAGGCATTCTGCCTCGCCGATCCGTGGTTCTTCGACCGCCGACGGGAAATATCCGCCGATGACCTGGCCACGCCGCCGCCGAGTCCATTGTGGACCGCAGAGGAAAGCGAGCACTGGCGCTACCTCCGCCCGCCCGGCGCCGGATTGTCGGAACAGGGCTGGACCGTAGAGATTTCCGCCGCTCCCGGCAACGCCGACCGGGTACTGGACCGAGTCCGCGAGTACTGCCGGATCCGCGGGCTGCACCACCGGCACCTGCGTTCCCGGTCGATTTTCCTGGATCAGAATGCCGAATATCCGACAACCGGAGGAACCGGCTCCCTCGCAACTATTTATCCGCCGGACAATAACACGCTGGAGCAGATCCTCGACGATCTTTCCGAACTCCTCACCGGCGAGCCCGGACCGGATATCGACGGCGCGCTCCGCTGCGGAGAATGCCCGATTCACGTGCGTTATGGCGGATTCACCGAACTGTGGACCGAGCACGGCGGCGCTCGCGTGCCGGCGCTGCGCAGGCCGAGCAGCGCGCTCGAACCGGAGCACCAGGGCCCGGACTTCTCCGTGCCGAGCTGGGTCCGGATTCCCGACTGCGTCGCGGAGTACACCGACGCCCCGGAGCCGCCGCATCCGGTCTCCGAGGTCCTCCGCCAAGCCCACGGAACCGCCGTCTACCTGGCCGAACGCGGCGGCGAGCAGGTGCTCGTCGAGGAAGCCTGGCCCTACACCGGGCTGGACGGCGACGGCGTCGACGCGGTCGCCCGCCTGGAGCACAAGCACGACCTCTTCGAACGGCTCGCCGGGATCCCCGGCATCCCGAAGACCCACGCGTACCTCGCCGGGCAGCGCCACTACCTGGTGCGGGAATACCGGCCCGGCCTGCCGCTGGACGTATGGCTCACCCGCCATTACCCGCTGACCCGCCGCGACTGCCCGGAAAACGACCTGGCCGTCTACCGCAAGCAGGCGTTGTCCGTACTGGCCCAAGTGGACCGCATCGTCGCCGAGGCCCGCGAACGCGACGTCGTCCTCGAAAACCCGCACAACATCCTGGTCGACAGCTCCGGAAAGGTGTCGCTGACCGGCTTCGACCGCGACGAAACCGCCCTGCGGCTGCGCCTCTTCCTTCCGCTGGCCCCGCTCTATCACCTGGTGCCGGAACGCCTCCGCTGGGCCGCTGAGCTCACCGAACGCCGTTTCTCGCTGCCCGCCGGTTACGCCGACGGCATCGCTGCGCACACCGAGCCCGCGCACACCGAACTCGACGAACCACGCCCGGATTGGACCTTGGTGCGCAAGCAGATCTCCGAAGCACTGCTAGCGTGCGCGACCCCGAACCGTCCGGATCGCCTGTTCCCCGGCGACATCGAGCAGTTCCGCGTCGGCGGCGCGACTTTCGGCACCGGCGCGGCAGGCGTGCTGCACTCGCTGCACGTCGCGGGCGTCGGCCGCTTCCCCGAACACGAGCAGTGGCTCCTCGACGCGATCGAGGGAAAACAGCCCAGCCGCGCGGGTTTCTACGACGGCAGCCACGGAATTGCTTACGTGCTGGAGGAATTCGGCTACCGGAAGGCCGCGGCCAACCTCCTCGCCGCCTCCCGCGCGCTGGTGGACCGTACCGTCGGCCACGATCTGGCGAGCGGTTTGGCCGGGATCGGCCTGACCCGGCTGCATTTCGCCGCGACCCGCGGGGACAACGAGTTCGGCAGGCAGGCGCTGAACATCGGCATCCGGCTCGCCGAGGCGCTGGACACCGCGGAACCGCCGGGCGCGACGGCGCGGGCCGGCCTGCTGTACGGCTGGTCCGGCCCGGCCTTGCTGTTCCTGCGCCTCTACGAACGCACTGGCGAACCCGCCTGGCTGTCGTTCGCCGACCAGGCGCTCGAACGCGATCTGGAGGAATGCGTCCCCGCACTCGACGGCTCGCTCCCGGTCCGCGACGGCAACCGAGGTTCGCGACGTGGAGCCGGAATCGGCAGCGCCGGAATCCTGATCGTCACCGAACAGCTGGCGCGCTACCGCCTCGAAGCGAAGGCCGCGCGCAGCCTGCCCGCACTGCGCGTCGCGTGCCGCGGCGAATTCGCGCTCCATCCCGGCCTGCTGAACGGCCGTTGCGGGCTCGCCGCCGGGCTGGCGTTCAGCAGCACCCCGGACCGGCGCACCCAGGACGCGATCGACCGGCACCTGACCCGGCTTTCGTGGTACGCGGTCCCGTTCCGCGGCGGCCTTGCCTTCCCCGGCCACCGCCTGCTACGACTGTCCGCCGACGTCGCCACCGGCGGCGCCGGAGTCCTGCGCACCCTCTCCGCGCTCCAGGACGGCACCGAACTGCTCCCGTTCCTCGGAGCGACCCCGCGGGTCAGTCATTAGTCCACAGTGGACACAGTTGTCGACATATCACTTAGTCGGCAGTTCCACCACGCGGAACCTCGACTGAGTGTCCGGACACTTTTTGAATCACTCATTCAGCCCAGCCCGTTGGTCCGAAATCCGCAGCCGGGGCCAGGGCCTCGGAAAACGCCGGGGGAACTCGGCGCTACCGTGGGTAACCGCCGTCAAGACGGCGTTCGGCTGCTCGTTCAGCGGAACCACGAGGCCCCCGTTCGTGATAGAAACCGGGGCTGTTCCGTTCGGTGGGCCTACGAAGGGTGTATCCGAGATTTCCGTGACGAGGACCACTCGCACCCACTGGCGTGTCCGCTTCCCCGGCCGTGTCCGCACTCTCGCCGAGGGTGACCCAGGAGTTCGTGAATCATCGTGGAGACCAAGGACGATCCCGGCAAGGCGTACGACAAGTCGATCCGGAAGAGGCTGACCCGGACGGTCCTGATCCCGAGCATCACCCTGCTCGTGCTGTGGGCGGTGCTGGCGACGGCCTTCTTCATCAACGGCTTGTACGTGCGGCTCGTCGCGGGCTCGGTGCGTGACGTTTCGATCCCCGCGCTCACCGCGCTGTCGTCGCTGCAGCAGGAACGTCAGCTCGCCCTGCAGTACCTCGACAGCCCCAGTTCCGGCCCGCAGCAGCTGCAGCAACAGGAGCAGGACGCCGACGGCAAGCTGAAGGGCCTGCAGGACGCCTTCGCCGCCACCATTTCCAGCGCCCCGGACGAGATCGCCGGCAAGGTCACCGCGCTGAAGGCGCAGCTCGACCAGCTGCCGGTGCTGCGCTCGCAGGTCAACTTCCGCAGCATCAACCGCTCTCAGGTCAACGCCTACTACAACGGCGTCCTCGACTCCGCGGCGACGCTGTTCGACACGCAGGCGCGCATCGTCCCCGACGCGACCGCGGTGCAGGGCGCGATCTCCGCGACCTCGCTGTTCCGGGCGGGCGACCTGATGTCGCGCGAAACGTCGCTGGTGTCGGCGGCGTTCTCCGGCAACAGCTTCGCGCCGGACGACTTCGTCCAGTTCTCCCAGCTGGTCGGCTACTACCGCACACAGCTCGCGCAGATCTCGCCGTTCCTCGAACCGGCAGTTCGCCAGCACTACCAGCAACTCTCGACCAGCGACGCCTGGAAACGGCTCAATGCGGCCGAGGACTCGCTGATCAAGCACGGTCCGTGGACCAGCAGCGACCAGAGCAACGTGCCGGTGTCGACGGGCGATTGGCACGCGCTGACCGCACAGGTCGCCCAAGGTCTGAACCAGCTCACCATCGAGCAGGCCGACCAGGTTTCCGCGGCCGCGATCGACTCCGGAAACGCGCAGCTCCGCAACGCCATCATCGGCAGCATCGTGGCCCTGCTCGCCTCGCTGGCCGCGATCATCGTCGCGGTGCGGGTGTCGCGTTCGCTCGTGGACCGGACCCTGATGACGCGTCTGGAGCGGCTGCGCAACGACTCGCTCGACCTGGCACGCAACCGGCTGCCGAACATCGTCGGCAGGCTCAAGAGCGGCGACCCGGTGGACATCGAGGCGGAGCTGCCGCAGCTGGACCACGGCCGCGACGAGATCGGCCAGGTGGCCGAAGCGTTCAACACCGCGCAGCTCACCGCGGTCAACGCGGCGGCGAGCGAGGCGAAGGCGCGCAGCGGGGTGCACAACGTGTTCCTCGGCATCGCGCACCGCAACCAGGTCCTGGTGCACCGGCAGCTGCAGATCTTGGACGAAATGGAAAGCCGCGAAGAGAACTCGACCCAGCTGGCGTCGCTGTTCCAGCTCGACCACCTCGCCGCCCGCGCCCGGCGGACCACGGAGAACCTGATCATCCTCGGCGGCAAGCAGCCCGGACGGCGCTGGCGCAAACCGGTTTCGCTGATGGAGGTGCTGCGCGCGGCCGTCTCGGAAACCGAGCAGTACTCCCGGGTGCAGGTCGAGCAGGTGCCGGACGTCGCGATCGTCGGCACCGCGGTCGCCGACACCATTCACCTCGTCGCCGAGCTGGTCGACAACGCGACGTCGTTCTCCCCGCCCGGTTCGCAGGTCGAGGTGACCAGCCGGATGGTCGCGCGCGGCGTCGTGGTCGACGTGTCCGACCAGGGGCTGGGCATGAAGGAAGGCGTGCGCGAGTGGGCCAACGCGATGATGGCTGACGCGCCCGAGTTCGACGCGATGGCACTGCGCGCGGACTCCAGCCTCGGCCTGTTCGTGGTCGCGCGGCTGGCTTCGCGGCTCGGCATCACGGTCACCTTCGACCCGTCGCGCTACGGCGGCACCCGGGCGACCGTGCTGATCCCGTCGAACCACCTGGCCGACGCGAACGCGCCCGAACCCGCGGACGAGACCCCGGCGCTCGCTCAGGTCGGCGCGCCAGCACTGGAGAGCGCACACCGGTCGGCCCCGGAGGCCCCTCAGCCGTCGCCGCGCCCGTATCCGGCTCGCCCGCTTCCCACGCCGGCCCCGCGGACTCCGGAGCCGTATCCCCCGTCCGCAGGCCAGATCCCGGACGTCCCGGCCGCGCCGCGCGCGTCCGTCGCCGAGCCGGACCTCAGCGGCCTGCAGGGCGACGAGCGGCCCCGGCTCCCGCGCCGGCAGCCGCAGCAGAACCTCGTCGCCCAGCTGCACGACGACCCGGACGCCGCCGCCGAAGCGGACGTCACCAACGCGGGCGAGACCACCGCGCGGACGCTGATGGCGTTCCACAAGGGCACCCGCCGGGCGCGAGGCGGGCAAAATGACTCATAACGACCGAACACCTCACGAAACCGAAAGTCAGGGTCTGTCCGCATGAACGAGTACGGGAACTCCACCCCTGATCTCAATTGGCTGCTCGACGACGTCGTCAACCGCGTCGTCGGCGCGCAGAACGCCATCGTGCTGTCCGCCGACGGCCTGCTGCTCGGCAAGTCGTCCGGGATGAGCAAGGACGACTCGGACCAGCTCTCGGCCATCGCCTCGAGCCTACAGAGCCTCGCCAAAGGGGTGAGCAGGCAGTTCCACCGCGGTCCGGTGCTGCAGAACATGATCGAGATGGAACGCGGGTACCTCTTCGTCTCGGCCGCCGGGCAGGGCGCGTGCCTCGCCGTGCTCGCCGGCGCGGACATCGACGTCGAAATGATCGCCTACGAGATGAACCGGCTGGTCAAGCGCGTCGGCGACTATCTGGCCTCGGCGCCGCGCGAGGCCGCGAACCTGCTGCGGGAGGCGACATGAGCGACGACGGCTGGTACGACGAGGCCGCCGGGCCGCTGGTCCGGCCCTACACGATCACCAGCGGGCGGACCCCGTCCGAACACCAGCTCGACCTCTCCACCCAGGTGATGACCCTGCAGCAGGGATCGGACCCGGTCGGGCTCGGCCCGGAGCACCTGGCGATCACGCAGCTGTGCCGCAGACCCTTGTCGGTGGCCGAGATCGCGGTGTACGTGAAGCTGCCGCTCGGCGTCGTGCGCGTGCTGTGCGGGGACCTGATCGACCGCGGCCTCGTCATCACCCGCGCCCCGTCCCGTCAGCCGGCCCAGGCGCCGGACCACGAAACTCTCCAGGCGGTTCTCGATGGCCTCATCAAGCTCTGAAGACGCCGCGGCGTCGGTGCCGACCCCGGTCAAGATCATCGTCGCCGGCGGGTTCGGCGCCGGGAAGACCACCATGGTCGCCTCGGTCAGCGAAATCCCGCCGCTGTCCACCGAGGAGGTGCTGACCGAGGCGAGCACCGGCGTCGACGACCTGTCCGGCGTGGAGCAGAAGAAGACCACCACGGTCGCGCTCGACTTCGGCCGGATCACCATCTCGCCGCGGCACGTGCTCTACCTGTTCGGCACCCCGGGCCAGGAACGGTTCTGGTTCATGTGGGACGACCTGGCGCGCGGCGCGATCGGCACCGTCGTGCTGGTCGACACGCGGCGCCTGGAGACCAGCTTCGCGGCGGTCGATTTCTTCGAGCGGCGGAAGATCCCGTTCGTCGTGGCGGTGAACTGCTTCGACAACGCGCCGCGCTACACCCCCGACGAGATCCGCGAGGCGCTCGTGGTGCCCGACGGCGTGCCGATCGTGATGTGCGACGCGCGACAGCGGGATTCGAGCAAGATCGCGCTGATCCGGCTGGTGAAGCACGCGATGACGGTGGTTCCGCAGCCCGCCTGAGGCGGGCTTACAGACCAGCGAGGGGGCTCCCGGCGCGGGGAGCCCCCTCGTTCGCTTTGTCTGTCCTTAGTGGACTCTTAGTGGACTCTCAGTGCACCGGGGCCATCCGGAGATTGAAGTGCCGCAGGATCTTCGGCGCTTCGACGATCCGGTACCCCGGCACCTGCTCTGGGTTTTTCGCGATGTCGCCGAGGATCTCGGCCACGTAGTCGTAGTGGCCCTGGGTGTACACGCGCCGCGGCAGCGCCATCCGCACCAGCTCGAACGGGGCCGGGGCGACCAGCTCGTTCTGCTCGTCGAGCGTGCCGAGGTAGAGCGAACCCAGCTCCACACAACGAATTCCGCCCGCCAGGTACAGCTCGCAGGCCAGCGAGTGGCCGGGGAACCGGGAGGCGGGCAGATGCGGCAGCAGACGGGCCGCGTTGAGATAGAGCGCGTGAATGCCCGGCGGCTGCACGATGTCCACCCCGGCTGCGTTGGCCTGCTCCGCGAGCCGGGCCGCTTCGCCCGCCCGCGCGGCGAGATAGTGCGGGTCAACGACTTCTTGCAGGCCCTTGGCGACGCGGTCGAGGTCGTGCGCCGCGAGCCCGCCGTAGGTGCGGAAGCCCTCGGTGGCGATCAGGTTGGTTTCGCAGCGCTGCGCCAGTTCCGGGTCGGTCAGGCCGATGAACGCGCCCATCGGCGAGATGCCGTCCTTCTTCAGGCTCGCCACACAGCCGTCGACCAGGCCGAACGCCTCTCGCGCGACCTCGCGCGGCGTCTTGTCCGCGTAGCCCGCCTCGCGCTGGATGACCAGCCACGCGTTCTCCGCGAACCGTGCCGCGTCAAGGAAAACCGGCACGCCGTGTGCCCGCGCGAGCTTCGCCGCCGCGGTCAGGTTGGCCATCGAGACCGGCTGTCCGCCGCCGCCGTTGTTGGTGATGGTGAGCAGCACCTGGCCGACGCGAGCGCCGTCCGGGCCGGACAGCAGGCGTTCGAGCGCGTCGAGGTCGATGTTGCCCTTGAACGGCTCGAGGCTGTCGAGGTCGCCGAACTCCGCGCAGGGCAGGTCGATCGCCTCGGCGCCGAGCAGTTCGACGTTCGCGCGGGTGGTGTCGAAATGCGTGTTGCTGACCGAGATCCGGCCGCTCTCCAGCACGCTGGAGAACAGCACGCGCTCGGCCGCGCGGCCCTGGTGCACCGGCAGGAGGTGCGGGTATCCGGTGAGGTCGCTCAGCGCGTCGCGGAAGCGGTAGAACGAATCCGACCCGGCGTACGAGCGGTCCGCGGCGGCCGCGGCGGCCTCCTGTGCGGTCGAGACCGCGCCGGTGCCGGAGTCGGTGAGCAGGTCGATGCTGACCTTGTTCGCGGGCAGGTTGAAGGCGTTGTAGCCCGCCGCGGCGAGCGCCTGTTCCCGTTCGGCACGGGTGGTGACCGGGATTTCGGCGACTACTTGGGCGCGGTACGGCGGGAAGGTCCGCATCAGGGTATTTCCTCCAGTTGTGGGTGACAGCCGTAAACTACCGCGTCAGGTCGTCCGGCCGAGCACCGGACGTTTTCTCGGCGGCGCTACCGCATAAGCTTCGGAGGACAGGTAGACCGTGATTCCGGAACCGAACTCGCCCATTCTCAGCGACACGTGCGCGATCAGTCCGACGCCGTCGCGCAGGGGCCGTCCCGAAACCGCTGCCAGCGCTTTGTCCAGTTGTGTCGGGTCGAAGTCGTACTGCGCGAGAATGGCGTGCACCCGCGCCCGGGCGATCTCGTCGTCCGGCACGTAGCTGCGAATAGGAAGGTAAAGACTGTAGTTTCCGGGAGTCCCGCCCATACCCTCGACAAATGAATAACTGGAAACCAGCGGACGGCCTTCGAACGGACCTTTCCCGCCGCCGAGCACGGCGAGGAATTCCCGGATCAGCATCGGGTCCGCGCCCGGAACCAGCTCCGCCGCGCGCACCGCGTCCTCGGCCTCGGCGGCGTCGTGCGAGACGTAGACCTTGACCCGGGACAGCGGGTCGTCGTCGAGGTCGAGCGCGAAGAAGGTGAAGTTGTCGTTCTCGCCGCGGCGCAGCGCGTGCTCGACGACCGGATCGAACGCCTCGCCGAGGTTCAGCCGCCGGAACCCCTCGCTGACCAGGGAATCCGCCATGGTCGGCCCGCTGATCTGCGGGTTCAGGTAGACCTTGATCTTCGGCGCTTTGCCGTTGCGGAAGATCAGCGAGTACCACAGCGTGAACGGCCCGCGACGCTCCTCGTGCGGGAGGAAGAGGTCGGCCACCGCGTCGAGCCGGTCGGTGACCAGGCCGTACTCGCCGGCCACCCGGCCGAGGAACTCGCGCGGGTCCGGAGCCCCGACGGTCTCGCCGAGAACCCTTACCACACATTCGCCATTGGCGTCGAAGGCGACCGAGAATTCAACCGGCGTGGTGTCGTCCGCCACATTGCACGGGAACTGCGCCGGAGCGTCGGCGGTCAATTCACCGGACTCGCCGAGCAACAACCGGAGAAGATCCAGGTGGCGGCGTTCTTCGGGATCGAATCCCACTGCCCGGCACAGCCGGTCGAGTTGACCGCCGGCGTGGGTGTACATCGACAACTCGACCATCGGCACACTCGCTCCGACCATGGCGCTTTATTCACCGTTTCATTCGTGCGTTCAGTCCCGCGAAGCATCCGCTGTTCGGCGGAGCGGGTGTTTCACGGGCCGCTGAGGAGATTAATCCCCGGAATGCCGATCACGATACCTCTGACGGAGCGACAACACCGTACGGAAACCATGCCTGAGTGTGCTGATCGACACCGGAATTCACCTGAATTCCGCATCGACAGAACCGGAATCTGCGGCTACCCGGGACCGCCGTGTGGCCTAGCCCACTGCGGTGCGCGGACGGTTTCCCGTGCACCCGATGCGGCGGCTGCGTGCCGAAAATTGTCGGTGGCGGGTGAGACGCTCGTCTCATGACACAGACTCCGAAGCATCTGTCCAAAGTCGCCGAGAGCGACCGCCCGCCGATCCCCCGCGTCGCCGACGAACGCGAGACCCTCCTCGCCTACCTGGAGTGGCATCGCGAAACCCTCGCACTGAAGTGCTCCGGCCTGAGCCAGGAAGCCGCGTCGGCGCGGGCGGTGCCACCGTCCACAATGTCGCTGCACGGGCTGGTCCGGCACCTGGCGGGCGTCGAACGATGGTGGTTCCGCATCCAGTTCGCCGGCGAGGACATCCCGCTGCTGCACTATTCGGACGACGACCCGGACCAGGACTTCGACCGGCTGGACGGCGATTTCGGCGAGGCACTGGCTTTGTGGCGCGCGGAGTGCGACCGCAGCCGGGAGATCGTGGCCGCGGCGTCCTCGCTGGACGCGCAGGGAGTCGGGAAGATCACCGGAGAGCCGTTCTCGCTGCGGTGGATGCTGCTGTCGATGATCGCGGAGTACGCCCGCCACAACGGACACGCGGACCTGCTGCGGGAGGTGACGGACGGGGCTACCGGACGGTGAGGGGCTGCCGAGCGAGTCCTGTTTGGCGGTGAGTCACCAACGTTTTTGCTCAGGTGATCGACAACCGTTGCCACCGCACTCTCCGCCGACAGCTGCGCCTGAGTCGCACTGCCGGAGCGTTTCCGCGCCCCGCGGTAGCCAACGACAGCCTGGCCGAACCGAACCGGACCGCCCGCTTCGCCGCGCGCCACGCCGCGTCGCCGGCGCTGGTCAGCGAAGCTCGTGCCCGGCTAGGTCGACGCCGCTCACGCCGTGGGTGACCGGCGACCTTCCCGCCCTGAACCGCCTGGCGTGCGATGCTGGACGGCATGACCGCCGATCCTGACTCCGGCCTGCTCTCCCCGGTGCGCGCCGGGACTCCAGCCGAAGCGGTGACTGGGGACCGGGCGTTCGCGGACGCCCTGCTGGACGCGGAGGCCGCACTCGCGCGGGCGCAGGCGCGGCTCGGCACGGTGCCGTCCGAGGCGGCCGAGCGGATCAGTGCTGCCGCGCGGCAGTTGGGCGAGGGCGAACTCGACGTCGTCCAGCTGGCCCGCGACGCGCGTGGGACCGGTAACCCGGTGGTCAGCCTGGTGCGCACGCTGTCCGCCAAGGTGCCGGACGTCGCCGACTACGTGCACCGCGGCTCGACCAGCCAGGACATCGTCGACACGGCGATGATGCTCGTCGCGCGCAATGTCCTGCGGTTGATCAGCGCGGACCTGACGGCGATCGCGGACGCCCTCGCCGCGGTGGCGCGCGCCCATCGCGACACAGTCATGCCCGGACGAACCCTCACCGCGCACGCGGTTCCGACGACCTTCGGCTTGAAGGCCGCGATCTGGCGGCAGGGTGTCCAGGAGTCCGCCCGCCGGATCGCAGAGCTGCGGCTGCCGGTCTCGCTCGGCGGCGCGGCCGGAACGTTGGCCGCGTACGTCCAGTACGGCGACGGTACCGACGACTATGCGGACCGGCTCGTCGCCGCCTTCGCCGAGGAAACCGGTTTGGCCGCGACGATTCTGCCGTGGCACGCGGATCGCACCCCGGTGGCCGAACTGGTTGCCGCGTTGGCTGGCGTGACGACAGCGTTGGGCAAGATCGCCGTGGACGTTCAGGTGCTGGCCCGCACTGAAATCGGTGAGGTGACCGAAGCGACCGGCGGCGGGTCTTCGGCGATGCCCCACAAGCAAAACCCGGTGCAGTCGGCGTTGATCCGGTCGGCCGCGCTGCAGGTACCGGTGCTGGCGGCGGGAGTCACGCAATCCGGCTTGGCCGAGGACGAACGCTCGGCTGGCGTCTGGCAGGCCGAGTGGCAGTTGCTGCGCGAATGCCTCCGCCTAGCTGGCGGAGCTACGCACACGGCCGTGAATTTGGTGCAGTCCCTGGACGTTCACGCGGACAGCATGCAGGAGAACCTCACCCTGACCAACGGGTTGATCGTCTCGGAACGACTCTCGGCAGCGCTGGCGCCGATCGTGGGCAAGGCACGCGCGAAAGACTTGCTGGGCACCGCTTCCCGCCGTGCGGTCGAGGAAAACCGTCCACTGGCGGAAATCCTGGCGGACACGCCGGAGATCACCGCCGCCATCGACGCCGCGACGCTAGCCGATCTCGAAGACCCGGCACAGTACGTCGGCGCAGCGGGACGCATGGTGGACCGGGCGTTGGAAGACCCCACCGCGTAACCGCGAACGGGATCGCCGCCGGAGGGAATTCCCCGCTGGCAAGCGATCCCGCTGCGCAATTATTCCACTGTGGACTTGCTAGTGGGCCAAACCATGTCCGCCGGGATCGGTGCGACGCGGCGCGACGGCCGGGTCGACCACCTCGACCGGTTCCTCGTCCTCCGGAAGCAGAACCCCGTGGCGTGCCGGGAGAACCGCGGTCAGCAGACCAAGGACCGCGATGCCGAGGTGCAGCCAGTTGTCCGCGTCGGACAGGTTGAGCGGGTTGCCGAGGCCGGACACCGGGTTGACGGCAATCGTCCCGGCGAGCATCAGGCCCCAGACGAACAGCGCGCCGTAGCCGATGAAAAGCAGCCAGCCGAACGTCCGCGCCCGGCCGGAGCCCAAGGCCAGCAGCAGGCCGATCACGCCGGTCACCACGTGGACGACGTTGTTCAGCGGATTGGCGGAGAACCGCCACAAAGTGACACCGTGTCCGGTGAAATCCCCGAACCCGGACTTCACGAGCCCGATGATGCCGTAGGCGAGAAACAGGACTCCGAGCAGAATGGCCAGCACCTGGGCGGGCTGCACCCCTTCCACCCGGACGCGGGCTCGATGCGCACGAACCATGACTCCAGTCCTTCCCGTACCGAGGTGTCGGTGGGTCAACCCTGAACGAATACCCCTGCCCAAACCGGCCCGAAACCCGAATCCGGCCGCGCCGCCGGGCGATAGTCCGGGGTTGCTGGGGCTGCTGAGCCGAACGATGCCCCAGTGGGTCACCGGGAGAACCGGCGCGGGCTCAGACGAGCGCGGCGACCAGCAAAGCGAAAGCGGCGATGAGCACCGCGACCCGCCCGTAGTGGTAGCGGTCCCAGCGGTTCATCTGCTCTTTCCAGTCCGCGGGCCGGTTCTCCGGCGTCCATGTCTTGCCCCGGTTGTTGATCGGGACGAGCAGCAGAATCGACATCACCACGCTCACGATCAGCAGCCCGGCGCCGATCACGACAAGCCCGGTGCCAGGGCGATCCCAAGCAAGGACCGCCCAGATCGCGCTCAGGATGAGCGACCCGATGTACCAGAACGGCATGATCGCTCCGAGCATCCGGCCCCCGTGGGCGCGGCCGAGCTGATTGCTGTCGTCGGGGAGCCCGTTGAGGATCGGGTTGATGACGAAGGCGACGGAGAACTCCACCCCCACCATCACCCCGACGACCACGACGGTGCAGACCTCGAGTGCGCTGAGCATGATGACCTTCCTGAAACCTAGCGTTGCTAGCTGATGAAGCGATGCTAGTACTACTGCCGCTCGGTTGTCTAGCAGTGCTAGACTCCTGCTCATGTCGGTACACGAACGCAAGCAACGCGAACAGGCCGAACGCGAGCGCCTCATCGTGGCGACGGCCCGCGAACTCGCCGAGCAACAGGGCTGGGACGCCGTCACCACCCGCAGGCTCGCCGAGCGCATCGAGTACAGCCAGCCCGTCCTCTACAGCCATTTCCGCGGCAAGCGCGAGATCATCGGCGCGGTCGCGCTCGACGGAGCCGCCGAACTGGCCGCGGCGGTGCGGGCCGCGGCCAGCGCCGAAGACGACCCGCGCGCCCGGGTCACTGCCCTCTCCCGCGCGTACCTCGACTTCGCCGAGCAGCACCCGGCGGTCTACGACGCGATTTTCCAGCTCGACGGTGGTATCGCGTTCGCACAGGAAGACACTCCGGAACCGCTGAAGGACGCCTTTGCCGCACTGATGGAAACCCTCGGCGAAGTCGCCGGTGAAGGCGTCCACCCGGGTCTGTTCACTGAGCTGTTCTGGGCGTCCCTGCACGGAATCGCGACCCTGACCCGCGCGGGACGACAGCCGCGAGAGTTCGCCGAGCAGCGGGTCGACCTGCTCGTGGAACGGCTCGCCGTGGTCTGAACCACCACTGCTTGCCCGCAGCCCGCCCGACCGTCACGCGTACTGGCCGGTACCGAGACCCATCCCACAAACCCGGTCCATTCGGCGAACCCTGATCAGGTGATCGGGGAAATCGGGGCATGCGCAGGGCGAACTCGTTCCTCTTGGCCGGCTTGCTTCTCGGCGCGGTCATCGCGTTCCTGGCCACCGAGGCCCAGCCGTACCGGCAGGTGGTCACCGCGGCCGGTCCTGCGTCCGAGGCCGGCGTCATCTCCGCGGCAGCTGACTCGAGCACCCTCGACGCCAGCCCGAAACAGAGCCCGGGCAGCGCCGCGCCGCAGCGGGGCACCGAACTCAAGACCGAACTCCCCGCGCTCGTCCCGCAAGGGCACGTCAGCGTGGTCGTCTACGACCGCGCCAAAGGCACGACCCCGATCTCCCTCGACGCGCATCGGCACTACACCTCCGCGTCCCTCGTGAAGCTCATGATCGCCTTCGACGCGCTCGACCGCGGCACCAGCCCGGCTACCGTGCAGGAAATGCTGTCCCGCAGCGACGACGAGACCGCCAGCAAGCTGTGGGTCGAGGGCGGCGCGACGCGCATTGTCCAGGAAGCGGTGAGCGAGATGGGCCTCGCCGAAACCACGCCACCCGACGACCCGGGACGCTGGGGCGACACGGAAATCACCGCCGCCGACATCACGCGCGTCTACCGCTACCTGCTGGACCGGGCACCGGCCCAGCAACGCGAGACGATTTTGCGGGCGCTACGCCACGCCACCGAAAACGGAGCCGACGGATTCCGGCAGTACTTCGGCATCCCGGACGCTCTCGGGCACGCTTCCTGGGCTGTCAAACAAGGCTGGTCGTGCTGCAATCCCGGGCGCATCCTGCACACCTCAGGCCTCGTCAAAAACGACCAGTACATCGTCACCGTGCTCACCGAGAACCCTCGCTCGGTCGGCTACGAAACCGCTGAAGCTCAGGTCACCGAAGTGGTCAAGCACCTTCCCGGGATCCGCTGAGCGTCACTGTTCCACCGCGGTCAGCGCGCCTCGCGCGCCGGTGCTCGGCAAGGGCCACGGCTTCACGCCGCCGGTCACGTCGGCCCGCGGCCCGGGCGCGGACGGTCCGGGGATCCGCTGCCCGATCCACGTCAGCACGTCCGGCAGCTGCGCCTTGAACGTGTTCATGTTGTGCCCCGCGTCCGGGATCCGCCACGTCGTGAACTGCACCGGAGCCTGCGCGGCGGCGCGCATCTGGTCGACCGCGCGGCTTTCGTTCTGCTCCTTCTCCCCGGAGATCGCGAGGAGTTCCAGCGGGGCCGGGTGCTCCCGGACGTTGATCATGACGTTGTTCGCGGCCTCGATGTCCTTGCGGCCGCGGAAAAGATTCTCGGTTTCGCCGTCCACTTGCGCCTTTTCGTATCCGCTCACGCTCGCCGCCTGCGCGTACCACTGCGGATGCCGCGTCACGAGGTTCAGCGCGCAATAGCCGCCGGACGACCAGCCCGCGATCGTCCACGCCCGCCGGTCCGGATTGACGCCGAGGCGCTGGATCGCCCATTCCCGGACGTCCGCGGACAGATAGGTGTCATTGGGACTTCCGTTGACCTCGTCGACGCATTCGGTGTCGTGGCCGATTTTCGGCGTTCCGGTCGGATCCGGGATCAGCACGATCACCGGCGGCAGGAGATGCTTCGAGATCGCCGCGTCCAGCTGCTCGGGCAGGTGGTACCCGATCGGGGCGGTGGTGACCTCCGGGCCGGACGGGTAGTTCGGGATCCAGGTGATCGCCGGGAACCGCATCGTCTTGTACGGATGCTGGAAGTATTGCGGCGGAAGGTAAACCGTCACGTCGCGGCTGAGGCCGGTGCGCCGTCCGGTCACCGTCACGTGCGCGATGGTCCCCTTTCCGACTCGCGCGTGCGCCACGCCGAGGTCCCGCGCGCGGCCGAGGTCGACGCCGTTGTCTCCGCCCTCGACGTCGATGCCCTCGGCGGCGAACGCGCCGGTTCCGAGCAGCGAGCCGAGCGTCGGGAAGAATCCGCCGATCATATTGCCGGTCAAGCCAAGCGTGACGATTACGAGGCACAGCGCGACAAGAACCGTGGCACTGCGGCCGATTTGCTTGCGCTTGCGCCATTTGTCCCAAAACCACGGGACCGAGATGACCGCGAGAAGCGCGAGCACGCCGATCACCGCGAGCATGACGGGCGAATCCAACCTGATTGCGCTCAGGTGCACGGAAACCTCCAGGACCGATCGCGCGCCCGGAAGGCGGGACCCGCTGCTCTAGATACGTTTGAGGGGCCATCCTCGTTGTGATCACGTGACGTCGATCACGCCAGGATGGCCCCGGCAAACTCAGCGGAACCTCAGGATTGCCCGTTAGTCCCTGATTAGTTGCCGAATGCGCCTCGCAACACCGTGATCGCCTGTGTGATCGCCGCTTCCGCCGCGTGCGTTTCACGAAGCGCGTTCACCATCACGAAGTCGTGGATCACGCCCTGGTACCGCACCGCCGTCACCGGCACGCCCGCCTGACGCAGCTTCGCTGCGTACGCCTCGCCTTCGTCGCGAAGAACGTCCGCTTCACCGGTGATCACGAGCGCCGGCGGCAGTCCGGCGAGCTGGTCCACAGTGGCTCGAAGCGGCGAAGCGGTGATCTCGGCGCGCTGCGCTTCATCGGTCGTGTACTGGTCCCAGAACCACTTCATGCCTTCGCGGCTGAGGAAGTAGCCGTCGGCGAACTTGGTGTACGACTCGGTGTCGAAGGACGCGTCGGTGACCGGGTAGAACAGCACCTGCTGCAGGAACTTCACGTCCCCGCGCTCCTTCGCCATCAGCGTCAGCGCGGCGGTCATGTTTCCGCCGACGGAGTCGCCCGCGATCGCGATGCGCGTGGTGTCGAGCCCCTTCTCCGCACCGTTCTGAACGACCCACTTCACGGCGGCGTAGTTCTCTTCGATCGCGACGGGGTAGCGAACCTCCGGCGAACGGCTGTATTCCGGGAAAATGACTGCCGCACCGGTTCCGGCGGCGAGTTCGCGGACGAGCCGCTCGTGGGTGTGGAAATCGCCGAAGACCCAGCCAGCGCCGTGGATGTAGACGAGCACCGGCAGCGGTCCGGTGACGCCCTGCGGCTTGACGATCCGGACCTCGACGTCGCCGTTCGGTCCACCTGGGACGGTCAGCGTCTCGATGTCGGCGGGCGCCAGTGCGACGTCGCCGTCCTGCACGCCGTCGACCGCCTTGCGGCCCTCGGCGGGCGGGAGCTGGAAGAGGTATGGCGGCTGGTCGGTGGCCTCGGCGAACGCCTGGGCGGCCGGCTCGAGGACGAGGTTCTGCGGGTTCGCGGTCATGGCTTCCTCCGGTTGCGGATCGATCGGACCGCACGAACATAACTCCACAACTTAGTTGTGCACAACTAGATAACACACAATGAGATCTAGAGCACTTGAGTTGCCCTTCCCGGCCTGGCGAGAGAGGATGGAGAGCTGGCGGTAGAAATCCGAAGGAGGCCACCGATGACCAGCCCAGACACCGGAGAAACCGGCTCGCTGCTGCTTGACGACCAGCTGTGCTTCGGCCTGTACTCGGCCTCCCGGGCGGTCACCGCGCTCTACCGCGCACTGCTCGAACCGCTCGACCTGACTTATCCGCAGTACCTGGTGATGCTCGCGCTGTGGCAACAGGACGAGCAGCAGGTCAAGGAACTCGGCTCCGCGCTCAACCTCGACTCCGGCACGCTGTCGCCGCTGCTGAAGCGGCTGGAGAAGGCCGGGCTGATCAAGCGCGAACGCCAATCCGACGACGAGCGTTCGGTCCGGATCCGACTCACCGACGAAGGAACCGCGTTGCGCGCCAAGGCGGAACGGATCCCGCCGCATGTCGGAGCGGCGATGAACCTGGACAACGCCGAACTCGGCCGGATGCGCGCGGCGATGGATCAGCTGACGGCTTCGGTCAACGCCTACCGGGAGTCCTACCGGCCGAACTGAACGCGGCGCCACGGTTAGCATGAGCGCCAGGGCGAGCGTGAGGACGGCGATGAGCACACAGGACGAAGCACTGCGCGCGGTGGAAGCCAGTCTGGACCGGCCGTCGGCGGCCCGCGTCTACGACTACTTCATCGGCGGCACCACCAACTACGCGATCGACCGCATTTTCGCCGAGAAGGTGCGCGAACGGCTCCCGCTGATGGGCGAGTACTGCCGCACCAGCAGGCAGTTCCTCGGCCGCGCGGTGCGCCAAAGCGTGCGCGAGGGCATCCGGCAGTTCGTCGACATCGGCTCCGGCCTTCCCACCGCGGGCAACGTGCACGAGGTGGCCGACGACGAACGCCCGGAACACGACACTTCCGTGCTGTACCTGGACAACGAGCCGGTGGCGCTCGCGCACTCGCAGGTGCTGCTCGCCGACACCGCGGACGAGGACCGGCACCAGGCGATGGCCGCCGACCTCCTGCAGCCGGCCGAATTGTGGGACCGGGTCGCCGATTCGCACGTGATCGACGTCCGGAAGCCGGTGGCGCTGATCGTCAACGCGGTGCTGCACTTCATCAAGGACGACCAGGACCCGGACGGCATCCTCGCCTTCTACCGCAAGCAGCTCGCGCCGGGCTCGTTGCTCATCCTTTCCCAGATGACCAACGAAAACCCGGTGGACGACAACGAACGCCAGGCGCTCGTCGACATCATCAAGTACTACGAGTCGACCACCAACCCGGGCATCCTGCGCACGAAGGCGGAGTTCGAACGGTTCTTCGGCGGCTGGCCGCTGCTCGAACCGGGCCTGGTGTACGCACCGGCGTGGCATCCGGACGCGGACACGGTGTTCGCGAAGGTCCCGTCAGAGTCGCGGGTGATCGGCGGCGTCGCCCGCAAACCGCAGGCCTGACAGGGGTTTTCCCACCCGGCCTCCACCCTCGGGTGGAGGCGAGGGGCGGCCCGGCCCGGGCATTGTTGCCGATGTGCCGAACACTTTCGACAACATCCTGATCGGCCTAGTCGTCCTGACCTGGCTGATGTGGCGACAACTTCAAGTCCGCCGCGCCGACCGTCCGCCAGTGGTTCTGCTCGTCATCAGCGCGCTCGGGGTCGCCTCGCTCGGAGTCGCCATCGCGAAAACCGCACCGACCACCGCGGCGATCCTATTGCTCACTGGCAGTTTCGTGGTCGCTGGCGGCTTCGGCGTGGCCCGCGGATACACCATGCGGATCTGGCGCGCCGACGGAAACCTGTGGCGGCAAGGAAATTGGCGAACCGCCGTCTTATGGCTCGTTTCCTTCGGTATCCACTTAGGACTTGACTTCGCCATCGACGCGGCCAACGAAGCGAAAGGCCTCGGCGGCGCGTCAATCCTGCTCTACCTCGCGGTTTCCCTTGTCACCCAACGACTCACCGTTCGCAACCGCTCTCACGATGCCCTGCGCAGGACTTCCAACGCCTCGTAAACCGCGTCCCGTCCCAGCTCCACCGCAAGTCGCAGCACCGCCGGATCCCGTTCCAGCACAGTGACATCCGGTGCCCCGGCCGGCGGCCGGACGCTCGCCAGCCGCGGATCTTCCCGCAGCTGGCGTTCGTCCTCCAGATCCCGGTGGTACTGCGTGCGCCAAGCGTCGATGGTGCCCGGCGCGTGGCGGCGGAGAAACCGCGGCACGACCACGTCCTGCACGCGCGGCGGCCGCATCGGAAGTTCGTCCTCGCGCCGGGTCCGCAGCACCAGCACGTCCGTCGCGCCCTGCGCCAACGCGGTGCGGAACGGCAGCGGTTCGGCGATCCCCGCGTCCACGAACCGCCGCCCGCCCATCGCGATCGGCGGCCCGGCCAGCACCGGCATGCACGACGACGCCGCGAGCGCGATCTTGATCCCGTCCACGTCCTCGATGAACGGATGCAGATCGGTCGACGCGCCGGTGTCGGCGTCGGTGGCGAGCGGGTGGAAACCGACCGGACTCGCCAGGATCGCCGGGAAATCCATCGGTTCGAGCACCGAATACACCTGGTGCACGAGATACTCAAGATCGATCACCGCCCGACCGCGCAAGGTGTGCAGCGGGTTGATGATCCGCCGCATGACCGCCGGATTCCACCAGGTCCGCACGCCGGTCCGCGATCGCCCGCACAACAGCCACGCGGCGTTGAGCGCACCGGCCGAAGCTCCGTAGACGTCGTCGAACGCCAGCGCCGCCCCGAGTTCTTCAAGCGCGAGCACCATCCCGCTCGAATACGTGCCGCGACTGCTGCCACCCTCAACAGCGAGCGCGAGACGCCGACCGTCCGTCCGCTGCCCGGGCACGCTTCCTTCGGCAATTCGCGCGGCGAGCAGTTCCATAACCGGATCCACCCCTCCATCTTGATCCTCTTCGCCGAGCCGATCGACCCGTTTTGTCCCCGCCGCGGGTGACCTGCCTTGCACTCAGTTGCACTGCACCTAGTTGCATATGACACTGTCCGGCATGGCACTGGAGCACGCGATCCTCGTCTCGCTGTCGGAGCGTTCCGGCTCGGGATACGAGCTGGCGCGCCGGTTCGAGAAGTCCATCGGGTTGTTCTGGAGCGCCTCCCACCAGCAGATTTACCGCGTGCTGAAGCGGATGGAGGAGGCCGGCCAGGTCGCCGTCGACGTGGTGGCTCAGGACGGCCGGCCGGACAAGAAGGTCTACACCGTCAGCGAGCCGGGCCGGGTCGAACTGCGCCGTTGGCTCGCGGAACCGTCGCCGTCAGCCGGGCCGCAGGAGCTGGCGGTGAAGCTGCGCGGAGCGTCGTTCGGCGACCCCGAGGCGGTCGCCGCCGAGATCACCCGGCATCGCGACGCGCACGCCGAGCGGCTGGAGCTGTACCGGCAGATCGAGAAGCGCGACTTTCCCGCCCCAGACCGGCTCCGCGGCCGTCCGCTGCACCAATACCTCGTGCTGCGCGGCGGAATCCGGGTCGAAGAAGGCCAGGTCGAGTGGCTGGAAGAAATCCTGACCGCGTTGCAGGCCGACGAGAAGGACTGACGATGACCGAGTACCCGAACCTGCTGTCCCCGCTCGATCTCGGCTTCACGACGCTGCGCAACCGCGTCCTGATGGGCTCGATGCACACCGGCCTGGAGGACCGCGCGTCCCGCTTTCCGCAGCTGGCCGAGTACTACGCCGAACGCGCGCGCGGCGGGGTCGGCCTGATCGTCACCGGCGGGTTCGCGCCGAATCGCACCGGCTGGCTGTTGCCGTTGGCCTCCAAGCTGTCCACGCCCGCCGAGGCGAAAAATCACCAGTTGCTGACCAGCGCAGTGCACGCCGAGGGCGGCAAGATCGCGCTGCAGATCCTGCATGCCGGCCGCTACGCCTACCACCCGCTGAGCGTTTCCGCGTCGAGCCGCAAAGCGCCGATCAACCCGTTCCGCCCGCGCGCGCTCACCGCGTACGGCGTGCACCGCACCATCCGCGCGTTCGCCGACTGCGCCGCGCTGGCCCGCGACGCCGGGTACGACGGCGTCGAGATCATGGGTTCCGAGGGCTATCTGATCAACCAATTCCTCGCCGAGCGCACCAACCGGCGCACCGACGCCTGGGGCGGCACCGCGGAGAAGCGCCGCCGGTTCGCGGTCGAGATCGTCCGCCGCACCAGGGAAAAAGTCGGGCCGGACTTCATCATCATCTACCGGCTGTCCATGCTCGACCTCGTCGAAGGCGGGCAGAGCTGGGACGACGTCGTCGCACTTGCCCGCGACGTCGAGGCGGCCGGGGCCACGATCATCAACACCGGCATCGGCTGGCACGAAGCACGCGTGCCGACGATCGTCACGTCCGTTCCGCGCGGCGCGTTCACCTGGGTCACCGGCAAGCTGAAGCCGCACGTGTCGGTTCCGGTGGTGACCTCCAACCGGATCAATCTGCCGCACGTCGCGGAACAAGCGCTCGCCGACGGCGACGCGGACCTGGTCTCGATGGCCCGGCCGCTGCTCGCCGACCCGGACTGGATCCGCAAGACCGGGACCGGCCGCGCGGACGAGATCAACACCTGCATCGCCTGCAACCAGGCCTGCCTCGACCACGCGTTCAGCCGGAAACCGGTGTCCTGCATGGTGAATCCGCGTGCCGGGCACGAAACGACCCTGAACCTGCTGCCGACGCGGAAGGTCAAGCGCGTCGCCGTCGTCGGGGCCGGGCCTGCTGGGCTCGCCACCGCGACCGCGCTCGGCGAACGCGGCCACGACGTCGAGCTGTTCGAGGCAGGCGACGAAATCGGCGGCCAGTTCGGGATCGCGCGGCGGATTCCGGGCAAGGAGGAATTCGCCGAGACCATCCGGTACTACACCAGCCGGCTGGAGGTCACCGGCGTGAAGGTGCACCTCGGCACCCGGGTGACCGCCGCGGAGCTGACCGGCTTCGACGAGGTCGTGCTGGCCACCGGCGTCACGCCGCGGGTTCCGGCGCTGCCCGGGATCGACCATCCGAAGGTACTGTCGTACGTCGACGTCGTGCGGCACGGCAAGCCGGTCGGCGAACGGGTCGCGGTGATCGGTGCGGGCGGCATCGGCGTGGACGTCAGCGAATTCCTCACGCACAGCTCGTCGCCCGCGTTGGATCGCGACGCCTGGATGGCCGAATGGGGTGTCACCGACCCCGCGCTCGCGCCCGGCGGACTGGCGAAGCCGAAGCCGGAACCGTCGCCGCGGCAGGTCTACCTGCTGCAGCGCAAGAAGTCGCCGATCGGGGCCGGGCTCGGCAAGACGTCCGGCTGGGTGCACCGCGCGGCCTTGCGCGCCAAGGGCGTGGAAAAGATCAGCGGTGTTTCCTACGACCGGATCGACGACGCCGGTCTGCACGTCACGGTCGACGGGAAACCGCGGCTGCTGGAGGTCGACACCGTGGTGGTCTGCGCAGGCCAGGAATCGGTACGGGATCTCGCCGGCGCACTCGGCGAGGTGCCGGTGCATCTCGTCGGCGGGGCGGATGAAGCACGGGAACTCGACGCCAAACGGGCCATCGACCAGGGCACCCGGTTGGCCGCCGTCCTGTAGCCGCTTGCGCGCACTGGCAGGATGGCCCCGTGCGAGACGTATGCGTAATCGGGCTCGGGCTCATCGGCGGTTCCCTGCTGCGAGCCGCCGCGGCGAGCGGCAGGACCGTCTGGGGAACCACAGTGTCCGAAGTGGACGCTGACGCGGCGAGCCGCGGCGGCTACGACGTCACCACCGACGCCGAAGCCGCACTACAGCGGGCTGCGGCCGCGGACGCGATCGTGGTCCTCGCGGTGCCGCTGCCCGCCGTGGAGAACCTGCTGCGGCAGGTCGCGCAACACGCGTCGCACTGCATCCTCACCGACGTGGTCAGCGTGAAGGGCCCGATGCTCGACGCGGTCCGCAGGCGCGCGCCGTACACGCGCTACGTCGGCGGGCACCCGATGGCGGGCACCTCGCACTCCGGCTGGCTGGCCGGGGACACCATGCTGTTCCGTCAGGCGGCGTGGGTCGTCGGCGTCGAAGAGGAAACCGACCTGACGGCTTGGTCCGAGGTCGCCCGACTTGTCCTGGACGTCGGCGCGCACGCCATTCCGCTGCCCGCCGATTCGCACGACGAGACAGTCGCCCGGATCTCGCACCTGCCGCACCTGTTCGCCGCGATCCTCGCCTCGGTCGGCGCACAGGGCGGCCCGCTCGCGATGTCGCTGGCCGCCGGCTCGTTCCGCGACGGCACCCGCGTGGCCGGGTCGTCGCCGGACCTCGTGCGCGCCATGACCGAAGGCAACCGCGACGCCCTGCTCCCGATCGTCGACGACGCCCTCGGCCGGTTGGGAGCCGCTCGCGGTTCGCTCGCGTCCACCGGCGGCCTGGCCGCGACGATCAACGCAGGTCACGAAGGCGCGTTGGCCTTGGAAGCGGCGCGCGACGCGGCGCGGTCCGGCGTCCGCATCGACCTCACTGCCGCCGACGCCCGCGAAGGACTCGTCGCGCTCGGCGAACGCGGCGGCCGGATCACCGGACTGGACGGAGCGGTCGCACTCGGTGAAGTGTCTTGACTTGCCTGGAACGCCTGGTGTGTGACGATTGAAGCCTCTCAAACCCAACCCCGGGGAGGCATTCGATGGGCATCAACTTCGACGAGATCAAGAACAAGGCGACCGAGGCGCTGCGCGAGAACAGCGGCAAGCTCGAGCAGGGTCTCGAGAAGGCCGCTGAATTCGCGAAGTCCAAGGTCAGCGGCCACGACTCGCAGATCGACGGCGGCGTGGACAAGGCGAAGGACCTGCTCGGCAAGGTCACCGGCAAGAACGAAGAGGGCGGCGAGAAGCCCGAAGACGGCCCGAAGCCCGAGGGCGGCCAGCAGTAACCGCTCCGCCTCCAGGTTGGGCCCGGGTGCGCCATGCCAAGGTTCGTGAGGGCCACCCTGAGGGACTCTGATTCCCTCAGGGTTCCCCTCACGGACTTCCGCTACCGCAGGGTCGCGGCTCAGGTGCGCCGGTGATACGGCAGGAACCGGCGCACCAGCCGCAGCGGCGACCGTTCCACCAGGTCCGGGCCGCGCACCGCGTCGAAGGTCGACCCGAGCTGGTCCACCACCCCGGCGAGCCGCGGGTTGTCCGGCATCGGCACCGAATCCGGGTCCCGCTGCTCGCGGACCGCGGAAGCCAGCTCCGCCAACGCATCCGTGAGCAACTCGATGTCCGCTGGCGACGGAGCCGGCGCGCCCTCCCCGATCGTCACGCCGACCTCGGTCACCGCGTCGGTCACCCGCTCCAGCCCCGCGATCACCGGCCACCACGCCACCGCCTGCCGACCCGCCGGGGACGGCTCCACGATCACCTGCTGAAACGCCGTCCGCAGGTCCGCGAGCGCGCGGTACGCCCCGCGCCGGGCGCGTGAACGGGCGAGCCGCGATTCACCGGTCGAGTTCAGCACCATCGCGGTGCGGACGTACTTGGCGACCGAGTCGAAACTGTCCGCCAGCCGTCCGCCGACGGTCGGCCGCCGCGAACCCGGCCACAGCAGATAGCCGACGACGAGCACGATCACACAGCCGATCACGGTGTCGACCAGCCGAGCCAGCACGACGGTCCAGCTGCCGGTGTTGGCGAGGTCCATCTGCAGGATGATCAGCGGCGTCACGAAGGTGCCGAGCATCCCGTAATTGCGCACCTTCCCCACCGCGGCCCCGCCGGCGAACACCGCGATCAGCACCACCAATACCCAGCCGCGCGCGCCGAAGGCGAGCACCACCGCACCGATCCCGACTCCCGCGACCGTGCCCATTCCGCGCAGCACCGCGCGGCCGAACACCGAGCCGAAGTCCGGTTTCAGCACCACGCCGACGGTGAGCGTGATCCAGTACGACCGCTCGAACGGCACCATCAGCGCCACCACTTCGGCGACCGCGACGCACACCGTGAGCCGCAGCGTCGCCAGCCAGGTAAGCGGTCCGGAGAGCCCGCTCGCCCACTCGCGCACGCGGCGCAGCAGCGAGACCTTCTTGCGGCGCTTGCGGTCGTCGAGCTTCCCGATCCGCGCCAGCCCGGCGTACAGCGCGCTGGCCACCGCGTCGGCATTCTCGTCCGCCAGCTCCGGTGCGGGCGGCAGCGGCTGGCTCGCGAGCACCGACGCCGCCACCCGCGTCAGGTAGTCGATGACCTCGTCCGGCGCGCGCTGTCCGGCGTTGACCATCGCGACCGACGCCTCGACCGCGGGAGTCGTCGCGGACAGCCGGTTCAGCAGCCGTCGATACGTCGCGTCTCGGCCGGACAGCCAGGAGCGCGCGACCAGCAGCCGGTCGTACGCCGTGCTCATCGCGGTGGTCAGCTGATGGCGCGCGACCCGCGAAGTCGGTTCGTCCTCAGCCGACAGCATCGCCGCGAGTTCGATGTAGACCTGCGCGACGGCAGTGCGTTCCGGGCTCGTCGCGCGGAGCGTCCAGGTGCCGAGCGCGACCAGCAGGCCCCAGCCAGCGCCCGCGCAGAAGAGGCCGAAGAGCACTTCGGTGCGTACGCCGGTCGCGTGCTGCGCGGTGCCGAGCACGCAGAAGACGAACATCTGCAATCCGGCCACCGACGCGTTGCTGCCCGCCGCGCTGATGAGCGCGGAAACCGCCGCTACGACCACGATCGCCGGGATCGACCAGGCGGGCATGCCGCCGGTCAGCAGCCCGACGAGGTACCCGACCGCGGCCGCGAACGTCGCCCCGCCCAGCCGGCGCGCGCGGTAGCGGTAGGCCCCGGCGGCCTCGGACAGCACGGTCGGCAGCGCGCCGGTGGAGATCAGCGCGCCCACCGCGATGTCGCCCGCCGCGTACGCGACCGCCAGCGGAGTAGCCAAGGCGACCACCGCGCGAGCGACCATGTTCCACGGAATGGGAACAGGTTTGGAACGCAGAAGCTGCGTCAGCCAGTGCGGCGCGGCGAAGTCGGGGCGGCTCACCGCACCATCTTGACCTACCGGGGCCGTCCGGGATTGATTTGTCGCACGGTCAACAACGTGTGCGAGGAGCTTTCATGCCGGGTCGCAGGTACTCGTTCGAGGTCAACCGGGTCAGCAGTGCGCCGCCACCAGTGCTGTTCCGGCTGGAAAGCGACGGGACGCTCTGGTCGACGTGGGCGCGCCCGCTGGTGTGGCAATCCCGGTGGGCGACGCTCGGCGACGACGGCCGCGTCGGCGCTGTCCGGGAAGTCGGATTGTGGCCGGTTCTGGCCCGCGAGCGGACGCTCGAATACGTACCGGATCGACGGCACGTCTACACATTCGACGGTTTCAGCCCGGTCCGCGACTATCGTGCGGAAGTAACCTTTACCCCGAACGCCGACGGCGGCACGGACCTCAGGTGGGCGGGTTCGTTCACCGAACGCACCCCCGGAACGGGTCCCCTCGCCCTCGCGACATTGCGCAGCGTGATCGGATTTTTGGCCACACATCTGGCCAAAGCGGGCGATCGCGCTGCCTGACGGGGGTGGGTTGCACCACAACGATCAACTCAGGCCGGAGCACGGACGTCATCCCCTCAGGTGACCCCGAGGGAAAGGAAGCAGCATGGCGAAGCGGTGGCTGGCGGCGGCATTGGCCGGTTTGCTCGTGCTGTCGGCGTGCTCCAGTCCTGACTCGAGTCAACCCCCGGAACAGGCGAACCCCGCGCCCGGTGCCGCGAAGCCGGGCCCGCCGCCCGGGCCGTACCCGTTCGGCACCGTGCAGCAGAAGGCCCCGCCGATCCAGGACGGCAAGGTCGGCCAGGTCCGCCGCATCCAGACCGACAAACCGTACGTCTTCATCACCATGGACGACGGCGCGGTGAAGGACCCGTCGGCGCAGAGCCTGATCCAGCAGTCCGGCGGGCATCCGGTGCTGTTCCTGAACAACCGGTACGTGAAGGGCCACGAGGCGTACTTCAAGGCCATCCTGGACTCGACCGGCGCCGTGCTCGGCGACCACACGGTCAACCACCCGAACCTCAAGGGCAAACCGCTGGACTTCCAGAAGAAGGAAATCTGCGACGACGCCGACGACTTCCAGAAGTCGCTCGGCATCCGCCCGACGCTGTTCCGCCCGCCGTTCGGCAACTACGACCAGAACACGCTGAAGGCCGCCGCGGAGTGCGGGATGCGCGCGTCGGTGCTGTGGACCGCGTCGGTCAACGACGGAGTCGTCCAGTTCCAGTCGGGCGACAAGCTCCGGCCGGGCGACATCGTGCTGATGCACTTCCGCAAGACGTTCAAGGAAGACTACGAAGCGTTCATCGCCCAGGCCAAGAAGGACGGTTTGACGCCAGTCCCGCTGGCCGACTTCCTGGGCTGACCCGCCACGCCGCCCGCCCGCTCGTGAGTGGCAATCCCGGTTCTAACCGGCGCCGCCACTCACGACACCCAGCCGCGCACCGCAAGCTGGCCGCCGCGCGCCTTCCGTACCAACCTCGTGCGCGGCAATCCCGGTTCTAACCGCGATTGCCACTCACGACGCCCAGCCGCACCGCTCAGCCAGCTCCGAGGCATACGAACGGCCGCCGCATCGGGTCCACTGCCACCGCTTCGGCCAGTGCCAGCGCGGGTGACGTCCCCTCGGCGAGCCGCCGGTGCAGGTCCGCCATCGTGTCCGCCGCGGCCCGGTCGCCGACTCGTGCCACCGCGCCGATGACCGTCTTCGAACCGCTCGCCAGCAGCGTCCCGGCGAAGCCCAGCGCTTCCTCGCCCGGCCGGATGTGGCTCATCGCCAGCTCGCACGCGGCCAGCACCACGCGCTCCGGCGGGTTCACCAGCCGCGTCGTCTCGTGTGCGAACAGCGGGCCGTCCACCAGCTCCACGCGGGAGAACAGCGCGTTCGCCGGCTCGTGCGCGCCGTGTGCGACCAGGTGCGCCAGGCTGGTTCCGTCCAGCGCGGTCAGGACCGTGGCGCTCGTCGCGGCGTCGCCCTCGACCAGTTGCGCGTCCGGGTAAACCGAGCGCAGCTTGCTCACCTCGCCGACCGCGCCCGGCACGCCAGGCCCGCCCGCGAGCAGCACGGGTCCGTCCTCCGCCGGACGTTTCGCGGTGATCCACGCGGTCGCCGACGGAGCGATCGACACCGGATGCCCGCGCAACGACGGCAACGCGCCCCACGGCATCGCGTACAACTGTCCGATCGGGACGATCACCAGCTCGCGATCGTCGAGAGTCTTCACCAGCGAGGCGGAAATCAGCGCGTCGAGCTTCTCCGCCCGGCGGCGCGCGGACGCGGACACCGTCTCGGCCAGCATCGGCGGCAGGTGGTCCGGCGCGAGTGCGTCGAGGTCGGCGTGCAGCTGGGTCGCGGTCTCGACGATGTCGTCCAGCGGACCCAGTTTGAGAAGCCGGAACGTGCCGCGGTCGACGACCACCGAGTACAGCTGATTTTTGTACGGCACCAAACTCACCAGCACGCGTTCGCCAAGCGCGGCGACGACCTCGTCGGGCGTCGCGACCGGACGAGGGCGGCCCCACTGGCTCGTGTACCAGCCGAGCCTGCTCGCCTCGCGCTGCAGTTCGGCGTACCGCTGCTCCAGCACCTTCACCGGCTCGCCCTCCAGCCGGGTGCGCTGAATGGTGCGCTGGACGTGCCGCATTTCGTTGATGTGCTTGGCCAGCACCGGATCCTCGATCACCGGCAGCGGTTCGTACCGGTAAACCTGCGCCCGGGTGCGTTCGAGCCACGCGAACATCCGCCGCGCGCCCGCCGCGTTCCGCCGCGCGCGCCGCAGCACGAGCCGCATCGCCAGCCTGCCGAGTTCCTCGCCGTGCACGGCCGTGCCGCACAACAGGTCCAGGCCGCCCATCCGGTCGCGGATCGTGCCGAGTTCGCGCAGTCCGGCGCGGGCCTGCGCGAGTGCGGCGCGCGGCCGGTCCTCGGCGACGGCCAGTTCCGCCCGGCACAACCGGAACAGCATCCGATGGTCGACCGGCGACGTCACGCGCGGGGCGGGCACGTGCTTGAGAACGAGCGAGGCTTCGGCGATTTCCTTGCGGCGGATCAGCAATCGGACCGCGAAGAGCCGGGCGACCGCTGCCTCGTCGCGCAGCCCGAGCGCGGCCAGCCGTTCGGCGATGGAGACGAGTTCGGCGGGCAACCGCGAGGTAGACCGGCCTTCGCGGGCCGACAGCACCTGTTGTGCTTCCGCGCGAAACCGGGCCAGACCGGCGATCTCGGCCCATGTCCGGTTGCCGCGGCGAAGAAATCGGCGGCGCGCGTCGGAAGCGGACTTTCGCGCCAACGCGAAATCGCCTTCCAGCAACGCGGCCGCGGCGCGCGTGACCTCCGCTTCCGCGATGTGCTGGCCGGATCCGTTGGCGCGCAACGCCGGCAGCGCTTCGTCGAGGTGCCTGCCCGCCTCGTCGGCGAGGCCTGCGGTAAGCAGCGCGCGGGCCTGGTCGAGCCGGATCAGCGGGATCGAACCGGGCGATTCGGTGACGAGGATCCGCGCGGCTTGTTCGTAGCTGGACAGCGCCTGCGGAACGTCGCCGATGAGCTGCGCGTGGTCGCCGAGGTTCTGCCGGATCTTGCCTTCGAGCCGGGTGTGCCCGTTTTCGCGGGCGAAACCGAGCGCGCGCTCGAGATCGGCCTGCGCCGCGTTCGGCTGGTTCAGCGCCATGTGCACGAGGGCGCGGTTCAGGAGCATGATCACCAGCGTCCGGCGGGCGTCGTCGAACTCGGCCTCGATTCCGGGCATGACGGCGTCGTACACCGAAAGCGATTCGCTGAACCGGCCGCCGCGCATCAGCACCACCGCGCGTTGGCCGGTGACCAACAACCCCAGTTCGCGGACGGCCTGGTTCTCCGGGAGCCGGTCGCGAAGCTGCCGCGCGGTCTCCAGGTGCGCGAGACCGGCGTCAGTGGAGGCGACCTCGGCCTCGGCCGCGCCAAGGCTCACCAGCACCCGCACCTGCAGTTCCAGGTGCTCGGGCAGCGGTTCGGCGACGCGTGCCAGCCGCGTGAGCGCACTGCGGAACAACCGCACCGCGACGCCGGGCCGTTGGTCGGACGCGGCGGCCCGGCCGCGCGCGTACAGATCGGACGCCGCCGCGATCGTTCGATCATGGACGGGCGCGGACACGGACTCTATGGGAGCACACCTCCGCCACTCTCCATAACGCCCGTCCGGGTTTCTCAGAGCACGACGGTCGGCGTGACGACGGTGCGGCGGTGCGCGCCGGCGCCGAGGTGCACGAGGATCTGCGTGGTTCCGCAGGGGACGCGTTCGAGCACGAACCGGCCGCCCTCGTCGGTCGCCGTCGCGAACGTGCCGTGATCGGCGACCCGGACCTCCACGTCGTACTCGCCCGCGGGCGCGAGCCAGCCGTCGATCCGGTGCACCTTCCCGATTTTGGTCAGGTTGATCATCACGGTCAGGTCGCTGACGGTGAACGTGATCGTGCCGGTCGCCGTGCTGCGCACGCCCGCGAGGTCGTCGAGCCGCTCCCAGCGTGCGACCTCGACGTCGAGGTTCTCGAGTTCGAGCGCGAACTGGACCCGCTGCACCAGGTCGTCCGGCGGCGGGTCCAGCTCGTCGAGAAACCGGCCGATATCCGCCAGAATGGCCTCGTCGTCCGGAATCGCTTGACCGTGTCCCGGCCTGCCGATGTTGTCGCTCACCGGGTGCCCCCTTCTCCTGCGAGCAGATCGCGCATCGAGTCGAGGCAGCGGCCCCTGGTGGGCCCCACGCTGCCGCGCGGCATCTGCATAGCCTCGGCGACCGCGCGGTACTCGGCACGGCCGGCGAGGACGGTCAGCCG
>NZ_PQIA01000057.1 GCF_003385235.1 Amycolatopsis circi | reverse complement strand
CCCCCAGCCAGTCCCCTTTCTGGGTACACCGTACCCATGCGCCACGCCCCCGCCGCGTGCCAAGCTGCGACCCATGTCGCGAGCGGGTTCCGAACCGTCCGGCGCGTACGGGGGGCCCCGGTGCTTCCGGCCAGCCGCGCAGCCGCTGGTCAACGCCGCGTCGAGACAGTTGCGCGCCGCCTTGCCCGAATCTGACGCGGCCGAACTCGCCGCCGTCAGCCTGGGAATGGCGGACTGGCTCAGCGACCGCCTGTGCGCCGCCGCGGCTCGGACGCTCGTCGCCCGCCTCAAGACCGAGTCTTTCGCCTCCTTGCTGGCCGGCGATCCGCTCCCGGACGTCCTGGCACAGCACCCGGGCCTAGCCGAGCTTCTCGCCGCTCTCACGCGCAACGCCATCGCCGCCGCCGTGGAATTGCTGGCCCGCTTCGACCAGGACCGCGCTCTGATAGCCGGATTCCTCGGCAGCGACCCCGGCCGGGTAATGACCGTGGCGTTCGGCCGCGGCGACGCGCATTGCGGCGGCCGGACCGTCAGCGAACTCGGCTTCGCCTCCGGTGCCCGGCTGATCTACCGCCCGCGCCCGGTCGGCTTGCACGCGCGCTGGAACGACCTGCTCGCCGACCTCGCCCCGCTTCTCGGCGACCTCGCCCCGTCCGGTGCGGCGGTTCTGGAACGCCCCGGATACGGCTGGGTCGAGTACGTCCACGCCCGGCCCGCCGCCGACGTCGGCCAGTTCTACCACAGGCTGGGCGCGCAACTCGCGCTGCTGCACGTCCTCGGCGCCACCGACATCCACGCGGAGAACGTCGTGGCGGCTGGCGACCATCCGATCGTGGTGGACGTCGAAACGCTCTTCCAGCCCCGCTGGACCCCGCACACCGACGGCGGTTCCGATCCTGCCTTGACGGCGCTGGAAACCTCCGTCCTGAACACTTTTGTCCTGCCGCGACCGGTGTTCGGCCCGCACGGCCGCTTGGACCTGTCCGCATTCGGCGGCCGCCCCGGCCAGTTCCCGCACGACCTGCCCGTCTGGGCCGAGGCGGGCACCGACCGGATGCGCCTGGTCCGCGGCCCCGCCCCGTACGCAGGCGGACAGAATCTCCCGGCACCGTCAGTCGATCCGGCCGCCTACGCTGGTGCTTTCCTGGACGGCCTACGCACCGCTTACCGTTCGCTCGCCGCGGGCCGGGATACCGTGCTCCACGGCCTGGACCGGTTCGCGGGTGCCGAGCTGCGGATCGTGCCGCGTGCGAGCGAGTGGTACGCCGACTTGCTCCGCGAGTCCACCGAACCGGTGTTCTTGCGCGAGATCGACGGCCGGGCGAAGGCGTTCGCCGCGCTCGACGAGGTCACCGCTTACCCGCACTTCGCCCGCTTCGCCGACGCTTCCCGGGCGGACCTGCTGGCGGGGGACATCCCGTATTTCGCTGCTTCGGTTGATGGACGCGAGGTCCGGACTGCTTCTGGGGCACGGCTTCCGGAGGTGCTGGAAACCGACGGCCTGACCGCGGCGCGAGCGCGGATCGCCAGCCTGGGGGAGCGGGACCTTAGCGCCCAGCTGTGGTTCGCCGAGGCAGCGTTGGCGACGATGACGCCCTTCGCCGGTCACCGCCTGCTTCCGGGCTCCGCGGTTTCCCAGGAGACCCCCGATCCGGCGCGATTGCTCGACCTGGCAGTGGGCATCGGCGACGACCTGCTGCGGCGGGGCAATGCCGATGCGGTGCGGATCAACTGGCCGTCGCTGGAAATCGCCGAGGACGGGGACTGGTGCGTCCGGCAGCTGGGCGCTTCGTTGGGCAGCGGGTACTGCGGAGTGGCGCTGTTCCTCGCGGAGTTAGGAAAGATCAGCGGACGGGACCGTTTCCTCGACGCCGCGGCAAGGACAGTCCGGCCCCTGCCAGGACTGATCGAGTTGCTGGACAGCTACGCGTCGCTGGCGGTGGGCGTCGGGCCCGGCGCGTTCAGCGGGTTGGGCGGGATTGCCTACACCGTTACGCGGCTGGCCGGTTTGCTGGCGGATTCGACGTTCGAGAGCTTGATTCCCGCGGCGTTGCGCGCGACCGCGGCCGCGGCCCGGGCTGCCGAGGCGGCGGATGTCGCCGATGGCCTGGCCGGGGCCCTGCTCGCTGTCTCGGCGGTGGCGGTCGAGAATGGTTCGTCGGACGCGGGTGCGTTGGTCGAGGAGTTGGGGGAGCGGCTGGCCGCGCTTTCTCCATTGCGTACGGCCGGATTCCTCTTCGGCCGGGCCGGGGTGACGCACGCTCTGCGGCTGGCCGGTCGCGTCCCGTCCGGATCCGAAGGGCAGGTGACGGGGCTCGGCTGGTGCTCCGGTCTGGCCGGTCTCGTCCTCGCTGATCCACGTCCCAGTCTGGTCGCCCGGTTCCGGACCGAGCTGGAGCAACGGCATCCGTCGCCGGACCATTCGCTGTGCCACGGAGAACTCGGCGTCCTGGACGCGGCGAGGTCGGTCGGCGCGCCGGTCCGGCTCCCGCGCGGAGAACTCGCCTGCGGAACCCCGGGCGCGGTCCCGGCGCCGGGTCTGCTGCACGGACTGGCCGGGATCGGCCACGGCCTGCTGCGGCTCGGGTTCGCCGACCGGGTCCCGGCGCTTTCCCTCTTGGAACCGGCACCCGGGATGGTGCCGGTTCCCGACCACCACTAGGAAAACCCATCGGAAGGAGAACCGGAAATGCACGAGGACGTCCAGCCCGCCCCGGGCGCGGAGGAGACCGCCGCGGAGGCCGAACGGGTGCTGCCTGCCTGGCAGCGGCAGTGGGTGCGCGCGGCGGTGCTGACCGGGATGACCGTCGGCGCGGTCGCGGTGGCCGCAATCGCCGGCGACCCGAGCACGGTCGCCGGGCTCAGCTGAGGCGGACGGCTCCGGCAGCGGGGGAGCGAAGACCGGGCGGGGGTTCGGTGGGTGGCCGGGTGTCTGTTGTGGACACTCGGCCATCTCACCGTGCCGGTGACGGGAGCGGCGGGCTGGCGCGTCGCGGCCCGGGGGAGAGGATCCCGAGTGTCTACTGTGGACTGTTGGGGTCCGCTTCCCGGGCGACGACCGCGCCGACGAGTCGCGCCATGCCCGCCGAAATGGCCTCGACCGCGGCCGCGCTCTCGGCGCCCAGGTCGTGCCGCGACGCCAGCCATTCGGCGTCGTCGCGGGTCAGCCAGGTCCGGCCCGACGAATCCTGCCACGCGAGAGCCTTCATCGGCAGGTCGAGACCGCTCGTCTGCCGGTCCTGCATCAACGGCGTGCCGCCCCGGGGGTGGCCGAAGATCAGCAGTTCCGTCGGCCGGAGCGCCATTCCGGCGTTGACCGCGTTGGCCGCGTGGTCGATCCGCGCGAACACGAGCAGTCCCGCCTCGGCGACCGCGGCCTCCAGCCGGTCGATCGTCTCCCGGACCGGCCAGGCGCTGGCAGTCGTGATCATGCCGGGCCCGGTCATCGGCCCGGCCCCGAATCGCCCAGTACCGCCGTCGCGTACTCGCACAGCGTCGTCCGGTCCGGGGCCTGCGTCTTGGCCAGCAAGCTCGCCACGTGCTTCTCCACCGTCCGCACCGAGATGTGCATCCGCTGCGACAGCGCCCGGTTCCCCAGCCGCTCCGGCATCAGCTGCAGTACCTCGAACTCCCGCCGCGTCACGCCGATGCCGCGCAGTTTCGGCGGGATGCGTTCGGTGCCGGAGCTGTGGTAGCGCACCGGGGTGCCCGTCCGCCGCAGCAGCGACCGGCAGGCGCCGGCCAGGACGTCGATGCTTCCGTGGAAGTGGTTCTCCGCGTCGGCCAGCCATTGGCCGGGCTTGCCCCAGCTGTCGGCGAGGGCGGCTTCGGACACCAGGCGCAGGGCGAGGTGCCGCGCGGTCGGGAAGACCGACGAGGCGGCGACGGCGGTGTCCATCTCCCGCTCGGCGGCATCGGGTCGGCCGGCGCGGCCGTGGTGCACCGCGCGGGCGAAGCCCAGGAATTGCCGGTTCCAGCGCATCCGGCCGACTTGGGCGCCGGCCGCCTGTTCTACTTCCGCCGGATCGCCGGTGCCGTCGACCGCATTGAGCAAATGGACCAATCCGAAAGTACCGGAAAAGTGGAAATAGGCTTCCAGTCCGCCGTATTCTGCCATCAATTCGGCGGACAAGGCCCGAGCGCCTTCGCGATCTTCGGTAAGCAGCGCGCAGAACAGTTCGGCCAATCCTTTGGTCAACGGCGCCTCGCGGGAGTTTTCGCCGCCGGCCGCGCGGAATTCCCGCAGGGCGGTGCGCATCTCCTGGCAGCGGCCCCGGTGCGCGGCGAGCACGGCGCGCAGCATCAGGGCGTACCGGATCACCGAGTGCAGCCGCAGCCGTCCGCATTCCGCCAGGCTGGCGGTAAGGATCCGCTCGGCCTGGTCGTAGTCCGCGCGCAGCACCGCGGCGTAGGCGAGGTTCGCGTATACGTTGCTGGCCAACGTGATACAGCCGGACCGCAACGTCTCGCGGTAGGCGTACTCGAGGGCGGAAGCTTCGCCCTCGGCGAGCCAGGCGTTGGCGCCCAGGCCGATGAGGCCGTGGTTGCGCCAGGTGGTCAGCTGGTGTTCGGTGCCGAGTGCCAGCGTGCGCCGGTAGCCTTCGTCCGACTCGGCCAGCGAACGGCCGCGGGTGCTGAAACCGATTGCGTACCAAGCCTTGCACGCCGTCTCGGGATCGTCGGCTGGATCGATGCCGCGGATCGCCCGCCGGGCCAGCGCTTCGCTGCGGCTGACGTGGTCGGCGTCCGCGCCGGTGCGGCACGAGGTGAGGTAAGCGTCGACTACGTCGATCACCGCGGTGTCGGCTTCGGACGCCTCCGGCGGCAACAGGGCGCGAGCGGCGGCGACCTGGCGCACGCCGTCCTCCCAGCGCCCGGCGACCTGCGCGGCCCACGCCATCCGGACCTGCCGGCGGATCTGGCTTTCGGTGTTCCACAAGGGATTTCCCAGCCGCAGCTCGGCGGCGACCTCGGCGGCGCGGTCGAACTGGCCGTCCTCAGCGAGCGCGGTGAGCAGGGCTTCGAGGAGTTCTCCGCGCAGCTGGCACCAGCTGTTCTCCTCGGACAGCATGTCGAGGGCGTTGTCGAGCACGGCGACCGCGGTGGACGGGCCGCCCGCGTGCAATGCGCGGCGGGCCGTTTCCAGGTACAGCCGGGCGGCGGCGGGCAGGTCGCCGCCGCGCCGGTGCAGGTCGGCGGCGAGGTGGCACCAGGAGCCGGGCAGTCCGGGGTACAGCTCGGCGATCGCTTGCGCTACCCGGCCGGAGAGGGTGACCTGATCGGCCGGGGTGGTCAGGGACAGCAGGGCTTCTTCGGTCAGCGGATGTTCGAAGGAGTACCAGCCGGGGGTGCCGTCGCCGCGGGTCAGCAGGCGTTCGGCGACGGCGGCGCGGACGTGGGCCAGCAGGGTGCGGTCGTCGAGTCCGAGGCAGCGTTGCACGACCGGCAAGGGGAAAGTCCGGCCGACGATCGCCGCGACCGACAGCAGCCGCATCCCGTCCGGGCCGAGTTGCGAGGCCCGCTGTTCGACCGCTTGCACGAGGCTGAGCGGCACCCGTTTTCGCTTCCCGCCCACGAGTTGCCAGCCGGCGGGACGGCGCACGAGATCCTTCGTGGACACCGCGTGCCGGGTGAGTTCCGCGGCAGCGAACGGATTCCCGCGGCTTTGCGAGTACAGGTGCTCGGCGGCCGACGTGCTGATCTCGCCGGGCGGGCAGCCGAGGATCGAGGCGACGAGTCCGGTCACGCCGGCGCGGTCGAGGCGGTCGAGTTCGACCGGGGTCGCGTCGCCGCGCTGGGCCAGGGTCTTCACCAGGTCCGCGGCGGCGGACGTGCCGACCCGGACGGTGCCCAGCACGAGCACCGGCTGCCCGCGCAGGTTCGACGCGAGATAATCCAGCACTGCCAGCGTTTCCCGGTCCGCCCAGTGCAGGTCGTCGACGACCAGCAGGCATCCGCGGTCGCGGCCGAACCACGACGTCAGCCGCAGGATCGCCTCGGCGAGCACGAGCAGCGACGTCTCCCGCGGCTCCGGCCGCGCCCAGTCCGGCACCAGCCGCCCGAGCGCGGGAAGGTAGGGCGCGAGCAGTTCGTCGTCCGGGCGGCGCTCGGTGCGCGCCAGCGAAAGCAGCGCCTCGGCCAGCGGCCGGAACGGGATCGCCGGACCCGTCGAACTGGCCCGCCCGCGCACCGCCACCATGCCCGCCGCCCGCGCTTGTTCCGCGGCCGCTTCCGCGACGGAGGTCTTGCCGATCCCCGGTTCGCCGGTGAGCACGACCATGGCTCCGCAGGAGGCTCGGGCCGCGCTCAGGAACCCGGCCAGCCCGGCCAGTTCGCTCTCCCGTCCGATGAGCATTTCCACCCCTTCAGCCGAACGGCTCGCGGTCGACGGCTTTCGCCCGCAGCCGGTCTGCTCCCCCGCCGCGAAATGCTATACGCAGGCGCCCGCTTTCGTGGGGGCAGAAATACCGCCGTTCCACCTTGTGGCGCAATTGTGCGCACGGCCCGAAATCGTTTAGTCACAGCCGGAAACATTCTTCGTCGCCCGGAGTGGACGGACGGCGACTCTTTGGGTGCGCAGCACCCATGCGTCCGCCGCCCCCGCCGGGAAAGAGTGGAGCGGACGGGAACGACCCGGGCGGGGAAGGAGGTCGTTTCGCCATGACGCCGAACCGGCTGTCCTTCACCGAGACTGCACCGGGGATCCGGATTAATCAGACTAATGCGGCGGGCGGCCGATTGGCCGCGACAAAGGCTCCCGTGGTGCTGGCGGACGGCGGGCAAGGCGAAGCGGATCTGCCGCGCACCCGGACTACGGCGGTCAAGCGATGACCGCGACCACCGCCCCCGCGGTTCTGGCCGACGGCGGACTCAGCCAAGGCGAAGCCGACCTGTCCTGCAGCTACGCCGCGGTCCGCACCCTGCGCCGGCTGGGCCGTACCCCGGCCGAACCCGCTGGTATCGCGAGGTTCCTGCGGTCCCGCCGCAACAGCGACGGCGGCTACACCTGGCAACGCGGCCTCCCGTCGGACGGCTGGGCCACCTACTGCTGCACCCGTGTCCTGCGGGACCTCGGCGAGGAAATCGACGAACCCGCCCGCGTCGCCGAATGGGTGTCCGGCACCGGCACCGTCGAAGGCGGCTTCGCGATGGCCGCGGGCCAGCCGCCGGACGTGTGGGCGACCTGGTGCGCGACAAAGACTTTGGTCGAGATCACCGGCACCGCCACTCCAGAGCCGGCACGGCACGCCGGGTGGCTGGCGGCGTTGCAGCGCCCGGACGGCGGCCTCGCCTGGCAGCCCGGCTCGAACTCGTCGGACGCCCGTGCCTGCTACTACGGCGTGCGCGCGTGGCGAGCAGTAACGACCGCGCCATTGCCGTGGCGGACCGGACCACTGGTCTCGTGGCTGTGCGAGCAGCAAACCGTCGAAGGCGGATTCCGGTTCGCGCCCGGCTCGGCCGTCTGCCTGTGGGCGACGTTCCGCGCGGTGCTGACGTTGCGCGTCCTCGGGGCACAACCGCCCGACCCAGCGGGGGCGCTCGCGTGGATCGGCGACCGGCGACTCCCCGGAGGCGGCTACGAACGCTGGCCCGGCTACGGCCGTTCCGACATCTGGGCGTGCTTCTCCGCGGTCGGCGCACTCACCGCGCTCGGCTACGACCTTCCGACGGAGGAAGCGGACGCGATCGCCGAAGCGGTGGCCCGCTGCCGGCTGACGGGCAGCGGCTACACCTACCGAAGCCCGGACGCCGCGGGGGACAGCCTCGCCACCGCGGCCGGTCTGCTCACGTCGGCGCGGTCCGGTTCTTCCGCGCCGGGATTGGTCCGCTGGTTGCAGAACGCGCAGCTGCCCGCGGAAGACGGCGTGGTCTACATGCCCGGCCAAGGGGCGGAAGTCCGTTGCACGCAATGGGCCTTCGAAGCGTTGCGGGCGAGCGGACACCGTCTCGACGAACGTCGCCTGCGCCGCTGGATCGCGCGGCTGCAGAACCCGGACGGCGGTTTCGCGCACCTGCTCGGCCGCGGCTCCGACCTCGTCTCCACCGCCGCCGCAGTCGAGTTGGCCGACCGGCTCACCGGCGGTCGTCCCACCACGATCCTCGACGGCGCACGAGCGGTCGCTTTCGTGACCCTCTGCCGCGACGGCGGCCTGGTCGATCCGGCCTCAGCCGGTACGGCCGCCGCCAGTGCCGCCGCGCAAGCCGCCCGAGTGCTGCACCTGCTCGGCGCCCGGCTGGCCGCGGCGAACCTGCACGCCGGGCTGGCCTGCTACGCCCGGGCGACCGGCGGATACGCCGCGTCCGCGCTCGGGCTTCCCGACCTCGCCACCACTTACCAGGTGGTGCGCACCGACCAATGCCTCGGCCGCGAGTCCGACCGCGCCTGCGTCGCCCGCTTTCTCTTCCGGGTCGAACTGGGCGACGGGCACTACGCCTGGAGCCCGCGTTCGCGCACGGCGGCCGGGCCGCTCGCCGACTGCCTCGGCGCACTCCTGCGCGCGTGGCTGACCGATCCGGCGGCCCTGCTGCCGCCCTTGAACTGGTGAAAGAAGGCAAACCGAGCCGGCGCGCGCCGGCCGGGAACCGCATTCCGCTCAGCACCGCGAAGGGAGCAACGGGTGAGTACAGTGCACGACAGTACCGCGGAGGGCAAGAAGAAATCGCTTGCCGACATGTTGGCCCGTGCACGCGCCAAGATCACCGACGGACCGCGGCCCCGCCAGGACCGCGGCAACGTGCCGCTGTCGTATTCGCAGGACACCTTGTGGGTGGTGGACCAGCTCGCCACCGGAAAATCGACCTATAACGTCGCGTTCCTCTTCCGCCTCGAAGGCGACCTGGACGCCGACGCGCTCACCGAGTCCTTCGCCAGCATCGTCCGCCGCCACGAAGCACTGCGGACCTACGTGCTCGAGGAGAACGACGAATTCTTCCAGGGGATCGTCGAGGATCCCGAGATCGTCGTCCCGCGGTCGACCGCGCCGTCGGAGGCCGAAGCCCGCCGGATGCTGGACGAACTCGCCGAAGTCGGGATGACGCTGACGGAGTTCCCGCTGTGGCGCGCGGATCTGATGCGGGTCCGCCCCGACCTGCACTACTTCGGCCTGGTCGTGCACCACATCGTCTTCGACGGGGTGTCGACGGCCATCTTCTTCGACGAACTCGAGAAGGAATACAACGCGCGCCGGGCCGGCACCACGCCGCTCGTGGAACCGCCCGCCGTCCAGTTCGCCGACTTCAGCGAATGGCAGCGCAAGCAGATGCGCGCCGGGGCCTGGCAGGCCAGCGCGGACCATTGGGCGGAAGCGCTGCGCGACGTAGAGGTGATGGACATCCCCGGCGACCGCCCGCTGCCGCCCGCGGTGACCTATCCCGGCTACGCAGTGGTCCAGACCTGCGAAGGTCTCGCGACCCAGGCCAACCGGCTCGCCTCGTCGCTCGCGACCACCCCGATCACCGTTTACGCCACGGTGATGGCTTGCCTGTACCACCGGTATTCCGGGTCCGGCGACGTCGTCTTCGGCATGCCCAGCGCGAACCGCGCCGAGGTCGAAACCGAGCGGACCCTCGGCTTCTTCATCAACATGCTGCCGCTGCGGTTCCAGCTCGACCCGGAGGAGACCTTCCAGGAGTCGATCAAACGGGTCCAGCAGCGGCTGCGCGGCGCGCAGGCGCACGGGTACCTGCCGCTGGAGCAGATCATCGCGAGCGCGCAGGTCCGGCGCGACCCGTCGCGGTCCACGTTGTTCCAGTACACGCTGACGATGAACGAGTGGACCGAGCCGATGCGCCTCGACGGCGTGTCCGCGACGGAGGTCGAGGTCCCCACGACGCGGGCGAAGTTCTTCCAGCAGTGGACGATCGCGCGCAGCGGCCCGGACCTCGAGGTGCACACCGCCTACAACACCGACATCTTCGACCAGGCGACGATCGAAACCATGCAGCGGGTGTTCGTCTGGCTGCTGCGCAGCGCGATCGCCGAACCGGGCATCAGCCTGCGCGAACTGTGGGCCCACGACACTGAATCCCGCCGGATCCAGGCCCGGCTCGGCATCGGCACGCAGACACCGGTGCCGACCGGCAACGTCTACGCGCACTTCTGCCAGGTCGCCGACGAGCACGCGGACCGGCTGGCCGTCAGCAGTCCCGGAAAAGACCTGACCTACCAGGAATTGCGCCAACGGGTGGACGCGCTTCGCGGCTATTTGGCCGAAGCCGGAGTCCGCGCGGGCGATCGGGTCGGCGTCGCGCTGGAACCGTCGGCCGACTTCTCCGCGACCGTCCTGGCGCTGCTGGCGATAGGCGCGGTGTACGTGCCGATCGACGCGATGAACCCGCGCGGCCGGATCGAGGCGATCATCGAGGACGCAGACCTGCGCTGCGTGGTCTGCGACGCGACGACAGCCGGCATAGCGCCCGGCGCGGAATGCCGCTTGCCGGTCGAGGCCCCGGTTCCGGCGAGCCTGCCCGAACCGGCGCGCGGCGGCAACGACGTCGCGTACCTGATGTACACCTCGGGAAGCACCGGCAAGCCGAAGGGCGTGCTGATCACCCACGACAACATCCTCGGCTTCATCCGGAACGTCCGGACGCTGTTCGAACTCAGCCCGGCCGACCGCGTGCTGGGCTACGCGTCCTGCGGGTTCGACGTGTCGGTGTTCGAGATGTTCGGTGCGCTGCTGAGCGGGGCGTCGCTGCACGTCGTGCCGTCGGCGATGCGGCTGAGCATGGCGGAGGTCCAGCAGTTCCTGGAGGACCACCGGGTCACCGTGACCGACCTGCCGCCGTCGGTGATGAAGCTGCTCGACCCGGGTCCGCTGAACGAACTGCGCATCGTGTTCGTCGGCGGCGAGGCGTTCTCGCACGAGCTGGTGCGCGCATGGGGCAAGGGCAGGCGCATTTTCAACGGCTACGGCGTCACCGAATGCACCGTGACCAGCGTCGTCGAGGAACTGGAAGAGCCGCTGCCGCCGGCCGGGCTGCCGATCGGCGGCCCGATGGACAACCACGTCGCCTACGTGCTGGACGAGCGCAACCGGCCGGTGCCCCAAGGCGTCATCGGGCAGCTGGCGCTCGGCGGGGTCGGGCTGACGCCGGGCTACTGGCGCCGCGACGAGGACAACCGGGAGAAGTTCGTCCAGGATCCGGTCGGGCCCGATCCGTCCGCGCGGGTGTATCTGACCGGGGATCTGGTGCGGCACAACGGAGACGGCCGGCTGGTGTACGTCGGACGGCGCGACCGGCAGGTCAAGATCAACGGCGTGCGGATCGAGGTCGGCGAGATCGAGAGCGTGCTCCGCGCCGCCGAGGGGCTCCGCAACGTGTACGTCCAGATCCGCCAGGACGGCGAGCAGAAGCGGATCGTCGCTTACTGCGCGACCGGGGGAGCGAAGCAGGCGAGCGAAAGCTCGCTGCGGGACTACTGCCGCAAGCGGCTGGTGTCCACGATGCAGCCGTCGACGTTCGTGCTGCTGGACGAACTGCCGATCAACGGCAGCGGGAAGATCGACGAACGCGCGCTGCCGGACGCCGATTTCACCGTCGAGGCCGCGCCCGCGGAGGAACTCACCGATCTCGAACGGGCGATGCTGACCGACGCGTTCGGCCCGATCCTCGGCCGCACCGATTTCCCCAAAACGGCGAGCTTCTTCGACCTCGGCGGCACGAGTCTGCAAGCCGCGCAACTGGTTTCGAAGATCAAGAAGCTGTTCTCGGCGACGATCTCGCTCGCCGCGTTCTTCAACGATTCGAGCGTGCAGAGCATGGCGCTGGAGGTCGAACGGGCGCGGCTGGCCTCGCTGTCGGCCGAGGAACTGGAGAAGGCCATCGCCGGGATGACCGAAGAGGACGTCGCCCGGCTGCTGGCCGGCGAGTGAGCGGACGCGGAGCGCATCCGGAAAGGAGGAGAGATGGACGGTGACGGCAAACGCCTGAGCAGCTATCTCAGCGCGAGGTCGGCGGCACCGGGCGTGCCGGGGCTGGTCGAGCTGAGCCGGTCGGCCCCCGGCGCGAAGGCCCTGCTGTTCGCGCATCCGGTCGGCGGCAGCCTGCTGGCCTATCAGCCGCTGGTCCGGAGATTCCCGGAATACCGCTGCTGGGGGCTGGAATCGTCGCGGGCGGTGCTCGACGACGGCGAGCCGACGGAGTCGATGCAGGATCTCGCCCGCCGCTACGCGGAAGTTCTCGCGGAGCATTGCCCGGACCTCGATTTGGTGTGCGGCTGGTCTTTCGGCGGCGCGCTGGCCTGGGAAATCGCCAATCTGCGGGCGGCTCGCGGCAAGCGGCCGAAGGTGGTGCTGCTCGACTCGACGTGGTCGACCATCGCGTACGAGGAGTCGACGCACGCCGAGGAACTGGAGTGGTTCGTCCGCGACGCGTTGCGGTCCGGCGGGCACGACGGCGAGTTCCCGGCGGGCACCGAGGCCGAAGCGGCCGAGATCGTCGGCATGGACGAGGAGACCTTCTCCGAACGTCTCCGGATCTTCGGCCACAACAGCCGTCTTCTCCGCAAATGGAAGCCGACGCCGGGCGACCTGGACGTCGTCGTGGTGCGCGCGGCGGAGTCCTTCAAACGGGACTGGCGCACGGTGACCTCGGGCGAGGTCGATGTCCAGGAGTTGCCCGGCGAGCACTACGGCCTGTTGCAGAACGCCGACACCCTCGCCACCATCGAGAAGATCATCCGGAGCGCCCTGGATCTTCCGACGAGCACGCCGGTGGTCAGCACCGGTGCCGAGCCCGATCTGCGCGCGTCGTTGAAAGAGCTGGTCGACACGCCGCACTGGCACGATCTGGTGCTGCGAGCCCGGAAAATGGAGCCGGAAGCGATCGCCGAGGCCTACCGGGAACTCGGCCGGCGCGGGCTGCTCACGCCGGACTGGCCGGTCGAATTCGGCGGCGCGGGCTTGTCGACGAAGGTCGGCATCGAGCTGTTCGAGCAGTTCATCGCCACCGGGCTGCCGGACCTCGTGTACGCGCTCACCGTGCAGATCGTCGGCTACTTCGTGCTGAAATCCGGCTCGGACCGGCTGAAACAAGACCTGCTTCCGCGGCTCAGCCGGGGCGAGGAATTCGCCACCGTGCTCTACAGCGAGCCGCGAGCGGGCAGCGATCTCGCGTCGCTGCGCGCCCGGGCGGACCGCCGAGGCGACCGTTATGTCCTCAACGGCGTCAAGGTGTTCAGCATCTACAGCCACATCTCGGGCTCGGCGCTGGTCGCCGCCCGAACTGGGGATGACGGCCATAAATACGACGGCATCACGCTTTTCGTCATCGACCTCGCCTCGGCGGGCGTGACGGTCGAGCTGGTCGAGACCATTCAGCCCGAGCAGATGTGCCGCGTCCGGCTGAAGGACGTCGAAGTCGAGAGCTGGCGGCGGATCGGGGAAGAGGGTCGCGGCTGGGCCTTGCTCGACGGTGCCCTGGCCATCGAACGCACCGGGATCGACCACGTCGTCCGAGCGGCGCGCTGGTTGAAAGCCCTGCGTGCGGCGGCGGTCGGCCCGGATGAGCTGCAGCTGCTCGAAGGCCAAGTCGAATGCGCGACGACAGTGGCACGCGCGGCTACGGAGGTGTTCCTTCGCCCCGATGCGACAGCGACCGACACCGCGGTGGCCAAGCTGTACACCAGCGAGACGTGTCAGCAGGTGGGGCACGAGGTGCTGCGCCGCTGGCGGACGCTCCGGACCGAGTCGCACGACGGTCTGGTCCGCGAGGAACTGTTGTCCGGGCTCACGGAATCGCCCGGACTCACGCTGTCGGCCGGTTCGTCGGAGATCATGCTGTCGACGCTTTCGGTGGACCTCAAGGAGGACTACTCCACCCGATGCCGCGACATCCTGCACCGGTTCGGCGGCGAACTCGCCGACGCGGTGGTCGAGGTGCTCGAACCGGTCGGGGCCGGGATCAAGGCGAAACCGTTGTTCAGTTACTCCGCCGATCGTCGCGGCGCGCTGGCGGAAACGTTGGCGGAGCTGGGCTTCGACCAGGTGGAAACCCCCGAAGACGACGGCGGACTCGGTCTCGGCCTCGCCGTCGGCTGCTCGATCACCTTGAGCCTGGGATACCTCGGGTTCGAGAACGCTTACCAGTCCTCGGCCGAGCCCGGATCCCGCGAAGGACGGGTGCGACACGCGGCCTACGTGCTGGGTCTTGGTCTCGGACTGTTCCGCACCGCCTGGGAACACGCCGCCGGTCGCGAGCAGTTCGGCCGGAAGCTCGTCGACATCGACGCGCTGATGTTCCCGCTCATCCGGTCCTACGCCGAGCTGCGCGCGGTGAGCACCCGGCTCCAGGAGATCGCGAACACCCTGCCCGACTTGGACGACGCGGCGCTGCGCCGGTTCGAACTGGTCGAACAGGACGCCATGGTGCGCGCGGTGCGCGCGTCGATGCAGGTGCTGGGGGCACAGGGCATCACGGAGTGGTCGGTCGCCTCGCGGTTTTACCTGCGGTGCGCGGAGAACCTCGGGCTTTCTGCCTGACTTTCACGCAAAGGAGACGTTTCATGCGGGTCGCCCTCGAAGTTTCCGAGGCCGCTTCCGAGGTTCCGGACGGGGCTTCGCCGGAGATCTACGACGAATCGCTGTACTCCGCCCAGGACATGCACGCGGTCTGGCAACGGATGCGAGCCGAGGGCGGCCTGCACCGGCAGCGGACTCCGGACGGGCAGCAGTTCCTCGCGGCGATGCGGCACACCGACGTCAAGGCGGTTCTGGGCGACCACAAGACGTTCTCCTCGGCCTACAGCACCATGCTCAGCGTGCGCGGCGACGGCGATGTCGCGGCCGGGGCGGCGATCCACCTCACCGACCCGCCGCTGCATCCCGAACTGAAACGCATTTTCACGCCGCTGATGACCGTGCAGGCGACCCAGCGGCTCCAGGTGGGCATCGAGGCGCGCATGCGCGAACTGTTCGACGCCGTCCGGGGCAAGGAGACCTTCGACTTCTGCGAAGAGATGATCACCCTGCCGATGACGATCACCGGACCGCTGATGGGCATTCCGGAGAGCGAATGGCCGGTCACCGGCCGGGCGACGGTCCGCGCGATGGGCGGAGCGGACATCCCGGAATCCGAGCGGCAGCGCCGGTTCGCCCTTTTCGAGGCGCACACGACGATCATGACCGTGCTCGGCGAGGTGCTGGAATCCGGTCCTTCCGAGGACACGGTGAGCGGCCGGTGCCCGCTCGCCGCCGACGTGGTCGGGGACCCGGACCGCGACGTCGCGCTGCTGAACGCGTACGCGTTCCTGATGGGGGCCAATCCGACGGTGCCGCAGACCATCAACCAGACCCTCATCCTGCTGGCCGAAGACAGCGACCTCTGGTCGTGGTTCGTCCGCCAGGAGCGCACGGACCAGCGGTTCGTGGACGAGGCGCTGCGCTGGGCGAGCCCGATCAACCACGTTTTGCGGCGCGCGGTCGCGAACACTACGCTCGCCGGAACCGAGGTCCGGGCGGGGGAATTGGTCACCGCCTGGCCCGCCTCGGCCAACCGGGACGAGGAGGTATTCCCGGAACCGTTCAGGTTCGTCCCCGACCGTTCCCCGAACCAGCATCTCGCCTTCGGGCTCGGCGTGCACCGGTGTATCGGCCAGCACGTGGCCGTCGCCGGGTTGAAGACGTTTTTCGATCTGTGGCGGGAAAACGTGCGGTCCTTGTCGCTCGCGGGACCGCCGCGGCATCTCGTCTCGAACTTCTTGAACGGCGTCGTGCGCCTGCCTCTCGCGGTCGGCTGGAACCAGGCCGGAGACAGGGATGCCGCGAAAAGGAGGAACTGATGAGCGAACTGGCGACGAGCGTGGTCGGACCGGGCGACTGGCCCGCGATCGACGAGTTCTTCGGGCCGAAAGGGCTCGTCGAATACTGCTGGTGCATGTATTTCCGGCTGGGCTCGAAGGACTATTCCGCGTGCCGCCCGGCCGCGCGCAAGACGATGCTCGGCGATCTGGTCCAGGAAGGGGAACGGGTCGGCGTGCTCGGCAAGGTCGACGGCGTTCCGGTCGGCTGGCTCGGCGCGGGTCCGCGGCTGGGTTTCCCGCGGCTGCAGCGCTCGCGAGCGGCGAAACTGCTTCCGGGCGACGACCCGGAGCGGATCTGGTCGATCGTCTGCGTCTACCTGGCGCGCGAGCACCGGCACCGCGGCCTGCTCCGGCAGCTGATCGACCGGGCGGCCGAGTGGGCGCGGGAGGAGAAGGCAGACCTGATCGAGGCGTATCCCGAGGACGACCGCGATCCGGCGTCCGGCTTCGACCCCTACAGCTTCCACGGCCGGGTCAGCACCTTCGAGGCGTGCGGCTTCACCGTCGTCGAGCCGCGGCTGCAGCGCAGAGCACTGGTGCGAAAGGAGTTCCGGTGACAGTCCACGAAATGCTCCCGCTCGAACCGTTCCTCAACAACCAGGCGGCGACCACGCCGGCGAACCTCGCCGACGGCCGGCTGAACGTCTGGCGCAATTCGATCCCGGCGCAGCCCGGGCCGCTGGAGCGGGTGGTCGACGGCGTCCCGCTGCGCAGCACGCGGCTGGACGGCAACGGGCCGGACAACCTGGTCTGCTCGGGGCAATGGATCGAGGTCCCGAGGCGGCGCTGGGACTGGCTGTACGTGATCGGCTGCGGCGAGCGGCGCGTCCGGGACTACGTGACCTGGCATTTCGCCGACGGATCGGCGAGCCGCGACCGGTTCGAGCTGTCGGATCTGTGGGAGGGCCGCTCGGACTACGGCGAGGAATTCGCGCTGCGCACCGACACCATCCACTATCCGCAGCATGTGCAGGAACGCATCGGCATCACCCTGTGGTGCCAGCGTGTTCCGGTCACCCGCAGGCAGCCGCTGTGCGCGCTTTCGCTGCCGGAGAACCCGGCGGTCCATTTGTTCGCGATGACGCTGCTGGGCCGCTGAACGACATTCCCGAAAAGCTCGGAAAGGTTTCGGCATGCCACGACAACGCGGCTGGGACGGTGCGACCGGCACCTATCCGCAATGGTACGAGGATCCGTTGAGCTGTCTCCAGACCACGGTGGGCAGCATTCTGCTGGAACACGGCCTGCGCCCGGTCGAGGTGCTCGGCCTCGCGTGCGAATTCGCTTTCGCGCCGCGGGACATCATGTGCGAGGAGTTCTACCGGCCCGCGCAGAGCAGCCGGGGCGTGGCGGCCGATCTGTGTCCGTATCACGACGTGGAATCGGAATGGACTTCGGGGACGAATGCCGACGAGCTGATCGAGCTGATCGAAAAGCATGCGAGCGTGATCGTGGCGGTGGACAATTACCACCTCCCGTTCCGTCCCGCTTATCACGACGTCCATGCCGCACACCTGGTCGTGGTTCCGGCCTGGCGGAAGGTCGGCGGGGAAACCGAGTTCTACGTGTCCGACGCGCAGCCGCCCCGTTTCCAGGGGTGGCTGCCCGCCGGGCACCTGATGAACGCGTGGACCTCCGGCAATCCGGCCGACCATCAGGACGTGTTCTTCTCCAGCAGCGAGATCGCCGGCCGGTTGCTGACCGCTCGCGTGGGCTCGGAGCCGGGGGAGTTGACCGCCGACGGGTTCGGCCGGGCGATCGAGGGCAATCTCGAGCGCTGGAACGCCGGCGCGGCAGGCGAAACGGATCGCGTGTGGACCGGCCGGGCCGGGGTGCGCCGATTCGTGCAGCGATTGCAGGAACACAGCGGCGATCCGGCGGAATTGCGGCCCGCTTACACGTTCGGCTGGGCGATGCAGGCACAAGCTTTCCTGCACGGACGGCTGACGCAGGAGTTCGCTCGCCGGGTCGGTCTGCCGTATCTGTCCGGAATCGCCGCGGCGGCGGACAGCGTGATGTCGGCATGGTCGAACCTGCGGTTGCTGAGCGCGCACGCGGCCGAACTCGCGCGGGTGCCGGAATTGATTCTGCGGCGCGGCGACGAATTGGTGCACGCGTACGAGCAGTTGGCCGTCGAATGGCGGCTCGCGTTGTCGAGAGGGTGGGCTGAGGCCAGATGAATGCCGGAGGCGGTGGCGAGCTGGCGCTCGTCGGCGGGGAACCGGTCCTGCCGTCGCTCGCGCCGGTGGACTGGCCGAGGACGACCGACGCGGACCGGGCCGCGGTGCTCGCGGTGCTGGAGTCGAACGTCCTCGTGTCCGACCGTGCGGGACTGACCGCGGTCGAGCGGCTGGAACGGTCGTGGGCCGAGTTCCTGGGCGTGCGCCGCTGTGTCGGCGTCAGCAACGGGACCACGGCGATCGAACTCGCGCTCCTCGCCCACGGTGTGGGCCCGGGCGACGAGGTCGTGGTCCCGGCGCTGACGTTCGTCGGGACGGCAATGGCAGTGACGCATGTCGGCGCGACGCCGGTGTACGCGGACGTCGATCCGGTCACCTTCACGATGTCACCGCGCAGCCTGAGCGCGGTGTTCACTGAGCGCACGAGGGCGGTCATCCCCGTTCATCTGCATGGGCTCAGCGCCGACCTCGCCGCCATCACCGACCTCGCCCGCAGCCACGGCTGTGCGGTGATCGAGGACGCCGCACAGGCGCACGGAGCCAGGTACCACGGCGTCTTGAGCGGCGCGTTCGGCAACACGGCCACGTTCAGCCTGCAGATGACGAAGAACCTCCCGACCTGCGGCGAAGGCGGTCTCGTCGTCACCAACGACGACAGCGTCGCGGACAGTCTCGTCCAGTTGCGGCAGTTCGGCGAGCTGATCCGGCCGGACCAGCCGCGGCGGTATGTCAGCCACCGCTTGGGTTTCAACGCGAAACTGAGCAACGTCCAAGCCGCGTACACCGGCAGTCAGCTGGAGCGATTCCCGGAGTATCACGCGGCGCGGCGGAAGAACGTCGCGGCTTTCCTTGCCCGGCTGGGGAATCTGCCCGGTTTGGTATGCCCGAGTGAGCCGGACGGGTACGAGCACGCTTGGCACATCCTGCGCTTCGTCGTCGACCTGGACCGGCTTTTCCCGGACCTGAGCACGGCGGCGGCGCGGACGCTGCTGATCCGGGCGCTGCGCGCGGAGGGCGTGCCCGCGACCCGGTACCAGATGATGCCGCTGGCCGACCAGCCCGCGTTGCGGTCCCTCTGCCGGCAGGAGCCAGCCTGGCCGGTCACCCAGGACGTCATCGACCGGAGTTTCACCATCCAGCAACGGCATTTGCCGCCGGACGCCGGGCCGTTGCTGCAGAGGTTCGCCGACGCCGTCGAGAAGGTCTGGTCGAACCTCGCTGTTCTGGAGAAAGGCGCGGCCTCGTGACCACAGCCGTGCGCAAGCCGGACGTCGAGGCTCTGGAAGCCCGCGCGGACCGCATCCGCGAGCACATCGTCGAGATGTGCTCCGGACCCGAGGGCGGGCATCTCGGCGGTTCGATGTCCTCGGTGGAGATCCTGGTCGCGCTGTTCTTCCACGTCCTGAACAACAATCCTGCCGACGCCGAAGCGAAAGACCGCGACGTTTTCGTCCTGAGCAAGGGACATTCGGCGATGGCGTTGTACGCGACACTCGCCGAACGCGGGTTCTTCCCGCCGGAAGAGATCCCCACCTTCTGCCACCCCGGCAGCCGCCTGGCGACTCACGGCAACGTCGCGGTCCCCGGCGTCGAATTCGCCACCGGCTCGCTCGGTCACGGACTCGCGCTGGCGAACGGCGTGGCGTGGGCGCAGCGCAAGGCTGGCTCCGCGAAGACTTTCGTCCTTGTCGGCGACGGCGAACTGCAGGAGGGTTCGGTCTGGGAGGCGGCGCAGGTGAGCCGGGCGGTCGACGCGGGCAACCTCGTCGTGGTCGTGGACGCGAACGATTTCCAGCAGACCGGCTCCGTGCACGACGTGAGCGACGGCGCACCGGCTGCCCAGCGGTGGTCCGGCTTCGGTTGGCACACCGTCGAAACAGACGGCCACGACCTGTCTGCGCTTTGTGCGGCATTGGAAGACGCGGCGGCGACGGGGGAGCCGACGGCAGTGGTGTGCCGGACGGTGAAGGGCAACGGCGCAGGGCTCCTCGCGGGCCGGGCAGTGTCGCATTTCGTCCGGCTCGACGCGGCGAAGCGCCGACGCGTCGAAGCCGGGATGCGGCGGGGAGGCGCGGGCCGTGGTTGACACCAAAACGGAGAGCAAAAGCACCCGGGCCGCCTTCACCACCGCGTTGCCGGAACTGGCGATACGGCACAACGTGCTCGTGGTCGACACGGACACCGGATCTGTCACGCCAACTCCCGAGATGGAATATCTCAACGTCGGCATCGCGGAATCCGCCGCCATCGGCCTCGCCGCGGGCGCGGAGCACCTCGGCTGGCGCGCGCTCGTGTGCACCTTCGCCGCGTTCTCGGCGAGCCGGGCCTTCGAGTTCATCAAGCTCGACATCGCCTATCCGCGGCGTCGGGTGTGCATCGTCGGCACGCACGGCGGCGTCAGCGGCGGCTGGCTCGGTCCGACGCACCACTGCGCCGAAGACCTCGCGCTGATGAACGCGCTGCCGAACATGCGCGTCGTCGTCCCGGCCGACGCGCGCCAGACAGTCTCGCTGCTGGAGCAGTGCCTGGAGTACGACGGCCCGACCTACCTCCGGCTCGGACGCAAGGACTCGCCGGTTTTCAGCGGCTTGCCCGAACCCGAACTCGGTGTGCCGCAAGAGGTCCGCGCCGGGCAGGACGTCGCGCTGGTCGCCACCGGACCCGAGATGCTGCTGACGGCGCTGGAAGTCGCGCGCGGGCTGACGGCGGAGGGCTGCCGCGCACAGGTGATCAACGTGCACACGGTCGATCCGGAATCGGCCGCCGCGGTCGACGACCTCATCGCCGACGCATGCCGATGGCTGGTCACTTTGGAAGAAGCCTGGCCCTCCGGCGGCATGGGCGCGCAGGTCGCCGCGGCGGCCGGCGCACGCGGGATCCGCTGGCTGCCGATCGGCCTCGACGGCTTCCTGGCCCCCGGCTCGCACGCGGACCTGCTCGCGGCGGGCAGGCTCGACGCCGGCTCCGTTCTCCGCCGGGTGCTGGCTTTCACCGGAGAACTTCAACCGACAGGGAAGGGGACGCACATGACCACCGAATGCCTCAGCTGCGCCGGGGACGTCCAGATCCAGGCGGACAGCTACCCGGGCGAGATCGTCAGCTGCCCGAAATGCTCGGCGGAGCTGGAAATCTTCTCGACCGCTCCGCTGAAGCTCGCGATCGCGCCCGAGTCCGAAGAGGATTGGGGCGAATGAACGCCGCAGCGCTGGGGATCGTGCTGTCGGTCGTCCGGTACGAGGAGCGCCGCCTGCTGTCCGAAATGGACAATCGCGGCCTTCCGGTGCACCGGATCGATCCCCGCGCCGTGTCGTTCGCGCCGGAGCAGCTCGACCGGCTGCCGGGTCTCACGGTGCTCAACCGCGAGATCTCCGCGCAGCGCGCGCTGCTGATGGCCGAGACGCTCGAAGCGTTCGGCGCGTACCCGGTCAACGACGCCGCGTCGAGCCGGATCTGCGGCAGCAAATGGTCGACCTACCTGCGGCTCCGCCAATCCGGGATCCCGACGCCGACGACGCTGCTCGCGCAGACCCCCGAAGCGGGATTGCTGGCGATCGAAGCGATCGGCTACCCGGTGGTCGTCAAGCCGCTCGGTTCGTCGTGGGGCAAGCGGGTCAGCCTGATCACCGACCGTTACGCCGCCGAGGCCGTGCTGGAACACTGCGCGGAACTGCCGTCGGCGGCGATGCGGACCGCGATCGTCCAGGAGGCGGTCCGGCCCGGTTCGCCGGATTTCCGGGGCATCGTGGTCGACGGCGACTTTCTCGGCGCGATCGTCCGCTCGGGCACGGACTGGCGCAACAACGTGGCGCGGGGCGCTGCGGTCGAGTTGCTCGCTCCCGACGACGAAGTGCGCCGGTTGTGCCTCGAAGCGACGGCAGCCGTGGGCGCTCAGGTGGCGAGCGTGGACCTGGTCGAAGGCGCAGACGGGCGTCGATTGGTGCTCGAAGTGAATTCCCGGCCGGAGTTCCGCGGTTTCGAGAGCGCGACCGGCGTCGACGTCGCGGCTCGGATTGTCGACCTGTGCGCGGGCGGCGTACTCGCAGAGAAGGAATCGGCATGAAGCGGATAGCGGTGGTGGGCGGCCGGGGGTTCGTGGGCGGCGAACTGCTCCGGCTGCTCGTCCACCACCCCGGAGTCGAGGTCGTCGCCGTCACCTCGGACACGCACGCGGGCCGGGCCGTCGAGACCGCGCACCCGCCGCTGCGCGGGAGCGGCCTGCGGTACCGGCAGCGCGCCGACCTGGAGCCGGTGGACCTCGTGTTCCTGGCGGGCGTGCACGGTTCCACGAGCAAGATTCTCGACGAGGTCAGCGCGTACGCCCCGAAGATCGTCGACCTGACCGCGGACTTCCGGATCGAGGACGCCGCGCTCATGCAGCGCTACTACGGCTGGAACCGCGAAGGCGACCCCGCGTTCGTCCGGGGGCTGCCGGAGTTGCACCGCAAGCAGATCGTGGACGCGGACCGGGTGGCTGTTCCCGGCTGCATGGCCACCTGCGCGATTCTCAGCCTCGCACCGCTGGCGCAGCGCGGTCTCCTCCGCTCGGTTCAGGTCGATGCCCGAACAGGCAGCAGCGGTTCCGGCGCATCCACCGATACGTCGAACTCCCACGCGCTGCGCAGCGGCGTATTGCGGGTGTTCGCACCGTTCGGCCACCGGCACGAAGCGGAAGTGACCGAGGCGCTCGGCGTGGAGTCCTCGATGACGGTCACCGCGACACCGCAGGTCCGTGGCGTCCAGACGCTGGCGCGCGTGGCAGTCGACCTGAGCGAACGCGAGCTGATCGGGCTGTACCGCGAGGACTACGGCTCGGAACCGTTCGTCCGCCTGCTCACCAGCTCGCGCGGCGCGTTCCGCTATCCGGATCCGAAGGTGCTGCTCGGCTCGAACTACTGCGACATCGGCATCGCGGTCGACAACCGGGGCAGCGCGCTCGTGATGGCCAGCCTCGACAACCTCGTGAAGGGCGCGGCCGGCGGCGCCGTGCAATGCATGAATCTCCTGCTCGGCCTCCCCGAGAGCAGCGGGCTGGCCTTCCCCGGATTGCACCCGGTGTGAGCGCGATGAGAATTGTCGTGAAGTGGGGCGGCAGCCTCCAGGAGCGCGGGACCGGCATCGCCGACGACCTCGCGGCGCTGTGGCGCACGCACCGGATCACCGTGGTGCACGGCGGATCCCGGGACATCGACCAGACCATCGGCGAACTCGGCCTGCCGCGCCGCACCCTGCAGTCCCCGGACGGAATGCAGACGAGATACACCGACGCGGCCACCCTCACCGCGGTGATGATGGCCTTGCGCGGCCGTACGCAAGCGCGGCTGCTCTCGGCGCTGCAAGAGCGCGGCGTCCCGGCGGTCGGACTGTCCGGAATGGACGGAGGACTCGTCCGCACCGAGCGCAAAGCGGCGATCCGAGCGGTGGCCGACGGCCGCACCCGGGTGGTGCGCGACAACCTGGCTGGCCGGGTCGTGAGCGTGGACCCTCGCCTGCTGGACGCCGTCCACGCCCTGGAGATGGTGCCGGTTGTCTGCCCGCCGGGCATGACCGCCGACGGGCAACCGACCAATGTGGACGCCGACCGGCTGGCCTGCGAGATCGCCGCCGCCTGGCGCGCGGACCGGCTGCTGTTGTTCACCGACACCGCCGGATTGCTGGCCTCACCGGACGATCCGTCGTCCACCGTCGCGGAGTTGAGCGTGGCCGACGCCGAGGAGCTGATCCCGACGCTGAGCGGGGGCATGCGGATGAAGATCGCCGCGGCGACGGAAGCGCTCGGCAAGGGGCTGCAGGCGGTGCAGATCTGCGACGGACGCGGGGAAGCACCGCTGACGGAAGCACTCGGCGGAAGCGGAACCTTGATCGGGAAGGGGCTGGGCCCGGCATGACGATTCAGGATTTCAGCACGCGGGAGGGCGAGCTGGTCGACAGCGCGGCGGTCGCGCTGCTGGCCGAGGCGGTGTCGATCCCGTCCGTCTCCGGCGAGGAGCGGCAGCTGGCCGAGCGGTTGCGCGACGTCGCGACTGGATTCGGCGCGGAGAGTTTCCTTGACGACGTCGGAAATGTGCACGCGATCGTCGGGTGCGGCGCGCGGACGGTCGTGTTGCTGAGCCACCTTGACACCGTTCCCGGCGAGGTGCCCTTCGAGCACGGCGACACCCACATTCGCGGCCGCGGCGCTGTTGACGCCAAGGGGCCGCTGATCGCGATGCTGGTCGCTGCGCTCACCAGCCGCGACCTCGGCCTGCGCGTCCACTGGATCGGCGTGGTCGAGGAAGAAGCATTGTCCTCGCGCGGTGCCGAGCACGTCCGTGAGACCGTGCCGGTGCCGGACGCCGTATTGGTGGGGGAGCCGAGCGGGTCGTCGACGGTAACGGTGGGCTACAAGGGAATGGTCCAGCTCGACGTACGGTGCGAGGTCACGCGGACGCACACCGCGACGCCCGAGTTGAAGTCGAGCGAGACGCTCATCGGAGCGCTGGCCCGGCTTCTCGATGTCTTCTCGACACGCGGTAACGCGAACTTCGCCGACGTGGGAATGGTCGTCAAGAACGGCAGCTTCGAGCCGTTCTCCAGCAGTTGCTCGCTGTCCTTCCGGACTCCGCCGCACACGTCGCCCGAGGAACTGCGGCAGCAAGTCTCGACGATTTTGGGCGAGCACATAGCGGTGACGTTGAGATACGAGGTCCCGCCGGTTGCCGTACCGCGAAGTTCCCCGTGCGTGCGCGCGCTGTCCCGCGCCATCGCCATCGAAGGGCGAAAACCCCGGTACAGCCTCAAAACCGGCACCAGCGACATGAACACGCTGAGCCGCACCTGGACCGTTCCGATGGCCACCTACGGCCCCGGCGACCCGTATCAGAACCACACCGACGGGGAGCACATCGCGATCGCGGAATACCTCGCGGGCGTCCGGATCCTGCGGACGGCCCTGCGGGAACTGGACAACTCGCTGCTGGAGGCGAAGTCGTGACCGAACTGCTGGCCTTGTGGTGCGTGCCGCGGTCGCGGTCGACCGCGTTCGAACGCGCGATGTACGAGCGCGGCGATTTCCTGGTGGTCCACGAACCGTTCTCGCGCGTGTGCGATTTCGGCACCGCGGAGGTAGCCGACCAGACCTGCGCGAGCCAGGACGAGGTGATGGCCGCGCTCCTCGAAACCGCGGCGACGCGGCCGGTGTTCTTCAAGGACACCACGGACTTTCCCCTCGACCGGCTCGGCGCGAACCCGGCTTTCGTGCGCCGCTGCCAGCACGCGGCGATGATCCGGAACCCGCGCGACACCGTGCGCTCGCACCTCGTGATGCAGGCCGACGCGACATCGCGGGCGATGGGATTCCGGAACCTGTGGGACATCGTGGCCACCGTCCGCGCCGCCGGAATGCCGATGCACCTGGTCGACGGCGACCGGATGGTCCGCGACCCGGAGCAGGAGATGACGGCGTACTGCGCGGCGATGGGCATCCCGTTCGTGCCCGGCTCGCTCGCGTTCCGGAAGGAGCCGCCGCCGAGCTGGGGGACCACCGGACGCTGGCACGCCGGGGCGAGCGCGTCGACTGCGCTGGGCGTCGCGTCCCGCACCCGGGAGGAACTGCCCGCCGAACTTCAGCTCGTCGCGGAGAGATACGAACGCGACCAGCTGCCGTATCACGACCGGATCAGGGCGGCGCTGAATCCGGAGCAGAGGGAACCAGCCAGCGGGCAAGGATCGCAGAGGAGTGCACATGAGCTTGGGGCGTAGCTTCACCCGTCTGTGGATGTCGCAGGTCCTGTCGAACTTGGGCGACGGCCTGGTGATCGCCGCCGTGCCCCTGCTCGCCGTGCTGGTGACCAGGGACCCGCTGCTGATCGGCGGGCTCACCGTGGCGCAGTTCCTGCCGTGGCTGGTCTTCACCCTGCCCGCCGGAGCGCTCGCCGACCGGGTCGACCGGCGGTTCATCATGGTCTGGGGCAACGCGGTCCGGGCGGCCGGTTTCCTGCTGCTGGTGGTGATGCTGGTCGCGCAGCTGCACAGCATCGCGATCCTCTACCTGGCGGTCTTCCTGACCGGCACCGCCGAAACCCTGGTGGACAACGCCGCGCTGACGGTCCCGCCGCGGCTAGTCGAACGCAAGGACCTGGAGCGGGCGAACGGCCGGCTGTTCGCCACCCAGTCGGCGATCCACAGCTTCATCGGACCGCCTGCGGGCGCGGCGCTGTTCGCGATGTCGGCAGTGCTCGTCTTTTCCACCAGCGCCGGGCTTTTCGCGCTCGCCGCGCTGGCCTTGGTGACCCTGCCGCGGATGCTGCCGACCGCGCACGACACCAGCGGCAGCACGCATTCGGCGGGCGACGTCGTGCGCAGCATCAAGGAAGGCTGGTCGTACTTCTGGGAACACCGGCTGCTGCGCCGGGTCGCGTTCATCTCCGCCTCGATCAACTTCTTCTCCTCCGCCACGGCCAGCCTGCTCGTGCTGCTCGCGACAGGTCCGCTCGGCGTGACGACGTCCTGGTACGGGTTCTTCATCGCGGTGCCCGCGGCGGGCGCGATCCTCGGTTCGCTGATCGCGTCCAAGGCGGTGCCGCTGCTCGGCGGCGGACCGGTGACCTGGCTCGCCGCCCTCGTGCCCGCCGCCAGTTACGCGGCGCTCGGCCTGACCCACAGTGTCGTCCTGGTCGAGATCCTGATGTTCCTGAGCGCGATCGCGACGGCGCTGAACCAGATCGTGGTGAGCACGCTCCGCCAGGCCGCGGTGCCGGACGAACTGCTGGGCCGGGTCACCGCCGCGTACCGGCTGATCGTGCTCGGCGTCGTGCCGGTGGGCGCGCTGCTGGGCGGTGCTTTGGCGCGCTGGCAGGGGACGGCCGCCACCTTCGTCGCCGCCGCGATCGGGCTGACGCTCGCCGCGTTCGTGTTCGCGTCGCGCGTGACGACCCGCGGGCTGAAGGAAGCCGAGGAGGCCGGTCACACCCCGAAGACCGCCCCGCTGGAACCGATCCCCGGAACGGACTGAGTTCTGCTTTTGCCCCGAAAATGCTGTGAAGAGGAGTTCCCGTGCCCGAAAGCCGTGTTGCCCTGTCGCCCGCGGAGTACGAACGTCCCGCCGACGAACTGGAGGAGCGCGTCGCCGCGATCATGGCGACGGTGCTGGACGTCGACCTGGTCGGCAGGCGCGACAGTTTCTACGACCTCGGCGGCGGATCGCTCGCGGCGATCCGGATCTGCGCGCGCATCGCGGGCAGGATCGGCTGTCGGCTCGACCCGACGGTGCTGCTCGAACACGACGAGCTGGCCGATTTCGTCGAGCAGATCCGGCAGGGCACGCCGTGAGCGTCCACGCCGCGGTGGCCCGGCACTCCGGCGACGAGACCGCGCTGGTCCACGGCGGCGAACGGGTCAGCTACCGGACTCTCGTCGCGGCGGGGAAAGCCTTGGCGCACCGGCTGTCCGCGGAGGGAGTACGGCCGGGTGACATCGTTCCGCTGGTGCTGCCGCGCAGTGCGCAGCTGATCGCGGTCCAGCTCGGCGTGCTGATGGCGGGCGCCGCCTACGCGGTGCTCGACCCGCGCTGGCCCGAGAGCCGGATCGCGTCGATTCTGTCCCAATTGGACGATCCGGTCGTCGTCGGCCGTCCGGGTGCCGGTTTGGGCGTCACCTGCCCGCTCGATCCGGTGCCGCTGGCCGAGATCGCCTCGGGCGCTCAGGCCGCGCCGGTTCTGTCCGGGCCGGAAGACATCGCGATGGTGTTCTTCACCTCCGGCAGCACCGGTGTCCCCAAAGGCGTCCTGGTGCCGCATCGCGCGGTGACCAGGATGTTCGGCCTGGACGGGTTGCCCGGTTTCGGGCCCGGGCATGTCACGCCGCAGGTCGCACCGGGTTCGTGGGACATGTACGCGTTCGAGCTGTGGGGTCAGCTGACAACCGGCGGCAGGTGTGTCGTGGTCGAGGAAAGCCACCTGATGCCGAGCCGGCTGCGCGAACTCGTCGCCGAGGAGGGCGTGGACACGGTCTGGCTGACGACCTCGCTGTTCAACCTGATCGTCGACGAGGATCTCGACGCTTTCAAAGGCGTTCAGACGCTTTACGTCGGCGGCGAAAAACAATCGCCCCGGCACGTCGGCATCTTTCTCGGCCGATTTCCGGAAATCCCGCTCTGGAACGGTTTCGGTCCGGCGGAGAACGGAATGCTGACGACCGTGCACCGGATGACGCCGTCCGATGTCGAAGTGCCCGGCGGAATTCCGGCCGGGGTGCCGGTTCCGGGCACCGAGGTCGTCATCCTGCGCGAAGACGGTTCCCCCGCATCGACCGGGGAAACAGGCGAGATCGTCGCGCTCGGCTCGGGTGTGGCACTGGGCTACCTCGGTGACGAGCGGCTGTCGCGCGAGCGTTTCCCGACGCTGGGGGAGCACCGCCAGGTTTACCGGACCGGTGACGTCGGATTGCTGGACGCCGAAGGAATCCTGCACTATCGCGGCCGACGGGACCGGCAGATCAAGCTCAACGGGAACCGGATCGAACTCGGCGACATCGAGGCCGCCGCGGCTGCGGTCCCGCAGATCCGCACGTGCGCCGCGGTCGGCCGGACCGACGCGGACGGCCGGGTCGCGCAGATCGCCTTGGTCTACACGCTGGCCGACGGCGCGCAGTTGTCCCCGCAGGAAGCGCGCAAGGAGTTCGCCGCGCTGCTGCCCGCCTATGCGGTCCCGACGAGATTCGAACTGGTCGAAGAACTTCCTCGCCGGGAGAACGGCAAAGTCGACCTGTCGGCGCTGGAGAACCGATGACGGCCGTCTTTCCGCAGACCTTCGAACAGGAAGCGATCTGGATCGCTGACCAGTTCGCGGGCAACCCCTCGCCATTTCTCGAAACGTGGGCCCAGCGCATCTCCGGCCCGCTCGACGTCCCGGCGCTGGAACGCGCGCTTCAGGCGCTGGTGGACCGAAACGCCGCGTTCCGCACAAGGTTCACCCTTGACGAGACTGGCCCGATCCAGCTCATCGATCCGGTCGGTACCTTGCCTTTCGAACGGCTGCCGTGGCCCGGCGGAGACCTGCACGAGGTGTTGCGCCGTGCCGGGCAACGACCGCTGGACCTCACGTCGGCACCGGCGCGGATGACGCTGTACGACTACGGGCCGGATGAATATGTCCTGCTGCTGCAGATTCACCACGTCATCGTGGACGACGCCTCGCTGGTGCTGATCGACCGCGAGTTGTCCGCGCTGTACGCGGAGAAGGCCGCCGATGGTCCGGCGTCGACCCTGGGCGAGCACGCCGTCCGTCAGCGAGCGGCCGGGATCGCGGAAGAAGATCTCACCTTCTGGTCCTCATATCTCAACGGCGCGCGGGCGATGTCCCAGTTGCCGCCGCACCCGCGTCCGCTGTCCGAACGACGGGGAACCGAGTGCGCATGCGTCCGCGGCACTGTCTCCGCCGAGCTGGGCGACGCGGTCCGCGCGGCTGCCCGCTCGCTGCGCACCACCGCGAACGTGCTGATGAGCGCCTGCCTGGCCTTTGTCGCTGCCGCGGTGAACGACGACGACATCGTCCTCGGCACCCCGATGTCTCGCCGCGGCGATCCGGACCTCGACGACGTCATCGGCTGCCTGACCGATCTGCTGCCGGTGAGATATCAGGTGCCCTCCACTGCCACGGCAGGCGAGGTCTGCGCTGCCGCGAAACGCACGTCCCTGGCGGTCCTGCGGCACCGAAACGTGCCGTACGCGCTGCTCGGCGGAGGCGTCACGCGGGAGCGCGGCGTGCTGTCCGGCTCGCACCTGGGCCGGATCTGCTTGGTCCTCGATGAAGCGCCTAGCCAATTGCAGCTTCCGGGCTTGCGTTGCGAACGGGTGTACGTCGCGGGTGCGGCGGCGAAGTTCGACTGGCTGCAATACGTGGTCGCGGACGGCAAGAGCTGGCAGGTCCGCGCCGACTACGCCACCGACTACTTCACCCCCGACGAAGCGTACGCCGTCCTGCAGCAGTGGCTGACCGCGCTGTCGCTCGTCTCGGGCGACCTCGACCTTCCCGTGCGCACCCTGCTCGACCGGCTGGAGGCCCGCAGATGACCGCGCCGTCGTACGAACTGACCCACCCGCAAGCCCTCGAAGCCGAAGCCGTGTACATCTTCCGCGAGGTCGCGGCCACCTTCGCCCGCCCGGCGCTGCTGTTCTCCGGCGGCAAGGACTCCGTCGTCATGCTTCACCTGGCGCGCAAGGCTTTCTGGCCCGCGCCGGTCCCGTTCCCGCTCGTGCACATCGACACCGGCCACAACTTCGACGAGGTGATCGAATACCGGGACGAGGTCGTCGCGAAGCTAGGCGTGCGGCTCGTCGTCGGCCGCGTCCAGGACGACATCGACCGCGGCCGCGTCACGGAAGACCTGCGAGCAGGCCGAAATCGGCTCCAGACGGTGACTTTGCTGCGGACAATCAACGAACACGGCCTGGACGCGGTTTTCGGGGGAGCGCGGCGCGACGAGGAAAAAGCCCGCGCCAAGGAACGCGTGTTCAGCTTCCGCGACGAATTCGGCCAATGGGACCCACGCAATCAGCAACCGGAACTCTGGCGGCTGTACAACGGCCGCCACCGCAAGGGCGAGCACATCCGGGTGTTCCCGCTGTCGAACTGGACCGAACTGGACATCTGGACCTACCTCGCGGCCGAGGCCATCGACCTGCCGCCGCTCTACTACGCACACCGCCGCCCCGTCGTCCGCCGCGACGGGATGCTGCTCGCCGACACCCGCTTCCTGCACCGCCGCCCCGACGACGAGGAACCGTTCACCGCGACCGTCCGCTTCCGCACCGTCGGCGACGCCACCTGCACCGGCTGCGTCGAATCCACCGCCGCCACCCCGGCCGAGGTCGTCGCCGAGGTCGCCGCCACCCGCGTCACCGAACGCGGCGCCACCCGCGCGGACGACCGGATTTCCGAAACCGGCATGGAGGACCGAAAGAAGGAGGGGTACTTCTGATGAGCCACCTTGTCCGGCTGGCCACCGCGGGCAGCGTCGACGACGGAAAGTCGACGCTGATCGGGCGGCTGCTGTATGACTCGAAAGCGATCTTCGAAGACCAGCTCGCCGCCGTCGAGCGCACCAGCGCGCAACGCGGCGACGTCCAAACCGACCTGGCCCTGCTCACCGACGGCCTGCGCGCCGAACGCGAACAGGGCATCACCATCGACGTCGCCTACCGCTATTTCGCCACGCCACGGCGGAAATTCATCATCGCCGACACTCCCGGCCACCTCCAATACACGCGCAACATGGTCACCGGCGCCTCCACCGCCGATGTCGCGCTCATCCTGGTAGACGCGGAAAAAGGCGTGCTGGAACAGTCGCGCCGGCACGCTTTCATCGCCAGCCTGCTCGGCGTCCCGCACTTGATCGTGTGCGTGAACAAAATGGACCTGGTCGGCTACGAGCAGGAACGCTTCGCCGAGATCGTCGAGGAATTCCGCCGCTTCGCCGCGAAACTGGACGTGCACGACCTGGCTTTCGTGCCGGTTTCCGCGCTGCACGGCGACAACATCGTCAACCGCAGCGCGGAAATGCCGTGGTACGAAGGCCCCGCGCTGCTGCACCGCCTCGAAGAAGTGCACGTCGCGTCAGACCGCAACCTCATCGACGCCCGGCTTCCCGTGCAGTACGTCATCCGTGCCCACGGATTCGCTGAGGGGCAAGGCTTTCGCGGCTACGCGGGCACGATCGCGGGCGGCGTCTTCAAACCGGGCGACGAGGTCACCGTCCTGCCGTCTGGATTCGGCACCACGATCGCCGCCGTCCGCGGCCCCGGCGGCACCGCGATCGAAGAAGCCTTCGCCGGACAAGCCGTGACCGTCGAACTGTCCGACGAGATCGATATCGTCCGCGGCGACCTGATCTGCCGCCCGAACAACCGCCCGCACGTCGCCGCCGAGGTCGACGCGATGGTCTGCTGGCTGACCGAACACAGCTCGCTGTCGGTCGGCGCCCGCTACACCGTCCACCACACGACCCGCGAGGTCGCCGCGACCGTCGGCCAGCTGGACTATCGGCTGGACATCAACACCCTGCACCGCGACCAGACCGCTGATTCGCTGGCCCTGAACGAAATCGGCCGGATCCGCCTGCGGACGCACCAGCCGCTGCACTTCGACCCGTACCGCCGCAACCGCGACACCGGCAGCTTCGTGCTCGTCGACGAGGTCAGCAAGAAAACGGTCGCCGCCGGGATGATCATCGGCCCCGCGGAAATCGCGCCGACGGTCGTCTGGCACGAACCGGCCGTCACCCGCAACCGGCGCGCGACGTCGGGAATGACCGTGTGGCTGACCGGCTTGTCCGCGTCGGGAAAGTCCACTGTGGGCGCCGAGCTGGAACGTCGGCTGGTCGCCGCCGGTCGTCCCGCCTACCTGCTGGACGGGGACAACCTGCGCCACGGCGTCAACGCCGGACTGGGCTTCTCCGCCGAAGACCGCCAGGAAAACGTCCGCCGAACCGGTGAAATCGCCAAACTGTTCGCCGACGCGGGCACCGTGGCCGTCGTGACGCTGATCAGCCCGTACCGCGCCGACCGCGACGCCGTCCGCCGCAGCCACGAGGAAGCCGGGCTGCGGTTCGTCGAGGTCTTCGTCGACACTCCGCTGGAGACCTGCGCGGCCCGCGACCCGAAGGGCCTGTACGCGAAGGCGCGTCGGGGCGAAATCGTCGGCTTCACCGGGGTGGACGACCCGTACGAGGTGCCCCGCAGCCCGGACGTCGTCCTGCGCCCGGACGACGGGGAGCCTTCCGCACAGGCGGAGATCCTGCTGGACTGGCTGGAACGGTGAGCGGTGCTCGCTTCCCGGAGGCCTGGGCCGCCGGGCTGGCGGCGGATCCTCGGCGCGGACGGAGATCCCGCCCGCTCGGCCATGCCGGTGAGTTGTGCGGGTCTGCCGGTTCTGGTTCCCGGGTGTCTTGCTCCGCCGGGGCGGCGGCGGGTCGTCCCCGCCGACGGAAATCCTGCCGCACCGGCTGGCTCGGCGCGGGTCAGCCGGATTCGGTTTCCGGACGTCCGCCTCCGCCGAGCTGACGGCGGATCCTCGGCGCAGTCGGAAGTCTTGCCGGATCACCGCGCAGCGGCCGTCTGCCCACGAACCTCCAGTCTCGTCGACTTCTCCGCACAACCCCCACGTCGGCGGAATGCGGCCCGCCGTCCGCCAACCTACCGGAGAAAATCCCCTCACCCGCCCGTGCCCTCAAGGAAGTCGATAGCGGCACTGCTCTCTGAACTACTGCCCGCGTTCCCGGATCCCCGCCAGCTCGTCCGGCACCGGTCCACAATGGACGATCCCCAGCCGCCGGGTCGCGCGCGTCATCGCGACGTAGAGATCATTGCGGCCCAGTGGAGCGTCGAGAATCCGGGCCGGATCGACGATCAGCACCGAATCGAACTCCAGCCCCTTCGCCTCCCCAGGCGTCAGCACCGTCGCGGCGCAACCCTCCCGCAACTCGGCGAGATGAGACGCCGGAGCAATGATCGCCAGTTGCCCACGACGGTGCTCACCAGCAATAGCACCGACCTCAGCAAGCGTGCCCTGCTGACGCCACGGCGATTCGCCAGCAGCCCGTACCGACCGCGGCGGTTGGAGATCAGGGTGCTGCGCACCGAACAACTCGCTCGCCGCCGCCATGATCTCCACCGGAGTCCGGTAATTGACGGTCAACTCCGCCAGCCGCCAGCGATCCGCCACATGCGGCCCCAGCACCTGCTCCCACGACGCGGCTCCCGCCGGATCGCTGGTCTGCGCGAGATCACCCACCACCGTCATCGACTTGGCCGGACAGCGCCGCATCACCATCCGCCACGCCATCACTGACAGCTCCTGCGCCTCGTCGACCACCACGTGCCCGAACGTCCCGGTGGGTTCGCCGAGCACTGCGGCGGCCTCGTCCAGCAACGGAATGTCCGCCGCACTCCAGCCCTCGCCGAACGACGCGGCCGTTCGCGGTGCGTAATCGATCTTCGCCGCCGCGCCGGTCTCGCCGAACACCTCAGCCACCACCGCCTCCGCAGTCAGCGCTGGCCACAGCTCATCCAGCACTCCGCACACGGCGACGTCGGCCAGCAACGCCTTGCGCAGGTCAGCAAGATCAACCTCGTCCAGCAACCGCCGAGGCCCGTCGTCCTGCTCCGGCCCGAGCACCACCCCCGCCGCGGCCAGCGCCCGCAGATCCGCCGCACCGAGCCGCCCGTCCGCGCTCCCGCCGTCGATGGCCGCACCGCTCTCGGTGAACACCACGTTCTCCATCTGATCGGCCAACCGCTGCGCGAAAAGCTCCACCATCCGCTGCTGAAATACCAACCGTGCCTGCTGATACGGCAACCCCGTGCCGACCGCCGACTCCACCGCACCCCGCCACTCGCTTGACTCCAGCCGCACCCGCTGCTGCTCGAACTCCACCTCGACCGCCTCGCCGGACGCACCCGCCCGGCCCCACACCGCAGCCGCGATTCGTTCCGCCGCCTCCGCCCGCCCCTTGGCCTCCGCGACCTCGACCGGATCCACCCGGCTGACCTCGACGTCCGGCCGCAACCGGGCAACCGTCGCGGTCACTACAGCCTGCTCGCCCAACCCGGGCAGCACCTGTCCGATGTAGTCGAGAAAGACGTCGCTAGGCCCGATCACCAGCACACCCCGCGTGCGCAACTGCGGACGCGTGTACATCAGATACGCCAGCCGATGCAGCGCCACCGCCGTCTTCCCGGTCCCGGGCCCGCCCTGCACCACCAGCACCCCCGAGTACCCGTCGCGGACGATCCGGTCCTGCTCGACCTGCAACGTCGTGACGATGTCGCCCATCCGCCCGGTCCGGTCCGCCGTGAGCGCCGCCATCAACGCGGCCTCCCCGACGAGGGTCCCGGCATCAGCGACGTCGGGATCAAGCAGCTCGTCGTCGAGCGCTGTCACGACCCGTCCCCGGGTGGTGATCCGCCGCCGCTCTCGAACCCCGTGCGCCTCCGCCATGGTCGCGGTGTAGAACGGCTGCGCCGCCGGAGCCCGCCAATCCAGCAGCAACGGCTCGTCCGCCCCGTCCTGGAACAACCCCAACCGGCCGATGTACGTCCGGCTCCCGTCGTGCATCTCCAGCCGCCCGAAACAAAGCCCGTCCTCGACGGCTTGCAGTCGTGCCAACTCCGCCTGCCAGCGCGCCGCCGCCTCCGGATCCTCGCTCTCACAACCTCTCGCCGCCTGCTCACGCAACGCGTCGAGCCTGCCGTACAAGGCGTTGACGTACTCCTGCTCGAGAACAAGCTCACGCTCGACATCATTTTCGGTCGGCACCCCTGGACTCCCCGCTGTCGGGTGATCGATGGCACCGAGGGTGCGCGGCAATCCGGGGAAAGAACAGTCTTGTCTTTCCCGGCGACGTCAGCCGAGTGGCTTTTTGCCGAGAAGCGCCGCCAATCCGCCGGGTTGACTGCCGCGCGGGCGCTGCGGGAAACCTTGTCAAGGCCCGAGGGGTTTCGGCCCGGACAGCCCGGGAAGATTCCGCTGCTGCTGCCAAGCAGTCCCCTCAAGACCGAGCGGATCCGTAGGTTCGCAGCCCGCCGCACCGCTTCCGCCAGCGACGGCAGCCTCCGCTGCTCCGGCGCGACGGCGCCCACCGCCGCGACGACCTCGCCCGAGGCCGACCGCGCTGGGGCGGCCGCGCAGCACAACGGCGATACCCCGTCGCGGTAATCGAACACCATGCCCCGTTCCCGAGCCTCGGCGGGCAGCTTTTCCTTTCTCGCCAAGAATATTTTTCCGGCGGTTCAAACGCGGCCTGGCAGCGGTAAGGGACATTTCCGTCGCCGACCTTAGGGACTGCGCGCATTGCGCAGATCTCGTGAGCTTCACCGGGGATTCCGGAACCGATCAGGACCCGTCCGGAATCGGCGGCAGGCACGCCGACGCTCACGCTCGTCCGACGGGTCGCAGCGGCGGCCCGACCGCGACCCGACGCGGTAACACCCGCCGATCCGCTGGACCACCCCGGCACCGACCAGCTGATCGAGCAACCGGTGCGCGGTCGCCTTGTGCAGCCCGGTCGCGGCCGCCAGCCGGTCGGCCCTGCCTCGCCGTTTCGCGCCAGATCCTCCGGCCGCAGAAAAGCACCCTCTAGCATGCTTCGGCCAGATTTGCGTTCCATCGGCAATCCCCTCCGGATTCCAGAACACGCGCCGTCTTCCCGCGGTTTAATTGCCGAGCCGGAACTTTTCGTGACACGTTTCCCGAAACAAGATCGTCGACGGCGAGAACGGGCATCGAGAAATCCGGAAATGGTGCGGAGAATATTCCTTTGCCGCACTGACGCAGTCGCAGTGCCGCCGACGGCGGGGCGGGCCGCCCGGCGAGATCCGGGCGATGGCGGCGCAGCCGAACCGGCCGCCGTCCTGACCGGCCGGTTGCGTCGCAGCCGGGTTTTGTCGGTGGGGCCAGGTAGCGTTCCGGGTCGTGGACGTTCGGGAACGTATTCAGGAGCTGGCCGATCAGGTCGTAGTGCTGCGCGACGCGTACTACCGGGGTTCGCCGGTGGTGGCGGACGCGGAGTACGACGCGATCGAGGACGAGCTGCGCGGGTTGATCGAGGCGAGCCCGGAGCTGGCGCCGGACCCGAATCCGCTGGACCAGGTGGGCGGGCCCGCGGTGCTGCACGCGCCGATCCGGCATTCGCGGCCGATGCTGTCGCTGGAGAAGGCGACGCGGCCGGAGCAGGTCGAGGCGTTCTTCGACCGGTTCCCCGGCCAGTCGGTGGTCGTGATGCCCAAGCTCGACGGGCTGTCGCTGGCGCTGGTGTACGAGGACGGCCGTCTGGCCCGGGCGGTCACCCGCGGCGACGGGACGACCGGCGACGATGTGACCATGCTGGTCCGGGCGCTGGCGGACGGCATCCCGCACCAGGTCGGCGCCCCAGGACGGGTCGAGGTGCGCGGCGAGGCGGTGATGCTGCGCTCGACGTTCGCCGCCTACAACACCGCGCACCCGGACAAACCGCTGATCAACCCCCGCAACGCCGCGGCGGGCACCCTGCGCGCGAAAGACCCGGCTGCCGTCGCCGAGCGCCGGCTGCGGTTCTTCGCCTTCGACCTGGACACCGAGCCCGGCAGCGCGGAAACGGACTTGGGCAGCAGCCTGCTGGCGCTCGGGTTCACCGCGGCGGACATGCGCCGCTGCGCCGACGCGGCCTCCGCGCAGGCCGTGATCACCACGATCGAACAGCAGCGCAACGACCTGGACTACGACATCGACGGCGCCGTCCTGCGCCTCGCCGACCGCACCGCCTACGCCGCCGCGGGCACCCGCTCGAGTTCGCCGCGCGGGGCGCTGGCGTACAAGTTCGCGGCCGAGGAGAAGACGACCGTACTGTCCGATGTGGTCTGGGACGTCGGCAAGACCGGCAAGATCGCGCCGGTCGCGTGGCTGGAGCCGGTGTTCGTCGGCGGGACCACGGTCACCCGCGCGACGCTGGCCAACCAGGAGGTCATCCGCGCCCGCGGCATCAAGATCGGCGACACCGTGCTGGTGCGCCGGGCCGGCGACGTGATCCCGTTCGTCGCCGGGGTGCTCGACGAGTCGAAACGGACCGGCGCGGAGCAGGAGATCGTGCCGCCCTCGACGTGCCCGTCGTGCGAGCAGCCGCTCACCGAACAGGGCAACAGCCGGGAACTGTTCTGCACCAACGTCTCCTGCCCCGCCCAGACCGTGCGGCGGCTGATCCACTGGGCGTCCAGGGCGGCCGCGGACATCGACGCGATCGGCGGCGTGTGGATCGAACGGCTGGCCGAGGCCGGGATCCTGGAACACCCGTCGGACTTCTACACGCTGACCAAGGAACGCCTGCTGGAATTCGACCGCATCGGCGAGGTCTCCGCGACGCGGATGATCGAGTCCATCGACGCCAGCCGCCAGGTCGGCCTGCGCCGGGCCCTGATCGGGCTGGCGATCCCGATGGCGTCGGAAGGCACCGCCGCCCGCCTGTGCCGCGCCGGTTTCCCCTCCCTGGAAGCGGTCCTGGACGCAGGCGTCGACGGGCTGGTCGCGGTGGAGGACATCGGACCGAAGGTCGCCGCCTCGCTGGTGGAACACCTCACCCGGCTGAGCCCGGAGCTCGAGCGCCTGCGAGAACGCGGGGTCTCCCTGGACGTGCTGGAGGAAGACCTCCCGCCAGCGGTCGTCGCGGGCGCACCGCTGGAGGGCAAGACGGTCGTGGTCACCGGCGCGATCAGCGACCCGCGATCCGGGGAGAAAGTGCCGCGACCCACCTTCCAGCGTCTGTGCGAGACAGCGGGCGCGACCACCGCGTCGTCAGTCTCGGCAAGCACCGACCTGCTCATCACCGGTGCCGACGTCGGCGCGAGCAAGCTCACGAAGGCCGAGAAATTCGGCGTCGAGGTAGTGGACCAGGGGGTGATCTGGGAACAGTTGATCGCGGCCGGAGTCGTCTGACCCCGCCGCCGGGCCCTGTTTCGCGGAAGCGACGGCCAGCGAGGTCGCACCACCGCCAACGCGGCGGTTCCGGCAGGCAGGCCGCCGTGTGCAGGCGACGGATCCGTGCTGACGCGGGGAACGACCGAGAACCCGTTGCGCGGCAAGGGGAGCGTTGGAGCGATCGGTGCCCAGCGGGGCGAGGTGCGAGGCTCGCGTGCTCGGCCGGTGCCCCGACGTGGCGTCTTTGCCGGGTCCGCGTGACCGGACGGTGCCCGGGGCGACTGGCCGCCGGATTCGCGTGATCGGTTAGCACCCGGCGCGACTGGCGGCCGGGTTTGCCTGGTCGGTGGTGCCTGGCGTGTCTGGGCGCCGGGTTGCGTGGTCGGTTGTGCTTGGCGGGGCGGGTTGCTGGGTTCGCGGGAACGGTCGGTGCCCGGCGCGACTGGCCGCCGGGTTTACGTGGTCGGTTGGCGTCCGGCGCGGCTGGCCGCGCCGGGCTCGCGCGATCGGCTGGGCGGGGCGGGTTGCTGGTTGGCGGGAACGGCCGGTGCCCGGCGTTGCGAGTTGCCGCGTTACCCGGAACTGCTGGTGCCCGGCCGCCGAACCCGCGCCAAGAGGGAACCCCGCGAATGAACCACCAAACCAGGCACCGGGCTGGCTAAGTCCATCCGCGCGGTGCCCGCCTCGCCGCGCACGCTCCAAGCGGTCCGAGCCCGCCACCACTTCAGCCGAACCGGAACCCGAGCCCGCGCTAAGCCGCCGTGGCAAGGTGCCGGGCTCGCATGAGTGGTCGGCACCGACGCAGCAAACAGTCGAGGCGCCAGCAGCCCAAACCTGACCCCTGCCGAGACGACCGCAGGCGAATGTTCTTGTCCCGCAGGGCAATCCGCAACCACCAACAGACAGGTGCAGCACCGAAACCCGGCTCACTCCGTCCTTTCCGGAGCGAAGTAAGGTCCCGCAGCGGCCCCGAGGAACCCAGCCGTCGAGCCCCGTATCGGCGGATCTCCCGGGGCCGCCGCGCGACCTCACGCCAGAGGCAGTTCCGCCATGGCCTCCGCCAACTGCCCGGCCGTGTCCCCGGCAGCCCACACATGCCCGTCCGGGCGCATCAGCACCGCAGCCGCGGACCAGGGCAGTTCGGTCTCGTACAACTGAAGATCCGTACTAGCAGCCAGCTCCTTCAACTCCGGACTGCCCTCCTGTGCCAGCAACACCGGCCGACCGTCGCGCAGCAGATGCAGTTGCTCGCGCGTAGCCGGGAGCCGCTGACCTGCCAGAGGATGGACACCCGGATAGCGAACGTCCAGCGCGGTCACCGTGTTAGCCAACGCGGTCGCCACGTCGGGATGGGCGCGCAGCAGGTCCGCCATGAACCGCCGCAGGGACTGGCCCTCCTCGGTGGTCGCGGTGATCAGGGCGGTCTGAGCCTTGGTGTGTTCGCCCAGCGCCACGCCGACGGGGTGACGCTCCGCGTGATAGGTGTCCAGCAGCGCTGCGTCCGCCCGGCCTCGCTGGACCGCGGCCAGCTTCCAGCCTAGGTTCATCGCGTCCTGCAGTCCGACGTTCAGCCCGACGCCACCAGCCGGGAAATGCATGTGCGCGGCGTCTCCGGCCAGGAACACGCGGCCCTTCCGGTACTCCGTCGCGAGCCGCGTGGCGTTGCCGAAGCGGGACAGCCACACGGGGGAGTGCGGGCCGAAGTCCGTGCCCGCGATCAGTTTCGCCGTCTCCCGCAGGGATTCCAGCGTCGGAGTAAGGGCGGACGGGGAGTACCCGGTGACGCGGTAACGCCCGCCGGGGAGCGGGACCACGATCAGCCCGCCGTGTTCGTTGTGCCAGTAGCCCGGACGCTCCGGCGGGTCGGTCAGCTCGACGTCGCCGAGGAAGCCGAAGACGGTCGAGTCGGTGCCGGGGAACTCGATGCCCGCCGCCTTGCGCACGGTGCTGCCCGCGCCGTCCGTCCCGACCACGTGGTCCGCGGTGATCTCGTACTCGCCGTCCGGCCCGCTGACCTGCAGCGTCACGCCTTGTTCGTCCTGGCTCAGCCCGGTCACCTGGTGCCCGCGCCGGATCACCGCCCCGAGGGTCAGCGCGTGTTGTTCGATCAGCTCCTCGGTGCGCAGTTGCGGGTGCGCGAGCAGGAACGGGAACGGCGTGTCCAATCCCCGGAAATCCAGGAGGGCAGGCAGCATGCCGAAGTGCCCTTCCGGCACGGGCAGCCCTCGGTCGAGGAAGGCCTGTTCCTGACCGCGCATCGCGAGCACCTCGATCGTGCGCGGATGCATGACCAGCGCCTTCGAGTGCGGGCTGCGCTGTTCGGCCCGTTCCAGGACCAGCGGTCGCCCGCCGCCGAGGGCCAGTTCCGCCGCCGTCCACAGCCCGGCCGGGCCCGCGCCGACCACCACGGTGTCGTATGCGTTCACGGTCAGCACTCTCCGCTGAAATCAAGCAGGCAAGACATGGATGGGTTTCCTTTCGGGGTGGGGTGAGAGCCGCGCTCCGGTGGTCCGAGAGCGGGCGTTACCTACGGGTAGTGCGGATGCACTCGGAGGAGAGGAATCGAGATGGCGTCAGCGCCTTCATCCGCGAAGTGCGCTACTCCGACCTCCAGGCGAGCATTCTGGGAATCTCCCAGCGGATGCTCAAATACCTCGAACGCGACGGCCTGATCACCCGGACCGCGTACGCCGAGGTCCCGCCGCGAGCGGACTACGAGCTGACAGATCTGGGCCGGTCACTGATCGACGCGGTGACGGCGATGGCTGCTTGGGCTGCCAGCGAGCGGGCCGCCAGCGAGCGAACTGCCGTCAGTGCCTCGGAAGGCTGCCCCGCAGGTGGTCGTCATCGAGCACCTCGGCATCTTCGTTGTTCACTGCCTCATCGGCAGGCCCGAGGTGGCACGCCCCGGTGTCGGGCTCGCACCACCCGCTCGCCGGAGCCGCCACGATCTGAAGCCCGTCCTTCGCCGCGCTCATGACACGCGCTCATTCGGCACCGGCCCGGCCACCCGCTCCAGCAACTGGGCATAGACAGCGACCTTCTGCGCCCCCGGCGCGGCCAGCCGGCGGTCGAGGACAACGAAGGGAACGCCGGTCGCGCCCAGCTCCACGCCCTCGCGACGGTCGGCGCGCACCCGGCCGGCGTACTCGTTGCCCGCGAGGACCTCGCGCACTCGCCGCCCGTCCAACCCGACCGACTCCGCGACGCCTGCCAGCGCGTCCGCGTCGAAGGGGTTGAGCACGCCAACGAAAAAGCCGTCCTGCACGGCGGAGAAGAACTCGAACCCGAGGCCCTGATCGTTGGCGTACTGCACGACGCGGTGCAAGCCGAACGTGTTGGCGTTCAAGCGATCCAGCGAGTACTCGAGCCCCTCCTTCCGAGCCATCGCTTGCATCTGGCGCTCCGCCCGGAGGACCTGAGCGGCGACACCGCCGTGGGTCCGGATGAAGCTCTCCTCGTTCTTCTCCGGCTCCTGCGGCGCCCCCGGATCCAGTTCGAAGGAGCGCATCACGATCTTGAACCGACCCGCGTCCGGCCGCCGCGAAATCGCGGCCTGGAGCCGGTGCTTGCCGAGGTAGCACCAAGGGCAGCCCAGATCGGCCCACACCTCGACGACGACCTGCGACTCCTCGGATCGTGCCCCCTGCTCGACCATTTCCCTCACCTCACTAGTAGTGCGTAACACCATCATGGGTGAGTGAAAGAAGGCTTGCAAAAGGCACTTTCAAGTGCGTGGGCAAGCTACGATTCCGCCCGGAAACGACCAACATTGGGGGAATGTCATGAAACGCATCGCCATCGGCCTCGTCCTGTCCGCGGTCGCCGCGCTCGGCGGCGCGGGGATCGCGGACGCGGCGGGCTATCCGGCGTCCGACTTCGGCGGCAGCATCGTCGGCGGCCGGACCGGCGGCACGCTGACCTGGTACAACCGCGCGGTCGGCGTCACCGGGTTCGTCATCGACGACCCGTCGGCGGGCAGCACCACGGTCACCTTCGAATTCCGGCAGGCGGGCACCCTGCTCGACGTCCAGACCCGCACCGCCTCCGACGACGCGAAGACGTTCGGATGGACCGAGCCCGGCCCGTCTGGCGGGTTCAGCAAGGTGGACATCTACCTCGGCCGCAACGGAAGCAAGAGCTTCATCGCGTCGGTGCCGCGCAAGGTCTGAGCGGGAATCGCTCAGCGGAACCTCGGGAACTCCCGCCGGACTTGGCCGCCGTCATAGCTGCACGCCGACCGCGGCCAAGTCCGGCACCGTGTATTCGACGTCCAATTCGCTGACCGTTCCCAGCACTCCGACCACCTGCATCCCGCCCGCCCGCGCGGCCGCGATCCCGGCGGGCGCGTCCTCGAACACCACGCAATCCCGCGGCCGCATCCGAAGTCCAGCAGCGGCGGCGAGATATCCCTCGGGATCCGGCTTGCTCTTCCGGACGTCGTCAGCCGTGACGAGCACGTCGGGCACCGGCAGGTCGGTGACCCGCAACCGAGCCCGCGCGACCCGGTTGTTGCCCGAAGTCACCACCGCCCACGCGGACGGCGGCAACGCTTCGAGCGCCGCCCGCGCGCCCGGTCGCGCGGTGATGCCTTCGACGTCCTCGACCTCCCGGTCCTCCATGAGCCGGGCCTCCCGCTCGGCGTCGAGGTCCGGCGCCACGAGCCGGAGCAGGTCGAGATTGCCGCGTCCGTGCGACAGTTCCACGACCCGGTCCGGTTCGAGCCCTCGCCCGGACGCCCATACCCGCAATTGCCGGACGATCGTCGGCATCGAGTCCACGAGCACGCCGTCGAGGTCGAACAGCACGGCGCGGCAGGACAGGACCACGCCGTCGGGCAAGTTCAGGGTGATGGGCACGCGCACTCCAGACGCCGAACTCCGTGAAGCACTGGAAGATTCCGGCGCCTCCAGTTATGTTCGCTCGGTGAACAAATTAGGGGTTCCGGCTGCGGCGGCATACCCCCAACCGAGCGAGAGCGCCGCCGCGCGGCTCCTCAACCTGGTCCACCTGACCGGCAGCGTGTCCCGGGCGGAGGCGACCGCTCAGCTGGCTTTGCCGCGCAGTACCGCGAGCGAGGCGGTAGGGGAGTTGGTCGAACTGGGCCTGATCGCCCAAGGTCCGCCCGCGCGACAAGCCGGTGCGTCGCGCGGACGTCCGTCCCCGCAGCTGTACCCGGACCCGGCGGGTCCGGTCGTCGTCGCCGCGCGGCTGGACTCGAGCGAGGCTGAACTCGCGGTGGTCGGCTTAGGCGGCGCTGTCGGCCACCGGCGGCGAATCCCGTTGACTGCAAAGGGAAAAGTCCCGAAACGGACGTTCTCGGCGTTGGCCGGATGGATGCGCGAGGCGGTCGCCGAGAGCGGCAGACCGTGCGCGGGCGCGGCCGTCGGGTTGGCGGGCATGGTCCGGGCGACCGACGGACTGGTCCATTCTGCCCTTCACCTGGACTGGAAATCAGTCCCAGCGCAGGAAATCCTCGCCGCTGAGCTGCCGGAAATCCCCCGCGTGGAGGTCGGCAAGGACGCATTGTTCGCGGCGCTCGCGGAACACCATCGCGGTGCTGGTCGCGGGGCCCGGATCCTGTTGATGCTGACGTGCGAACACGTCGGAATCGGCGGAGCCGTTCTGCAGCAAGGGATTCCGTTCACTGGAGCGGGGAACGCGGTCGAGGCGGGACATATCGTGGTCGATCCGACGGGCGTGCCGTGCTCTTGTGGAATGCGCGGCTGCCTTGAGGTTTCCGCCGACGGCCGTGCGCTGGGCGACCCTGCAGAGGTCTCGGACCTGCTCCGCCGCGCCGCCGCGGGTGAGCCGTCAGCCGTTGCCCGGATCGGCGCCGCGGCGGCGAACCTGGGGCGAGCGCTGGCGAGTTTGACGAACCTGTTCGACCCGGATCGCGTTGTGGTGAGCGGATTGCTGGGGGAGTACCTGAGGATCGCGCCGGACCGGATCCACGCGGAATTGACGGCGTCAGTGGTGGCGAGGACGCAGAGTCCGACGGTGGTGGCGGGGAGCGTGGCGAGCCCGGTGTTGATCGGGGCGGCGGAGCGGGCGTTCGAGCGGCTGCTGGCCTATCCGCGGTTACTGGCTGAGGCTGTCTAGCGACGCCGTTCAACTGGCTTCGAGCCGCGACCGAGCCTGTTCCGGCAGCCAAGCCCGCATCATCTCGGCATACCGCGGGGCCGTGGCGAGGAGTTCGTCGTGCCGGCCGAACAACGTGTCCTGTCCGTCCATCAGCAGCACGCGGTGCGCCCGGACCGCCGACGACAGCCGGTGCGCGATCACCACCAGGGTGCCTCCCCGGGCGGCGAAAGCGCGTTCCGCGTGGACCTCGGCCGCTGGGTCCAAAGTGGACGTTGCCTCGTCCAGGACGACGACTCCGGCTGGCGAGGCGTAGGCCCGCGCGAGCGCGAGGAGCTGGGCTTCCCCTGCGGACAGGCCCTCCGCGCCGGGGCCGAGTTCGGCGTCGAGGCCGCCGAGACGGGCCAGCAGCGGGGCGGCGCCGACGGCTTCGGCGGCCGCGACGAGGCGACGGTCGGAAGCTTCGGGGTGGAACAGGGAGAGGTTTTCGCGCAGGGTTCCGGCGAAGACGTAGGCCTGTTGCGGGACGAGCACCAGGTGCCGGGGCCGGTCGGCCAGTTCGCCGACTCGCACGCCGCCCAGCCGGACTTCGCCGTATTGAGGGGCGAGCAGACCGGTGAGCAGACCGGAGAGAGTCGATTTCCCGATTCCGCTCGGGCCGACCACCGCGAGATGGTCACCCGGGCGAAGGTCGAGGTTGAGGCCGCGGACTACCGGTTCCGGTGCCGCGCCCCAGCGGAACGTCAGGCCGCGCACGGTGAGTGCGAGTCCGGCGGGACTCTCGGTCGCTGCGGGAAGTTCGGGCACGGCGGTGGTTTCCGCGAGCCGGCGAAGCGCGACGAGCAACCGGAGGACGACCGTGGACGCGGTGGCGGCGAGCCCCCGCAGCGCCGGTTGGAGGGTGGTGGCCAGGTAGACGAGCGCACCCAGCGCGGCCCCGGCGGTCAGCTCACCGCGGGCGACCATCGACGGGGCGAGGGCGAGCGCGAGAACCAGCGGGACGAACCCGCCGAGCGCCACGATCAGCGACCGCAGCGCGCCCGACCGAGCCACCCGCACCGCAGCGGCGGCCTGACGGTCCACCGCCTGGTCGGCGGTCAGCGCGGCGACCGGTTCGGCTCCGCAGGCGACGACGTCCCGCATCCCGGCGAAGATCGACCCGGTGGTGCCCGCGGTGCCCTCGTCGGCCAGCGTGAGCGCGCGTTGCCGCCGCGCGAGGGAAGGCAGCAGCGCGGCGAATCCGGCCAGCGCGAGCACCACCGGGACTACGACCGGCAACGCCAGCGACCCCGCGACGGTGATCAGTCCGGCGATCGCCGCCGCGGTGGTGACGATCATGCCGCGGGCCTGGACCAAGAGCCCGCCGGTGGCGTCGCGCACGACCTCGACGTGCTGGGTGATCCGCGCGACCCCGCGAGCGTCCGGACCGCTCCGCGGCGGCGCGGGATCGTGCAAGACCCCGCGCACGACGGCGGTCACCAGTGCGTCCCGCAACGGCTCGACGACCTTGCCGAGCTGCCGCCACACCAGCCGCGACCCGAACGCGCCAGCGAGCGCGGTGAGGCCGAACACCCCGAGCCAGCCAAGGCCGACGCCGGGTTTGCCCGCGGCGAACCCGCTGTTGACGGCCAGTTCGACGAGCCGTCCGGAGAAGAACGCGGGCAGCCCTTCGAGGACGGAGCAGGCCAGGAGCACCAGTCCGCCGCGCCATTGCCCGGCGAGGGCGCTCCAGTAGAGACGGCCGACGCTCATGCTCGCTCCACGGGCGCGGTTCGGTGGCGCTGAGGTGGGGAGAGTGCGTGGCCTGTCGAGTTCGTGTGCCTGGGTGCTTCCGCCGTGGTGCGCGCGTGGGCGGCTTGTCGTGGCTCTTGCTCCATCCGCGGCCGATCGCGCGGACCCGCCTCATCGCGGCATCTCCCGGTGTTCCGCCAGCGCACCAGCATGGTCACGTCTCCTCCGTGAACACCGCGCGATACCCCGCCAGCTGCCACAACCGCGAATGCGGCCCGACCGCCCGGACCTGGCCCGCCGCCAGCCACACCACTAGATCGGCCCGGGCGGCCATCGCGGCGCGGTGCGTCACGATCACCCGGGTCCGGCGGCCCAGCTCGGCCGTCACGGTGCGTTCGGTGATCGTGTCCAGGCTGGCGGTGGCGTCGTCGAGCAGGAGCACCCGCGGGTTCCGCGCGAGCGCACGCGCGAGGCCGACCCGCGCACTTTCCCCGCCGGATAAGGGAGTTTCGGATAGCAAGGTGTCGTATCCCTGCGGCAACCGCGCGAGGACGTCGTGGATCCGCGCGGTCCGGCAGGCCGCATCGACGGCCGGGACGCTAGCCCACGAACCATAAGCAACAGCATCGGCGACAGTGGTGCCGAGCAGCGCGGGCTCAGCAGACGCGTACCCGATGACGGCCCGCAGTTCCTCGGGGCGCAGCACAGCGAGGTCGCGACCGTCCAGCAGAGCCTGTCCGGCGTCGGGGCGGCGGAGACCGGCCAGCAACGAGACCACAGTGGACTTGCCTGAGCCGGAACTCCCTACCACGGCGGCGAAACAGCCACCGGGAATGGTGAGGTCGACGTCGGCCAGCGCACCGTCCACAGTGGCCCCCCGGAGTTCCAGCATGCCGTTTCCGGGCAACAGTCCGAGGGCGCCGCGAGGAGGCGGCTCGGTGTCGAGGACTTCGGTGATCCGGTAGGCAGCGGAACGGATTCGGGAAAGCGTGGTGAGCAACGGGATTTGCGTGACCAGGCCCAGGCCGAGCGCGACGTAGCCGAGCGCGGCGAGGACGTCTCCGGCGCTCAACCGTCCGGCCAGGACACCGAAACCGGCGGCGGCGAGGGTGAGGATTTCCACCGTGGGAAGCAGCAGACCGGCCCGCCACACCATCCGGGCTTGGGTCCGCCACATGCCTTGCCCGGCGAGGTTCAGCCGTGGCAACGGACGCAGTACCCGGGCGGCTTCGGCGTCGGCAGTGCCGGAGGCGGCGATCGTCCGCAGGCCGGTGACCGCGTCGAGCAGCCGGGCGGACAGTTCGCCGGAAACCCGTTGGTACGCGAGGACATCCGCCGCCGTGCCCCGCAGGTGAGACCGCGCTAGCAGCAAAGCGAAGGGGAGGCTGCCGAGGAAGACCAGCGCCAGCCGCCAGTCCAAAAGCGCGAGCAGGACTATCGCGCCGGAGGACATGAGGCCGGTCGCGATCAGCTGCACCACGACCGCGGCGATGCCGCCGGCGGCCGCGCAGTCGCCGGTCACCCGGCTGACCGCGTCGCCGGGAGCGAACGGCGAGCCGGTCCCCAGCGCGAGCAGCCGGTCCGTGATCCGGCGGCGGAGCCAGGCGCTCGCGTTGCTGGTCAGCCGGGCGGGAAGGACCATGGTGACGGCGTCCGCGGCGATCTCCGCGACGCCCACGACCAGCAGCCACACCACCGCGCCGGTGCTGCTCCGCCCGCCGAGGACCGCGTCGGTGGCGGCGGCGAGCGCGCCGGGCAGCAACAGTCCGGCGCCGGCGGAGATCAGCGACGTCACGACGACCGCGGCCAGCCGGGGACGGTCCAGCAGCGCGGCCGAGGTCAGCAGCCGATCGGCGGATCCGGCCATGTCGCTCCCCTCGCGTGGTGGACGGCGCCGCAGGACCGCTGCACGGTCGGCCGGGTCCTCGGCGGTGGACTCGGTCTCGCAGCACCGTCGCTGTCAGGCTGTTCATGGCGAATTCGGCCTCGCCGGTCCGCCACTGGTCGGCCATCGGCGGCGAACTCGGCTTCGCAGCTCGGCCGCTGTCGGGTCTTGGTCGATGAACTTCGCCTCACCGGGCCGCTAATGGCCGGTCGTCGGCGGCGAACTCGACTTGGCAGCTTGGGCCCTGCCAGGTCGTCGGCGAATCCGGCGTCGCAGCACCATCGCTGTCAGGTCGTCTATGGCGAACTCGGCCTCGCCGGTCCGCGCTTGATCGGTCGTCGGCGGTGAACTCGGCTTCGCAGCTTGGCCGCTGTCGGGTCTCGGACGGTGAACTTGGCCTCGCAGATCCGCCACTGTCCCCTTCCCGACGGCGAACGTGACTTGGCAGCTTCGGCTCTGTCAGGTCGTCGGCGAATCCGGCCTCACAGCACCGCCACCATCCGGTCCCGAGCGAGCGAACTCGACCTCCGCAACACGCCGCCGCCCGGTCTTCGGGCCCGTCCCGATCGGGTGCGGACCGCCGGTGCAGAATGGACGGGGCGGGAACGGCGCACTTGGCCTGCGCCGTTCCCGCCCCGAGCGCGATCAGTAGCAGAGAAGCAGGCTGAGCGTGCTGTCGCCGCAGTACGCGCTGTAGTGGCTGTGGCCGTGGTGGTCCAAGCCCTGGCCTTCGAGGGCTTCCGGGGCCTCCAACGCCTGCAGCTCCAGGACGTTTTCCATGGGTGTTCCCTTCTCTCGGGGTCCGCCGGCGCTCATCGGCCGGAGGTGTGCGGGGACGGCGCGGCGCCCAGGAAGGGCAGCAGTTCCGCGCGGTCCAGTAGTGCGGCGAGCGTGCGGAGGACCCCCGCGCTGCCGGTGCTGACGTCGGTCGAAAGGCGAAGCAGCTGGTTGCCGGGGAAGGCCAGCCCGCCGCGGTACGGGATGCCGTGCCAGGACAGCCGCGCCAGGTGCAGGTCGATGGCCTCCCGGTCCGGCTCGTCGGCGAAGGACAGCGCGGCGGCCAGCCCGCACCGGCCGTACAGCAGGCCGGGGTGGATCACGAACTCCCCGCGGCACGCCGCGCGCAGTCCGGGCAGGCTCTGGGCGGCCGCCGACTCCGGGAGGCTCCGGACGACCTGCTCGGCGACCATCAGGATTCCGGCGCTGCCGATCGCGGCGTACGGCAGGGTGCGCAGCGTGCCGTCGCGGACCTGCAGCGATCCGTCGGACGCCGGGGCGCATTCCTCCAGATCGCGGGCCAGCACCCGGTCGGCGAGGGTGAGCCAGGACGGTTCGCCGGTGTGTTCGTACAGGCGCAGGAACAGCAGCGCCGGCCCGGACCAGCCGCTCAGCAACCCCGCCCGGGCGAAGCGGCCGGGCGGGTCGGCGGTCTCGAACACGGTCGCGAGCTTGACCGCGACGTCCAGGGCCTGGCGGCCGAATTCGTTGTCGCCGCGGGTCGTCGCGAAGTGCAGGCGGGCGAGGCCGATCCCGGCCAGCCCGCTTTCCAGGCCGTGGTCGGTCGTCTGGCTGGCCAGCGTCTGCGTCGCGGCGAGCAACTCGTCGGCTTCCGCGGAGTACCCGAATTCTTCAAGGACGTACGCGATGCCGTGGCTGCCGTCGAAGAATCCGGGCCGCGAGGGCGGTTGCCGTCGGACCGAGTCCAGCAGCCACTGCTCGTACTCGGGATAACGACCGGCTCCGGCGACATGCAACGAATGCAATACCCCTGCGGCTCCGACGCCGAAACCCGCGCCGCCGGAGCGGAACTGTTCGATGTCGCCGGGGAAAAGCCGGTCGACGCGGTCCGGCGTGGCGCTCGCGAGGATGGCTTCCGCGATCTGCTTGCGCACCAGCGACCAGTCCGGCCGCGGCTCGTCGAGCGCGGTGTGCGTCGCGGCGGGCGGCTTGCCGCGCGGGGCGAGCACGGAGACCACGCGGTCGGCGTATCCGTCCGGCAGGTCGAACCGCTGCTGGGCGAAGTCGGCGATCCCGCGCAGTTTGCTCGGCGCGAGTTCGAGCAGCATCACCAGCGGAAGGAAAAGCCACAGCCGGAGCGCGGCCAGCGCGTGCTCGTCGATCTCGAACCCGTGCCGGTCGGCAGGCGCGCGGAACCCGGGGGCGCCGAGCCCCGGACGGTCGCCGGAATCGGCCTCGACGGCCAGTTCGAAGTCGATCAGCGACACCCTGTCCTGATCGTCCACCAGAATGTTCTTCCCGTGCAGGTCGCCGAAGACGATCCCGTGCCGGTGGATGTCCGCCAGGATGCGCTCGACCTGGGCCAGCACGGCCAGCGCGCGGTCGCGGTAGCCCGCGAGGTCGGCTTCGGCCCCGGAACCGCTGGTGAGCGGGTAATGCCGGGCGAGCCAGTTGCTCAGCGCGATGCCGGGCAGGTGCTCCATCGCCAGGTAATGGTGCTCCCACACGGTGAACTGCTCGTGCACCCGGGGGATCCCCGGAACGTCCGCCAGCCGTTCGAGCACCTCGCGCTCGTGGTGCAGCCGGGCGACCGCGTCCGTGCCGTCCCGGTCCAGCCCGGCGTGCGGCCGCGCCTCCTTGAGCACGACGGTTTTCCGGTCGTCCCCTCGTTCGGCCAGATAAACGCCGCCGCCGTTGGAAAAGTGCAGGGAACCGGTCACCCGGTACGGGAACCGGGCGCCGTTCTTGCGCGCGGCGAGGCTGTCGGACAAACAGGCCGGAATGGACACCCAGTCCGGCGTGGAAAAGGACGGTTCCCGCCGGTCCGGTATCAGCGCGCCGTCCGGGCGGCGGATTGCCAGCACCCGGGTTCCGGCGTGTTCGGTCCACTGTTCGGCGAATCCGCCGTACCGGACGTAAAGCGGGCCTTCGCGGTAGCGGAGATCGCTCAGAATGTACGCTCCGTGCTCGCCTTCCAGCTCGGCGGAAAGGTCGCGCAGTATCCGGGCGAGCGACTCTTCGGACTCCGGGTAAATCGTGACGAGCTTGCCGCTTCCCTCGCGCGGAGCGTATTTCGAATTGCGGCTGATCAGGATCGCCCGGGAGCGCAGGTGCTTGTACGCGATCCGATGCTCCACACAGTACCGGTGCACCTTGGCCAGCACGCCCCCGGCGTTGTCCAGACCGGCGGAGACGTGGATTTTCCAGCCCTGGGCGGGAAGTTTCCGCTCGGACGGGCGCAGCGAATGCCAGATCCCGCGGTTCTCGACCGTCCACTCGGGTCCCGGAAGCGGCAGGCTCGCGGCCAGGTCGCCGGCCGCGCCCGGGGTTTCCCGCGGTTCGTCGAAGAACAGCGGATCGGCGAAGCAGAAAGCCTCGTACCGGACATCCATGAAAACGGACCCTTCCCTTTCCCTGGGAAAAACCGGGCGACTCCGATGTCGGACGGTGACACCATTCCCGCACGGAGGGGGTGCCCCGGCCAATCCGCCAACCCGGGGGTTCCCCGCTCCTCGTCAGGGTGACAGGGGCGGGTTCGGGTCGCGATAACGGGGACTGCGCGTGAGTCATCCCTACCCGATCGGGGTGTAACGATGTTGGTTTACCGGTCGGCCGCCCAGGTCGGCGCGGAAAGAGTGGGAGAAATTGGCGGGAGGTCATCAACCCGTTCCGGTGAGCCGCCTTCCACCCGTCGTCCGGGGCGGACCCGGACCGGACTGGTCCATTCGGGGAGGCGCCCGCGCATTCGCGTCGCTAATGTGGCGCATTCGTTACCGGAGAAGGGTCAGCAACCCGCGCGCCCCCCCGTCTACCGCTCCGTGAAGGACTCCTTGAGGGAATCAGACCTGGATCCACCGAGTTGAGTTTTTGTTGATCTTGGTGGTGGGTGTGCGGGTGGTGCCCGTTGGGTGGACGCGTTGGTGTGGCTGGCGTCGCACCAGCGTGTCCACTGTGGGTTCTCCGGTCGGT
>NZ_PQIA01000055.1 GCF_003385235.1 Amycolatopsis circi | reverse complement strand
GGTGTCGGCCATGGGTCAGCGTCCGACCCGCCCGCCCGGCCGTGCCAGTCCGCGCACCCCCAGCCCGCTGTCCACCGGCACCATCGTCCCGGTCATCGCGCGCGACTGGTCCGAGGCGAGCAGCGTGAAGACGCCGTTGAAGTCGCTCAGCGCAGGCACCTCCTGCGTCGGCAGGGCCGCAGCTGTGCCGTCCAGCACGGAATCCGCCGGTTCCTGTCCCAGCGCTCCGACGCCCCGCAGCTTCGTCGGTGCGACGCCCGGCGCTACACCGTTCACCCGTACGTCCGGGGCGAACTCGTAGGCCAGCTGCCGAACCAGGCCCAGCACCGCGTGCTTCGACGCGGTGTACAACGGTCCGCCGCCGGAGGCGTGGTAAGTCGCGAAAGAACCCGTGAGAATCACGCACCCCCGCGAAGCGATCAGATGCGGCAAGGCCGCTCGCACGCCGAGCAGCGGAGCCAGCACGTTGACGCTCATCAGCTCGCCGAACGCCGCGGGCAGCGTGTCCAGCTCGATCTCTTCCAGCGGCTTGGCTCCGTCGTACACCCCGGCGTTGCCCGCGAACACGTCGAGCTTTCCCCATGCCGAGACAGCAGCGTCCACAGCGGACTGATTGACCGCCGGATCGCTGACGTTGCCGACGATCGGCAGCACCGCGTCGCCGAGTTCGTCCGAGAGCCCGGTGACCGCCGGGGACAGGTCGACCGCGACCACGCGGGCGCCTTCACCGACGAAATGCCGGACCACCTCCCGGCCGATCCCCGCGCCCGCCCCGGTGAAGACGACCGTTTTCCCTTCCAACAAGCCCATTCTGTCACGCTCCCGCGAGCAGCAGGCCCGCGTCCGGGACCACCGGTTCGAGTCCTAGCGTCGTCAGCGTCTGCCACACGGTGGCCGTCGACGCCGACAGCACCGGGATGTCGAACCGGTCCTGCACCGGCTGGATCGCGGGCAGCGAAGGCATCTGCACGCACGCGCTGAGCACCAGCGCGTCCACGCCTCGGGTGTCCACTTTGGCCGCCAGGTCGAGCAACTGCGCGGGATCGAGCCGGCCGACCTCGAGGTTGTCCGGCACGCCGAGCGAGATCGAATCGTGCACGGTGATGTCCTCGGCCTCGATGTAGTCGCAGACCAGCTTGGTCAGCGACTCGACGTACGGCGTGATCACCGAGATCCGGCGCGCGCCGAGGTGCCGCAGCGCGCTGATCAGGGCTCCGGCCGAGGAGAGCACCGGCACGTCCGATACGGTCTGCGCCCGGGCGCACCCGGTGAGCCGGGACTCGGACTCGCGGTGGTAGCCCGGGCCTTGTGCCATGATCGCGACCAGGCAGGCGTAGGCCATCACGTCGACGTCCGCGTCGCCGAGTTCGACCGCGCAGCGCAGCGAATCGTCGTCCATCGCCTTCAGCTCGGCCGGGGTCACGTGCTGCATGCGCATCCGGCTGGAGTGGAAGGTGAACCGGTCGGCCCGGACCGCTTCGCGGGCGCGCAGCATCGCCGGGATCTCGGTCTCCATCGTCGTGTTGGAACTCGGAACGATCAAGCCGACGCGGTGCGCGGCGGGACCGGACAGGGGGAACGTCACGGGGCCTCTCTCAACGTTAGGTCTCCGACCTCGGCTCGTACACGAGGTTCGTGGTGGTGATGGCGGGCATCCGCGCCGCGTCCAGGCGCACCCAGCCGACGCGGGCGGGTCGCGTGACGCAGCCCTTTTCGTCGTGGTCCAGGGTGATGCCCTGGCCGCGCAGCGCGAGCAGGACCGCGTCGAACCGGTGGTCCGGGTCGATGTCGAGGACCAGGCCCAGCGCGGCGTCGAGCAGATGGAATTCGAGGAGCTGGCGCACCAGACCCGAGTCCCTGGCGGCGATGGCGGCCAGGAACGCCTCGTCGGTGCGCAGGATCTCCTCCGGCGCGCGCGGACGGGAGAAGTACGCCCGCTGGTGCCGGTAGATCATCGTGTGCAGGGACCGGGTCAGCTCGGCGATCGCCGGCGGGTACCGCACGAGCGCCACGTCGTGGAAGTGCCGGTGCGCTTCCTGGAACTCCCGGGTGCGGTCGACGACCGCCACCATCCGGTCGAGGACCTCGCGCATCGCTTCGAGGTCGGCCTCGGTGAACTCGTCGACGAGCGCGGCGATCACCGGGGGCTCGACCAGCAGCCGCATCGCGTAGTGCTGCTCGGTGTCGGCGTTGGCGATCGGAGCCACCTGCATGCCGCGGTTGGCCTCGGACACGAGCAGCCCGTCTGCTTCCAGCCGGCGCAGCGCCTCGCGCAGCGGGGTCCGGCTGACGTCCAGGTCCTCGGCCAGATCCCGTTGGGACATCCGGGTTTTCGGACCGTAGGTGCCTTCGATGATGCGTTCGCGCAGCACCTGGTAGATGTCGTCGACGGTGGTGCCCGCCCGGGTCTTCGGCTCGGTCACCGCGCCTCCCCCCGCTCTTCCTCGACATGCGAGCCGAGACGGCGGGCGATCAGCTCGGTGAACGCCTCCGGGGTGAGCGTCGAGATGATCTCCAGCTGCATCGCGTCGAGCAGGACCCGGTGGCCGTGCTTCGGCGTCGTCACCTCGAGCCGTTCCCCGTTGCGTGTGCGGACCTTCTGGATCCGGACGCCGGTGAACTCGTTGGCGATGCCGATCGGCTCCCCGACCGGCTGCACCGTCTCGTCCTCCGGCGGGCGCGCGGCCTGCTCGTCGGTCATGGCTCCCCTCCTTGGTTCGCGGAGATCGTCACCGGCTGCCGCGCATAGGCCCCGGGGCGGACCCCTCGCAGCACCGGGAGCTTCGCTCTCGTTCGAGCCACCGTAGCGAGGTCGAGCCCGATCACCCGGCAGGCCAGCGGTGCGGTCCCCAAATCCGCGAGCACCTCGCCCCAGGGACCGACCGCCAGCGCGTGCCCGTAGGTGGGGAACGCGTCGTCCGGCGAGCCCGCGACGGTCGCCGACGCGACCACGAAGGCCGCGTTCTCGATCGCCCTGGCCCGCAGCAACGTCTCCCAGTGCGCCGCTCCGGTGACCGCGGTGAACGCCGCGGGCACGAGCAGCACTTCCGCACCGGCCGCGGCGAGTGCGCGGAACAGCTCGGGGAACCGGACGTCGTAGCAGATCGTGAGACCGACCTTGACGCCGCCGACGCGCAGTAGGACGGGCTGGTCGCCCGCTCGCTCGACTCCGGACGCCTCGAAGGACTGGCCGCCGACGTTCGCGTCGAAGAGGTGGATCTTGTCGTACCCGCCCGCGACGGTCCCGTCCGGGCCGAACACGACCGCCGTGTTCCGCACGATCCCGTCAATGCCGATCAGCTTCGCCCCGCCGAGCACCACCGAGACCCGCTCGGCCGCCGCCGCTGCCCCGAGCCGGGTCAGCTCCGGTCCGTCGAGCCGCATCGCCGCGGCCCGCATCTCGGTGTTGGTCCCCAGCATCAGGCCGTTCTCCGGCAGCAGCACCAGGTCCGCCCCGTCCGCCGCGCAGTCGGCCACGAGGCGGCACGCGACGTCCAGATTGCGCTCGACGTCGCGCGTCGCGTGCCACTGCGTGAGGCCGATCCGGAGGCTAGTCATGGTCCGGGAGCAGCATGTTGGCCACCGTCCATCCCCCGCCGGAGGCTTCCATCGGTTCGTAGGCGAACACTTCGCCGCGGATTCCGGGACCGGCGAGCGCGAGCATGATCAGCCAGTTCAGGAACTCGTACTGGCCGTGGCTGAGCAGCGCGAACGGTTCGAGGTCCGCCAGTTCGAGACCGCGTCCCTCCTGCAGCGCGCGGAGGATGTGCGTGTCGAACTCGACGTCCACGTGCCCGAAGTGGCCGGGGTCCAGCCAGTGCGAAAGACCGCCGGTGGCGAGGAACGCGACGCGCTTGCCGCTGCCGGCCACGACGTCGCGCAGGACCCGGCCGAACGCACGCGCGCCCCACGGGGAGAACGTCCGCGCCGGTTGCGTGATGATCGGCACGACCGGCAGGTCCGGCCGGGGAAGCACCTGGCGCAGCGGGACGATCAGGCCGTGGTCGAGCTGCACCTCGGGTGCGGGCTCGACCTCCAGCCCCGCCTCGCGCACCGCGGCGACGACCCGCTGGGCGAACTCCGGCTCGCCGGTCAGCGTGATGTCCAGGTCCGGGCGGCCGAAGAACTCCATCGACCCGGTGTGCGTCGCGGCGGTCCCGACAACGAACGCCCCGGTTTCGAAGCTCTGGAAATGGCAGTCCGCGGTGGTCAGCAGCAGATCCGGTTCGGCCGCCGCGAGCGCCTTCCCGAGCCGGGCGTAGCTGTCCGACAGCCGGTCGACGCCGTCCGCCGGGTCGATCTCCGGCCGCGCCAGCAGGTCCGGCACGTGCGAGCAGCCGCCCGCGAACACCAGCCCGGCGGGCACGTCCGGGGCGGGCAGCGGCGCGTCGCTCAGGGTGAACGCGCCCGAGCTGGCCGAGTCGCCCAGGTCGGCCTTGAACCACCGGCTGACCAGGATCGTGATCCCGTCGTTGACGCCCGCCGAGCGCAGCCGGTCCCGGTCGCCCTCGGCGATGCTGCGGGCCCAGCCCGCGTCGAGCCCCATCGACTCCGCGACGCCTTCCGGATCGGCCTGGAACGCCGCCAGCAGCGTCCGGTCGCGGGCCAGCCGCAGGATCGCGGCTTCCAGCCCGGCCCGGTCCACGGCGCTCACGATTCCGCCAGGACGCCGTCGACGGTCATCGCTTCGCCGTCGATCTCGACCGTGCACCCGCGCATCGGGATGTCCAGGTGCGCCGGGGTTTCCCGGCCGGCGAACCGGTTCGGGCCGGTCGACCACATGAAGTTGCCCGGCGTCGACCGCAGTTCCTGGCCGTAGAGCGAACGCGGTTCGTAGACCTCGAACGCCGACCAGTTCGCGATCGGGTGCAGGCCCCATCCCATGTGCGACACCGCGTAGACCTCCGGGTCCTGCCACGCCTCGAAATAGTCGCGCAGGACCTGGGCGTCGAGCCTGCCGTCAATGCCGGTGATGAAGCCGTTCTCGATCGTGAAAGCGACCTCGTCGCGCACATACCGCTGCCAGGGGATCAACGCGTCGCCGGGCTGCAGCACGATAGTGCCCTGCGCGCTGCGGTCGCGCGGGAAGCACGCGACGAACCCGCTCGGCCAGTGGTCCCACCGGCCGGGTTCGTCCACGTAGCCCCACTGGTGCGTCACCGGCAGGTCGTCGCCGCTGATGTCCGCGATCAGGTCCGTGCCCGCTTTGCTGGTCACGCGCAACTGCTGGCCGGCCTTCAGCTTGCGCCCGCCCGCTTCCACTCGCGCCCGCAAGTCTTCGTCGCCCATCAGCCGCTCGAGCACCGCGGCCGGTTCGGCGACGAACAGCATCCGCTTGCCGTTGCCGGTGATCCGGGTCCGGACGCTCGAATGGATCAGCCCGCCGACGGTCACGTCCACGACGAAATCCGCCTCCCCCGCCGCCGCCAGCAGCGCCGGGACTTCCCGCCCGTCGCCCTTGTACGGCGGCAGGGTGGGCTCGGACAGGCTCGACGCGGTCAGCACGAGAGCGCCCGCGCCGAGGTCCTGCGCCGCGCCGACCGCGGCATCGACGTACTCCTGCTTCTTGCCGTGCTCGCTGATCACCGCGACGGTCTCGTCGGCGGTCAGCCGACACCGCCGGAACTGTTCGACGAACAGCTGACGAAGGCTCTTCGGCATGTGTTTTCCTTGTCTACTCGTGGTTTCAGAGCGTTGCGCGGACCGCGCCGCCGTCCAGCGACAGCGCGTGCCCGGTGGTGAACGCCGAGCGGGGCGAAGCGAGGAACGCCACCGCGTCGGCGATTTCCTCCGGCTCGGCCCAGCGTCCGATGGGGATGGCGGAGACGACCTCGGCGATTTCCTGCTCGACCGTCGTGCCGTTGCGGGCGGCCTTCGCGGTGGCGATGTCCCGCATCCGGTCGGTGGCCGTCGCGCCGGGGAGCACCTGGTTGACGCGCACGCCGTCGGCGGCCAGTTCCACCGCGCATTGTTTGCTCAGCGACGAGATCGCCGACCGGAACGCCGCGCTCAAGCCACCACCGGCGGAGGGCTGGCGAACCCAGGTCGAGGTGAGGAAGACGATGCTGCCGTCGCCGCGCTCGGCCATGTGCCGCGCTGCGGCGCGGGAAAGCTGCACGGCCGGGCGCAGCAACGTGCGGTACCCGGTTTCCCAGTCCTCATCGGACAGATCGAGCACCGGGCTGATCCGCGGTCCCGGCGTGTTGCTGACGAGGATGTCCAGCGACCCGAGCGTTTCGATCGCTTCCGCGACCAGTGCGGTGCCCGCGCCGTCCTCGGTGAGGTCGGCGGGCAGTTCGTGAACGCGATCCGGTGCCTGCGCCCGGAGCCGTTCGGCCGCTGCCTTGAGCGTCGGGCCCGGGCGCGAGCTGATCGCGACGCGGGAGCCTTCGGCGACGAACCGCTCGGCGACGGCGTAGCCGATGCCTTTGCTCGCGGCGGTGACGAGGGCGGTCTTGCCGGCCAGTCCGAGGTCCATGCTCAGTCCTCGACCCGGATCGCGGCCTCGGGGCAGGCCGTGGCGGCCGCGCGGGCCTGGTCCTCGTCCCCGGCGGGCACCGTGCCGTCGCCGATGACCGCGCCGAAGCCGAACTCGTCGACCTCGAACACGGACGGGCAGGCGTCGGCGCACGCGCCGTAGCCCGAGCACTTTGTCGAATCGAGGAACGCTTTCATCAGGTGAGCCCTTCAGGAAATAGACGGGGAGACAGGGATTTCGAGCAGCGGGAGACTGGTCCGGGCGAGGTTGGCGGCCCCGTCCAGGAATGCGCACGCTCCCTTGCCGCGCAGGCTGGTCCCCCACCGCCGCAAGTTGCCGAGGTCGGCTGCTTCCGGTGCTTCGTTGTCGATCCGGGACAGCGCCGCCGCGATCGCGTCGGTGCCCTTGCGGCACACCCCGCACTGCTGCGAGGACTCCTGCGCGTACCAACGGGCCAGGCGTGCCGCGACCGCGCCGACCCGTTCGCCCGCGCCCAGCACGGTGACCGAGCCGCATCCGACGGCGGACTTCGCCTCGGCCATCGCGTCGAAACACCACTGCGCGTCGAGCACGTCGCCGGGGCGCGCCACACCGGCGAACCATCCGCCCATCAGCAGTCCGGGCGCATCCGCTGGGTCGGTACCGGCGCATTCGCGGAACAGCTCGCGCAGTGTCGGCCCGAACGGAACCTCGTACACCCCAGCGTTTCCGTCCGCACCGGTCAACGTGATCAGTGCGGTGCCGGGTGACGATTCGGTGCCGTACTGGCGGAATGCGTCGGCGCCGTGGCGTGCGATCCAGGCGGCGTGGACGAGCGTTTCGACGTTGCTGACCAAAGTGGACAGTCCGTCGACGCCCGCTTCGAAGACCCGCGGCGGTTTGGCCGTCGGCAACGCCGGTCCGCCGTTGATGGCCCGGACGACCGCGCTTTCCTCCCCCGCCACGTATCGGTGTTCGACCACGAAGATCTCCACCCGCGCGGCTAAGCTGGCTGGTAGCTCCGCGAGCGCGCCGTGGACGGCTTCGACGGTTTCGGGATGCGACAGGTAGATGATCGCCCGGTGCGCGCCGACCACGTCCGCGGCGACGAGCAGGCCGTCGAGTACCGCGTGCGGGCGATGGGTGAGCAGCCAGCGGTCCTTGAACGACGCCGGTTCGCCCTCTTCCCCGTTGGCCACGACGACGCACCGATCGGCCGCGGCGACCGCCCGCCATTTCACCGCCGCCGGGAACCCGGCCCCGCCACGGCCGCGGAGCCCGGAACGCTCCAGCTCGGCCAGCACCTTCGCAGAGTCGACCGGGGTGTACGCGTCCCGCTCCTCGGCCGCGCTCAGCCGTCGCGTCGCTGAAGCCCCGACGACCAGCCGAGGCTCAATGCCCGGATAGGTTCCTGCCTGCATCAGGCCGCCTCCAACCGGTCGAAGAGGTCCGCGAGCGAGACGACATCGGCGTATTTCGCTTGCAGGTCAAAGAGATTCGCTTCGTGTGCCCCGGCATGCCGGTCGCCGACGCACTCGCGAGGAACGACCGTGCGGTAACCAGCCATGCAAGCGTCAACGACCGTTGCCCGGACGCAGCCGGACGTCGTCGCACCCGCGACGATCAGGCTGTCCGCGCCGAGCGACACCAACAGCGCCGGCAATCCGGTGCCGCCGAACGCCGATGCGGTGCGCTTGACGACCAGCGGCTCGTCCGGCCGCCGCGCAAGCCGTTCGTCGACCGCTACCGCCGCCGAGCCCTCCGCCAGGCAGTCGAGCGCGGGCATCTTCCGCCGCCACACCCGTCCTTCCGCGCCGTCCTCGGCGAACGCGATCGTCGTGAAGACGACCGGCAGCCGCCTCGCGCGCGCCCGATCGAGCAACGACCGCGTCGCGGCGACGACCTCGTCGAGGTCCGCGCCGGGAGGGTAGGCCGGGTCGGTGAACCCGGCGACGAGGTCGACGACCACGACCGCCGGGCGCGAACCGAGCCCGACCGCTCCGCCGAAGAGCGCCGCGTCGTAGGCGTGCACGGTCATTCGTCCTCGAACTTCAGCGCGGGCCACGACCCCGCCTCAGCGGTCATCATGTCGTGGTAGAAGCGGAACAGGTTGCGCTGCACGCCTTCCTCGTACCGCGTCCAGTACACGGTGCCCGGGCCCGGCCATTCGCTCACCGGATGCGCGATGCCGACCCCGGGCATGCCCATCTGGTAATTCAGCTTCATGCCGAGCACTTCCGCGGCGGTCGAGCGGCCGGTGCGCGCGACGGTGATCCACGGTTCGGTGTCGTCCATTTCGAACGCGCCGCCCATCGAGAACGTGCCGAGCCCGGCGCGGTAGGATCGGTCCTTTTCCTCGGCGGTCATGTTCTTGTAGCCCAGGAACCAGTTCCAGATCTCGAATTTCGATTCACTGATCGGCTGCCACGTCCGGACGGTGAGCACCGCGGTCGGCGGGTAGTGCGATCCGTCCTCGGTCATCGGGAGCGCGAGGATGGAGAAGTTCGGGAAGACGTTGCCGACGAACACCCGCGAACGCCGGGCGACGTCGAGCTGGTGGTCGCTGATCCGGTCGCTGGTGAAGGAATTCGCGAGCCGTTCGGGAAAACCGAAGAAGCGCGGGCCGGGCTCGTCCTCGTCGGGAGCCATCGAGAAAGACAGCGAATGCCCGGGCGAGGCCTGGATGTGGTAGCCCATCATGTTGGCGGCGAACGGAACCGGGAACGCCCCGATCTCCCAGACGGACTTGTGCAGCGTGCCCAGGTGGTAATCGTCGCCGGAGAAGTTGTCCGCGCCGGACTTCCAGTTCGCGTCGATGACGAACCGCTGCGGCGCGCCCAGCACCTCGACGCCGTGCTCGTTGAGCCCGAAGACCAAGTCGAGATACCAGGCCATGCCGCCGAGGTACTCCTTGAGCGGAGGAGCCGAAGCGTCGAGCGTCGCGAAGACGAGACCGTGGTAGCTCTCCACCTTCGCCGCCCCGACGAGGCCGTTCTTGGACTTGTCCATTCCGCCGAAAGCGTTCTTCCACAACGGCGCGCCGACGAGATTGCCTTTGGTGTCATACGTCCAGCCGTGATACGGGCAGCGGAAATGCGACGTGTTGCCCGCGTCCGCGCGGCAGATCTGCACGCCCCGATGCCGGCACGCGTCGAACAGCACGTTGATGCCGCCGTCCTCGTCGCGCACGACGACGAAGTAGTCCTCGCCGATCTTGCGCAGGACGTAGTCCCCCTTCGCGGCGATCTCGGACTCGTGCGCGAGATACACCCAGCAGCGGGCGAAAATGTTGCGCTTCTCGCGTTGGTAGAGCTCGGCGTTGCCGTACAGCGTCGCCGGGATCTCGCCCGCCGGAAGCCCTTCGGCGAGCTCGGCCAGGATGCGGTCCGCCGCCGTGGCGGGAGGGGTCGTCTGGGTCATCGCAGAATGCCTTCCGTGGGGCCGGGTCAGAAGAAGATGGACAGGTTGTGCGTGCCGATGGCGGTCAGGTCGAGCAGCACCCGCCGCTCGAGCAGCCGCAGGACGCCGTCCTCGCGGCGCAGCGTGTCCCAGCGCTCGCCGGACAGCATCTGCGGAACGACCCCGTCCTGCCTGGTGCGGTAGACCAGCAGGTTCGTCCGCGCCCGGACCAGCCCGTCCGCGTCCTCGCGGACCCGCAGATTGGTGACGAAGTGCCGGATCCGCGACGGCGGGTCCTCGGCCCAGGCGTACTGCGTCTCGTTGCGCGCGACCCGGGTTTCGAGCGACCCGTAGCGCTCGTCGAGGTGGTAGGTCCCGTCGACCCAGCCCGCCCCGCGAGCGCGTTCGACCGTCTGCCGCAACGGAACTTGGTACACGATGTCCTTGCTGACCATCGTCTCCAGCCACTTGCGCTCGAAGCCGTCGTCGAGAAGCTCGGCCTCGGCGTGCATCCAGTCACGGATCTCCGCGTGGAGATCGGAGGTAGGGCCACTCATGCGGATTCCCTTCGCCGGTTGGTGCCCACCATAGTGGATACACTTTTGGATGCCAAGATCTCGAGAGGAGGATTCGCAGCTGCCGACGACGATCGCCACGTCGGCATCCCACCCGCCGCTCTCGACCTTCCGCGGGCAAACGACGCCTCGCCGTTGGCCCCATCGCGGAATCCAACCTCGCAAGGCAGCCGCGGTCATGCCGTCCGGGGCTGAAACTCAGTCAGCACAACCGGTTTCGCCTCACCCGGCGGCGAGCCTGTTTATTTGCGGTCGCCGGTGTTCCCATGCCGGCCGTACAGAGATCTAGCAATGCTCCCGGGGCTGGTCGGCGCGAGAGTGCGGAGCGATGTCGTCGCGGGGTGCACGCGCACCCGGTAGGCGTCGGGACCCACATAGGCCAGCTGTCGAGTTCCTGCGGCAGGCCGTCGAGCATGTCAATGTGCGACGGCGGGCCGCGGAGACTGAGACGATCAGGTGATTCTCGTGCTCGCAGTCTTCGACCGGCTCCTCTTCCGGCAAAGTCGCGCTATCCCCGATTCTGCCCAGGAGCGCAGCACGTGCCTTACAACCCGAACCAGCCCAGAGATTCCCAGGGCAGATGGATCAAGACAGGCGGCGTTTTGACCGCGGCCGCTTTGGCGACGGTCGTGGCGGCGGCGAGCGGCGGAGGCACAGTCACCTCGGTCGGTGCCGGACTCGACGCCGCGACGACCAAGAGCGTGTCCGAGACGAACACGGCCAACAGCAAGAAGGCCGCGCAGAAGGGAGATCGCGCCGAGGCATGGCGACGGCTGGCTCTCAAAGAGGTCAGGAATGAGATCAAGAAGGATCTCCGCTGCGCCGTCCAGTCGTTCGGCCAGGTTCAGCAGTACTTCCTGCGCCACCCGTGCCAGAAGCTTGACCAGTTGCTGTTCGTCGTGCAGGACAGCGACGGAAACAGGATCGCCGGATCGGTCACGTGGGTGAAAATGCCGTCGGCCGATTCAGCCGCACAGCTCCGCAGGCTGGAAGACACCTACGGATCCGGTGACGTCACCCCGTTCGGAACGGAGATTCTCGAAGCAGGCGGCTTTCGTTTCACCGGAAAGCACTACCGGTCACGGCAGGACGGGAAGCTGGTCGTCATCGCCGAAATCGATCCGATCAAGGGCAGCCCTTCCGACTCGTTCCTCAAGCAAGTCGCCGACGTCGCGGATGTCCTCCCACCGCCGTGATCCCGTACCGGCCGACGCTTCGAGGAACCTGCCGATCGTCTCCGAGAGTTCGTGCGCAACACCTTCGTCGGCCTCGCGTGCGAAGAAGCGCCGTCCGGGAGATCGACCGGGGAATGCGGCACCGGGTGCGCTCAACCGGTCAAGTCGCCCTCCTTCTCGTTCTTCGCCGCATAAAAGGCCAGTTTCTCCTCGTCCACCTCGACCCCCAGTCCCGGCCCGGACGGTACCCGCAACCGGCCGTCCGACAGCTGCAGCGGCGCGACGATGTCGTCCGCGTGCAGGTAGTACATGCTGTCGATCGCGCGGGAGAGCACCGGCGTGCTCGCGACTACCGCCAGGTGCGCGGCGGTCGCGATGCCGAGTTCGCCGCCACTGTGGAGGTTCATGCCGAGCCCGAACGTTTCGCAGTGCGCCGCGAGCGCCTTGGTGGCCGAGATGCCGCCCCATTTGTACACATCGCCATGGATCACATCGACCGCGCCGAGGCGAACTGCCGGGGCGAACTCCTCGAACCGGACCACGCACATGTTGGTGCACAACGGGATCCGCACCCGCGCGCGCACCTGGCTCATCCCCTCGATGCCGATGCACGGGTCCTCGAGGTATTCCAGGTCCAGCTCTTCCAGCGCGAGGCCAGCGCGGATCGAGTCGGGCACCGACCACGCGGCGTTGGGGTCGACCCGAAGCTCGACGTCCGGCAGCGCACTCCGCAGCGCGCGAAGGATCTCGACGTCCCCGCGGACGTCCCGGGTGCCCTTCAGCTTCACCGCCGTGAACCCGCCTTCGGCCACCACTTTCGCCGTGTGCTCGGCCAGTCCCTGCGCGAGTTCCGTGCCTTTCGCGCCGGGCGCGTCGGCACGCGTGATCAGCGCGGTGATCGGCACCTCGGTGCGCACCGGCCCGCCGAGCAGATCGGTCACCGACTGCCCGGTCGTACGCCCGACGAGGTCCCAGCACGCCACGTCCAGCGCGGCGAGCGCGGCGTAGCCGAGGTAGCCGTGGAAAAACGGGACCATGTGGTGGCGGCGGTGGAACGCTTCGAGCGCGAACGGGCTGGTCCCGATCATTTCCGCGCCCAGTTTGCGCGTCAGCTCGGCGACCGGGCGGCCCCACATCGTCTCGCCCCAGCCCTCGGCGCCGGTGTCCGTGCGCAGCCGCACCACGGTGCGGGTCTCGCCGGTCTTGGTCTCGAACGAGCTGGTGAACGGGTTGGTCAGCGGCAGGTTCACGACCTGCACGTCGACATCGGTGATCTTCATTGCGCCCCTTCGGTGGATGCGTGGCTGTCCCGGGTGCTCCGGTCGAACGCCCGGATCGCCTCGGCGAGCGCGGCGCTGCGCCCGGCGAGCAGTTCTGCGCCGTGCGCGGCGCTGGCCGCGGCGGCATCGTCGGTGGTCCCGCCCGCGCGCGCCCATTCGCCGTGCCGTTCCACGGTCAGCCCGGGATACGGCGCGTCGTAGAACAGCGGCGGCGGTTCGACGACCGGCCGCGGCTCCGGCGGGCGCACCAGGTCCGGGTGCGCTGCGAGCATGAGCGAGGTCTCGAACATGCCCGCGTGGCCCGGCACCTGACCGTCGCCGACGGAGAAGTACGAGCACGCCGCGAGCGCGACATCCGCGCGCAGCGCATACTGCTTCACCGCCAGCCGCATGATCTCGTCGTTGCCGCCGTGGCCGTTCACGATCACCACGCGCCGGTATCCGCTGGTGGCCAGCGAGTCCAGTACGTCGTCGAGCACCGCCTGCAGCGTCGACGCGCGCAGCGACACCGCCGCCGCGAACAGATGGTGCGGGCTGTGCCCGAACGGCAGCGCGGGCAGCCGCACCACCTCCGGGTCGCCGCCGAGCCGGGCCAGCGCGGCATCGGTGACCGCTTCGGCGAGCATCGTGTCGGTGCCCATCGGCAGGTGCCCGGCGTGCTGTTCCTGCGAGCCGATCGGCAGCACCGCGATCGCGGAGCGGCCGGCGGCGCGCGTCTCCCGCCAGGTCATTTGCGTCAGTTCGGACATCTGGCCTCCCTTCTCGGCGCGGCGCGTGGCATCGTGACCGCATGAATTCCGGCGAACGCCCGGCCCTGCGGCTCGTTCCCGCGCCGGTCGCGGCGCCCTCTGCGGCCGGGCCGGCGCTCGGCGCGGTCGAGCTGCTCCCTGGCCGCGTCCGCGCCGCACTGCTGGATCTGGCGGGCGCGGTGCAGTGGCGCGCGGAAGCGACCTACGCGCGCACCGCCTCCCCAGCGGGCATCGCGGCCGCGCTGGCCGAGGTCGCCCGGTTCCCGACCGCGCCGGCCGCGATCGGCGTCGCCTCCGCCGGACTGGTCGACGCCGCCGCGGGCACGATCATCGAGGTGCACGAGGTGCCGGCGCTGCACGGCTACCCGATCGCCGAAGTACTCGGCGGCCTGGCCGGGGCGCCGGTCCACGTCGAGCACCGCGCCCGCCTGCAGGTCCTCGGCGACCGCTGGTTCGGGCCGGGCCGGGGCCGCAGCACGTTCGCTTCGGTCTCGACCGGCGAAGTGCTCGGCGTCGGCCTCCTGTTCGAAGGCGAAGTCCTCGCCCCGCCCGGCGGACGCAGCGGCGCGCACATGACGGTCGCCGCGAGCGGACGCGAATGCACCTGCGGTGCGCGCGGTTGCTGGAAAACGGTCGCGACCACGCCGTGGCTGCGCGGCGAAGCCCAGCGGCGCGGCCTCGCCGCCCAGACAGTGCGCGAGCTCGCCGGCGACCCGCTGCTGGACGAGTACGCGGGCAACATCGCGCTCGGCTTGGTGAACATCCAACAGCTCTTCGCTCCGGGTTTGTTCGTCCTGCACGGCGAAGCGGCTGAGGGCGGCGACCTCTTCCGCGCCCGCATCGAGCAGCGGCTGCGCGAGGACTCGTCGTGGGCCACCGGCGCCGAACCGCCGCGCGTGGTCGTGAACGAGAGCCCTGCCGACGACTTGGCCCTCCTCGGCGGCGCCGGTCTGGTCCTGTCGAAGCTCTGAGCTCACGAAGCCACCCGCCGGCGCGCTCGCGGGTCCGGGTTCGGCACCGCGTCCAGCAGGGTCCGCGTGTACTCGTGCTCCGGCGCGCGGAACAGCCGCTCCGCCGGGGCCAGCTCCACCACCTGCCCGGCACGCATCACCGCCACCCGGTCCGCGATCTGCTGCACCACCGCCAGGTTGTGCGACACGAACAAGTACGTCAGCCCGAGCCGGCTCTGCAGGTCCGCGAGCAGATCAAGGACCTGCGCCTGCACCGAGACGTCCAGCGCGCTCGTCGGTTCGTCCAGCACCACCAGCCGCGGCCGCACCGCCAGCGCCCGCGCCACCGAGATGCGCTGCCGCTGCCCGCCGGAGAACTCGTGCGGGTAGCGGTCCTGCATCTGCGGCGAGAGCCCGACCGCGGAGAGCACTTCGCCGACGCGTCCGCGCAGCTTCGCCCGGCCGGCCCGGCCGCGCATCCCGCGTTCGTGCGTCACCAGCGGTTCGGCCACCACGTCGGTGATCCGCCATCGCGGATTCATGCTGGAGTACGGATCCTGCAGCACCACCTGCATCTCCCGGCGCACCTTCCGCAGCTGCGCGGCAGGCAACGCGAACAGGTCCGCGCCGTCGAAGCGCACCGAGCCGGCGCTCGGGTCTTCCAGCCGCAGCAGCAGCCGGGTCAGCGTGGTCTTCCCGGAGCCGGATTCCCCCACCACAGCCAAGGTTTCCCCGGCGTGCACGTCGAGGTCCACACCGTCCACCGCGGCCAGCCCGCCGTACTCCTTGCGCAGGCCCCGCATCTCCACCAGGTTCGTCATACCCGCTCCAGTTTCGGCGTGGCGCGCAGCAATTCGCGCGTGTACTCCTCCTGCGGCTGCTCGAACACCGGCACCACGTCACCGGTCTCCACCACCTGACCCGACCGCAGCACCACGACCCGGTCGGCGACCTCGGCGACGACGCCCAGGTCGTGCGTGATCAGCACGATCGCCATGCCGTGCTTGCGCTGCAGGTCCACCAGCAGATCGAGGATCCGCGCCTGGACGGTCACGTCGAGCGCGGTCGTCGGCTCGTCCGCGATCAGCACGCGCGGCCGTCCGACGAGGGCCATCGCGATCATCACGCGCTGCCGCAGACCGCCGGACAGCTGGTGCGGATACTGGTCCGCGCGGCGCTCGGGGTCGGGAATCCCGGCCTCCCGCAACGCTTCCACTGCCGCCGCGCGGGCCCGCGCCCGTGTCGCGCCCTGGTGCCGCCGCAGCACCTCGGCGACTTGCGCGCCGACGCGCTTGACCGGGTTCAGGCTGGTCATCGGGTCCTGGAAGACCATCGCGACGTCGTTGCCGCGGATCCGCCGGAGTTCTTTCTCCGGCAGGCGAAGCACGTCGCGTCCGTCGAGGCGCACCTCTCCCCCGGCGTACACGCACGGCGGTTCCGGGTTGAGCCGCAGCACCGACAGCGCAGTCGCGGTCTTGCCGCTGCCCGATTCCCCCACCACGGCAAGGGTTTCGCCGGCTTCCACGGCGAAACTCACGCCGTCGGCGGCCACCACGGTCCCGGTCGCGAGGCGGAATTCGATCCGCAGGTCGTCGATCTCCAGCAGGGCGCTCATGAGCGGTACGCCTTCGGGTCCGCGACGTCGCGCAGGACGTCGCCGGTCAGGTTGACAGACAGCGCGGTGAGCATCAGCGCCAGCCCCGGGAACACCGCGACCCACCACGAGGTGCCCAGGTACAGCTGGCCGTCGCTGAGCATGCCGCCCCAGGTCACGGTCTGTTTCGGCACGCCGAGGCCGAGGTAGCTCAGCGAAGCCTCGGCCACGATCGCGGCTGCGACGTGCAGCGTGCCGATGGTCACCAGCGGGGCCAGCACGTTCGGCAGCAGGTGCCGGCGCATGATGGTGCCGCCGCGCACGCCGATCGCCCGCGCCTCGGTGACGAACTCCCTGGTGCGCAAGGAAAGCACCGCGGACCGGATGACCCGGGCGTAGGACACCCAGCCGGTGAAGCCGAGCACCAGCACGACGTACCACAGCCCGGAGCCGAGGAAGCCGACGATGGCGAGCGCGAGCAGGATCGACGGAAACGCGAGCTGGATGTCGGCGATCCGCATGAGGATCCGGTCGAACCAGCCGCCGAGGTACCCGGCGATCAGCCCGATCGCCGCGCCGACGACCCCGGCCAGCAGCGCCGCGCACGCGCCCACGAGCAGCGAAACGCGTGCGCCGTAAAAGAGCCGGGACAGGATGTCGCGGCCGAGCTGGTCGGTGCCGAGCAGGTGGGAGGACGTGCCGCCGTGCGCCCAGGCGGGCGGATTGAGCCGCACCAGGAGGTTCTGCGCGGCCGGGTCGTACGGTGCGATCAGCGGCGCGAAGACCGCGACGAGCACCATCACCGCGAGAACGGTGATCGCGACGACGCCCAGCTTGTTGCGCAGCACCGCGCGCACCACGCTGGGCCGGGCGGTCGGGACAACTGCGGTCACGGCGGTCATGAGGTCACCCGCACCCTCGGGTCGAGCAGCGTGTAGGACAGGTCGACGAGCAGGTTCACGACGACGAACGTGGCCGCGAAGAACAGCACCGCCGCTTGCACGAGAGGGAAATCGCGATTCTGGATGGCCTCGACGGTCAGCCGGCCGAGGCCGGGCCAGGAGAACACCTGCTCGGTGAGGATCGCGCCGCCGAGCAGGGTGCCGACCTCGAGCCCGACCACGGTGACCACCGGCAGCGCGGCGTTGCGCAGGCCGTGCGAGAGGACGACTCCGCCGGTGCCGAGGCCTTTCGCCCGGGCGGTGCGGATGAAGTCCGAGCCGAGCACGTCGATCAGCGACGACCGCAGCAGCCGGGCGATCACCGCGACCGAGTACACCGCGAGCGTGACCGCGGGCAGGACCAGGTGTTCCAGCCCGCCGTACCCGGACGCGGGAAGCACTTGCCACTGCACGGCGAACACCAGGATCAGCAGGATGCCGACCCAGAACGCGGGCGTCGACTGTCCGATGAGGACACCGGTCATCACGCCGGTGTCGCCGGCGCGGCCCCGCCTCGTCGCCGCGTAGGTGCCCGCCGGGACGGCGATCAGAAGCGCGACCAGCAATGCGGCCCCGGCGAGTTCGAGCGTCGCCGGCACGCGGGAGAACAGGACCTCCGAGACCGGCTGGTCGTAGACCAGCGACGTGCCCAGCCGCAGGCGCGGCAGCCCGCCGAGGTAGCCGAGGTACTGGGTCAGCAGCGGCCGGTCCAGGCCGAGGCTCGCCCGCAGGGTCGCCTCCTGGTGCGCGGTCGCGTCCGGCGGCAGGATCAGCTTCACCGGGTCGCCGGAGAGCCGGACGAGGAAGAACGCCGCGGTGGCCACGAAAAACAGCACGATGACGGCGGTGACCACCTTGGCCGCGACCGCGCGCAGCACACCGGTCCCGGCCGCGGCCGGACGAGGGACGGAGACGGCCGGGGCGGTCACGAGGCCACCTGCGCCCGGGCCATCGCGAGCAGGCCGACGACGCCCGGCTGCCACCGCGGCCGCGTGTTGACCGCGTAGACGGTGTCGATCTGGTACAGGAACACGAACGGCGCCTCCTGGTTCAGAAGATGCTGGAGGCCGGTGAACGCCCGCTGCCGGTCGGCGGGCGCGAGCGACTGCTCCTCGGCGTCCACGAGCCGGTCGGCTTCGGGGTTGCGCCATCGGCTCTGCCTGCGGTCGTGGCGGACGTTGGACTGCACGAGGCTTTCCGCGTCGAGCGTCCAGCCAGTGCTCGCGGCGAGGTAGATCGGGCCGAGCGCGCCGCGGTTGTTCGAGGTCAGGCGGCTGCTGTAGGTGCCGGCGTCCACCAGTTCGACTCGGGCGCGCACCCCTGCGCGCGCGAGCAGGCCGGAGATCGCCTCGGCGGTGTTGGCGTCGGCGGTCTGCGCGGTGAGCGTGGTGTCGAAGCCGTCCGGGAAGCCGGCCTCGGCGAGAAGCCGTTTCGCGAGGTCGACGTCGCGGGTGTACGGCTGGATCGACGGATCGAAACCGAACGATTCACGCGGGAACATCGTCGGCACCTCGCGCGCCTTGCCGTCGAGCACCGCTTTGATCAGCAGCGGCACGTCGACGGCGTGGTTGAGCGCCCGGCGGACGCGCACGTCGCGAAGCGGGCCAGCGGTGGTGTCGAGCGAAAGGTACGACGTGCGGATGCCCGGGCAGTGCCGGATCTCGACGCCGCGGTAGCCCTGGATCTGCAGCGCGGCGTCCGGGGTCAGGTTCGCGACGATGTCAACCTGGTCGCTCTGCAGCGACGCCAGCGCCGACGACGGGTCCGGCATCGGCAGGAACACGAGCTCGTCGAGCGCGGGTTTCCCGCCCCAATACGAGGGATTCGCGCGCATCCGCATCTGATGGTCACGCTGGAACTCGGCGAACGTGAACGGTCCGGTGCCGACCGGATGCTTCGCGAAGCCCGCGTTGCCGACCTGCCGAAGATAGTCCGGCGGCACAACGACCCCGCCGAACAGCGACACCTTCGCCGGCAGAATCGGGTCCGGCTCGCTGAGGTGCAGATCGACGGTCAGGTCGTCGACGACCGTCGCCTTCTTGACGTAGCGCAGCTCGACGATCGGCGATTTCGTCGCCGGGTCCAGCAGCCGCTGCACGCTGAACGCGACCGCGTGCGCGTCACAGGGCTCGCCGTTGTGGAAGCGCACGCCGGGCCGCAGCCGGAACCGCCAGGTCAGCCGGTCGAGGGAGGACCAGGACAGCGCGAGACCGGGCGCGAGCTGGTTGTCCGCTCCCCGCGTGGTGAGCGTGTCGAAGATGTTGATCAGAACGTTCATCGAGGTCAGATCGCCCTGTTTCTGCGGGTCCAGCGTCTTCGGGTCGGCCGTCTGGGCGACGCGCAGCACGCGGCCGGGGCTGCCCGTCGCCGTGCCGCACGCGGTGAGCGCGGCGGGCAGGGCGAGCGCGGGCAGCGTCAGCCCGGCCAGCCGGAGCGCGGTGCGGCGAGACAGGCGGTGAGGTGGGGCCACGGGTCTTCCTTTCCGTGGGATGACATCTCATTCCGTCAGATGGAACGCGATTGCGCTAAGGTAGGCGGCGTGAAGAACGCTGTCAACGGTCCGTCCGGCACCGGACGGACCGAGCCCCGCGGTGCCGTCGACAAGGCCCTCGAGGTCCTCGCCGCGCTGTCGCGACCGGGTGGTCCGCACCGGCTCGCCGACCTCGCCGAGGCCTGCGACCTGCCGAAACCGACCACGCACCGGATGCTGCAGACGTTCGCCGATGCGGGCTTCGCGGTCGGGCTCGGCGGCGGCCGGTACGCCGTCGGACCGCGGCTGCTGGGAATGTCGGCGGCGGTGCTCGCGGCACGTCCGGCGATCCGGCCGATCCTCGCCGACCTGCGGCGGCGGACCGGGCACACCGTCCACTACGCAGTGCGGCACGCGGACCTGGCGGTGTACGTGGACAAGCTCGAACCGGACCAGGCGTACCGGCTCAACACCCGGCCCGGCGGCGAGGCCCCGCTCTACTGCACCGGAGTCGGCCGCGCGATCCTTTCCCGGCTGTCGCCTCAAGAAGTCGCGACCGTGCTCGACGCCGCGCCGCTGCGTGCCCGCACGCCGAAAACAGTCACGGATCCGGCGGAAATCCGGGCATCTCTGACCACTGTGGACACTCTCGGGTACCTCGTCGACGACGAGCAGCACGAGCAGCACGTCCGTTGTGTCGCCGCTCCCGTGCTTGCCGCGGACGGACAAGTGGCTGGCGCGGTCAGCGTGGCCGGGTTGACGTTCACCTTGCCGCCCGACAGCTACCCGACGCTCGGCCCGCTCGTCGCCGAAGCGGCGAACCGGATTTCGGCGGCGCTGAGCAGCTCGCCGGTCCGATTGGTGCCCGATGAAGACTGACTTGGCGCGGATGCTGGCGCGCGGCCGGGAAAATCGCGTCTACTCCGCCGCCGCGTGGTCAGTCGGCACCGCGGACGGCGTGCTCGACCGGGGCATGCTCGGCACGCAGTGGTGGGACGGCCCCGCCGTCGCCGCCAACAGCCGATGGGATCTCGCTTCGGTGACCAAACCGGTCGTCGGGATTGTCGTCGGCGCGCTCGCCGACCGCGGCTTGTTGTCCTTCGACGACCCCGTTTCCCGGTTCCTGCCGTCGCACTCCGCCGAGATCACGGTCCGGCAGCTGCTGACGCACACGTCCGGGCTTCCGGGCGGAACTCCGTTGTGGCGCACTCATTCCACCCGTGCGGACCTGCTCGAAGCCATCCGCGTCGGACCGCGTCGCGCGGACGGACAGGTTGAATACTCGTCGCAGGGCTTCATCCTGCTCGGCCTGGTCGCCGAAGCCGCCGGACGCGCCCCTCTGGACCAGCTCGTTGCCGACCTGGTCAGCACGCCCGCCGGCCTCGCCGCGACCGGCTTCGGGCCGGTCCCGGACGCCGTCGCCACCGAGGAATGCCCATGGCGCGGACACGTCGTCCGCGGCGAGGTGCACGACGAGAACGCCGTGGTGCTGGGCGGAATCTGCGGCCACGCCGGGCTGTTTTCCACCCTGTCCGATATGGAACGCTGGGCGCAGCTTCTCGCCTCGGGGGCCGCACCCCTGCTCAAACCCGGGACGCACGCGGAGATGATCGCCTGTCAGACGCCCGGGCTGAATCTGCGCCGCGGCCTCGCCTGGCAGTGCCTGGACGTGCCCGGCTCCCCAGTGGGCACCGAGCTGGCGCCGGATTCCTACGGGCACACGGGATTCACCGGAACCAGTGTGTGGTTCGAACCCGGCCGGGGCCGGTACTACGTTCTCCTCACCAACCGCGTTCACCCCACCCGCACGACGACCGGAATCGAAACGGTACGCCGAGATTTCCACTCCGCAGCTGTGCGGCTATAGGGCGGCTCCCAGGCAGGGCCGCCGGATGGCGCACCGGCTCCGGCCGCGATTGCCGCACTCGGCCGAGCACCACCCGTGGCCTGATGGTCATGGCGTATGCCATGGCGGGATGCCTCGTCTCTCTCTCCCCGCCGCTGCTGTCATGGTTCGGGCCGCGCAGACTTCCCGCACATTCGGCAGGTACAGCGCCGTCCCGCCGAACTCGCCCCGGACGGACAGGCAGGCCAGCAGTTCGCGCCGCCAGCCCGGGAACCCGCTCGGGCCGTCGCACCCGACCGCGAGCGTCCAGCGACCGCGTTCTCCGTGCCAACAGGTCGCGCACAGTTCGACGGGAAAGCATGTGCTCGTGACGCCCGAACGCGCCAGATCCCAGGCGATGAACGGGTGCCGCGCGCTCCCTACCGCCCGTGGCTGCTGAGAAGTAGCAAGTTCCGGGGCCGCCGCGACGGCCGTGCCGGTGGGGAACGTGCACAGCCGCACCGCCGTGCGGCGTCCGCGAATGCTCCGTTTCATCAGTGAGTTACGAACATGAACATTTACGGGGTGCACGAGCTTCTGGTCACCTGGTCCTGAGCGTCCGTTGAGGAGTACCCGGCGGTTCTGTGGCGACCGGCGCCAGCAGTGCCGGTCACGCGAGTTCGCGTTTGAGGATCTTGCCCGTGGCGGTCATCGGCAGCGCGTCGACGATCTCGACGATCCGCGGGTACTTGTATGCGGCCATCCGTTGCTTGCCCCAGGCGATCAGCGCTTCGGAGCTGACCTCCGCGCCGGGTTTCGGGATCACGAACGCCTTCACCTCTTCGCCGTGGCTTTCGTGCGGCACGCCGACGACCGCGGCGAGGCTGATCTCCGGGTGGGTCAGCAGGACCTCCTCGATCTCGCGCGGGTAGACGTTGAAGCCGCCTCGGATGATCATGTCCTTGGAACGGTCGACGATGTAGTAGAAGCCTTCCTCGTCGCGGCGGGCCAGGTCGCCGGTGCGGAACCAGCCGTCCTTGATCGCCGCGGCGGTCGCCTCGGGCCGGTGGTAGTAGCCCTTCATGACGTTGTGACCCTTGACCGCGAGTTCGCCGATTTCGCCGGTCTCGGTCACCTCCGACCAGTCGGGGCCGATCAGCTTGACCTCGACGCCCCAGATCGGGACGCCGATCGAACCGGGACGCGGTTCGCGGCTGCGGTCGGAGAAGGTCACGACCGGCGAGGTTTCGGAGAGGCCATAGCCTTCGAGGACCTGGATGCCGAGTTTTTCCTTGACCTGGCCGAGTATTTCGACCGGCAGCGCGGCGCCGCCGGAAACGCCGATGCGCAGGTTGCGGGCGATGCGCTCCACGTCGACGTCGCCGCCGAGAGCGCCGAGCAGGCCCCACCACATGGTCGGGACACCGGCGAAGAAGGTGATCTCCTCGGTGTTCATCAGCTGCACGACCTGCTTCGCGTCAAAGCGCGGCACGAGGTGAAGCGTCGCGGCCATCGAGAAACCAGCGTGCATCTGCACCGTGGCACCGAAGGTGTGGAACAGCGGCAAACAGAGAAGGTGGCTGTCGGCGGCCGGGACGCTCTCGAACATCCGGTTGCAGGCGACGACGTTCATCATCGTGTTCGCGTGCGACAGCTCAGCGCCCTTCGGCTGGCCCGTCGTGCCTGAGGTGTACAGGATGACGGCGGTGTCGGTCGCTTCGGTGGCCACCGAGTCGAAGACTGGCGACATGCCCGTCAGTTCGGCGTCCAGGGTCTGGGCGCCCTCGATCGGTGAAGACGCGGACGGGTCCGCCGTGATCAGGAAGAAGTTCTCGCAGGTTTCGACCTCGCCGAAGGCCTTCCAGCCCACTTCTCCGATGGCGAGTTCGGGCGTGTCCTGGAAGCAGAAGTACGCCTTCGCGCCGGAATCGCGCAGGTGATAAGCGACCTCGCGAGACTTGAGCAGGATGTTCAGCGGTACGACGACCGCGCCCGCCTTGAGCGCGCCGTAGTAGACGATCGGGAACCGCGGCAGGTTCGGGCAGCTCAGCGCCACCTTGTCGCCGGGACGGATCCCGCGCCGCACCAGCAGGTTGGCGACCTGGTTCGCGGCCGCGTCGACCTCGCCGTAGGTCAGCCGCAGCGGGCCGAGGACCAGCGCGGCACGGTCCGGGTGCGTGCGGGCGGAGTCCTCGAGGAGAACCGACAAGTTCAGCATGGGCCTCTTCCGAAGGTTCGGGCCGCGGGGGCGAATCCCCGCGGCCCGGCGACGAGTGCGGGTCAGACGTAGATGGACTTGAGCTCGAGGTGGGCGGCGAGCGCCTCGGGACCGAGGTCGCGGCCGCCGCCGCTGGCCTTGACGCCGCCGAACGGCGCGGCGATGTCCGGCAGGTAGCGGTTGACGCCGATCGTTCCGGTGCGCACCCGGCGGGCGACCGCTTGGCCGCGCGCGGGATCCGACGTCCACACGGACCCGCCGAGACCGTACTCGGAGTCGTTGGCGATGCGCACCGCGTCGTCCTCGTCGTCGTAGGCGATCACCGACAGCACCGGGCCGAAGATCTCCTCTCGCGCGATGGTCGAGGAATTGTCCACGTCGGCGAAGACCGTCGGCTCGACGAACCAGCCCTTCGCCAGCCCGGCCGGACGGCCGCCGCCCGCGGTGACGCGGCCGCCTTCGGCCTTGCCCTTGGCGATGTAGCCCTCGACCCGGTCGCGGTGGGCCGCTGTGGCCATCGGCCCGACCTGGGTCACCGGGTCCAGTGCGTCGCCGACGGTCATCGAGCCCGCCAACGTCGAGATCGCGTCTACTACTTCGTCGTACCGCGACCTCGGGGCGAGGATGCGGCTGCTGAGGAAACAGGTCTGGCCGTTGTTGATGAAACAGGCCGCGAACAGCGACTCCCCGATCGCGGCCAGGTCGAGGTCGACGTCGTCGAGGAACACCGCGGCGGACTTGCCGCCCAGCTCCAGCGTGACCGGGCGCAGCAGCCGCCCGCACACCTCGCCGATGGAGCGGCCCGCCGCGGTCGAGCCGGTGAAGGTGACCTTGTCGACGCCCGGGTGGGAGACGAGGTACGCCCCGATTTCGCGACCGGCGGGCACGATGTTCACGGCACCGGGCGGGAGTCCCGCGGCCTTGGCCGCTTCGGCGAAAAGACAGGAGTCCAGCACGGTTTCCGGCGACGGTTTGAGCACGAGCGTGCATCCCGCCGCGAGAGCGGGCCCGACCTTCCACGCGGTCAATGCCTGCGGGAAGTTCCACGGGACGATGGCCGCGACGACGCCCATCGGGCTGCGCTGGACGAGCGTGTCGCCTGCTCCCAGGAAACCGGCGCGATGCTCCAGTTCCTCGGTGGTCGCCGCGAGGCCGGCGTAGTACCGGATCACCGCGGAGGGGTAGTTGACCTCGAACTGGCTGGACAGCCCGAGCGGCATGCCGTTCTGGCTCGACACGGCGGCGGCGATGTCCTTCTGCCGGGCGTCGAGTTCGTCGGCGAGCCGGTTCATGGCTTCGGCCCGCTGATGCGCGGTGAATCCGCCCCAGCCGCCGGGGTCGGCGAAGGACCGACGGGCCGCCGCGACCGCGGCGTCGACGTCCGCGCGGGTCCCCTCGGGCACCCGGCCGATGACCTCTTCGGTGCTCGCGTTGACGACGGTGATCGTGTCGTTTCCTTGCCCGGCAACGAATTCACCGCCGATGAACAGCGTGTCGTGCGTGTGGACCACGAGGTGCTCCCTTTCTGCGTTTCTCGGAGATCGGCGGCGGCGCGACGGGCGTCAGCGAAACCCCAGGATCTCGTCCGCGGCGCGGCGGCCCGAGCGGATGGCGCCGTCCATGTAGCCGTTCCAGACGGCTGCGGTTTCCGCTCCCGCCCAGTGGATGCGTCCTTGCGGGGCGGCGAGCGCGGGGCCGTACTGGGTCCAGGCGCCGGCCGCGAGCCGTCCGCCGTAGCAGCCGCGGGTGAATTCCTCGGCGTTCCAGTCCTGTTCGAGAACGTCGAACGGGTGCGCCGCCTTCGGCCCGAAGTACTTCACGAGGTTGCCGAGCACCAGCTCGCGGCGCTCCTCGAAGCTCAGTTCGCAGGCGGCGCGGGCGTAGGCGCCCTCGAGAAAACCGACGAGCACCCCGCACGAGGCGTCGGGCGGGCTGTTGTCCATGACGACGTTGAACTCGTCGTCCAGGCTCACCGCGAATCCGCTCAGCCCGTCCTCGCGCCAGAACGGCGTGTCGTAGCCGATCTGGAACTTGATGACCGAGCCCGCGGGCATCTGCTGGGTGAGCCCGTCGCGCAGCGGCGGCATCGCGGGGACGTACCGGATCCGGCCGGCCAACGTCGTCGGGACGGCGACGACCACGTGCCCGGCGGTGACGCTGCCGCCCTCGTAGTCGACGACCACGCCGGTCTCGTCCTGGCGGATGGTCCGGACCACGGCGCCGAGCCGGACGCGGTCGCCCAGTTCGGCGGCGATCCGCTCGGAAATCCGGTGGGTGCCGCCGACGACGCGGGTCTGCTGGGCGCCGCCGGCGACGGCGACGAGCGTCTCCAGGCTGGTGCCGGATTTGAGGTAGAAAAGGAAGTGCAGCAAGGACAATTCCGGGGATTCCGCGGAGAACAGGGCAGGCACCAGGAACCGGAAGAAGCGGCGCGCGATGTCGTTCTCGGTGTTCGCGACCAGCCAGCCGTCCAGGGTCTGCCGATCCAGGTCTTCGGCGCCCTCGGTCTCCCACGGCGTCTCGACCGGGACCGCCGAGGCCAGGATCTCCAGTTGCTCCCAGAGCCGGAGCACCTCGGCGGCATGCTCGTCGGGCAGGCCGAAAATGCTGCCGTCGTCGTCGGCGTAGCGGAGGACGTCCCCGTCGATCACCGTCAGAGCCAGGCCGGTGTCGTGCGTCGGGAAGGTCTCCAGGCCGAATTCCTTGATGAGTTCGAGCACCGCGTCCTGCGTCGGGCCGACCCATTGGCCGCCCATCTCCACCGGAACCCCGTTGCTGAGGAAACCGCCGAGGTTCCTCCCGGCGACCCGGTCGCGGGCCTCCAGCACGGTCACGGACTTCCCGGCGGCGGCCAGCTCGCGAGCGGCGCTCAGGCCGGCCAGTCCCGCGCCCACGACCACCACGTCGACGTCATGCATCTCAGACACCTCCACACCCATTCAGTCGACCGACTGAATAGCGAGAGAGTAGGCCGCGCCCTTGGATGGCGCAAGACTGCGCGCGGGAGATTCGTGCGCTCGACCGAAACCGGCGGGGAAGCTCAGGCCTCCGCGGCGGCGGCGGCCGGGCGCACCCCGGCCAGCGAAGTGAGCATCTGGATCAGGCTGTCGAGGTCCTCGCGCGAGCGGGATTCATTGGGGTCGCACACGTGCTGCAGGATCAGCCCGTCGCATCCGGCGAGCATGACGCGGGCGAGCCGGCCGAACGGCACCGCGCAGGTCTCCCCCGCGTTGTGCGCCGCCTCCTGGCACCACTCGGCGATGATGCTCGCGTAGCGTTCGTACTGCCAGCGGGCCAGGCTTTCGTGCCCCGCCGTGCGCAGGGAGTAGATCGTCAGCTCGTACTGCATGAGCTGGAGGCCCTGGTGGCCGGACACCAGCTTGGCCCAGAACGCGGTCAGCCCCTGGCGGATCGCGTGCTCCAGGCCGCCGCCCGTCTCCGCGGACGCCTTGATCACCTGGGCGATCTCGCCGACCACGTCTTCGATCACGGCGCGCAGCAGCAGTTCCTTGGACGGGAACACGTACTGCATCGTGCCGAGGGGGACTCCGGCCTCGGCGGCGACGGCGCGCAGGGAGGTCTTCGCGACCCCGTCGCGGGCGAGGACGCTGCGCGCGGCGGCGACCAGCTGCGGGCGGCGAACCGATGCCTCGACGTGCGCCATGGAACGACCCCTCCCGTTCAGTCGGACGACAGAAATGTTGCCACAGGCCTTGCCGAGGCGTCGTCACCGGCTTATGGTCAGCAGCCAACAAAGTCAGTCAGTCGCGTGACTTGATCCTAGCCGATGTTTCCCGATCCCGGCTCGGGACGTGAGCGAGCTGACCCCAAGGTCCACAAGAGAGGGGACCGTCATGTCCTCGCACGACTCCGCCAGCCCCCGCGAAGGACACCTCGCCTCCGGTGCCATGAGCACTGCTGACATCGTGTTCTTCGTCCTGGCCGGCGTGGCGCCGATGGGCGCGGTGGTGGCCCTGCTCTCGCTGGCTGTCGCGCTGGGAAACGGTCCGGGAGTTCCGGGCAGCTATCTGATCGCGGGCGCCGCGTTGGCGTTGTTCAGCGCCGGGTACGTCCGCATGAGCCGCCGGATCACCAACGTGGGCGGCTTCTACACCTTCGCGCGTGAGGGACTGGGCCGGCGGGCGGGCGGCGCCACGGCGTATATCGCGCTGGTGGCCTACAACGTCGCCACGATCGGCGTGTTCGGCGGCCTCGCCTACTTCGGCAGTCAGGTTCTCGGGCAGTTCGGAATCGCGGCGCCGTGGCCGGTGTGCGGACTGGTCGCGGTCGCGATGGTGGCCGTGCTGGCGTATTTCGAGGTCACGATGAGCGCGAAGGTGCTCGGGGTCGCGCTGGCCGCCGAGGTGCTGGTCCTGCTGGGCTTCGACGTGGCGACGCTGGTCGAGCACGGGTTCCACGGCTTCTCGCTGCGGGTGTTCGCGCCGAGCGTCGTGCTCGGCGGCGGATTCGGCGTCAGCCTGATGTTCGCGTTCGGCTCGTTCGTCGGCTTCGAGGCCACCGCGCTTTACGGCGAGGAAGCCCGCAATCCGCGACGCTCCGTGCCCCGGGCGACCTACGTCTCGCTGGCGATCATCACCGTTTTCTACCTGTGCACCACGTGGGCCGCGATCTCGGCGGCCGGGACCGACCAAGCGCAGCGCACCGCCAAGGCGGACCCGTCGAATTTCGTCTTCAACGCCGCGGCGGGCCTGCTCGGCAAGGGTTACGCCGATCTCATGGGGATCCTGGTCGTGACCAGCCTGTTCGCCGCGTTCCTCGCCTTCCACTGCAACACCGCCCGCTACCACGTGGCGCTGGCCAGGGACGGCCTGCTCCCCCGCTCCCTGGCGAAAATCCACCCCCGGCACGGCTCCCCGGCGACGGCCAGCGCCTGGCAGCTCGGCCTGCTCGCCGCGACGACCATCGGCTTCACGCTCGCGGGCCAGGACCCGTATCTGGGCATGGGAGTCAGCCTCTACGGGCTCGGCGTGCTCGGCATCGTCCTGCTGCAGGCCGTGGCCGCCGCCTCGATCGTCGGATTCTTCCTCCGCCGCCGGGAACAGGAGTCGATCTGGGGCGCCGTCGTGGCCCCGGCGCTCGGCTGCGCCGGACTCGTCGGCGGACTGGTCGTGATGGTCGTCAACTATCCGACCCTGACCGGAAGCGACCTCACCTGGGTCAACTCCCTCCCCTGGGCCTTGCCGGCCGCCGCCGTGATCGGCGCCGTGGCGGCAGGCCGCCGGACAGTCGTTCCGGCCTCCGCGGAAAAGCGCGAGGGAACGGCGTCCGGCAACGGTCCCCGATAACCGGCAGTGCGTAAAACTCGACGAGGAGGAAGCATGACCAGAATCTTCTGGTTCAGCGTGGCCGATCTGTGGATGATCGCCTGCGGAGCGTTCTGCGGCTGGAAGTTCATCAAGAAGCACAAGAACTACGTGCTGGGAATCGAATGGCTTATCGTCGCCTACTCCGGCACGAACTTGCTCGTCTACACCTTCAATCCGAACCCGGTGCTTTACCACATCTCGTTCTTCCTCGACGCGTTCTCCCGGGCGCTCGGGTTCACGGTCCTGGTCATCATGGGCTTGATGATGGCCACGCACAGGTACAAACCGTCGGTCGCCACGGACGTGTGGGGCTTCGCGATCGCCGCGGTGGTCGGGCTTGTCCTGCATTTCGTGCCCCTGGGTTTGTTCACTCCCCTCTTCCTCCTGATCATGTGGACCGTGCTGTCGTGCTTCCTCGCCTACTTCGCCTGGCGGCTGTGGCAGGCCGGCGAGCGCCTCCACGCATGGGGCATCGCCGCGGTCATCGTGACCTCGCAGATCATCGCCAGTATTTACGATTTCTACACTATCCCTGGAGATGATTCAGAGAAGACGCTTTTCTTCATCGCGGCGCTGACGGTGTGGGGATTCTGCTTGTTCGAGATCTACCACGCCTACGGTGCACTGCAGCGTTCTGCAGGCAAGACGGTGCGTGCACCGGAATCCGCTGAATCCGCGCACTGAGCGAGCGCGCACTCGGTTGTTCGGCCCGCACCATCCCGGGCGGGCCGAACGACTGCGCTACTTCGGTGCCTGGAACCCGCCGATCCGTTCCTCCAACAGCTCCGCCACCCGCAGCGGGGTCTGGCCCTCGAACATCGGGCCGACGACCTGAACCCCTCCTGAGAGAGGCCGCTGGCATCGCCGTGGCGGGCAAGCCGGGCATGGAGGCGACACCGGCCCAGACCAACCGGTCGAAGAACGGGTCTCGACGCCGTCGACGTCGATCCGGCATCGACATCCCGATGCGCGGCAACAGCCTGTACCTCGACGACGAGCTGATCGTCGACGCGGGCGAGCTGACCGTGAAGGACATGCGCCCGGCGGCGAAGCGATGACCGACCACCACATCGGGATGATGGTCCCGAGTTCCAATCTGACCATGGAAACCGAGCTGCCGCGGATGCTGCGCGCCCGCGAGGAGCGGTACCCGGAGGACCGGTTCGTCTTCCAGCCCGCCCGTGCGCGGATGCAACACGTGACGCCGGCAGCTGCGCGCCACTGAGTCCACATGACGACGCGCCGTCGGTCAGCGCCGCTACGGTGGCCGCGATGACCACCGCCACGGCAACCCCGGTCCCGTCTCACGGCCGCAAGCTGCTCCCGCTGGGCAGCGAGATCCTCGCACCCCGCAACCACGCCGGCCTGCGCATTGAAACCGAGAACCCGGGCCTGCTGTTCGAATGGGCGCGCCGCGAGGACGGCGGCCTGCTCGGCTGGGTCACGTACCAGCTCCTCACCGCGGACGACCAATGGTCCCGCCCGGTCAACCACTACGTGCCAGCACACCTGCTCCGCAGACGAGGACCCGCCCGACGCCAGCAATTCGACAACTACCAGCCTCGAACCCACGGCTAGCAGAATCGGCACAAGTGTCTCCGGAGCGATGGCCGCACACCGATCATCCCGCCGGAATTCGCGCGCTTAAACCGACAGGGTAAGAGAAAGCCGGGCTGTTCGAGCGCCGCTCGTGGACAGCGGACGAGATACCACGGTGCTGCGACAAGCTCCTGCCTTGCTCAGCCAGTCAATAGCTGCGTCGGCCATGCGGCCGCAGACGGCCGCGGTTCCCGGCAGAAGCTGGATGCGGTGAGCCTGCTGTCGATCAACCCGTGCCGACGGGCGGAGCGGTCAGCCGGCCAGTGCGGCGTCGTTGATCTTCTGCTCCAGTGCCGCCTCGTCCATGAAGTAGACGTCGCGGACGATCTTCAGGGTTTTCGGGTCGAAGGTGGAGTAGCCGGTGCCGATCCACGTCACCTTCGGGCCGGTGCCGCCGGCTGTTCCCGTCACCTCGAAAAGAACGCCGATGGTGTCGCCCTCCAGGAAGGACGTCGCCACTCGCGGGGTCCAGTCGGGGAAGGTCGCGAACATTTCCTCGAATCCCGGGACCAAAGCCGACTTGTCGCCGACCGTCCCGCCTGCGCCGTTGACGACGACGCACTCGTCGTCGAAGTACTCCAGCACCTTGTCGAGGTCGTGGACGGCGACGGCGGCGCAGATCTCGTTCATTTTCTGGATGTAGCGAGCGAGCTTGGCACTGGACACGGGTTCTCCTCCGCGGGAAGCGACTGGTGGCGCACTCCACCTTGCTCGGTGCCGAGGGCAACGGCCTACGCCAAGGAACACCGCGCTGGCCGGTAGTTCGGTGCACTCTGCACTCGTGACGGCCGCCGCTTCTGCGCCTAGGCTGTTCGTCCGGCTCGGGTTTGGAGGCAACTGTGGACGCGGAGGACAAGCAGAGCCAGCGGACGCGCGAGCTTTTTCGTGCCGCCGCGGCCAAAATGCAGGTGCACCAGGCCGAGATTGCGCACGAGATGTGGGCCGCGGGCCAGCGGAGCCTGCGCGAGCGCGCCCTCGCACAAGACCCGGTTCTGTCCGAAATGGACCATGTTTACTGTGCCTCCACTTTGGCCCATTGGCTGATTGCCAACATTGACGATCCCGGCTGCCGGGTCGAGCCGACGATGATCCCCGACACCCGGCACTACGCACGCGACCTCGCACTCCGCGGAATGGACACGAACGACGTCGAGGCGTGGCGGGCGTCGCAGCGAGTCAACTGGTCCGCGTGGCTGCGGTTCTGCTTCGACACGACCGACGACAAGGAGGAGCTTCGCGAGCTGGTCGAGATATCCGGCGATTCCCTGGTGGCTTATGTGGACGATTCGATGGCCGCGGTCGCGGCGTACATCGACGAGGCGAGGGCGGAGCTTGCCGAGGGGCCGGAAAGCGAGCGATTGGCGACCGTGCAGCTGCTGCTCCGCGGTGCGCCGATCGCGCGGCCCCGGGCGGAAGCACAGCTCGGCTACGCGCTCACCGGGCATCACGTGGCGGCGATCCTCTGGGGCGACTCCCCCGATCAGCTCGCCTTCCTCGAGGACGCGGCCGAGCGCGTCATGCGCGCCGCGGGCGCCGCCCGCCGCCTGACGCTCGCCGCGGGGACGACGACGCTCTGGATGTGGATTCCGGGGAGTTCCGCGCCCTCCCGAGCGGAACTCGACCAGATCGTGGCGGAGGTCCCCCACGTGCGAATCGCCCTGGGACGGCCGGCGCCGGACGTGCACGGCTTCCGGCGCAGCCATCTCGACGCGGACGCGGCGCAGGCGCTGCTCACGCGCCTTCGGTCCGGATGCCGCGCCGTCCACTTCGAGGACGTGCAGCTCATTTCCCTGCTGACCAACGACCTCGCCGAGGCGCGTCAGTTCGTCGCGGACACCCTCGGCGGGCTGGCGACCGCCGACCGGGTGCTGCGCGACACTGTCCGGGTCTTCATCGCCGAGCAGTTCAATACCTCGAAGGCTGCCGACCGGTTGTTCGCGCACCGCAACACGATCGACCGCCGGCTGATCCGGGTGGACGAGCTGCTCCCGCGCCCGCTCGCGCAGAACCCGGCCGCCGTGGACACCGCACTGGCGCTGGTGGAACTGCAGAGCGGCGAGCAGCCGGCCTAGAGCAACGACTGCGCGGAGTATCCGAGGCGCCCCATCCCGGCGTGCTCCGCGGCATCGAGCTTCCCCGACACCGCTGCCATCACCGACAAGTCGACGCCCGAGTCCGCCAGCTCTCCCAGAGCCCTGCGCACCCCGTCGGCGAAGACATGGATCGTCGCCTGGTCCGTTTCGTGGCGCCCGGACTCGATCGCGGCAGCCGCCTCCTCGGTAGCGTGGCGCAGCAGTTCGAGACCGTGCAACGTGGTGTCCCGAACCTCCTCGAGCGTTCGGCCCCGCCGCAGCAGGCACGTCGCCGACTCGACGAACCCGGTCAGCGCGGTCACGAAGAAGGCACCGCAGCCCAGGTACAAGCTCTTCGCGCCGGTGATCTCGTCCGACACGTGCCGCGAACGCCCTCCGAGCAGCGTCAGGGTGGCCTCGTGCTCCGCCCAGACCGAGGAGGGGCCCGAGAAAGCCACCATCGCGCCCGGTTCGCCGATCTGGCCGGGGTAGCACAAGGTCGACCCGTCCAGGAACTGGGCTCCGTGCTCGCCTAGCCAGCAAGCCAGCGTTTCGACGTCGTCGTAGGTTCCGTCACTGAGATTGACGACTGTCAGCCCGGAGAGGCTGGGGGCCGCCGCGAGCACGTTCCGGGTCGCGTCGATATCCGACATGCAGACGACGACCAGTCCGGTGCCTCCCAACGCCTCCTCGACGGACGCGGCCGGCCGGACGCCGTCGGAGGCAAGAGCCTCGGCTCGTCCCGGCGTCCGGTTCCATGCCGTCGCCGCGAGGCCGCTGGAGGCGAACCTGCGCGCCAGTGCCGATCCCATCAATCCGCAGCCGAGCACGGCCACGTCGTGCCTGGCCGGGCGAGTCATCGCAGCTGCCGTTTGAGGATCTTGCCGGTGGCGGTCGTCGGCAGGGAATCGACGACCTCGACGATCCGCGGGTATTTGTAGCCGGCCATCTGTTCCTTGCTCCATTCCATTAGCTCGCGCGGCGTCACCTCGGCGCCGCTGCGCGGGATCACGAATGCCTTGACCTCTTCGCCGTGGCTCTCGTGCGGAACTCCGACGACAGCCGCGAGGGACACCGCCGGGTGAGTCAGCAGCACTTCCTCGATCTCCCGCGGGTACACGTTGTACCCGCCCCGGATGATCATGTCCTTGGCGCGGTCGACGATGTAGTACCAGCCGTCCTCGTCGCGGCGGGCGAGGTCGCCGGTGCGGAACCAGCCGTCGCGGATCACTTCGGCGGTCGCCTCGGGCCGGCCGTGGTAGCCCTTCATCACGTTGTGCCCGCGGACGGCGATCTCGCCGATCTCGCCCGGACCGGTCACCTCGGTCCAGTCGGATTTGATCAGTTTCAGCTGGACGCCCCAGACCGGCTTGCCGATGGAGCCGGGGCGGGAGGGGGCGTCGGGATCGCCGATCGTCGCGAGCGGCGAGGTCTCGGACAGCCCGTAGACCTCGAGGATCCGCACGCCGAGCCGGTCGTCGATCTCCTTGATCAGCTCGACCGGGAGGGAAGCGCCGCCGGACATTCCGATGCGCAGGTTCTTGGCGATGCGGGCGACGTCGACGTCCGGGCCCAGTTCCCGCAGCAGCCCCCACCACATCGTGGGGACGCCGGCGAAGAAGGTGATGTCCTCCTCGGCCATCAGGCGGACGACGTGGCTCGCGTCGAAACGGGGCACCAGGTGAAGTGTGGCCGCCGTCGAGAAGCCGGCGTGCAACTGGACTGTGGCGCCGAAAGTGTGGAAAAGCGGCAGGCACACCAGGTGGCTGTCGCTGGCCGGCCGGTTCCGGAGTATCCGGTTCGAGGCGAGCACGTTGAGCATCGTGTTTCCGTGCGACAGCTCGGCGCCTTTCGGCTGGCCTGTCGTGCCCGAGGTGTAAAGGAGGACTGCGGTGTCGGTCGCCTCGGTGACGACGGATTCGAACGTTTCCGGTTGTCCGGCAAGAGCTTCGCGCAGCGTTTCCGCTGCCGTGCACGTCTCCGGGGCGGCGGCGATCAGGAAGAAATGCTTGACGGCGGCGACGTCGTCGAACGCGAGACGCCCCTCCTGGCCGGTCGGGAGTTCCTCGCTGCCCTCGAAGCAGAAGTACGCGACGGCATCGGCGTCCGCGAGGTGGTAGGCGATCTCGCGCCGCTTGAGCAGGACATTCAGCGGAACGACGACCGCGCCCGCCTTGAGGATGCCGTAGTAGACGATCGCGAATTCCGGCCGGTTCGGACAGCTGAGGGCGACTCTGTCCCCCGGTGCGACGCCGCGTTCGACCAAGAGGTTCGCCACTTGGCTGGCCGCGGCGTCGACCTCGCGGTAGGTCATGCGGTTCTCGCCCAGCACCAGCGCGGTTCTGCCGGGATGGTTGCGGGCGGAGTCCTCCAGGAGGACGGAAAGGTTCAGCACGGCGGCTCCTGTCGACGGCGTGGTGCCCGGGCCGGGCGGCGGGTGCGCTCCCGACGCCCGGCCCGGTGTTCATCGAGCGCGTTCAGGCCATGGCCGACGCGATGGCGGACGCGACGCGCTTGACCGCGTCGCTGCTGGTCGCGCTGAGCGCGGTGTACGAGAGGTAGCCGTGAACCAAGCCCGGTTCCCTGATCAGCTCGGTTGGTACGCCGCTTTCGGTCAGCTTGGCGGCGAACGCAAGGCCGTCGTCGCGGAGCGGGTCGAACCCCGCGACAGTCACGAGAGCGGGCGGCAGCCCGGTCAGGTCGTCGGCGAACAGCGGCGACACGCGAGGGTCGGCCCGCTCGACCGACGGCGGCAGGTAGTGGTCGGTGAACCAGGCGATCTGTTTGGCGGTCAGTGCGGGGGAATCGGCGAACTCGCGGTTCGAGGGCCGGGAACCGGCCAGGTCGGTAACGGGATACATCAGCGCCTGAAGCGCCGGCTTCTGCCGGGAATCGCGCAGCTTCTGGGCAAGCACCGCGGCGAGGTTCCCACCCGCGCTGTCGCCCGCGACGGCGATGCGGCCGTCCGGGACGCCCCACCCTGCGGCGTGCGCGACCGCGAACTCCCAAGCGGCCATCGCGTCGTTGTGCGGCGCGGGGTAAGGGCTTTCCGGTGCCAGGCGGTATTCGACCGACAGGATGTCCATGCCCGTGTGGTGGGCGAGCAACCGCACCGGGCCGTCGTAGGCGGCCCGGCTGCCCAGCACGAACCCGCCGCCGTGGAAGAACACGACGAGCCCGGCGGAGGAGGCGCGTGCGCGATACCGGGTCGCCGCGAGGCCACCTCCCAACTGGAGTTCCTCCACGACGTTCATCGGGAGCGGGCGCTCGCCGTAGATCGCCGCAGCCTTCAGCTCGGCGGCACGCGCCTCGACCGGGCTGAGGTCGCTGAAATCGGGGGCTTTCGCGACGACGGACATGAGCATCGCGATCTCGGGGGCCATCTGCTCGCCGTCCGCGTTCACGGGCACCTTGACCAGGCGCTTCACCAGCGACGCGGGAAGCTTGCCCATCCCGATCCCGAGCTGTCTCTGTACCCAGTCCCCGGCCGAGACGCGGGTGGCGGTCGCGGCGTTCATCGCACCTGCTCCTTGCTCGCGGACGCGGCACCGGCCGCCTGCCGGTCGCCGGCGGAGCTGAACTGCAGGTGGTCGTCGTAGAGCGGGCCGTTGAGCAGTCGCTTGTCGGCCTGGTACGACGTGAGCATCCGCCACGGCAACCTGGTGCCCTGCTTGGGCATGCTGTCCGCGTTGCGGGTCACATAGCCGGCGTTGAGGTCGAGCAGCGGTTCGGTCGCCATTCCGGGTTCGGCCACCGGCACGGCTTTGGTGTAGCCGTGCGCGTCCAGGTGCCGGATCAGCCGGATGACGTACTGCACGGTCAGGCCGACCTTGAGCGTCCACGACGAGTATTTGGTGTACCCGAAGGCGAAGGACCAGTTCGGCAGGCCGGACAACAGCATTCCGCGGTAGGTCACGCACGAACCGAGGTCCAGTTTCCGCCCGTCGACCGTCTGCGGGATCCCGCCGAACATGCGCATGTTGAGCCCGGTGGCGGTGACGATCACGTCCGCGGGGATCTCCTCGCCCGAGGAGAGCAGGATGCCGGACTTGGTGAAGCGTTCGATCGTGTCCGTCGCGACGGACGCCTTGCCCGCGGAGATCGCCTTGAAGAAGTCGCCGTCGGGGGTCATGCACAGCCGCTGTTCCCAGGGTTTGTACGGCGGGTTGAAGTGCGTGTCGACGGCGTAGCCCTTGGGCAAGGCCTTCTTTGTCAGGCTACGCATCAGCTTCCGCCCGGAGTTCGGGAACCTGAGCATGTAACCGACGAAGAAGAAATCCCGCCACACGTTCTTGAACCGGGTGACCGCGTATCCGCGCCGCAGGCCGAGAATTCGGTACAGCGCCCGGGAAAACTTGTCGATGCGCGGCAGCGTCATGATGTAGGTGGGAGTGCGCTGCAGCATCGTGACGTGTTCGGCCGCGCGGGGGCCGGTCGTCATCGCGGGAACCATGGTGACGGCGGTCGCGCCGCTGCCGATCACGACGACTTTTTTGCCCGCGTAGTCGTAGTCCTCGGGCCAGAACTGCGGGTGGAGGATGTCGCCTTCGAAGTCTTCGCGGCCGTTGAAGCTGGGTGTGAAACCTTCGTCGTACCGGTAGTAGCCGGTGGCGCCGCAGACCCATTTGGCTTTGAGGGACACGGTTGTCGGCTTCTGGCCGGGGGCCTCGGTCCGGACCTGCAGCGTCCAGGCGCCCTCGGCGCTGGACCAGTCGGCCGACACGACCTGGTGGTGGTAGCGGATCAGGTCGTCGACGCGGTGCTCGGCGGCGGTTTCTTCGAGGTACTCGCGGATGAGGTGGCCGTCCGCGATCGCGTGCTCGTGGCTCCACGGCTTGAATTGGTAGCCGTAGGTGTGGAGTTCGGAGTCGGAGCGGACGCCGGGGTACCGGAAGAGGTCCCACGTGCCGCCGATCCGGCCGCGCCCTTCGAGCACGACGATTTTCTTGCCGGGAAAGGCTTCCCGGAGGTAGCACGCCGATCCCACGCCGGAGACGCCGGCTCCGATGATGACGATGTCGGCGGCCTCGGGGCGGGCGTCGTTGCCGGCCATGGTGACTCCTCGTCTCGATCTGCTCGGGCCGGTCGTCCGGCCAGGAAGTCATGCTGTGCCAAGGGGGATGACCGGGGCCACGCACATCCGTGGCGTCCTGGGGCGGGGCTTGGTGCAGAGTGCACCGGGCCCGGCGGTCACGAGGCGGTCGGCGCTCCGATCGGGAGCATCACGTGCTTGGTGCGCGTGTAGTCGTCGAGGGCGTAAGCGGAGTTGTCGCGGCCGTAGCCCGATTTCCCGAAGCCGTTCCACGGCATTTCGCTGGCGAAGTTGAGGTGCGAGTTGACCCAGACCGAGCCGAACGCCAGTTCCTCGGTGAACCGGAGCGCGCGGGCCTGGTCGTGGGTCCACACCGATGCCGCGAGACCGTATTCGACGTCGTTCGCCTTGTTCAGCGCCTCGGCTTCGCCGGTGAAGGTCTCGACCGAGATCACCGGGCCGAACACCTCCTCGCGCGCCATCTCCGTCCCGGAGGCGACGTCGGCGAGGATCGTCGCCGGGTAGAAGAAGCCGGGTCCTTCGGGCACCTCGCCGCCGAGGACGACCCGGGCGCCGTCCTGACGCGCCTGGTCCACCATTCCCGCGACGCGGGCACGATGGGCTTCGCTGATCAACGGCCCGAGTTCGAACTCCTCGCCCGACGCGGCGTTTCCGCTGCGAAGTTCCCGGGCGGCCGCGGCGAGCGCTGCCAGGAGCCGGTCCCGCACGTCCTCGTGGCAGATCACCCTCGTCGCCGCGCCGCAGTCCTGGCCCGCGTTGCCGTAGCCGACCTCGATCAGCGTCTGCACGAGGAGGTCGAGGTCGGCGTCCGGGAACACCACCACGGGCGCCTTGCCGCCGAGTTCGAGGTGGACCCGCTTGACCGTGGTCGCCGCGCCCGCCGCGACCTGCTGGCCCGAGCCGACGCCGCCGGTCAGCGCCATCATGTCGATGCCGTCGTGGTGGCTCATCGCCCGGCCGACTGTCGCGCCGGCGCCGGTCACGATGTTCAGCACGCCGTCCGGCAGGACGCCGGTGGCGATGTCGGCGAGGACGAGGGTGCTGAGCGGGGTGAGCACGGACGGCTTGAGCACCATCGTGTTCCCCGCCGCCAACGCCGGCGCGATCTTCCACGCCGCCATGAGCAACGGGAAGTTCCACGGCGTGATCGCGCCGATCACGCCGACGGGTTCGCGCCGGATGTAGGACAGCTGGCCCGCGACGTACTGGCCGGGCGCCGGGGCCTGAGCGGTTCGCGCGGCTCCGGCCATGAAGCGGAAGCAGTCGGAGATCAGGGGAATCTCGTAGGTCGCGTACGCGTAGGACTTGCCGACGTTGAGCGCTTCGAGCGCGGCCAGCAGTCCGGCGTGTTCGTCGATGACGTCCGCGAATCGGAACAGCGCCTCGGCTCGTGCTCCGGGCGTCGTCCGCGCCCACGCCGGCAAGGCGGTGCGCGCCGCCGAGACCGCGGCGTCGACGTCGGCCGTGGTGCCGTTCGCCGCGACCCCCAGCAGCGTGCCGGTGCGCGGGTCGGTCACCTCGATCGTCTCGGTGCTCGCGCTCGGGACGAAGCCGCCGCCGATGTACTGGGCCGGAGCCAGGCCGTCGATGCGCCGGTGCGCGTCGGCCAGGATCGTCTCGGGGGTCATCTCAGGCTCCTTCGGTCGGGGTGGGGACGTAGGTCGGGCCGAGCGCGAGCACGGGGGCGAGCAGGTCGTCGTCGAGCAACTGGTCGGGCGTGGCCTCGGCCGAGGGCGTGCGGACCTGGCCGGGATAGCCGACGGCCCGGCGTGCCTCGGGCGCCATGTAGTAGGTGCTGGCGAGGAAGTAGAAGGCCGCTTCGGCGAGTTCGGGCGGCCAGTCCGCGACTGCCTCGGCCGAGAGTTCGTCGGCCGCTGCGGCCAGCTCGGCGGCCTGGATGAACGCCGCGGAAAGGCCCGGATTGGCTTGGAGCGCGCGGTGCAGGAGAGCGGCGTAGCCGGGCAGGGCAGTCAATGCGGGCGATCGGCCGGTGCCGGGGAACCACAGGTCGGCGAGGCCCGCCGCCCCGGCACGGGCTTTGTCGTCAGGGAAATCGATCACAACGGGGTCCTTTGGCTGGCGGCGGTTTCGACGAGGTGCTCGGCAGCGCGCAGCGCGAAGGCGGTGATCGTCGGCGTCGGATTGACCGAGGAAGACGTCACGAAGACGCTGCCGTCGAAGATGTAAAGGTTGGGGACGTCGTGCGACCGCCCGTATCCGTCGACCACCGACGTCGCCGGATCCGTGCCGCACCGGGCGGTGCCGAGCAGGTGCCAGCCGGTTTCGCCCCCGAAGTCCACGCGCTTGGTGGAGACGGCCCCTGCCGCTTCGTGGACCTCGGTGATCCGGTCCAGATGCCAGTCGAGCGCGCGTTTGCTCTCGTCCGACATCGTGTAATGGATCTTCGGCGCCGGAATGCCGTCGCTGTCGACGAGGTCCGGGTCGAGGGCGACCCGGTTGCCGAAGTCGGGCAGGTCCTCGATGGAGGCCGAGATCTCGAACGCCCGGCCGTACAGCCGCTCCACGAGTTCATGCCCGGCCGCGCCGCTGCGCTCGGCGAGCGGCAGCTCCGCGAATCGCTGGAGCAGCCCCACCGGCCCTTGGAGCACGACAGCCGTCCACTTGGCCCCGCGATGGAAGCCGCGGCTGGCATCGGTCTCCGCGAAGTGCATCGACCAGATCGGGTGGCTCTCCGGCCCGAGCCACGGCTCGACGTCCTTTTCGTACTCGCCCAGCACCGTCGCCACCGGATGCATCATCAGGTTGCGTCCCACGCGACCGGAGGAATTCGCCAGCCCGTCCGGGAACCGCGGCGAGGTGGACAGCTGCAGCAGCCGAGGGGTGCCGATCCCGTTGGCGCACACGATCACCACCGGCGCCGACGTGTGCCGTTCGGCTCCCGCGCGGTCGATCCACGTGGCGCCGGTCGCGAGGCCCCGGCCGGAGACCGTGATCTCGCGGACCCGCGCCCCGGTCACCAGGTTGACCCCGGCCGCCAGCGCGCCGGGCCACATCGCGACGTCGAAGGACGCTTTCGCTCCCTCGGGACAGCCGCTGCCGCAGGTCCCCCATCGGGCGCACGGCCCGCGGGAACCGGCGCCCTGCGACAGGATCGCCGACGTGCCCGGCCACCAGCCGATGCCCAGCTTGTTCATGCCCTCGGCCGCGATCCGGCCGATCCGGCCGATGGGAAGCGGCGGCTGGGGAAGCACGTAGCCGGGCGGGTAGGCGATGTTGCCGCCCAGCCCGGAGACGCCGATCATCTCGTCGACAGCGTCGTAATACGGCTGCAGTTCCTCGTAGGTGAGCGGCCAGTCGTCGGCGATGCCGTCGAGGGTGCGCACCCGGAAGTCGGACGGGATCATCCGCGGCCACTCCGCCCAGAACAGGACGCTGCTGCCGCCGACGCCGTTGAACATCAACGGATGCACGTCCGAATCGGAGTCGTCGACGGGATAGTCGCCCGGCCCGCCGCGGTGGTTGGGATTCGGATTCCAGGGGCCGGCGACGAGCAGGTCGCGTTCGAGCTTGTCGCTGGGATAGTCGGCGACGGCGGGCCAGTCGCCCTGTTCCAGGACCGTCACGCGGAACCCGCTCTCGGCCAGCAACCGCGCGGCGGTGACGCCGGACGGCCCCGCGCCGATGATCAGCGCGTCGACGTCGCCGTCTCTCGAAGACGGGCCAGGCACGGTCATGGGCACGCTCTCTTTGCTCGGTATTTAAGTCAGACGGTTGTGTTTAAATAAGGACATGCCGAAGATCGTCGACCACCGCCAGCGGCGTGCCGAGATCGCCGACGCCGTGCTGGCGATCGTCGCCGAGGACGGTGTCGCCGCCGTGACGCTGCGCGATGTCGCGGACCGCGGCGGCTGGTCAACCGGGGTGCTGAACCATTACGTCGGCGGCCGGGACGACCTGCTGCGGCTGGCCTTCCGGCACACGTTCTGGCTCTCCGGCCAGCGGCTGGCCGCCATCGCCGAGGAGACCGGACTGGAGCCGGTCGAGCGGCTGGTCCGCATCCTCGCCGCGCACCTGCCGCTCGACGGGCCGTCGGTGGCGTTCGCCCGGATCACGCTGTTCTTCTACGCCGAAGCGGCCGGTTCCCCGGACAAGCTCGGCGAAGACATGCTCAACTACCTCACCTCGTGGCGTTCGACGGTCGAGGACCACGTGCGCGCGGCGTTGGATTCGCGCGGCCTGCCGACGTCCCAGGCGCGGCAGATCGGAGACCACCTGGTGGCGGTCATCGATGGCTACGTCATTTACGAAGTGCTCGGCTCGAGCCTGTGGAACGGCGGTGATCGCAGGGTCGCTCCGCCGGTCCGGGACTGGGTCGAGTCGGCGCTCGCGATGAGCACAGTGGACGCGGCACGGCGCTGAGCCCGGACCGGCCGACCGCCGCGGTCCGGTTGTGCCGAAGGCTCCGATGCCGGTCATGGATGCGCTCCCGAACTCCGTTTGCCGCACCGCTCGCCCGGCGCGGTACCCATGGTTCGACATGGGCGGTGGTGCGCGCCACACACATCTGAGGTGTACGCGAACGCGCCGCGGTGCACATTGCACTCGTCATTCGCGCCGGTCCGCCCAGGCGTCGGTGGACTTCAGCCAGGCCCGGTCCGCGACCAGTTCACGGCACGTGCCCGCCCGCTCCCATTCCTCGCTCGCCAGCAGCGCGCGGTGGAACGGAAGCAGCGTCGGAATCCCCGCGACCGCGGTCTCGTCGAGTGCCTTGCGCATCGCCGAGGTGGCGGCGACGCGGTCCTCGCCCCAGGCGATCACCTTGGCGATCAGGGGGTCGTAGTAAGGATGGACGTCGTCTCCGGCGGCGACACCGGTGTCGACCCGCACTCCGTCTCCGGTCGGCGCGGCGAAGCGCTCGATCCGGCCGGGGCCGGGCCGGAATCCCTTGGCGGCCGATTCGGCGTTGATCCGGCATTCGATCGCGTGGCCGGTGATCCGCACGGCCGACTGGGCGAAGCCGAGCGGTTCGCCCGCGGCGATGCGGATCTGCTCCTCGACCAGGTCCAGGCCCGTGACGAGTTCGGTGACCGGGTGCTCTACCTGGATGCGCGTGTTCATTTCGAGGAAGTAGAAGTCGTCGCCGACGAGCAGCCCTTCGACGGTGCCGAGCGAGAAATAGTTCGCGGCTCGCGCCGCCCGCACCGCGATCTCGCCCAGCCGCGCGCGCTGAGCGCCGGTCAGCAGCGGGCAGGGTGCTTCCTCGACCAGCTTCTGGTGCCGCCGCTGGACAGAACAGTCCCGTTCGAACAGGTGGACCGCGTTGCCGTGCATGTCGGCGATGATCTGCACCTCGACGTGGCGCGGGTCTTCGAGATAGCGCTCCAGGTAGACCGTGGCGTCGCCGAAGAAGCGTTCGCCCTCCCCCGCCGCGCCTTCGACCGCGGCGGCGAGTTCGCCGGGACCGTTGGCCACGCGAAACCCTTTTCCGCCACCGCCGCTCGCCGCCTTCGCGGCAACGGGATAGCCGATCGACTCCGCGGTCGCGAACGCCTTCGGCCCGGGGCGGACCGGCTCGGTGCGCCCGGGCACGACGGGAACGCCGGCCGCCGCAACGGTCTGCCTCGCGCGGATTTTCGACGACATCATCTCCATCGACTCCGGGCTCGGCCCGATGAACACCAGCCCGGCCGCCGCGCAGGCACGGGCGAACTCCGGATTCTCCGACAGCAGGCCGTAGCCGGGATGGACCGCCTGGGCGCCAGTGGACAGCGCGGCCTCGACGATGCGGTCGATCCGCAGATAGCTTTCGGCCACCGGGGCGGCGCCGATCAGCACGCTTTCGTCGGCCGTCCGGACGTGCAGACTGCCCGCGTCGACATCGGAGTGGACCGCGACGCTGGCGATTCCGAGACGCCGCAACGTTTTCATGACGCGAACCGCGATTTCGCCCCGGTTCGCGACGAGGACTTTGCCGAACACGAGTCAGGCCTCCAGCGTCACGAGCACGTCGCCGTCGGAGACGACGGCGCCCTCGGCGACGAGGATCTTCGCCACGACTCCGTCCTCTTCGGCCTCGACCGGGATCTCCATCTTCATCGACTCGAGGACGAGCAGCACGTCGCCCTCATTGACCTGGTCTCCAGGCTTCACAACGATTTTCCACACGGAAGCCGCGCAGTCGGCGACGATCTCGTTCATGGCTTCTTCCTTGTCTGTACGGCGAGCGCGCCCTGGCCGGCATCGAGGAACGACGCCACGACCTCGCGGGTCTCGCGCGGATCGATCATGTGCTCCACGCCGAACGCTTCGACGGTCCGCCACGGGTCGACCAGCGAGCGCATGCGGTCCTCGATCCGCGCCCGCATCGCGGCGGGGTCGTCCGCCGACTCGATCTCGCGCCGGTAGGCGGCCTCCACGCCGCCTTCGATCGGCAGGTCGCCCCATTCGCCGCTCGGCCACGCCAGGCGCAGCCCGAGCCGGTCGGGGTTCGACGTCGCGGAGACGGCGAGTCCGTACGCCTTGCGCACCTGCACCGTGATGACGGGAACGGTCGCCTCGACCACCGACTGGATCGCGCGCACTCCCCAGCGCATGACGTTGGCCCGCTCCGCCTGCGGGCCGACCATGAACCCGGGGACGTCGACGAAGTAGAGGACCGGGAGGTGGAAGGTGTTGCAGAGGTTGATCAGCCGCACCTGTTTCTCGGCCGCGGCGGCGTCCATCGCTCCGCCGAGGTGCTGCGGATTGCTGGCCAGGACGCCGATCGGCATCCCGTCGATCCGGGCGAGACCGGTGACCAGGCTCTTGCCCCACCGGGGACCGATCTCGAAGAACGAATCCCGGTCGACGACGGCTTTGACCACCTTGGCCGCGCGGTACGCCTGCCGCCGGTTTTCCGGGATGATGTCGAGGAGTTCCGGTGCTCGGCGGTCGACGGGATCGTCGCAGGGAGTGCGGTCCGGAAGCTGCCAGACGTTCTGCGGCAGGTAGCTCAGCACCGCGCGCAGCTGCGCGATCGCGTCGTCCTCGTCCTGCGCCAGGTTGTCGACGGCGCCGCAGGCGGTCGCGACGGGACCGCCGCCCAGCTCGTGCTTGTCGATCTCGATGCCCAGCGCGCGCCGCACGAGCGGCGGGCCGCCGGCGAACAGCACGGAATCCTTCGTCATCACCGAAAAGTGGCTGGCCACCGCCCGCGCCGCGCTGCCGCCGACCGCTGCGCCGCTCACCATGGTCAGAACCGGAACCTCGTCGAGAAGCTCGAAGGAACGCGTCCAGCTCAGGGAGCTGGTGAGATAGGTGTGCCCTTTGTCCTCCTGGGCCGCGACGTCCCCGCCGATGCCCTCCACGAACATCAGCAGCGGGATCTTGTACTCGTGGGCGAGATCCTCGACGAAACCGCCCATCCCGCCCTTCATCCGGTCGAGATAGCTCTGCGGTGCGCCCGCGCGCACCGTGAAGTCCTCGCCGCCGAGCGCGACCGGACGACCGTCCACTTTGGCCAGACCGCACACGTAGCTCGACGGCAGCGTGCCCAGCCGGTTGCCGAGCGCGTCGTTCTCCTCGAAGACCGCGAACTCGCCGATCTCGCGGAAATTCTCGGAGATCGCGGCGATGCGTTCGCGGATCGTGTACCGGCCCTGGTCCTTCTGCCGCGCCACCCGCCGTTCGCCGCCGAGCTTGCGGGCCTGCGCGCGGCGGACCTCGAATTCGTCCAGGGCGTCCGACCAGCTGAATCCGCCGGGTGTGCTCATCGCGGTACCTCCATGACGTCGGGCGACGTGATGTCGCGGGAGAGCAGATGTTTCTGGACCACGCCGGTCCCGGCGCTGCGGACGAATTCGGAACCGTCGGTGACGGTCAGGTATCTCGGCATCGCGAACCGGGGAAGCACCTTGCGGCAGTGCTCCACGAACTCGTCGGGCACCAGGTGGTCGCCGTCCGGGACAACGAAGACTTTGATCTCGTCCTCGCCGCCGTGCTCGTCGCGCACCGCGATGGCGACGCACTCCCGGACACCGTCAGCCGTGTTCAGGCTGTGTTCCAGCTCCCAGACCGAGATGTTCTCGCCGCGGCGGCGGAAGCTGTCGGTCCGCCGGCCGTCGAAGCAGAGAAAGCCGTCGCCGTCGAGATGACCGGAATCACCGGTGTGGAACCACAGATTGCGCCAGGCCTCGACCGTCGCCTCGGGTCGGCGCCAGTAGCCGAGGGCCGTGAGGTGCGGGCTCCGCGGACGGTAGACGATCTCGCCTGTCTCGCCCGCGGGAAGCGGCCGGTCGTTCTCGTCCACCACCCGCACCTCGATCGCGTCGTGCGGATGTCCCGCCGCGCCGCGGCGGCGCTGCTCGACGCTGTCCATCGCGATGCCGTCGCATTCGGTCTGGCCGAACAGCGTCAGGACGGGGATGCCGAGCCCGTCCTCGAACGTCTCGTAGACGATCCGCGGAATCGGCGCCCCGATCATCCGGGTCAGCCGATGCGAGCCGGGTTCGGGCAGCTCCCCCTGCGCCAGAATCGACAGCATCGCCCCCACCCCCGCCGCCCATGTCGCGCCGAACCAGCGGACATCGGCGAAGTACTCACTGGCGGAGAACCGTTCGCGGAAGGCCATCGAGCCGCCCGACTGCAGGCAAGCGACGAGCTTGACGTGCCCGTCGACGTGGAAGAACGGCAGCGGGAAGTAGCCGATGTCGTCGGCGGTGAGGGCGAGCCGGTCGGTCCAGATCTCGGCGAGATTCGAGAAGTACGCGCGCGGGAGCATCACGCCCTTGGCCGGCCCCGTCGTTCCCGACGTGTAGAGGATGGTCGCGAGATCGCCGGGACCGAACCCCTGCTGTGCCGCATCGAGTTCTTCCCGAACCACGTCGTCGACCGGATCCGCGGTCAGCTCGCTCATCGGCAGGACGTCGCCGGACACCGCCTCGCGCACCTGCCCCAGGCACTCGTCCTGGCAGGCGATCAGGCGCGGATCCGAGTCGGCCAGGACGTGCTCCAGCATCGGGCCGCGGAGTTCGACGTTGACCGACACCTCGACCGCGCCGAGCCACCAGATGCCGAACATCCAGACGACCCGGTCGATCGAATTTCCGCTCACCAGCGCGACGCGGTCCCCTGAGGACACGCCGCGTCGTCGCAGGGCCGCCGCCACGCGACGCGCCCGCTCGGCCAGCTCCCCGGCGGAGAGAACCTCGCCGCGCGTGCGGAGCAGCGGGCGGCCGGCGCCCCCGGCGACCGCGCGCAGCAGGTCGTCCACAGGACTGACACGACCGGCTGCCTGCCGGCGGGACCTGCTGACGTCGTCCACGAAGAGATCCCTTCGCTCGTCGGGGTTTATTATTTCAGACGTTTGATATAGAACAGTTCTTGTCCATCCGCTGTCAAGACCCGTGGAGGTCGCGATGACTGGGAACTCGCCATGACCTGGACGACGACAGTGCACCCGTGGTCGTCCGACTTCGACTATCTGGGGCACCTGACCGCTGCCGTCTACCCGAAGGCGTTCGAGCAGGCGCGGGTGGAGTACCTGCGCGACCGATGGCAGACCCGCGCGCCCGCCTATGTCGTTGCCGCGCAACGGATGCAGTACCTCAAGGAGATCCTCGAGGAGGACGGGCCGCTCAAGGTCGCGCTCCGGCCGGTACGGGTGGGCCGCTCGAGCGTCGATCTCGCGGAACTGCTCTGCAACGCCGAAGGCGCCGTGTGCAACCGCTCCGATGCGACGCTCGTGGCCTGGGACCTCGAGACGCGCCGTTCGCGACCGCTCACCGCCGGCGAACGCGACGCACTCAGCGCGGACATCGCCGCGTGAGAACCGGATTTCCGCTGTCCAAACAGGAGGTTGAACATCACCATGGCTGCTGAACGCCGCACTGGAAAACGCGTTCTCGTCACGGGCGGGGCGGGCGAGATGGGCGCGCACGCCTGTCGCGTCCTGGCCGGCGCCGAGGAGATCGCCGAAGTCCTTGTCGCCGACCGGAACGAGGCGGCCGCCAAAGCACTCGCGGACCTGCTCGGCCCGCGGGCGACACCGCTCGCGCTGGACATCTCCGACGCGGGCGCGCTCGCCGACGCATTGTCCGACATCGACATCGTGCTCAACACGGCGGGACCGTTCTACCGGTTCGGCCCGCTCGTCCTGCGCGCTGCGATCGCTGCCGGAACGCACTACCTCGACATCTGCGACGACGTCGAGCCGACGCTTGAAATGCTCGGTCTCGACGCCGCCGCGCGGGAAACCGGCATCACCGCGGTGATCGGGGTCGGCGCGAGCCCCGGCATCAGCAACCTGCTCGGCGTCCTGGCCATGAACGAGTGCGACGAGGTCGAAACCGTCTACACCTCTTGGCGCGCATCGGGTTTCCAGCGCGCCGAGGTCGACGACAGCGTGCGGTCCTCCGCAGCGGTCGAGCACTGGGTGCACAACTGCACCGCGACGATCAAGGCGTGGCGCGACGGGGGTCTCGCCGACACCCAGCCGCTCGAGGAGCGCACGCTCAGCTACCCGGGTCGGGGCGAAGCGACGGTCTGGGTGTGCGGTCATCCCGAGCCGCTGACCCTCCCCCGTTCCCGAAGCGGCGTAAGGGAATCCCTCAACCTCATGACGTCCAGGCCGCGGTTGATGGAGGCGGTGATCCGCACGGCCAACCGGGTCCGCTCCGGCGAACTCGACGTCGCGGCGGCGAGCCGGGCCCTGGTTCTCGAGCCGGGCACGATGGGCTCCGCCGCGGGTCCCGCGCCGTCCCTGCCGGTGCTCTTCGCCGTCGCGGAAGGAACGAAGAGCGGCAAGCGAATCCGCGTCGGAGCCCGTCCCCTCGTCGTCCCCGACGACAGCATGGGCACGATGACCGGCATCCCGCTGGCCGTGGCGACGCTCATGACAGCACGCGGCCAGGTCGGCCGACCGGGCGTCCACGGCCCGGAGGTCATCGACGCACGCGCGTTCTTCGCCGACCTGGCTCAGCACGCGCGCCAGGTGCCCGGAATCGAGCGTCCGGCTGACGTCGTCGAGGTCGTCGTGGAGGAAATCGCTGCCCGGTAAGCAAGGGGGTGCACCTCGGCCGGGCCGAGGTGCACCCCCGTTGAGCACTGTCACGGCGTTCAGGCCGCCGCGGGGCACATCTCGATCCCGCGCGGATGGCGCAGCCGCGACACTCCCGTGGCCACGAGAACCACCACGGATATCGCCACGGCTACGACATAGCCAGTCGTGTAAAGAGATTCCTTCGGCAACCCGGTAGCCGTGTCGGTGCCGGACCCGAGCACAGCAGTGATCACCGCCGAGCCGAACGCGAACCCGATGGCCATCGCGGTGCCGCCCATGCCGGAGGCCATGCCTGCCTTTTCCTCCGGGACCGCGTACTGCGGCACCGCGAACCCGCCGCTGTATCCGGCGCGGCTGCCGAGACCGACGATCGCGGAACCGACGAGGTAATGCCACGGCTGGTCGTGCGCCACAGCGAGCCACAGGAAACCCGCCGCCGACACGAGACCGCCGAACACGAGAACCACTCCGGGCCGTCCTTTTTCGACGAACTTCTCGGCCGCGGTGCCGCTGGCGAACATCGACAACGCGAACGGCAACATCAACAGGCTCGATTTCAAGGCGTCATACCCGAGCCCGTATCCCGCCGCGGCAGGGGTTTGCGTGTAATACGTCACCAACAGCAGCAAGGCGCCGTCCGTCGCACCGAAAAGTCCGACCGACAGGCACGAGGCGGAAACGTAAGGTTTCTTCAGGAGACTGACGTCGAAGACCGACGTTGAGGACCGACGTTCCGCCACGGCCCAGGCCACGCCAGCGACGAGCCCCGCCGCCAACAGAATGTAGGGCAAGCTGCCCGTCCAGACCGTGCCCTGCGAAAGGGCGAGGAGAACCAGGCCGAGCCAACCGATCATCCACACCGTTCCGAGCACGCCCATGCGGCCGCGGGTCGTGGCCCGTTCCGCCGGGAGAACGGCTACGAGCGCGACAGTCGTCAGCGCCAGCACCACCGTCATCGCGTAAAAGAACGTGTCGACGGAGAAATACTTGACCAGGACTCCGCCGCCAGTCAAACCCAGCACCACGCCGATTCCGCTCGCGATGATCGAGACGCGCACGGCGACGCCGATCGCGCTCCCCGGCAGCAGCCGCCGCAGAAACACAAGCGGGAGCAGCATCGAACCGCTGCCCAAGCCCATCAGCGCGGCCCCGATGACCAACGCCGGGTAGGTATGGCCGACCGCAGCGACCAGCGCGCCGACGGTCATCACGAGGCCCGAAGCCAGCGCCGTTGCGCGGTCCCCGCGCAGATCCGACAGCCGCGGGATGAGCACGAAACCCGCGCCGGAGGCCAGCGTCATCGCGGTAAAAACCCACGCCCCGGACGTGACGCCGAGGTGGTACTGCGCCTGCATGTCCGGCAGCAACGGCGGCAGCATGAACGCGATCGCATTCGTCACGGTCCCGAGGAACCCGGCCACGACGATGAGCGCCCAACGCGCTGGAGCCCTGCCCACATCGATTCTCGCCGGCATGCCGACCGCATCATTGAGGTCTGTCATCCGTGTCTCCCATACTCAGTTTTCGGACCGAGCTGCGCGCACTTCCTGCGCTCGGCGGTGCTGACGGGCCCCGTTCTCGCGTGGTTGGCGAGGCGACGGGCCGCCTGACTGCTCTTCGGAGACCGGCCGGTCGGCTGCCTCCGCGTCGATGAGGGCGGCGATCTCTGCCGCAGCCCGTTCCCCAGCGACGACCGCGCCCTCCATCGAGCCGACCCACACTGGAGACGCCTCCGAACCGGCAAAGTGCAACCGTCCGGCCCGGGCGGCGTAGGCCGGCCCGCAGGTGGTGAGCAGCCCGGGAGACCAAATCGGGATGCAACCGGAGGTCCAGCGCTCCTCGGCCCAGTTCATCTCGTGGTACTCGTCGGGGCGCAGCGCCTGCTCGCCGAAGGCACGAGCCAGGCCCGCGAGAACGGCATCGCGACGCCGGTCCGGGTCGCCGGGCATGGGGTCGGGCAGATCCGCGCAGATCCCGCCGTCGGCTCGGGCGAAGCCGACGAGGGTGCCCTGCCGTTCCCCCGGCGGAGTGTCGTCCCAGGTCAGCATCAGTGGCCCGGTGTCGCTCATGCTCGCACCGCTCAGTCCCCGGCGACGCCAGAAGGGTTGGGGATAAACCACATGGACCTTGTAGGCGTGCGCCATCGACATCCGCTCGCCGATGGTCCGCTGGGGAAGCGGGAGCTGAGGATCCACCCGGATGCCGGCACGGTCGGGCGGGCTCATCGCGAGGACGACGCGGCGTGCGCGATGGGTGCCTGCCGGCGTGTCGACCTCGACCCCGTCGTCGTGCTGGCGGATCGCCAGGATCGGAGAGCCCAGGACGACCCGGTCTCCCAGGTCCGCGGCCATCCGGTGGCTCAGCTCGGCCGACCCACCCGCGAACGAACGCTCGTCGCCGCCGGACAACGACGCGAGAAGCGTCTCCACCCCGCCGATCAGGTTCAGGTGGCGCACCACGAACAGCAAGGACAGGTCGCCAGGCCGCGACCCCAGCGTCAACGCCGCGATGATCGCCCAGAGCGTGCGCGCCGTCGCCGTCTTGGTGCTGCGACGCACCCAGGACTCGAAAGTGAGCGCGTCCAGCCTCTCCGCCTCCGGCGTCGCCAGCGCGTCGCTGCCGGGAGCACGCTTGCACAGCCGGCCCAGCCGGACCAAGGACTGCGCGAAGTCCGCCGATCCCAGCGGGTCCGCGGTCCACGGCATCGATCCGGTGAACGTGAGCACCCGACCGCGGCGCTCGAACACCGCTTTGCCGTGCTCGTTGTGCGGCCAAGTCGGCACGCCAAGTTCTTCCCCCAGCGCGATGAGCCGCTTGTACTCGGGTCCGACCAGCTGCCCGCCTTCCTCGGCGAACCGCCCGTTCCCGAACTGGTGGACCTTGGTGCGCCCGCCGACCCGATCGCGAGCTTCGAACACTCGCAGGGACGTGACGCCCGCCTGGCTGAGCCGACGCGCCGCAACGAGCCCGGACAGGCCGGCCCCGACCACGATGACGTCGACCGTAGCGTTCTCGCGTTCCATGAATTCCTCGCTCTGCGCCCAGACCTTCTGTCGCCGTTCACTGTCGTGACCGAGGTCACCTCGGCACTACGGCAACACCCACCGGCTGTGGCTCGGCAGTGGTGCACTGTTCACCAGGCGCACCGGTCGACCGGACAACGCCGGGCAGAACGGGCATTGACTGTCCGCACGACGGATTCGGTGCGCTGATAGGCACCGCCGCCACGACCAGAAGAGTCCACAACGCGGTCGAAAACCGCGGCATCGCATGAGAGCACTGGCCGCTTGGTCAGCCCTGTGAACGAACGGCGGCCCAGGCGGACGAGTCCGTCACCGGGCCAGCCTCGAAGACGTCCGCGTCCGATCAGAACGTGCGCACGCTGAACCGCTCGCGGAACGCGAACGTCGGCCCGCGTTGCAGGCACGCGGGAACCAGGACATGGGCATCCACATGGAAGAACGGCCACGCGTGGTAACACACGTCCTCGGTCGTCAAGCCGGTGACGCCGCCCACGACCGACCCGAAATAGGAGAACTAGCCGTGCGGCAGCATCACGCCCTTCGACGGACCTGTGGTACCGGAGGTGTAGAGCAGAGACGCCGGGTCGCTGTCGTGCAGGACGTGCCGCAGGAGCGGGCCCTTCAGATCCGCGTTGACGGTCCCCTTGACCGCGCCGGCCATCCAGATCGCGTAGGTGACGGCCGACGCGGTGGCTGTTCCGGGCGAGCACCGCGACCCGGTCCCCCGCCCGAATCCCATGACCGCGAAGGTCCGAGGCGGCCGAGCGGACGGCGTCGGCGCCCCCCCCGTTACCTTCTTCGTAGCTCCTGATCAAGGAGTTCGTGGTCGCCAGGCCTGGCATGACTTACTCCCCCAGTCGAACCCATGATCCGGGGGGTGGTGTCACCGGGTTTGGTGGCATCGAGGGAC
>NZ_PQIA01000058.1 GCF_003385235.1 Amycolatopsis circi | reverse complement strand
ACCCGGCCCAGGCGGCCAGCCGACCGACCCCGGCCACGACCACGGTCAGCCCGGATACCGGCCCGCACCCTCCCCAACGCCCCGTTCCGGCCACCTGCCGGTCACCGGCTGACCCGCTGCTGTGGTCCGCCAGCAACCGGCGGACCACAGCATCCACCCGACGTGACGCCCCTCCCCCGTCACCGCAGCAATCCCAAACCCGCGGGAGGAACCATGACCGCTACACAACCCGAAACACAGTCCGCAGACGCCACGAACCCCACACGCACCATTCACTTCGTCGGCTCCCTGCCGCCGCAACTCGCACCGACACCGCAAGCGGGCATGCAGTGGATGCTCGACCAGACTCGCGACCACACTCTCGGAAGTCTTCCCTGCGACGCCGATCCGCGGTGGATCGTCGACTGGCTCTACGCCCTCGAACACGTCGACGCGCTCGAACCCGTCCGCACCGGCGACGCCACCAGCTACGACGACTACCCCCGATACCGCATCACACCCGGCCGGAAACTCGCACCCGAAGACGTGTCCCTCCGCCGGACGAGCCACACCGCCACCGTCATCGCCGCCCGCCAAACCCTCCACAACCCACACGAGCTGCCACCGGCACAGGTATCAATCCCCGGGCCGCTCGACCTGGCCTACATCTGCTTCGGTGCCCCGTTCCGCACCCTCGCGAACGTCGGTGTGCTGCGCGAGGCCCTGCTGCACGACATTAACGAGATCCACCACCGCTGGGGAGACGAGATCGTCTTCCAGCTCGAAACCCCAGCCTCCCTCACGCTTCTCGACCGCGCCCCCCGATCCCTGCAAGCCGCCGCAGCAGGTCTCCTAGCCGAGCAGATCACCCGCATCATCCGAGACAGCCCAACCAGCGCGAAGTGGATCCTCCACCTCTGCCATGGCGACCTCAACCACGAGCCGCTCGTCACCCCTCCCAGTCTCGCGCCTGCCGTGCGCATTGTCCGGACCGTCCACCGGCAGCTGACCCAGCTCGGGCTGCCCATACCGCGCGTGCACATCCCCATGTGCACCGGCACGAGCGCGCCATCCACTAACGCCGCCTACTACCGCGCACTCCGCCGAGTGCCCGATGACGTCGAGATCGTCGCTGGACTCGTCGACGAGCACCACGCTTCCGAGTCAGCCCGCGCACTTGAACTAGCCGAGAACGCCCTCGGACGTCCGTTCACCGCTGTCGCCGCCGCATGTGGCCACGGCCGCCGCACTCCCGACGATGCAGAAGCCAATGCTGCACTCGCCCGCGAACTCGCTTCCGCGCCGCACCGCACCTTCGCGCGGCACGGCAAGCCAGGGAGAGCAGCATGACCACTCCGAACAATGCCGTGCTCTGCCGACCAAACGGAGCGAATACTCGTCCGCTACCAGCCGGAGGGCTGACCACCTTGGTGCTGCATGCACCGCCGGTACCTGTGCGAGGTTTTTCCGCAGCACGGTTGCTCCTGCCCGGCGCACGAGCAGTGCCGCCGCGACGCCATCGCACCGCCGAAAGCGCACTCGTTGCGCTGAGCGGATCTGCCGCCGTTCTGTCGGGCCAAGGAATGGTCCCCGTTCTTCCGGCGGCTGGCGACGTTGTCTACATCCCGGTCGGCACGCCCTACGCGATAGTCAACCTCAGCCTCAACGCGACGGTGCTCTCCCTCATGATCACCACCGACCCCGCATTCGACAGCGACGTGGTTCCGCTACCCGAACTCGCCGAACTGGCAGCCACTCGCGCGAATGCCCTTCGCACCGAACATCTGCGCCGGATAAGGGCCGCCCCAGCCAGCAGGCTCCGCACACGGCGGCAGTAAGGGACCACCTGCTTTGACTGTCGGCGGTCGCAACCGCCTCACTCAGCCCTCCCTGCTGGCCAAGGCTCTCGGCATCCAGCCGATGGCGTCGTCTCAACCAGGGAGAACACAGTGCGCGACCAAATCTTGCGCGCAGCTCGCGAGTTGCTCACAGCACAATCACCAGCCTCATTGCCGCCAGTCACCCTTGACGAGATCGCCGCTCAAGCTGGGATCACCAGGACCCAGCTTCGCGCCTACTACACCTCCGTCGCGGCAATCGAAAACGATCTCCGCGCAGACGCCGGCGGACGGTACTGAGATGCAGTGGTCATCCGTCCACATCCGTGGGATCGGCGCCACGCTGGGCAAGCTTGTCCCAGTCGCTCCAGGCCATCGGACTGGACAGCAATCCATTTCGATCGCGGATCAGAGCACGGGCATGGACCTCGCAGTCAGCTCCGCGAATGCCGCGCTCTCCGCTTTGGCTCAGATCACGAACGGCCCCTTGCCGGTCCCCGAACTGCATCTGCACAGCGCGATATGGCGCGGCAGCCGCGGCATCGACTTCTGGTCCCGCGCCAACTACATCCGTGCCAGACTCGGACTGCCTCCCGGACCAGGCATCACCGCCGAACTGAACGCCATGTCGAACTCCCTCGTCGGCGGCATCGACCTCGGTTCCCGAATGCTCGCTGGCAGCGCCGACCTCAACCACATCCTGCTGACCGGCGGTGAAGTCTTCGGCCCACCGGCGTTCGACCACCTCGACGCCGACCACGGCATCGCCTACGGCGACGGCGGCTCTGCCCTCATCCTCGGAAGGCTCCCTGGTTTCGCCCGCATTCTGTCCACCGCCTCCTACACCGACCCCACGCTCGAGCAACTCCACCGAGGACACAGCCGCTTCCCACCGGCTGGCACGACGGACTCGGGGCCTGAACGCGTCCGCGAACGCAAGCGCCAGTACCTCGCAGCCGTGGGTGCCAGCTCCATAGACCTCCGCAACGCGCACGGCATTCGGCACGCCTTCAACCACGCTCTCGCAGACGCCGACCTGATCGCTGACCAACTCGCCTGGATTCTCCTGCCGCACTACGGCCAGCATCTGCTCGACGCTCATTGCCTCCGGCCCCTGGGCATTTCGGCCGAACGCACGCTCAGCCAAGATGGCAGTCGTTGGGGCCATATCGGTCCCAACGACCAGATCATCGGCCTGGCCCGGCTTCTCGCGCGCGCCGATGTCCGAACCGGCGACCACGTCGCCTTGGTGGGCGTCGGCGTCGGCATGACTTGGACCGTTGCCGTCCTGCGGATCGAAAGGGTTCCAGGGAACCCCCATTTCCAGGCGTCCCTGTTCCACGACGCCGAGCAGCGCGACGACCTTCCGCCGGTCCTCGCGCGCCTGCCTCACACCGCGCGGCTGTGACAGGCGACGCGATGAATCCCCCAGCTGGAACGCGCAACGTTCGACCACACGACCTGGACACCATCGGCCCGCCTCAACAAGTCGACAAAGAGTCTCCGCTGTCACCGATCATCGAAGCTCTGACCCCCGACGTCCGTGAACGGGGCAGGTCACGAGTTGCCGAGCCCCTTCCGATGATTGCACTGATCAGCGAAGCCAACTCGTCTTCCATCGCCTATGCGATCTGCCGCATCGATGAGTCGGGCAGGTTTCACGACAAGGACATCATCGAGACCGCGTCCTGGTTACCTGGAGAGCGGCTGCAGGTCCAGTTCATTCGCGGTGTCGCAGCCTTCACACCGACACCATACGGCCCCCTCTCCGTACCGCGACGCCGAAGCGTTGCCGTTCCCTCGCACACCCGAAGACTCCTCGGACTCGAACCGAGAGACAAAGCGCTCCTTGCCGCCGCACCTGAATCACGCATTGTCATCGTCTACCCGAAATCGGCGATCGATGAGATGGTTCGCCGCTTCCACAGCACCGGGCTAAACCGATGACCGCAGAAGCGGGGTTCAGCGCGGCCCATGAAGCGAATTCGCACGTCGCAGACGTAGTAACAGCACAAACCGTTCTTGAGCGTCTGCAGGTATCTCCGCTCGAACTGATCGAGACGCCCGCCAAGATCTACATTCCGACGTTCACCGAGTACGTTCCCGTCGTCACCGCCGCTACTTCCCCAAGTTCCGTGCAAACATGGAAACACTACTGGCGAGTGCTCACGAAAGAATGGGGCGACCGAAGGATCGACGAGCCGACCTCCACCGAAATCGCCAAGCTCGCCAACGACGTGCAACAGACCTCATCCCATCGGAACAATTCCCGGGACGGACGGGGCGCGAAGATGACTTTCATCGACGCGGTCCGGGCTCTCTACAACCACGCGGTCAGCGACAAGCTAATCGGACAGGCCGAGAACCCCGCCGCAAGCGTGAAGAAACCGCGCCGCCACAACAGCCTTCGCCGAGCGCTGTCATACCAACAGCTTTCCGATATCAATGAGGTCGCAGCCACGACAGGGAACGACCCGCACCTGGACACGCTCTTGATCCGGCTGCACACCGAAACGGCCTGTCGCCGCGGCGGAGCCCTCGCATTACGGCCAGTCGATCTCAATGACGCCGACTGCACAGCCCGGCTCCGCGAAAAAGGCGGCACCAGCCGCGAGCAGCCAGTGTCGCCTACTCTCCTGGCCGCCCTGACCGAGCACACAGCACTGCGCAACCCGGACGGCACCAGCGGCGAAAGACTGCTGCGCACACGCAAAGGAACGCCCATGCGGGCGTCACGGTACGACGCTCTGTGGACGAGACTGGGCCAGCACCTCCCCTGGATCGGCGCAGCCGGAATCACCGCTCACTGGCTTCGCTACACCACGCTGACTTGGGTCGAACGAAACTTCGGCTACGCAGTCGCGGCCGCCTACGCAGGCCACGCAGCCGGATTCCAGACCGGCACCACACTCACGTACGTCTCGGCGACGATCGAAGAGATCGCCACCGCACTTGCAGCGCTGACCGGCGAGCCGCATCCGCTCGCAGCCTGAGGCTCGTCATCCCCTCAGACATCCGATGAATGCGGCAGGACTGCACATCCGACTCGGCCTCGATGCCGGTGGTCCATGGGCGAGCCTGTCGACGGCGGAGCAGACCCAAAGGTGCTATTTCCAGCCTCATCAGCCCGGACAGCGGTTAGGCTAATCGGCATGACATCCCCGAATCAGGGATGCATCACCGGTTCTCTGCCTAAAGCGGCCGCTTAGTCGCAGGATAACGGCGAGGCTCGCATACGCAACCTCTGGCCGCGACATCGACGGTCACAACACAGTGAGTCACCCGGGTTCGAGACTCTGCGTATCCGGTGAAGATCGTCGCCACCGGCACCGTCGCCGACCGGAGCCGCTCGGCAGCCCGGGGCATTACTCCCTCGGTCCGGCCGACGCCGCCGCCATCACTCGCTCCCGGATCGCGGGCCGTAGGAGACCTGCATCCGTGCGTCGCGTTCCAGCTGCCGTAGCGCGGTTTCGAGTCCGAGTGCGACGGGCAGCCGGCCGCGGCCGAGCAGCATCACGCCGTCATCCTCGACGCGCTGGGCGACGGCGAACAGGCCGAACCCGCGCTCCATCGAGCTGGGCACCGGCATCACGGACACCAGCACGGCGTCGTCGGTCCGCTCGAGCACCCGCACGCCGGCCAGTGCGGCGAGCGCAGCCGTGAAGTCGGCGTGCGCACCCGGCCCGGCCAGCTGGCTGACCACCGAGGCGCCAGACACGAACCCGGCCAGCGAACAGGTGGCCATCGCCGACCACAGAAAGAGGCTCGTCATGACCACGAGCCCGATGATCAGCACCGTCACGGGTCAGCCCGCCACGGACGCGGAGGCGTCCAGCCGCTGGACGTGCGACAGGAAAGCGTTCATCCGCCAGCGCAGGGTGTAGGCCTTGGTCGCACCGCCGAGCACCTTCTTGGAATAGCGCGTGACCGCGAGGTTCGCGACCGACCGCCCGTTGTTCTCGACAACATTCAGCGCGATTTGCTGGCGAATCCCGGCAAGCAGGGCGGACTGAGCCACCATTGGATTCCCGTCGTCCACAATGGACCAGCCGTGCCCGGCCACCTTCTCGGCGAAGATGCCCCGCAGCTGCTGGGCACTCAAGCTGGTTTCGACCCGGCGCGGCCGGAACCCGCGGGTCTTGAACGTGTTGTAGCCAAGGCAGAGACCTATGAGGACAATCAGGACGACGATCCCCAATGCGACGTTTCCGCCCTCGGCGCCCGCGGCGATTTCCATGTCTTCTCCTCCGATTGCCGGTACGACAACCGGAGCAATCGAGGCGAGGGCCGGCGATGTTGCAAGCGAGTGGTTCTTGTCCAGGAATTGTCCGTTAACCGGAAACCGGTCTTCCAGCTTACCGGGCGGTCGGTACCGCATTACAGGTCAAATTCTTGACAGTTCCCTCCGCTGAACGGAAAGCGGTAGCAAAACCGCGCCGTGGGCCGACCCACCGCCTGTATTGCCGCTGAACACCTGGACCCTCATGCCCCATGAACGACGCCGCCGGAGTCGCCCGATGACGGATCCCGATCTGCCCGGCACTCGCACGGCGGACCGATTCGCCGTCTTCTTGTGTTTCGCCCGCGATCGCCGGTTACCGCGTGCTGGCGATCAGCCCGGAACCCGGCACCGGGCGCCGGTCGAGCGCGCGGACGCGAAGTTCTTCAGCGGCCCAGTGAACGCCGGGACGACGGCCTCCGCCCCGGCTCGTCGCTCGCTGCCCGGCGCTGCGGGCCGTCCACAGTGCACCGCGCGCGGCGGAATTTCCCGGCGCGACCGTCGAACGGCTGATCCGGCCGGCCGCAAGAAAGGCGAATGACCATGGAACGTCCGCTGGCCGACCGCTACCGCCTCGGCGCCCTCATCGGCCGGGGTCCGCTCGGCGAGGTCGTCGCAGGCACCGGTCCCGACGGCCGCGAGTACGCCGTCAAACTCCTCGACCCGGCCCTGACCGGGAACCAGGAAACCGTCGGCCGCTTCCTGCGGGCACAGGCACCGCTGGTGGGACTGACGCACGAGCACCTGGTGACCTTGCACGACCTCGTGGTCGAGGCCGGCGTGGTGGCGTTGGTGGCGGACCAGGTGCCGGGCGGCTCGCTGCGCGACCGGCTCGAAGCGTCGGGCACGCTGCTGCCCGCCGAGATCGCCCGGATCGGCGCCGGGATCGCGGCGGCCCTGCACGTGATCCACGAACTCGGAGCGGTGCACGGCGACGTCAAGCCGTCCAACGTGCTGATGGACGACACCGGCTCGGTCCGGATCCCGAAGCTGACCGACACCGGCCTCGCGCTCCTCGCCCCGCCACGGACGCACACGTCGCTGGCGACCGCGTCGAAGTACGCCGCGCCCGAGGTCGTGCGCGGCGAGGAACCCGGGCCTGCCGCCGACCTCTACTCGCTGGGGGTCGTGCTCTACGAGCTCTACTGCGGGGTCGCCCCGTTCGCCGGCGGGTTCGTCCGCGACGCCGGCGAGGGCCCGGGACGGCCAGGGGAAATCCCGGCTCCGCTGTGGGACCTGATCCGCCTGCTCCTGGCCGTCGAGCCGGCGTTGCGGCCGCTGGCGGACCCGGTCGCGACCGTGCTCGCCGCGATGCTGCCGGACCTCGTCGGGGCCCCGGTCGGACAGCGGCTCGACCGGCCCCCGCCCACCGAACCCGCGCAGCGGCACCGCACCGCGGCAACCCCGATCGGAGACCAGATGTTCGGCGAACAGTTGTACAGCCCGCCCCCGAAGAAGCGGAAGAAGTGGATTCCGGTCACCGTGGCCGCCACGGTCCTGGTCGCTGCCGGCGTCACGACGGTGGCACTGGTCAGTTCGGGGAGCGCTCCCGCGGCCGGGCCCGCCGCCCCGGTAACCGTGACGGCCGCGCCGGGCACCGCCACGGTGACCGCGTCCGTGCCGTCCAACGCCGCCGCCGCGGCGTCGACGACGGCCACCGCGCCGACTGCGGCAGACTCGGGCGCGACCGTCGAGCAGTACCTCTCCGAACTGCGACCGGTGGAAGGCACCTCCGCCAACGACCACGAGACCGGCAACGTCGCGGGCAAGGCGTATCCGCACACTGTCGCGGCGTCGCTTTACGAATGCTCCGAAGCGGAGACCGTCGAGTACAACATCTCGAAGGGCTACCGGAAGTTCGTCGCCTCGGCAGGCCTGGACGACAACTCGTCGGATTCGGCGCTGAAGGCGCAGCTGGAAGTCTTCGGCGACGGCAAGAAGCTGATCTCGACGACCCTCGAGATCAACAAGCTGACTCCCCTCGACGTCGACGTGACCCAGGTGCTGCGCCTCAAGATCAGCTGGCAGCCGGTCAAGTCCGGGGAGAACTGCGGCCCATCCGGCAACTACCTGGACCTGGGCGAGGCGAAACTGCTCGGCGTGCCGGGAGAGGTTCCGACCTCGCCGATCCCGACCAGCTGAGCCCGGTCGCGGGGCCGGGCTGAGCCCGGCTCCGCGGGCCGTCGGACGCTGCGGGCGAATCGAGCGGCCAGGTGCTGGAACCGGACGGTCACCTGGCCGCCATCGCGAATGCCGCAGCGAACGGATCGGGATTCCCTTTCTTCGGGTCAGCGAAAACAGGAAACTCCTTGTCATCCTTCCCCGCCAACCGCATTCTTGGCGGGCCGCAACGATTCCGCGGCGAGAAATCGGGAGACTGCGGGCATTCCCGGGCCGCCAGTGCGCACTTCCGGTGTTCCGGCTCCATCACCACGGCCCCTGGCGGCCCTCAGACCAAGGCGGTGGCCGATGAGCGGGCCAGCAACGTTCGGCGCGGAACTGCGCCGGCTGCGCCGGGCAACCGGCCTCTCCCTCGCCGAACTGGCGGACCGCGTCCACTACAGCAAGGGCTACCTGAGCAAGGTCGAGACCGGGCTCACCAGGCCCAACACCGCGCTGGCCGCCCTGTGCGAAGCCGAGCTGAACGCGGCTGGGGCGCTCACCGCGTTGCTCCCCCGCGAGCCGGTGCGACGGCGCACCCGCCCGGATGTCCGGCCGTCCGGGCTGCCGCCGGCGGCCGCGGACTTCACCGGCCGCTCCGCCGAGCTGCGGGCCGTCCGCGACGCTCTGGAAACCGAAGCCGGGGTGTGTGTCGTCTCCGGGATGGGCGGGGTCGGCAAGACGGCGCTGGCGGTCCGCTGCGCCCACCGGCTCGAAGCGACGTTCGCCGACGGGTGCCTGTTCGTCGACCTCCGCGGTCAGGGCGACACCGCCGTGCCGCCCGCGGCGGTGCACGACCGTCTGCTGCGCGTGCTGGGCGTGCCCGCGGAACAGATTCCGGCCGATCCGGACGACCGCGCCGCGCTCTACCGCTCGCGGCTGCGCGGGCGCAGCCTGCTGCTCGTCCTGGACAACGCCGGCTTCGCTGCCCAGGTCCGGCAGTTGCTGCCGGCCGAACCGAAATGCCGGGTGCTCGTCACCAGCCGGTCGCGGCTTAGCTCGCTCGACGAGGCTCGGCACGTCTCACTCGACGTCTTGCCGCCCGACGCCGCGGCCGAGTTGTTCGCCGCGCTCACCGGAGCGAGCGCGGACGACGCGGCGCGGGTCGCCGTCCGCTGCGGCCGGCTGCCGCTGGCCATCAGGATCGCGGCGGCCCGGCTGCGAGCGCACCCGGCGTGGGACGTGGCCGAACTCGAGCGCAGGCTGGCCGTCGAAACCGACCGGCTCGGCGTGCTGGACGACGGCGAGCGCAGTCTGTCCGCGGCCTTCCGGCTGTCGGCCCGGCACCTCAGCACGGCCGAAGCGCGGTTGTTCGGTCTCCTCGCCCTGAACCCGGGCAGCGACCTCGACGTCCACACGGCGAGTGCGCTGAGCGGGCTCGAACCGCGGGAGACCGACCGGCTGCTGGACCGGTTGCACGACGCGTACCTGGTCACCCAGCCCGCCGCCGATCGTTACTGCTTCCACGATCTCCTCCGCGCGTTCGCCGCCGCAACCCCGCTCGAACCCGGTGAACGGGAGGACGCCGTACGCCGGCTCACCGCGTTCGCCGTCCGAGAGGCCGAGCAAGCCGACCGGATGCTGACTCCGCAGCGCTACCGCCCGGAGATCAGCTATCCCGGCGAGGTTCCCCAGCCGCCGCCGCTCGATGACGCGGTGGCGTGGTTCCGGGCCGAGTGGCCGAACCTGGTCGCGTTGTGCCGACAGGCGGGCGAACTCGGCCAGCACGACCGGTGCTGGCAGCTGGCGTTCTGTCTGCGCAGCTACTTTTTCCTGGCCAAGCTGTGGGACCCGTGGGTCGCCACGCACGAGTGGGCCCGCGCGGCCGCGGAAGCGGCGGGCGACCGGTGGGCACTCGCGACAACGACGGTCAACCTCGGCATCGCCCTGGTGGATCGCGGTGATTTGGACGGCGCGGTCGGGTGCTACCGCAAAGCCCGGCGGGAATACGGCGCGATCGGCGACGAGCACGGCGAAACCACGGCGCTCGCGCATCACGCTTGGGCCGACCATTACCGCGGCGAGCACGCGGCGGCCCTCCGGGATCTCCGTACGGCGCTGGAGTTCTACGAACAGACAGGCGATCGCCGCGACACCGCCATCACCACGCGGGGCATCGCGCTCGTGCTCGTCGCGCTCGGCAAGGCGGCCGAAGCGGCGGCACTGGCGGCGGGCACCCTCGCGGAGTTCGACGAACTCGGCCTCGACTTCGACGCGGCGATGGCGCTGAACTGCGTGGGCTGGGCCCGGTTCCACACCGGCGAGCACGACCTGGCGACGGCCGCCTACCGGGAAGCCGCGGCACGAGCGGAAGCCTGCGAGAGCGATCACGAGGCGGCACGCGCGTATGCCGGTCTCGGCAACATCGCCGCGGCTCGCGGCGCAGCCGGGGAAGCCGGGTCGCTGTGGGAACAAGCGGACGAGATCCGCCCCGGTCTCGATCCGGCTGTGGTCGGCGAAGCCCGCGTCCGGCTGGTGTAACAGGAATCCGGGCCTCATCGACTCTGGTGTCGCCCACGACCGCACGGAGGAAACCGGTGCCGAGCCGCCCCCGCGTCTTCATCTCGTACTCCCACGACGACGAGGACCACAAGACACTCGTACGCCGCTTCGCCGAGTTCCTCTACAAACACGTCGGCCTCGAAGTGCACCTCGACCAATGGGTCGACGGCGCCCGGATCGACTGGTCGAAATGGGCGCTGCGACAGCTCAAAGCGGCCGACTACACCCTCGCGATCGCATCGCCGTTGTACCGGCGGCGCACCGACGGCGAAGAGCACCCGCACGTCGGCTGGGGCTCGCAGTTCGAGGGCGCGGTGCTGCGCGATCAGCTGACCGGCGACATCGACGAGTACACCGCGCGGATCCTGCCGATCGTGCTTCCCGGGCGGGCGGTCGAGGAAATCCCGCAGTTCCTCAACCCGCATTCGACGACGCACTACCCGGTCCGCCGATTTTCGGCCGACGACGACGGCGTGCGGAGTCTTGTCCGCGCGATCGCCCGGAAGCCCGAAAACCCCGGCCCCGCCGAGGAACCCGGGGTCTTCGTCGGCGGAACGTTCACGCCGTTCCCTGCCCGCCGGAAACTCCTGCTCACGACCGAACTCAAACCGGTGGCGAAAGGGCCGGACGTCCGGCTTTCGGCGGTCCGGCTCAACGGCGTCCACTACGGCAACGGCATCTCCTACCGCTGCTCGATGTTCTGCAGCGAACCGCGAGGCCAAGTCGAATACGACCTCGGGCGGCGCTACCGCGCATTCGAAACCACAGTGGGCGTGCTCGACGACGCGGCGGACGCCGGACAGACCGGCCACTTCGAGGTGTTCCTCGACGACGTCGCGCAGCCGGGAGCCGAGGTGAAGCTCGGCTCGCCGGCCACGCTCACGCTCGACGTGTCCGAAGTGCTCCGGCTCCGGCTCGTCGCCTACCGGACCGACACCACGGAGCACCCGATGCTCGCGGGTGCGCGCATCGCAGGCGGGCTGTCGAACGGCCTGCCCGAACTCGGCTGGGGAGATCCGGTGCTGTACACGTGATCATGGTGCCTGACTGCGGATTCCGGCCAGCACGGAATCGGCGAACGCTCCCCCGGTGTCGTCACTGGTGAGGTCTAGGCGGGCAAACCGTCGCGGTCCGTGCCGTCTTGGCAACCCTTGCGCAGACGCCGCATCGGCTCGCCTTGGCTCCTCACCGCCGACGGCGCCCGCTGCCGCCGGGATCCTGCCTGTCATTCAGGCGATGACGTCGAATGGTGACCGGCGTCGGCCGCCATTCGATATGGATACGCGCGTCGTAAACATTGATCGTGTCGCCGACGTTCGCGACACAGGACGCCCCGTCGTGCGCGCAGAGATGCACGGTGCCGTTGCCTCGGCTGAAACCGGTTTCACCCACGGGTCCTCAGTGGACGGTGAACCCACCATCCACCGGAAGCGCTGTCCCGACCACGAAACTGGCACCAGGACTGCACAGCCACAACACGGCCGCCGCGACCTCTTCCGCTTTGCCCAACCGCCCGATGGGCTGTTCCTTGATGATCCCGGCCATGGCCTCGGCCTGATTCTCGATCATGTCGGCGACCATCGGGGTGTCGATGACCCCAGGGCACACCGCGTTGATGCGAACACCCCGAGGCGCGTACTCGACCGCGGCGCTGCGGGTCAATCCGATGACCCCGTGCTTGGACGCGTGGTAGGCCGCCCGCTCGGGCAGTCCGACGAGACCGCCCAGGGAGGAGCAGTTGACGATGGCACCGCTCCCCTGCTCGCGCATCTGCTGCAGTTCGTGCTTCATCGCCGCCCAGACGCCGCGCAGGTTGACGGCGTTGACCTGGTCGAAGGCGTCGGCGGTCTCGTCGGCCGCGTCGGTCGGCGGCACCTGGATGCCGGCGTTGTTGAACGCCATGTCCAGGCGGCCGAACTCCGTCACCGCGCGGTGCACCGCCGCTTCGACCTGCTGTTCGTCGGTGACATCGCAGACCACGCCGATGGCCCGCGACCCGATCTCCTCGGCTGCCTTGCGGACGGCATCCTGGTCGCGGTCGGCCAGAACCACTGCGGCGCCGGAGTCGGCGAAGGCGCGGGCGGCGGCCAGGCCCATGCCGGAGGCGGCACCGGTGACCAGGGCTACTTGCCCGGAGAAATCGTAGGTGGGGTTCATGGTGTTCTCCTTGGGAAAAGTCAGGGCTTGAGCAGGGTTTTGACGGCGCGCCGCTCGTCCATCGCCCGGTAGCCCTCGGCGGCCTCGTCGAGCGGGAGGGCGAGGTCGAAGACCTTGCCCGGGTCGATCTCGCGGTCCCAGACGAGCTGGATCAGCTCAGGCAGGAACCGGCGCACCGGAGCGGGGCCGCCCAGCAGATGCACCTCGGCGAAGAACAGTTCCTCGCCCGGAAGCTCCACGCCGTGCGCCACCCCGACGTACCCCACGTGGCCGCCGGCGCGGGTCGAGCGGATGGCCTGCATCATCGATTCCTGGGTGCCGACGGCCTCGATCACGCTGTGGGCGCCGTATCCGCCGGTGAGTTCCTTGATCCTGGCGACGCCCTCATCGCCGCGCTCCTCGACGAGGTCGGTCGCGCCGAACTCGCGGGCGAGCTTCTGCCGCGAAGCGTGCCGCGACATCGCGATGATCCGCTCCGCGCCCAACTGCTTCGCGGCCAGCACAGCGAGAAGACCCACGGCACCGTCGCCGACCACGGCCACGGTCTTGCCCGGCCCGGCCTCCGCGGCCACGGCGCCGAACCAGCCCGTTCCGAGCACATCGGACGCCGCCAACAACGACGGGATCAGGTCGTCGTCCGGCATTCCGGGGGTGGCGACGAGAGTGCCGTCGGCCAACGGCACCCGCAGGTACTCCGCCTGCGCCCCGCCCGCGCCGACGTATTCGGCATGCACGCACCGTGACTGATAACCGGCTTCGCAGATTTCACACGTGTTGTCCGAGGCGAAGAACGATCCCACGACAAAGTCCCCGGCCGCGATGTTCTTCACCTCGGCACCGATCTCGGTGACCACGCCGACGTACTCGTGCCCCATCGGGGTCGGCTCGGTCACTTCGTTGACGCCGCGGTAATCCCACAGGTCAGAACCGCACACACAGCTCGCCGACACCCGGACGATCGCATCCGTCGGCGCGACGATGGCGGGGTTTTCGCGCTCTTCCACCCGGACCTCGCCCGGGCCGTACAGGACAGCTCCACGCACTTGGCACATTCCTTTTCAGACAGTTCTTCTGGGTGCCTGTTCACCGTCCGTCATCTCGCGGCCGCCTGCCAGGTCCTGTCAAGGACCCCCAGAACCGGAATAGGCGGCTTAGCCTGGGGGCATGGAGTTTCACCAGGAGATCAGGGGCTTCCTGATGAGCCGCCGGGCGCGGATCACGCCCGCGCGGGCCGGGCTGCCCCACGTCGGAGGCGACCGCCGGGTCAAAGGCCTGCGCCGCGAGGAGGTCGCGATGCTCGCCGGCCTCAGCGTCGAGTACTACACCCGCCTGGAGCGCGGCCAGCTCGGCGGCGCGTCCGAGAGCGTTCTCGACGCGATCGCCCGTGCGCTGCAACTCAACGACGACGAGCGCGCCCATCTTTACGACCTGGCCCGCAATGTCGCGCCCGGCTCGCGCCGCAAACGCGCCAAGCGCACCTCGCCGATCACCGCGTCCGTGCAGCAGGTGCTCGACTCCATGAGCGTCCCCGCCGTCGTGCAGAACGGCCGCCTCGATCTCCTCGCGGCCAACGACCTGGGCCGCGCGCTGTACGCCGACCTCTTCGAGATGGCCAAGCAGCCGCCGAACTTCGCCCGGTACGTCTTCCTCGACCCGCGTGCCGGGGATTTCTACGCTGACCTCGACGAGGCGAAGAACCAGCTCGTCGCGATCCTCCGCGCGACCGCCGGGCGAGACCCGCTGGACCAGCAGACGACCGAACTCATCGGCGAGCTTTCCGCGCGCAGCAACGATTTCAGTGCTCGCTGGGCCAAGCACAACGTGCGCCGCCACTCGCGCGGACGCAAGACCGTCCACCACCGGGCCGCCGGGCGGATGGACCTCGCGTACGACGACTTCGCGCTGCCCGGCGACCCGCACGTCTCCATCACCACCTACACCGCGGATCCCGATACGCCCAGCGCTGACGGTCTCACCCTGCTGGCGGCCTGGGCCGAGACGCGGAAGCAGCCCGCGCACCCCCGCGAGTCACGCACCGCCACGAAAGATCAGATGTAAAGTTCGCCATCACCCACCAGGCGAAACCTCTCGCGAACTTTGCCAAGCGCGGGCAGTTCCACCCGAACATGCTTGATTAACAGCCACTTCCCCACCTCCGGAGAACACCCGGAGGACTCCTTGACGCCCGATGCACCCTCCTGCATAGTCTCCTAGACATCGGATGTCCTGGCGTTCAGGACCTGCGATGCCTGGTCAAGGAGGACCTGAATGGCCAACCGCCGGCTTCTGAGCATCGTCCTGTCCGCCGTCGCCGGGTTAGGCGGCACGCTCGCCCTCGGCCCGCCTGCCGCCGCGAGCGGGCCGCCGCCCATGACGGTCTACGCCGCTCCGGGTGCCGACGCTCCGCCTGGGAATCCCTGCGCTCAGCCGCGGCCGTGCTCGCTTTCGCAGGCGCAGCAACGGGTTCGGCACCTGCTCAACACCGGCGTCGGCAACCATCGGGACATCGTGGTGAAGCTGGCCGGAGGCTCCTACTACCTTTCCGCTCCGCTGGCGTTGGGCCCGGAGGATTCCGGACGCAACGGCCACACCGTGACCTGGCAGCCAGCGACCGAAGCACCGGTGACGATCAGCGGCGGCCGACCGTTGCGTCCGGCCTGGCAGCCCACGGCTCACGGCAGCAAGATCATGGCCGCGACCCTCCCCGCCGGACTGGACTTCGACGGCCTGTTCGTCAACGGGCAGCGCCAGATCCTGGCCCGCTATCCGAACTACGACCCGAACGCGGCCCGGCTGCAGGGCTCGACCTCGCTGGCCGACCTCGAGCGGGAATCGGCGAAATGGTCGGATCCGTCGACCGCGCTGGTGCGCGCGATGCATTGCGGCGACTGGGGTTCCGTCTCGTTCACCGTCAGCGGGCGCACCGGCAGCGGTCTCGGCCTGCACTACGTCGGCGACAACAACCGGCCGCAGGATTGCGGGCTCACGAAGGGCAACGGGCCCGGCCGGATCGGACCCGCGATGGTCGAGAACGTCAAGGAGGAACTGGACGCGCCCGGCGAGTGGTACTACGACCGGGCGAGCGGCCAGCTGCTCTACTACCCGCCGGCCGGTGCGGATCTTTCCGCCGCGACGGTCGAAACCGCGGAACAGAACCAGCTGATCACCCTCGCCGGGACGTCGGCAGCCAACCCCGTCCACGACATCGCGCTGCGCGGGCTGCACTTCACCGCGACTCACCGCACGCTCTTCAACAGCCCCTTCGAAGCCGACGCCAAGGGCGACTGGGCAGTTGTCCGCAAAGGCGCGGTATCTCTGAAGAACGCCGCTGACATCTCAGTCACCGGGTCGTTCTTCGACCAGCTCGGCGGCAACGGCGTCTTCATAGACGGCTACAACCGGCACAACACGGTCAGCGACAGCAAGTTCGAGTCCGACGGCGCCAGCGACGTCCAGATCGTCGGCTCGCCGAGCGCGGTGCGCGACTACTCCGGCAACTACTACGACAACGTGGCGGTCACCGACACCGCGCCCGGGCCGAAGACCGACGACTATCCCCGCGACATCCTCGTGCGGAACAACCTCATGCAGGACATGGGCCGGTTCGAGAAGCAGTCCTCCGGCGTCAACATCTCGATGAGCGCGGACGTGACGGTCGACGGCAACACCATCTCCGACAGCCCGCGCGCGTGCCTCAACATCGAGGACGGCACCTGGGGCGGGCACGACATCAAGAACAACGATCTTTTCAACTGTGTCGAGGAAACCGGCGACAACGGGTCCGTCAACGTGTGGGGCCGCGGCCGGTTCTGGGCCAGCTCCGGCAACAACACCCTCGCGCCGGGCACGAGTTTCGAAGGCTCCACCGGCACCGCGCTGACCAACGCGCAGGCGAGGCACCTGATGAAGCTCGACGTCGTCCGGCCGATCACCATCCAGCACAACCGGTTCTGGCACGCCGGCGACTGGGCCATCGACCTCGACGACGGATCGTCCAACTTCCGCCTGCTGGACAACCTCGTCCTCAAGGGCGGCATCAAACTGCGCGACGGCTACGAGCGCACCGTGCGGAACAACCTGCTCGTGGACGGCTCGGTCTACGAACAGGTCAGCCATTCCGATTGCGGCGACGTCATCGAGCACAACATCACCCTCGGGCCGCAGGCGTACAACAACGTGCTGAACAATCCGGCCACCGCCAAGTACGGCGTCGACCGGAACCTCTTCTGGAACGACCACTACCCGGTCTACGTCAATCCAGACGGCAGCGGCAACGAGGCGCTTTCCGCGGACGGCGCGACGATCAACCCGCAGTCGGCCTGGGTTCGCGCAGGCATGGACCCGCATTCGCTCGTCGCCGACCCGAAATTCTCCGCGGCGGACCCTCTCGGCAGCTACGACTTCACCGTCGCCGCCGACTCGCCCGCGGTCAGCCTCGGGTACGCCAACTTCCCGATGACCGGCTTCGGTTCCGCGGGCGCACCGCTTCCGCCCAAGGCAGTCTTCGCCTACGGTCCCGGCTCCGGCGGGCCCGCCAACGGGATGATCGTCCAGCCCGAAATGCTGATGGGAGCCACCGCCACCAACATCCCGTCCCTCGCCGTCCAGTCGTCGCTTGGCCTGACCAAGCCGTACGGCCTCTACCTCCCCACGGTGCCGCCGGGCAGCTACGCGGCGCAGAACGGGCTCAGGTCCGGTGACGACATCACAGCCGTGAACGGCACCTCGGTAACCGACGATCGCAACACTTTTTGGCTCAGCTACAACAAACTCGCTCCGGGCGCGCCGATCACGCTGACCGCGCGGCGCGGGCAGGCCGACGTCACCGTCCGCCTCGCCAAGACGCAGGAATCCGAAGTCCTCAACAACACCTCCGGCGTCGTCTACACCAACACCGGCGCCCCGTCGACGGGGTGGATCTGGCGCGGCAGTTCGGCAGGGGGCGCGAATTCCTATCTCAACGACATCTGGGCGACCCAGAACGTCGGCGATTCGTGGAGTTTGACGTTCTATGGAACGGGAATCGATATCATTTCCGAAACCAATACCGACGAGGGCGACGTCGACCTCGCTCTCGACGGAGCGCCTTATCGGACGGTCAGTTTCGTCACGCCGACCCGGCAGTACCAGTCGACGGTGGCGGCTGTTTCCGGCCTGCAGCCGGGGGTGCACACGATCAGCGGCACGATGAAGAACGGCAGTTACCTGATTGTGGATGCTTTCCGGACGCATCCGTAGGCGCCTCAGGCGGATGCCGTGCTCGCACGGCACCCGCTTTATGTTTCTGAGCAGCGCCAGGCCCCGCCGTGTCCGCGGGACTCAAGGTGCAGGCTGTCACCGCCGCAGCGATCAGCACCAGCGCCCGCGCACCCAGCACTGATCTTCGGATTCTCAACTCAGTCATGGCAAATCCCCGGCCGGATCTTCGCGGTCCGGCTATGGAGAGAATGGCGCGCAGCCTCCGAGAGGTTGCGCGCCACCCAACCCGCCAACCCAGTCCACAAAGGACAGATCACCGCACCCGCAGCCGCCGCCGGGCAAACGCCAGCGCACTGAGGCTCACCACCGCCAGCACCATCACGTAGTAACTCGGCGCGAGATTGCTCCCGGTCAGCTGAATCAGCCAAATCACCACCAACGGCGTGAAACCGCCGAACAGCGAAGCGGTGATGTTGTAGCTGACCGACAACCCCGTCGCGCGGGTCCGGGTCGGGAAGACGTCGGCCATCATCGTGCCCAGCGGGCCGACGTACCAGACCTTGACCAGCCCGATCGCGGCCATCACCGCCGTCATCACCGCGAACGTCGGCTGGCTGTTCAGCGCGAGGAACAGCGGGAAGATCGCCAGCAGCATCACCGAACCGGCCGCGGCCATCAGCGGGATCCGGCCGGTCCGGTCGGACAGGCGCCCGGCGACCGGCGCGAGGACGGTCAGCACGATCTGGGTGACGATCGTCGTGGTGAAGGCCAGCGATTTGGGCAGGCCGAGGTTCCGGATGGCGAAGGTCGGCATGTAGATGATCAGGTAGCTGATCGCGGTGGACACCGCCATCGCGCCCATCGCGACCAGGATCCGGGTTTTCTGCGAGCGCAGGACCTCCCGCAGCGGGGCCTCGGCGGCCTCCTCCTCGAACGCCGGGGATTCCTCCACGTGCCGCCGGATGTAGTAGCCGATCGGCGCGATCAGCAGCCCGAAGGCGAACGGGATCCGCCAGCCCCACGACCCGAGCTGCTGGTCGGTGAGCACCGCGCTCAGCACCGCGGCGAACACGATGCCCAGCAGCGTGCTCAGCCCCTGGCTCGCCGCGCCCCAGCTGCCCATGAACCCGCGCCGTTTCCGGTTGCTCTCCACCAGATACGCCGTCGCGCTGCCGAATTCGCCGCCCGCCGAGAAGCCCTGCAGCAGGTTGGCGAACACCAGCCCGATCGGGGCCGCGATCCCGATCGTCGCGTAGTTCGGCATGATCGCGATCAGCAGCGAGGCCACCGCCATGATCCGGATCGACACCACCAGCGCGGCTTTGCGGCCCACGCGGTCGGCGTAGGACCCGAGGATCATCCCGCCGAACGGGCGGATCAAATATGCGACCGCGACGCTGGCGAAAGCCAGCATCAGCGAAACCGCCGGGTCCGACGCGGGGAAGAACTGTTTCGCCAGGACGTCGGCGAACAAGGTGTAGGCCCCGAGGCTGAACCATTCCAGGGTGTTGCCGACCGTGGCCGCGAGCACGATCCGAGACGAGCGCGGCGAGGGAACTTCTTCGGGAGGATTGTCTTTGGTGGCGGGGGAATCCGGAGCGGGAATCGACATGGTCGCCTCCGAGGCGGTGCGTCAGCGGTTCGGCATCATTGGTGAATCGCGGCTCCGGGCACACCGGCCCGGAGCAACCATGTGCGGGAATTCAGCGGAGCTTGCCGAGTTCGAGCAAAACGTTGGCGGCGGCGGTGATCCCGGCGTGGAAACGAGCGAGTTCGAAGTTCTCGTTGGGGCCGTGGTTGTGCTCGTCGACGTTCGCCAGCGGGATTCCGTAGCACGGCAGCCCGAGGCCGTCGGACAGCGCGGCGATCGGCAGGCTGCCGCCCATCGCGGGCACCAGCAGCGCCGGACGTCCGGCAGCCGCGCTGACCGCGTCGGTGATCACCTGGGTGTAGGGCGATTCCGGCAGCGTCCGGGACGCTTCCATCAACCCGCCCGGGACGTGCAGTTCGGCGTGCGGCAGGTGTTCGGCGAGGTGCGCGCGCAACGCCTCGATGACCGTCGAGGCGCGCTGGCCGCCGACCGTCCGGATGTCGCAGCGAGCGACGGCGGTGGCCGGGATGACCGTGCGGTGGTCGCCTTCGTCCAAACAGGACAGTGAGTTGATGCTGAACGTCGGCAAGGCGAGGCGATCGTTGAAGCCGACGCCGTCCGGCACGTCCATCCGGTCCAGCCCGACTTCGGCGAGCGCGGCGGGCACGTCGACCGGGAGCGCGTCCAGCGCGTCTCGCTCCGACGGGCTCAGCGGGACCATGCCGTCGGCGATTCCCTTGACCAGGACCTCGCCTTCCGGAGAGCGCATCGTCGACAGCAGCCACACCAGTTCCCACGCCGGATTCGGCCCGACGCCGCCCCAGTTTCCCGAGTGCAGCGCCGCGGGCGCGCCGTGCACCCGAATCTCGAACCGGACCGCGCCGCGCACGCCGAGGCTGACCGTCGGCTCGCCGCTGTCGTGCACCGGGCCGTCGCTCCACAGCACCAAATCCGCGTCCCATTCGTCGCGCAGACCGGCGAGCGCGGACTCCAGGTTCGGGCTGCCGATTTCTTCCTCGCCGTCGAGCAGAACGGTCACGCTGCACGGCAGTTCGCCGGTTTCCGCGAGTGCCCGCAACGCGAGCAGTTGCGCGAGGTGCTGGCCCTTGTTGTCGCCGGTGCCGCGCCCGTACATCCGGCCGTCCCGAATGCTGGCCTGGAACGGCGGGCTGTCCCAAGCCGCCAGTGGCCCGGCCGGTTGGACGTCGTAATGGCCGTAGATCACCACGTGCGGAGCGCCCGCCGGGCCTTCCGCGCGCCCCACGACCAAGGGCCAGCCACCAGTTTCGACCTGCCGCGCTTCGAGCCCGCTTCGCCGCAGCAACGCGCACGCGAATTCTGCCGCGTCGGCCATGCCCTCGCCGGTCGCGCTCACGCTGGGAACGGCGATCCACTCGGCCAGCTCCGCCTCGTGCCGCTCCCGGTACTGCTCGACGTACGACTCGATGCGGCGCACCCGACCTCCAGTGATTTCACTTTCTGATATCGATACCATCGAAGCAAATCGGCTAAGCTGCTGTCAATGGACGACCGTCTCCCGCGCCAGGCGACCGCCGACGACCTCCGCGCGCTCGCCCACCCGCTGAGCTGGCGGATTCTGCGGCTGTGCCTCGACACCGCGCGGACGAACCAGCAACTGGCGAACCGGCTCGAAGAATCCCCCGCCACGGTCCTGCGCCGGGTGCACGCGCTTGCGGAAGCCGGATTCCTGGTCGCCGAACCGGCTCGCCGCAGCGACCTCGGCGCCTGGGAACGCCCCTACCGGACGACGCGGCGGACCTGGCACCTCGACCTCGACCAGGCGGGCGATCCGGCGCTGACCGCACGCGTCGAGTTGGCGACTTTGGACGCGCACCGCGCGGAAATGCTCGAAAGCGACCCGGCGTCGATCCAGCAAACCCGCCGCGGCGTGGTCCGGCTCAGCGAAGAGGCGGCGGCCGAACTCCACTCCCGGCTGGACGCGCTGCTGGACGAATTCGTCGCGCGCGAGGAGCCGACCGGGCGCAGGCATTCGTTCCTGTGGAGCGTGGTCGAACGCCCGGGGGAACCCGACACTGCCGAGGACTGACCGGCACCGCTCGGATTGTGACCCACCTCACGTCCGCTTTGTCTGATTACCGGACCCTCCCGCGAGGCCATGCTTCAGCTCCGAACCCGAACGTGAGGAGCTTCCATGACCGACGGCGAAACCTTCCCGATGGCGCGGGCGGCGGGGTGTCCCTTCGCCCCCGCGCCCGGATTGACGAGCCGGGCACCGGTGTCGCGCGTGCGGCTGTGGGACGGCACTGAACCCTGGCTGATCACCCGGTACGCCGAGGTCCGTGCGGTGCTGGCGGATCCGCGAGTCAGCGTCGACGTCACGCAGCCCGGTTTCCCGCACACCAACGCGGTCAGCAAGGCGCGCGACGCGCAGATGAAAACGTTGATGCAGATGGATCCTCCGGAGCACACCGCGCAGCGGCGGATCCTGGCCCCGGAGTTCACCGTCCGGAAAATGGCGGCGCTGCGGCCCCGCATTCAGCAGCTGGTCGACGATCTCCTCGACCGGCTGCTCGCCGGGCCGAACCCGGCCGATCTGGTCGAGGCGTTCGCGATGCCGCTCCCCTCGCTGGTGATCTGCGAACTGCTCGGCGTCCCTTACGCGGACCGCGATTTCTTCCAAGGCGTGGCCCGAACGCTCGTCATGGACGACCCCGATCCGGCGCGAGCCGTGGCCGCCAGCGAAGAGCTGAACGCGTATCTGGAGGACCTCGTCGCCGCGAAAGCCGCCGAGCCGGGCGATGATCTGCTCAGCAAGCTGGCCGTCGAACAAGTCGGCACGATGACCCGGCACGAGATCGCTGTGCTGGGTCAACTTCTTCTGGTGGCAGGTCACGACACCACTGCTGCCATGATCGCGTTGGGCACAGCGGTGCTGTTGACGCATCCGGAGCAGTTCCGCGACGCGTCAGCGGACCCGGTGGAAGAACTGTTGCGCTATCTGTCGATCACGCACACCGAAGCGCGCCGAGTCGCGTTGGAGGATCTGGAGATCGGCGGGCAGCTGATCCGTGCGGGCGAGGGCATCGTCGCGGTGAAGAGCACGGCGAACCGGGATCCGCTGGCTTTCCCGGATCCCGACCGGGTCGACGTCCGCCGGTCCGCGCGCCACCACGTCGCGTTCGGTTACGGACGGCACCTCTGCCTCGGCGCGCCGCTGGCCCGGCTCGAACTGGAGATCGCGTACTCCGCTTTGCGCGGGCGGGTGCCGACGCTGGAGCTGGCCGTGCCGCTGGACCGGTTGGAGTTCAAGGAGAACGCGATCTTCTACTCGGTGCGCGAACTGCCCATCACGTGGCGAGGTGGGCGAGCACGTTGACGACCGTGCCGCCCGGATCCTCGACGAAAAACCGCCGCACGCCCCAGGATTCGTCGGTGAGCGGATAAACGACGCGCAGCCCGCGCCGGACCGCTTCGGCGTGGGCTCGCTCGACCGCCTCCGGTTCGCCGAGGTCGATCCCCCAGCGCGGCACGGGATCGATGCTGCCTGGCGCGAGGACGAGCACCTGGGCGGCCGGGTTGTCGCTGCTGCGGAGGCCGAGAACGGGATTGTCCATGGCGACGTCGAGTCCGAGGACGTTGACGTAGAAGTCGCGGGTCTCGGCGTCGTCGGAGCCCTCGGCGTAGGCGATGATGCGCTTGATCACCCGGTCAGCGTCGCAGATCGATGCGCTGGGGGCTTGGAGAAATGGGAGCTAGCCGCCGGCGGAGTAGGCGATCCGGCGGTGCCGTCCAGGGCGTTGGACTCGCCAATGCCGCCCGCGCGACGACGACCGGCCAGAGCCGCGAACCGCCGCCAGCGCCAGGTTCCGCGCGGCGAACTGTTCGGCGGTGATGCTCATCAGGACCGGATACTTGATCTCCCCGCGCAGCAGCTCGGCGTCGCGGAGCCGGGCCTCTTCCCGGAAGCCCAGCTCGCCGTGCAGCGACAACGAAGCGAAATTGCTGCCGTTGACGCTGACCTCGCACGCGCGGTACCGGCACCGGTCGAACATGAACGCCAGCAGCAAAGCGACGGCGTCGGCGGCGTAACCGCAGCGGCGGTGCTGCGGGCCGATCCCGATGCCGTAGCTGAACCGGGCGGTGAACGGATCCGTTTCGACCCAGACGGAGCCGACCAGCGTCCGGTTGTGCAGCGTCTCGATCGCGAAGTGGAAGCCGTCCGGCGTGGCGTGCCCGCGATGGGTCGCCCAGTGCCGGTAGCCGCCGACCTGGGGATCCTGGACGCGCACGGAGTCCCGGTCGAATCCGGCGAGGGTGCGCTGGTCGCCGGGGCGGACCTCGCGCAGCCGCACTTTGCGCCCGACCTCGTCGACCCGCCACGGGGCGACGGCGCCGGACCAGGACCGCCGAGACACATTCGTGATCATCGGGAGTGATGGTACCGGGCCGCGCCCCGGCGGCTTCGAGGAGAATCCCCGATCGGTTCCGGGCGTCGTTACTCTGTGCAGTTTCCCTTGACCGAAGCGGGTTTGCTCGGATCGAACTGCCCCGGCTCCGGCTTCATCGAGGGACCGGTGAAGTACGGGTCAGCGAACGCGGGGGCGAGCAGGCTCTTCTTGGCGGCGTCGCACGCGGCGCCGGTGGTGTACCCGCCGAACTCGCCCAGCCACAGGCCGCGGCTGCCGGGTCCCCAGCCCGTGCCGCTGCGCATGACGTAGTCGGCGTCGGTCCGCACGAACGGCTCCAGGTCGGCCGGGCCCTCGATCACGTGGCTGCCGGGGTCGAAGGCGTAAGCCACCACGTACGAGACGTGCAGGTACAACTCCCCGGCCTTGCCCGGCCGCACGGTCATCTTCCCCGTCATCCTCGGCCGCACGGGCAGGAGGTGGTAGCCGTCCTCGAGGTAGGGCAGGTACCGCTGCGGGTCGACGTGGAGATCCGCCCGGGAGTCCGGCGCGAAAAGCCCGATGTAGCCGTCCGGGTGGTGCCCCTCCAGGACGTCCTTGTCGAACTGCGCCAGCTCGACCGCGTGCTTGACCTGTTCCTGCGCGTCGCCGACCTGCTTCTCCGAGAACGAGCCGACCTTCGCCGGGGCCGGGACGGTCAGCCCGGCGATGCCCTCGGGCCAGTTCTGCGCCGGCGTGTTGTCGAACGGCCGCTTCAGGTCGACGTGCCCGGAGTCGGGAAGGTCGGTCGGCGCGGGTGCGGTGGTGGTCGGCGTGAGCACGGCCGGGCTGCTCCCGGCGATCTCCTCCGGGCTCGTCCCCTGCTTCCACAGGTAAAACCCGGCCGCCGCCACGACGATCACCACCGCGGCCGAGATGGTGACCAACCTGCGCCGCCGCGCCCGTCGCCGGTTGCGGCGCAGGCCGGTCCAAGCTTCTTTCTCGGCGTGCCGCTGCCAGTCCGGATCCATCAGGTCCGGGTGGTTTTCGATGTTGTGCTCGTCCACTCGCTCCGCCTGTCTCGTCGATCTCGCAACGAAAGATCGACAGCCGGGAGCAGGCGTTACGAGCGGCGGGCCTTCGCAATCAATTCGGAATCCAAACCGGGTCTCAAATCAATTTGCACGGAATGTCGGCATTTTCGTCCAGGTGATACGAAGCGCACACGCGGTGGTAACCGTCCGCGATGACCAGATCGTCGGCCGTCGCGAAGCCGGGGTGGCCGTGCCCGCGGACGAGCAGGACCGGCGAGAGAGCCTTGCCGTCCTTGACCTTCTCGAGGTCCTTCGCGACGTGCGCGTTGTCCTCGGGCAGCAGCTTCAATCTGCTCGCCCGCAGGATGTCCTTCGCCTTGCGGTGCGTCAGTTCCGCCCGCTTCAGCTGATCGACCAGTCCGGTCACGGTCTCCTCGGGCGTGACGAGCGTGAGATAGTCGAATGCTGCCGGATAATCATGCTCGTCCGGTTCGTCTTTCCAGTGCTCTTTCATGACGCCTCCCTCGATTCGAACTCCTTGACCGCACGGGATGCGGCCCAAGCGGTCACGCCGACGCTGATCAGCGCCGCGGCGAGAATCGCCCCGCCCTCGCCCGGAGCGAGCAATTGTTCGCGGGTGCCGATCGTCACCGCCGCGACCGGCACTCCCAGTTGCGCGCCCGCGAGCACGGCCAGCGGCAGCGGCTGTCCCAGCAGTCGCGTCGCACCGTGGACTACGACGGAACCGGCCGCGAGCAACGCGGCCAGCACGAGCATCACCGGATGCTGGCCGAGCGCGCGCAAGTCGAGCGAAGCGCCCAGCCACACGAAAAACACCGGCCCGAGAAAGCCGTCGGTCACCGCGAACAACTGCCGGGCAAGGCGACGCGGCTCCCCGACCGCGGCCAGCGCGAGCCCCGCGACGAACCCCGCCAGCATCACCGACACCCCGACGAGCTGAGCCAACCCGGCGAGTCCGAAGAGGACAATCAACGCGATCCGGAGTTCGATGCCGAAATGCCGGGACTTGCTGAGGTCGTGCGCTTTGTCGACGAGCCCGCGGGAATGCAGCCACCGCAGCACCACGAACCACACCGCCCCGGCCGCGATGACCGCCAGCGCCCCGAGCGCCGCCCGCCCGGCCTTCTGCGGCGCGGCTGCCAGCGGAAGCGCCACGATGCACGCGGTGTCCGCGATCGCGACCTGCACGATCAAGGCCAGCGCGGGCGGTGTGCCGAGCTTCGTCTCGTCCAGGACCGGCATCACCAACGCGGCGGAACTGGACGCGAGCAGGACGGCGTAAAGCAGCCCGTGCCCGGTGCCGACGAGCGCGGCCACCCCGAACCCGGCGGGCACGGACAGCACGCCCACCAACGCGGCCAGCAAGGCCCCGCGCCCGGCCGCGACGCGCAACGCAGCGTCCCGCAACGGCACGTGGCTGCCCGCGACCAGCATCACCAGCGCGAACCCGGCGGAGGCGACGTACGAGAGGATCGGATCGTCGGCCTTCACCCAGCCGAACCCGGTCCGGCCGACCGCCACGCCGAGCAGGATCTCGCCGACGACGATCGGGATCCGGGCGCGTTTCGGGGTGGCCAGGAGAGGTCCGGCCAGTCCGGCGAGAAGGACGACGGCCATCGCGAACAGGGTCATCGGCGCCTCCTCCCGCTGGGTATTGTCGCCGGGCTCGGGTGGTCGGGCTACTCCCGTCACCCGCCTGCGGCGCGGGAATTCCACCGAGCACAAGGCGGCTAGCGGGTCCGGTCGCCAGGCTCGCGGTCCGTGAGGGGAACCCCCACGGACTCTGATTCCCAATGCCAGGGACTTAAGGCGGCGCTGCGGCTGCGGTGTGAGGTGTCCGTGCTGGTCGCCGGGGGGTTGGCGAGACAGGTACGGAGTGTGCTGTCCGTGAGGGGAACCCTGAGGGACTCTGAGTCCCTCAGGGTTCCCCTCACGGACCTGAGGCGGCCTCCGCACGCACCGGCCGCGAACCGTTAGCGGCGGATCAGCCCCTGTGCCTTCCCCGCCGCCACCGCGGCCGTCCGGGAATCGACTTCCAGTTTCGTGTAGATGTGCACCAGATGCGATTTCACCGTCGCCTGGCTCAAAAACAGCCGCTTGCTGATCTCCAGGTTCGACAATCCGTCCGCGACCAGACCCAGCACCTCGATCTCCCGCGGCGACAACGCGGCCGCGGGAGTGCGCATGCGATTCATCAGCCGATGCGCGACCGCCGGGGCCAGGACGGTCTGTCCGGCGGCGGCGTTCCGCACCGCGGCGGCGAGGTCTTCCGGCGGGGCGTCCTTCAACAAGTATCCGGTCGCGCCTGCTTCGATGGCGGCGAGGATGTCGCCGTCGGTGTCGTAGGTCGTCAGGACCAGGACTTTCGGCGCGTCCGCCGCCGCGGTGATCTCCGCGGTCGCTTCGGAGCCGTGCATTCCGGAGCCGAATTGGAGGTCCATCAGCACGACGTCCACGCCAACGGCCAACCGCACGGCGTCTTCGGCGGAGGAAGCTTCCGCGACGACTTCCAGGTCCGGTTCGGTTTCCAGGACGGCGCGCAATCCGGCACGGACCACCGGATGGTCGTCGGCCAGCAGGAGGCGGATCATCGCGCATCCACGGGGAAGCTGACGGCTAACGCGGTGCCGTTGCCCGGTGAAGATTCCACTGTCCACGAGCCGCCGAGGGAGCGGGCACGGGCGCGCATCGCGGGCAGGCCGAAGCCGCTGCCGCTGCGCACTTCTTGCGGGTCGAAGCCGATACCGTCGTCCACGGCGTCCAGGGTGACGCTCGTGTCCATGTAGCTCAAGGTCAGCTCGGCCCGGCCAGCCGCGGCGTGCCGGACGGTGTTGGCCAGCGCCGATTGGGCGATGCGGAGCAAGGCGACCTCGTACGCGGTCGGCACGTCGAACGGGGTGCCGCTGAGGTGAAAGTGGACAGTCAGCCCGGAACGTTGTTGTGTGGTCGCGCAGAGGCGTTCCAGAGCCGCCGGTAAGGAAGCGCCTTCCAGTTCCACCGGGGCCAGGGCGTAGACGAGGCGGCGGGCTTCGGTGAGGTTGTCCTGGGCGGCTTGCCTCGCCTGCGTGACGTGTGGGACCGCGGCGTCGGGACGGTCCGGCAGGGCGCGTTCGGCGGCGCGGAGCAGCAGATGGATGCTCGAAAGGCCCTGCGCCAGCGTGTCGTGGATTTCCCGGGCAAGGCGTTCGCGTTCGGCTAGGACTCCGGCGGAGTGTTCCATCGCGGCGAGGTCGTTGCGGGTCTCGCGCAGCTCCTCGATGAGGTGCCGCCGTTGTTCGCTTTCGCGATAGAGCGCCTGGTAACCGAGCACGGTGGCGATCGCGACCGCGGCCCCGAGCGTCGGGCCGATGATCACGCCGACGCTGAATCCGCCTTGGTGGCGCGTGAAACCGGCGATCGCCAGGACAGTGGTGAGCGCGACGACGGCCGGGCCCCAGCGGGTCGGCAGCAGGTGCATTTGCAGGAAATACAGCGGGAAAGCCAGCCACACCCCGTCCGGAGTGAGCCACAGCAGCACGAGCCACGCGACGCCCAGCACGACCAGCCATCCGGCCGTCGCGCCCGGCAACCGGCCGACGCGGGGCAGCAGCGGGCCCGCGGTGTAGACGCCGCCCATCACCAGCGCGCCCGCCAGTACCGCGGGCGCGTGCGGCAGGCCGTCGGCGAACGCGCGCGCGACGGCGAGCACCAGGAGCCCGGCCAGCAGGAGGTGCAGGCAGACGCGCAGCACGCGCAACGGCCGGTCGAGGGTGTGCGGGTTCACGAAAGCCTCCTGCGGTCAATTGTCCGTGCTCCCCCGGGAATTCGCATCAATCGAAAGGTTGAGCGGCGAGTGCGTCCATCGATTCCCGGGAGGCCATCCGCGGCGCGATGTCCCCGCGCCCCGGCCGGACGAGGCTGGAAGGCACACCGAGAAGGAAGGTACGCACATGTTCGTCGCGTGGCGGGATCTGCGCTTCGCCAAGGGGCGGTTCGCGTTGATGGGGACCGTCGTGGTGCTGATGACGTTGCTGGTCGGGCTGCTGTCCGGGCTCACCGCGGGGCTGGCCGCGCAGAGCACGTCCGCGATCACCGGGTTGAAGGCCGACCACTTGGTCTTCGCCGAACCCGGCAGCGGTTCGCTCTCGTTTGGACAGTCCACAGTGACCCGGGAACAGGCCGATCAGTACGCCCGGACTCCGGGAGTGACCAGCGCGGAGCCGATCGCGATCAGCACGGCCAGCGCCGCGGTCGGCGAGCGCACCGCGACCTTGGCGGCGTTCGGGGTCCAGAACACGAGCCCGGGCACAGCTGCGTTGTCCACGGGCGCGGCTGACGCGTTGAAGGCTCACGAAGGCGACCAACTCACCCTGCAAGGCCAGAAAGTCACCGTTACAGCCGTCTCCGGAGACGCGTCATACAGCCATCTCCCGGTCGTCTGGACGCACTTGACCGGTCCAAACGCGACAGTGCTCGCGGTGACCACCGACAAATCCGCCGATCTCGCCGCAGCTGACACACGTCTCGGCACCCGCACTGTCACGAAGGACGACGCGTTGTCCGCGATCGGTTCCTATTCGGCGGAAAACGGCTCGCTCCAGCTGATGCGCGGCTTCCTGTTCGTGATCTCCGCACTGGTGATCGGCGCGTTCTTCACCGTGTGGACGATCCAGCGCAGCCGTGACATCGCAGTCCTGAAAGCGCTCGGCGCGACCACGAAGTACCTGCTCCGGGACGCGCTCGGCCAAGTTGTCGTACTGCTGGTCGGCGGGACCGCGCTCGGAACTGGACTCGCCGCCGCGCTCGGAGCGGTCGCATCGGGGACGGTGCCGTTCGTGCTGAGCGCGGGCACGTTGCTCGGTCCGGCCGCGGTGCTGGTGGTCCTCGGCGTGCTCGGCGCCGCGCTGGCGGTCCGCCGCATCACCTCGGTCGACCCGCTGACCGCCCTCACCTCCGGAGCGCACTGATGAGCCTGCACCTGTCCGGCATCACCCTCACCTACCCCGACGGCGATTCTCGCCTCACCGCCCTCGACCAGGTCGACCTTCACGTGCCCGCCGGAAGCGTCGCCGCCGTGATCGGACCGTCCGGGTCGGGCAAGTCGAGCCTGCTGGCCGTCGCCGCGACGCTCATCCGGCCCGATCACGGACGCGTGGTCGTCGGCGGCGCCGACACCACCGGCCTGGACCGGGCCGCCCTCGCGGAACTGCGCCGCACCAAGATCGGGATTGTGTTCCAGCAACCGAATCTGCTCGCGTCGCTCACTGCGGTGGAACAGTTGGAAGTCATGGCGCACCTGAGCGGAACACCGCGCGGCGAGGCGGCGAAACGAGCGAAGGAACTGCTCGACGCGGTCGGGCTCGCCGATCGGGCGACGCACCGGCCGGGACGGCTTTCCGGCGGACAGCAGCAGCGGGTGAACATCGCGCGCGCCTTGATGAACGAGCCCGCCGTGCTGCTGGTCGACGAGCCGACGAGCGCGCTGGACCAGGACCGAGGCGCGGCGGTCGTCGATCTGCTCACTACGATCACGCACCAACAGGCGACGGCAACCGTACTGGTCACCCACGACCGCTCCCACCTCGAAGGGGTCGACTCGGTGCACGAGGTCGTCGACGGACGGATCCACCAGCCGGCCCGCGCCGGAGCCGAGGAGAACCGATGACGAAGAAGATCTACTGGGCCGCCGCGATCTACACGATCCTCGGCCTGCTCGGCGGGCTGTACTACCGCGAGCTGACCAAGGCGAAGAACTTCACCGGCGACACCCAGCTGTCCATTGTGCACACCCACCTGCTCGCGCTCGGGACGCTGGTGTTCCTGATCGTCCTGGTGCTGGACAAGGTGTTCACGCTGTCGGCGACGAGGTCGTTCGCGCCGTTCTTCTGGATCTACCACGCCGGAATGCTCGTCACGGTCGGCGGGATGGCCGTGCACGGCACGCTCACCGTGCTGGGCAAGGAATCCGGCGCGGCGATCGCCGGAATCGCCGGGCTCGGGCACATCCTGCTGACTGTCGCATTTGTACTGTTGTTCGTCGGCCTGCACGGACGGATCTGGAAGCCCGCCGAGTCGAAGGCGTGACGTGAAGGACTCCTTGAGGGAATCTGATTCCCTCAAGGAGTCCTTCACGGACTTACTGGCGGCGGAAGGTGACGGCTGCCAGGACTGCTCCGGCGAGGGCGAGCACTGCCGAGCCGATGAAGGCGACCGAGTAGCCGTTCGTCAACGCCGCCGGGTCACCGAGCGCACCCGCGCCGGAAGCAGCCGCCAGCGCGGTCATCACGGCCAAGCCCAGCGCCGATCCCACCTGGTAGCCGGTGTTCACGATCCCCGACGCGAGCCCGCCTTCCTCCGGCCGGGCCGCGGAAATCGCCGTGCTGAGCGACGGGATGAACGCCAGCGACATCCCCAGCGCCTCGACGAGCGACGCGGGCAGGACGTCCACCCAGAAGCTGCCGTTCGCCCGCACCAGCGCGAGCCAGCCCAGTCCGGCTGCCAGCAACAGCAATCCGGCGACGATCGGCAGCTTCGGGCCGAAGCGGCCGATCACTCGCGGGGCCAAGGCGATCATTCCGAGCATGATCAGCGCGGTCATCGGCAACAACGCGGCACCTGCGGGGAAGGCACGAAAGCCGAGTACCTGCTGCAGGTAGAGGTTCAGGAAGAACCACATCGGAATCCACGCCGCGCCAAGGAAAACCTGCGCCAGGTTCGCCGCACCGAGTCGCGGAGCACGGAAGATCGACAACCGCATCAGCGGAGTGCGGGCTTTCGCTTGCCGGAGAACGAAACCGGCCAGCAGTACGACGCCGGCACCGAGCGCGATCCAGGTTTCCGCGGCTGCCCAGCCCGCTTCCGGAGCGCGGACGATCCCGTACACCAGCGTTCCGAGGCCGAGCGTGACGGTCAGCGCGCCGATGACGTCAACGGTGCCCCGGGTTCCGGACGCTCCCCCAGGCAAAACCGCGCGAGTGGCGAACAGTGCGAGCACGGCGATGGGCACGTTGAGGTAGAACACCCACGGCCACGACAGGTACTCCGTGATCACTCCGCCGAGGAACACTCCAGCGGTACCGCCAGCCGGTGCCGCCGCGCCGTACAGCGCAAGGGCTTTCGTGAGTTCCTTCGGGTTGCTGCCGAAGAGCATCATCAACAGAGTCAGCGCGGACGGGGCGATGAGCGCGGCTCCCGCGCCCTGCACGATCCGGCCAGCGAGCTCGATCGGGACGTTTCCAGCGGCTCCGGCGAGCACCGAACCTGCCAGGAGAATCGCCCACCCGGTGGCGAAAAGCTTTCTGGCGCCGAACAAATCCGATAGTCGTCCGCCTAGCAGCAGCAGGCCGCCGAAGGCGATCACGTACGCGTTGAAGACCCAGGACAGCGTGCTGGGGGTGAATCCGAGCGCGTCGCGCATGCGCGGCAGTGCGACGCCGATGATCGAGGTATCCATGATCACCATGAACTGGGCCAGGGCGATCAGTCCGAGCGCCCACCAGCGGAGGGTGTTCGGCCGGGTTTCTGGTGCGGTGGTCATCGTTTTTCGCTTTCTCTTCAAGGGGAACGGCAGCACGGCATCCGGCGGCCGCTCAGTGGTGGCCGTGGTGTTCGTGGCGGCCCGGCGCGGCGAGCCCGGCGTCGAGGACGAAGGCGGCGGCGCGGACGACGCCCTCGGCCTGGAAGTCGAGGTACAGCAGGTACCGGCCGGTCGTCGGAGCCTCGGCGTGGAAGCGGATCTCCGGCCCGGGTTTCTCGTCGTCGAGCGCGTGGATGTGCAGGTAGGCGAGGTCGCCCTGACGCAGCGCGACCAGGTGGCCGAACGAACCGAGGTACGGCTCCAGGTCGGTGACCGGCTGTCCGTCGCGGGTCACGCGGGCAGTCAGCAGCGTTCCCGCGCCGGCTGCGAGCGTGCCGTCGAGGGTCACTTCGTAGCCGTCGACCACGCTCTTCGCGACCGGTTCCGAGGCCTGCGGCTGGTAGTCACCGGCGACCTCGACGGTCCGCGACAGCGTGACGCTCTCGCCACCCGCCGGGGTGAGGTCGGTGAAGACGCGGTACGTGCCCGCCGCGTCCCAAGTCCACGGGATCGTCCAGACGCCGTTCTCCGGATCCAGCACTGGATGGCGGTGTCGGAAGTGCGCGCCGTCGTTGCGAACCACGATCAGGTGTAACTGCTTGCCGTGTGCCTCCTCGTATTTGGTTATCGGCTGTCCGTCGGCGGTGGCGACGGTGAACGAAAGCTCGCCGTCTTCCCCGGCCCGAGCGGGGGCGTGCACCACGCCGAGCTGGACTTCGCCGGTCGAAAGCGCGGTGCCGTTGACGTTCATCGGTTTCTCCTTCGTTCGCTGGTGACGCGACGAACTTTATACCCCCTAGGGGTATTTGGAAGTGTGTCCTGGGTCTCCTTTCGGGCGACGTCGACCCTTGTCTCCCGCTGAACCCGGCGTTACGCTTCGTCGACGGCGGTGTGCCTGCACCGCTCGTTCCGTTCGCTCTCGAGGAGGTGCGCGATGCTTCTGACTTCCGGACAGCTCGCCGACCTCCGTCAGCGCACGCGCCAGTCCGCCTGGAACAAGGGGCGCGTCGCGCACGGCTGGCCAACGCGCCCCTGAGCGGTCTCCCCCCGCTCGGTCGCGCACGCGCACGGGTCCCGAGTCCCGTTGCCGCGAACTTCCCCACGGTCCCCCTGACCTGCGCCGATGCGGCGCGTCGGCGGCCGTGGCCCCAGCCGAGAAAAGACGAGAGGAACTCCGATGGTCGACCCCGAGGTGACCGTCAACGGGAAACGCACCGCGATCGGCGCCGTTCCCGTGCACACCACGGCACTGGACTGGCTCCGCGGACAGGGCCTGACCAGCTGCAAGGAGGGCTGCGCCGAGGGCGAATGCGGAGCGTGCGCGATCCTGGTCGCGCGCCCCGGCGTCGAATCGCCGACGGATCTGGTCGCGATCAACGCGTGCCTCGCCCCGGTCGGTTCGCTGGACGGGCAGGAGGTGTGGACCGCCGAGGGGCTCGGGTCCACTGAGGACTTGCACCCGGTGCAGCACGAAATGGCCGTGCGCGGCGGATCCCAGTGCGGCTACTGCACTCCCGGGTTCGTCTGCAGCATGGCCGCCGAGTACTACCGCAGCGACCGCGACGCGACCGGCGACGACCACGCGCCGAACGGCTTCGACATCCACGCGCTGAGCGGAAACCTCTGCCGCTGCACCGGATACCGGCCGATCCGCGACGCCGCACACGCGCTCGGCACTCCCCCGGCCGAGGATCCGCTGGCACAACGGCGAACTTGCGGGGCACCGGAACCCGTTGCGACACAACTGCATGACGAAGGACGGGACTACCTCCGACCAGCCACCTGGACCGAAGCGCTGCAGCTGCGCCACGACCGTCCTAACGCGACTTTCGTGGCCGGGTCGACTGACTGGGGCGTCGAGGTGAACATCCGCGGCGTCCGGGCGGACTGCGTCGTCGCCATCGATCGGGTGCCGGAGCTGCAGATGCTGGACATCGGCGCGGAGACGATCGAAATCGGGGCCGGGCTGAGTCTCACCGAGATGGACCGCCGCCTCGACGGCCGGGTGCCGCTGCTGAGCCAGCTGATCCCGCAGTTCGCGTCGCGGCTGATCCGGAATGCCGCGACGCTCGGCGGAAACCTCGGCACCGGGTCGCCGATCGGCGACTCCGCACCGGTGCTGCTCGCGCTCGGCGCTAGCGTCGTGCTGTCCTCTGTGGACGGAGACCGCGAAGTGCCGCTCGACGAGTACTTCACCGGTTACCGGCAGAGCGTCCGGCGGGCCGACGAGCTGATCCGGTCTGTGCGGATTCCCTTGCCACTAGCCGGAACCACGGCGTTCCACAAGGTCGCCAAACGGCGGTTCGATGACATTTCCAGCGTCGCTGTCGCGTTCGCGCTCGACATCGAAGACGGTCTCGTGCGCACCGCGCAGATCGGGCTCGGCGGGGTCGCCGCGACGCCGATTCGCGCTAAAGACACCGAAGCGGCGCTCGTCGGACAGTCCTGGAACGAGGAAACCGTCCGCGCCGCCGCGGAAATTCTGCGCGGCGAGGGCACGCCGATGGACGACCATCGCGCGAGTGCGGCCTACCGCGCCGCGACTTTGGGCCGCAGCCTGCTGAAACTGCACGCCGACTCTCTTGAGGGGGCACAAGCATGAGCGCAGCTTGCAAGCGAATCATCACTATTCATGCCGTCGCCTCCCCAGCGACCAGCGTGAAACTCGTCAAGGAGGCGACGGCATGAGTGCATTGTCCGAACGTCCGGAAAGCCCGTCCATCGGGATCGCCCGGCCGCACGAAGCCGCCGCGGCGCACGTCCGGGGCACCGCGCTGTACACCGACGACCTCGTCGCCCGCACCAAAGACGTCCTGCACGCATACCCCGTACAGGTAAACGAGGCGCACGCGAAGGTGCTGGCCATCCGCACCGAAGCGGCCGAAGCCGTACCCGGCGTGGTTCGGGTCCTCACGGCGGCGGATGTCCCTGGTGTCAACGATTCCGGCGTGCATCACGACGAACCGCTGTTCCCGTCCGAGGTGATGTTCTTCGGCCACGCGGTGGCCTGGGTGCTCGGCGAAACGCTGGAAGCGGCGCGGCTGGGCGCGGCGGCCGTCGAGGTGGACACCGAAGCGCTGCCGTCGCTGGTGACAGTCGGCGAGGCGATCGCCGCGGGCAGTTTCCAGGGCGAGCCGCGAGTGGTGGCGCGCGGGGACGTCGACCCGGCGATGGCCGGTTCAGCGCACGTCTTCCGCGGCGAGTTCGACTTCGCCGGCCAGGAGCACTTCTACCTGGAAACCCAATGCGCGCTGGCGCACGTGGACGAGTCCGATCAGATTTTCGTCCAGAGCAGCACGCAGCATCCGTCGGAAACGCAGGACATCGTGGCGCACGTGCTGGGCAAGCACAGCCACGAGGTCACCGTGCAGAGCCTCCGGATGGGCGGCGGCTTCGGCGGCAAGGAATGGCAGCCGCACGGGTACGCCGCGGTCGCCGCGCTCGGCGCCACGCTCACCGGACGCCCGGTGCGGCTGCGGCTCACCCGCACCCAGGACATGACGATGACCGGCAAACGGCACGGTTTCCGCGCTGAATGGAGCGTCGGCTTCGACTCCGACGGCAAACTGCAGGCGCTGGACGTCGTGCTGACCGCGGACGGCGGCTGGAGCCTCGACCTGTCCGAACCGGTTCTCGCCCGCGCGCTGTGCCACGTCGACAACGCGTACTGGATCCCGCATGTCCGCGCGCTGGGGCGGATCGCGAAGACCAACAAGACGTCGCAGACCGCCTTCCGCGGATTCGGCGGCCCGCAGGGAATGCTGGTGATCGAGGACATCCTCGGGCGCTGCGCACCGCTGCTCGGCATCGACCCGATCGAGCTGAGGCGGCGCAACTTCTACTCCGAAGGCCAGGACACGCCGTACGGGATGCCGGTGCGGCACCCGGAACGCATCCACCGGATCTGGCGGCAGCTCCTCGACTCGGGCGACGCCGAGCAGCGGCAGGCCGAGATCGCCGCGTACAACGCGAAGCATCCGCACTCCAAGCGCGGCCTCGCGATCACGCCGGTGAAGTTCGGGATTTCCTTCAACCTCACCGCGTTCAACCAGGCCGGCGCGCTGGTGCACGTGTACAAGGACGGCTCGGTCCTGATCAACCACGGCGGCACCGAAATGGGCCAGGGCCTGCACACGAAGATGCTGCAGGTGGCCGCGACCGCGCTGGGCGTGCCGCCGGAGAAGGTGCGGCTGGCCCCGACCCGGACGGACAAGGTGCCGAACACCTCGGCCACCGCGGCGAGTTCGGGCGCGGACCTCAACGGCGGCGCGGTCAAGAACGCCTGCGAGCAGATCCGCGACCGGCTTCTGACCGTCGCGGCGGGCAAGCTCGGCGTGCCGGAAAGCGACGTCCGGATCGTCCGCGGTGCCGCGCGCACCCCGTCCGGCGAGGAAATCGGCTGGGACGAACTCGTGCACGCTGCCTACTTCGACCGGGTGCATCTGTCGGCCGCCGGGTATTACCGGACCGAGGGCCTGAGCTGGGATTCCGCAACGATGAGCGGAACGCCGTTCAAGTACTTCGCCTACGGCGCGGCGCTGGCCGAGGTCGAGGTGGACGACTTCACCGGCGCGTACCGAACGCGGCGGGTCGACATCGTGCACGACGTCGGCGACAGCCTGTCCCCGCTGATCGACATCGGCCAGATCGAGGGCGGCTTCGTGCAGGGCATGGGCTGGCTGACGCTGGAAGACCTGCGCTGGGACGAATCCGACCGGCCGTCGCGTGGACGGCTCGCGACGCAGGCGGCGAGCACGTACAAGCTGCCGAGCTTCTCGGAGATGCCGGAGGAATTCAACGTCACGCTGCTGACCGACGCCGCGGAAGAAGGCGCGGTCTACGGGTCGAAGGCGGTCGGCGAACCGCCGTTGATGCTGGCCTTCGCGGTGCGGGAAGCGTTGCGGCAGGCGGTCGCCGCCTTCGGCGAGCCCGGACACAGCGTCGACCTCGCTTCCCCGGCGACGCCGGAGGCCGTGTTCTGGGCGATCGACCACGCTGTCACGGCCGCTCCGGTGGTCGAGGCGCAGGTACCGGACCTGGTGGGCCAGCCATGAACTGGCTCAGCGCGGTGCAGCACCTGCGGGACGCGGGGCTGCCGGGCGTGCTCGTCACGGTGACGTCCTCGCGCGGGCACACCCCGCGCGAAGGCGGCGCGAAAATGGTGGTCGGTTCTTCGGAAACCCACGGCACGATCGGCGGCGGCAACGCCGAGGCCGTCGCGATCGAGCGGGCCCGGGAACTGTTGCGGGACAACGCGACCGCGCCGGAGCTGCAAACGCTTTCGTTGTCCGACAAGGCTCCTTACCAGCACGGCGTGCAGTGCTGCGGAGGGACGATGACGCTGTTGTTCGAGCCGCTGCCGGTGCGTCCGGCGGTGGCGGTCTTCGGGGTCGGGCACGTCGGCCTGGAGCTGGCGCGAGTGCTCGCCCGGCACGAGGTTTCCCTGCACCTGATCGACAGCCGGCCGGCGCAGCTGACTGCGGAACGACTGGCTGTGCTCGACGACGCGGTGGCGAGCGTGCGCGTCCACCAGGTCCCGCTGCTGCCGGAAACGGTGCTGTCGGAGCTGCCCGCGGGCACGCACGTGCTGATCATGACGCACGACCACGCCGAGGACATCGCGCTGTGCGACGCCGCTTTGCGCAGCGGTGCCTGCGGGTCGATCGGGCTGATCGGGTCCGCCGGGAAGTGGTCGCGGTTCCGGAAGCGCCTGACCGATCTCGGCCACGACGAGGCGGCGCTGTCCCGGATCACGACGCCGATCGGGCTTCCGGAGCTGACCGGCAAGGAACCGGCGGTGATCGCGGTGAGCGTCGCGGCGGCATTGCTGCAGAAGTTCCAGGCGCGCGTCCGGCCGGGCGCGCTTCGGGCGTAAATCGCTTGCCTGCCCCCGGGAGTGCGGCTGGGATACGGTTGAAACACCGTCAGCTCCCGGGGGCCTCCGCGATGGAAATTCGGCACGACAACGACTACGACCTCTACTTCAGCACCGTCCAAGCCGCGTTCGGCCGGTATTGGCCCGAGTCGGCGGGCAGCGGTGTCCTGGGCGCTTACGAGCGAGAACGGAGCCTGGTCGCCTTCGCGCCGGACGGGAAGCCGGTCGGCACCACCGGCGCGTACTCCTTCGATCTCACGCTGCCGGGCGACGTGGTCGCCCCGACCGCTGGCGTGACCGCCGTCGGCGTGCTGCCGACGCACCGGCGGCAAGGCGTGCTCCGCACGATGATGCAGGAACAGCTCGCCGACGTCCGTGCCCGCGGCGAGTTCCTGTCCGTCCTGCTCTGCAGCGAAGCGGTGATCTACCGGCGGTTCGGCTACGGACCGGCGACCTACACGGAGCGGCTGACCGTCGAGCGGCACCGCACCGATTTCGCCGCACCGCGCGGGGCCGGCGTCGAGACCGGCTCCGTTGAGCTGCAGCGGCGGGTTGACTGCGGGGAGCTTCTGGAGGAGATCTACGACCGGTACCGCCGCACTCAGCCTGGTGCGTTGTCGCGGCCGCACCGCTGGTGGGCGCTGGGCGCGGGACACCCGCCGACCGGCCCGGAGCCGCGCTACCTCGCCGTGCACCGGGACGCGGACGGCGTCGCGAACGGGTACGCGAGTTACCTGGTCACCGACGCCACGCTGACGGTCGACGAGGTCATCGCGGTCGACGACGCGGGGTTTACCGCGCTCACCCAGTTCCTGCTCGGGCACGACCTGGTCAAGAAGATCGAGTTCAAGCACCTCCCGCCGGGGAACCCGCTGCGCTGGCAGCTGGCGGACCTGCGCGCGGCCGAGCCGACCGAGACGGACTGGCTGTGGGTGCGGCTGCTGGACGTCCCACGCGCCCTGACCGCGCGCGGCTGGTTCACGGACGGTTCGCTGGTCCTCGACGTGACCGACTCGTTCCTGGAGCAGGACGGCCGGTACCAGCTGACCGTGCGGGACGGGAAGGCCGAGTGCGTGCGGACGGACCTCGCGCCTGACTTGTCGATGGACGTGAGCGATCTGGGGTCGATCTATCTCGGCGGGACGCTGCCGAGCGTGCTCGTCCGGGCCGGGCACGTCCGGGCGCATCACGGGGAGGCGGCTGGGCGGGCGGATCTGCTGTTCCGGTCCGATCGCGCGCCGCACTGCGTGCACTGGTTCTAAGCCAGCACCTCAGCCGCCAACCGGCGGGCGTAGGCGGCGTCGAGGCCGTCCGGGCGGAACAGGATCCGGTACATGATCGGCGCCACCACCCGGTCCATCACCGTCTCGCCGGACGGTGCCGCTTCGCCCCGGGCGACCGCCCTGGCCAGGACGACTTCCACCTGGTCAGCGGCGTACGCCGAGCACTGTCCGGCGTTGCTTCCGTCCGGATCGCCGAGGAGCGCGTCGCGGATGTAGGCCCGGCCCGCGGGCGAGGACATCTCGTCCAGGAACAGTTCGGTCCACGCCGCCAGGTCCTCCGCGAGGGAACCGTGGTCCTCCGGCGGCGCTTCCGGGCGCAGCCGCTCGACCGCGACGTCGGACAGGAGTTCCTGCAGGTCGCCCCAACGCCGGTAGATCGTCGACGGCGTGACGCCCGCCCGCGCGGCGACCTGGGGCACGGTCAGCGCGTCCCGGCCCGATTCGGCGATCAGGTCGCGGACGGCGGCGTGCACCGATTCCTGGACTCGTGCGCTGCGCCCGCCGGGACGCACCATCCGCTTCTGGCTCACCGTGACACAGTAAGCCGCGTCCGTTCCAGTGCGTGGCCGGTCCGCAGCAGCACCGGCTCGCCGTGCGGTCGGGCGAGCAGTTGCAGGCCGATCGGCATCCCGTCGGGGTCCTCGCCGATCGGGAGCGTTAGGGCTGGTGCGCCGGTGATGTTGGCGGGGGCCGACAGTCGCACGTAAGCGTCCGAGACTGCTTCGACGGTGCCGTCGGACCAGGTGACCGTCTCCTGTCCAGCCGGGACTGCGGTCATCGGGACGGTCGGTGCGGCGAGGACGTCGATCTTCTCGAACAGCCGCGTCCATTCCTCACGCATGAGGGTTCGGGCGCGTTGGGCGCGCAGGTAGTCGCCCGCGGTCATCAGTTCGCCAGCTTCGAGCAGGACGCGGACGTCGGCGGCGTACTGGTCGGGCACGGTGCGCAGGCTTCGTTCGTGGTACGCCGTGGCCTCGGGGACCATCAAGCCCCAGTGCGTCGCCTGGAGATAGCGGGTCATCGGGATTTCGACGTCGACCAGTTCGGCCCCGAGTTCGGCGAGGTGGTCGATGGCTTCGCGGACTGCGGCTTCCACCGCCGGGTCGAGGTGGTCGAAGTAGTAGTTGCTCGGGACTCCGACGCGCAGCCCGGTCAGGTCCGAAAGCCCGATCGGAACTGGTTGTCCAATGAGGACGGACAGCACCAGCGCGGCGTCCTCGACGGTGCGGGTGAGCGGGCCGACGTGGTCCAGCGACCAGGACAGCGACGTCACTCCGTTCCGCGGGATGAGGCCGTAAGTCGGTTTCAGGCCGACGATTCCGTTCAGCGCGGCGGGGACCCGGATCGAGCCGCCGGTGTCGGTGCCGAGGGCGAACGTCGCGGCACCGGCGGCGACGGCTACTGCCGAACCGCCGCTGGATCCACCGGCCACGCGGGACGGGTTGCGGGCGTTGTGCGTCTGCGGAGTCGTGAGGCCGTAGGCGAATTCGTGCGTGTGGGTTTTGCCGAGGAGGACCGCTCCGGCGGCCTTGAGCTGGGCAGCGACGGTGCTGTCTTGCTCCGCGCGATGTCCGGCTCGGACCTGTGAACTGGCGGTGGTCGCGGTTCCGGCGACGTCGATCAGGTCCTTCAAGCCCATGGGAATGCCGTGCAGCGGGCCGCGGATCGGCCCAAGCTCTGCGGCTTCGGCGCGGGCCCGGTCGGCGTCCACCGCGACGTAGGCGTGCAGCCGGGGCTCTACCTCGTCGATGCGGGTCAGGACGTCCTCGACCAGTTCGACCGGCGACACGCGCCGGTCCCGGATCGCGGCGAAGGCTTCGGCGAGGGTGAGGTCAGCCAGCGACACGGACGTCCTCCTCCGCTTGGTAGGTGGAAGCCGGGGCGGTGTCGCCGAAATCCAGGTCGCGCAGGACGGATACCACGGAGTGGATGTGGTTGGCCACGGCGGCGACGTTGGTATGTCTGGCGGCTTCCAACGGCAATCCGGCTCGGGCGGCGAGATGCGCTGCCTCGTCGGGGGTCAGGTCGGGCACGAGGTCTCCTAAAAGCTAAGCGTTTGCTTTAAGCGACAGTAGCGGCTACTGTCGCTTAAAGCAAACATGTTGCGTTAAGGAGGCACTGTTCATGTCCTGGACCGTCGGTGAGGTCACCGTCCATCGGGTCGACGAGATCGAATTCCCTGCCGCAAACGGGCCGTGGCTGCTTCCCGGCGCGACCGCTGAGGTCGTCTCGGGCGAGGGCTGGTTGCGTCCGGACTTCGCCGACGGCGGCGCGATTCGCTTGCACAGCCACAGTTTCGCGTTCGAGAAGGACGGAATGAAGATCCTCGTGGACACCGGCGTCGGCAACGGGAAGACCCGCGCCAACCCGGCGTGGCACGACCTCGACACCGGATACCTGGACGCGCTGACCGCCGCCGGGTTCGCGCCGGACGAGGTCGATCTGGTGCTGCTCACCCACCTGCACACCGACCACGTCGGCTGGAACACCCGCGAGCAGGACGGCGAATGGGTGCCGACGTTCGCCTCCGCCCGCTACGTCACCGCCCGCGCCGAACGGGAGTTCTGGGCGGGTTACGAGATGGACGGACCGCGTCGGCAGATGTTCGAGGATTCCGTGCTGCCGGTGGAGCGCGCGGGACTCCTGGACCTGGTGGACGTCCCTGCCGAGGGCGTGGAAGTCGTGTCCGGCGTGCGGTTGCTGCCGACGCCCGGCCACACCCCGGGACACGTCTCGATCGAACTGACCAGCTCCGGCGAAACCGCGTTGATCACCGGGGACGCGGTGCACCATCCCGTGCAGTTCGCGCACCCGGAGATCGGCGCGTCGGTGGACATCGACCCGGCGGAATCCGAGAAGACCCGCCGTCGTCTCCTGGCCGAACTAGCCGATTCGGGCGCTCTCGTGCTGGGCACGCATTTCGCCCCGCCCACCGGCGGGCGCCTGGTCTCCGATGGCTCCGGCTACCGGCTCTCGGAAAGGCCGTGAAGGACTCCTTGAGGGAATCTGATTCCCTCAAGGAGTCCTTCACGGACCTCAGGACAGGTGGGCGGGCAGGCCTGCGACGGCCTCGCTGATGGCGGCGTCGAAGGCGTCGGCGAGCGAGTCCGGGGTGATTTCCGTGCTGTACACGACGATCGACCGGACCGCATCGATTTCCAGGACATCTACGGTGCCGAGGTGAGCGGTGATGGGAAGATCGCCGCCGGTCACCCGGTACTGCAGCCGTCGTCGGGCTGGATCGTGAGTGACGACAGCTTCTTCCAGGACCGATCCATCCCCTAGGACCACGGTGCGATGCTGCGTATCGCCAGCGGAGGACTTCATCAACGGGAACCAGTCGGCGACGGACGCGACGTCGCCGATCACCTGCCACACCGCGTCGGCGGGAGCATCGAGCAGGACGTGGGAGCGAAGGGTGGCCATCAGCTGTCCGAGAAGAGCTTGCCCGCCCGCGCCCAGTTCGCGGTGTCGACGTCGGTGAACACGATGCCGACCGACTCCGGGGCGCACTTGCCGATCCGGCAGATCTCGCGGGTCAGCACCTCGGCCAGCTCGCGTTTCTGCTCGGTCGTGCGACCGGGAAACCAGTCGATCTGAACGTGGGGCATGAGAACTCCTTGTCAGCTCAGGGAATCAGCGGCTTGCTGAGTGCGGGCGCGGTAATCGCGGCGGATGGAGAGGGCTTCGTCCAGATCGACCGCTACGAAACGGGTTTTGGTATTCGGAGCGGACTGCGCCACCAGGTCCAAGTCTCCGCTGAGGACAGTGCCCACCATCATGTACCCGCCGCCGGACACCGCGTCTCGGTGCAGGATGATCGGTTCCACACCGCCGGGCACCTGGATCGAGCCGATCGGGTAAGGCGCGTCCACGATATTCGACGGGTCCTGTCCGGCACCGAATGGCGGCGTGCGCGGTTTGGTCTCCAATTGTGCGCCCTGGTAACGGAAACCGACGCGGTCGGCGACCGGGGTGAGCGTCCAGTCGGTGTCCAGGAACGTCGCCCGGCCCGCGTCGGTGAGCACGTGGTCGTAAAGACCCATCACGACGCGGACTTCGATTTCCTTCGACAAAGCCGGACGCAAAGATTCCGGCAGCGAACGCCCGGGAACGCCAGCGCCGGTGCCCACCGGAATGACATCTCCGGCGACGAGCGGCGCACCGGTGATCCCGCCGAGTTTTCCCAGCCCGTAAGTGGATCGGCTGCCCAGTACCAAGGGGACATCAATGCCGCCGCTCACCGCGAGGTATGCGCGAGCGCCGCGTTTGCAGAACCCGAAGGTGAGGACATCGCCCGCTTTCACCGCGAACGCTTCCCACAACGGCCGTTCCTCGCCGTTGAGTTTCGGCGGAAGCTCGGCACCGGTGATCGCGATGACCGTGTCCTCGGTGAAGTGCAGCTCCGGTCCCAAATAGACACACTCAAGTGCGGCTTCGCCGGGATCGTTGCCCACCAGGCGGTTCGCGACCGAGTATGAGTACTGGTCGAGCGCGCCGGAGGGCGGGATGCCGACGTCGTAGTAGCCGTTGCGGCCGGCGTCCTGGATCGTCGTGGCCAGTCCGGGCTGGCGGACCTCAATCGGCACGGAGCACCTCCATCAGTCCCGCGGTGAAGCCGTCCGGGTCGTCGAGGTACTCGCGCAGCCCGAAGTCGACCGGGCGCGAGCGGATCCGGAACGTTCCGGCCTCGACCTCCTTGACGTACTCGTCGTAGGTCTCCCGGTCGATCGGCCTGAACCGCACGATGTCGCCGGGCCGGAAGAACACCATGAAATCGTCGAAGTCCGGAAGTTCCTGCGCCGGATCGTAAATCGGCGCGGGCGTGATGCCGAACATCTGGTACCCGCCTGCCCCGCGAACCGAGTAGATGCAGCTGAAACAGCCGCCGTACCCGACTGTCTGCTTAGGAGTGTCCGTACGCGGGCGCAGGTATTTCGGCACGACGATCTGCCGTTCCCGGGGCACCATCTGGTACATGAACGGCAGCCCGGCGACGAACCCGACCATCGAGACGAACCACGGCGCCCCGCTGTGTGCCGCGATGAACTCCTCCGCCCCGGCGAATCCGTTGATCCGCGCGGCGTACTCGATGTCGGTGGCGTCCGGGTCTTGATGCCGGTCGCGGAATCGCATCAGCGTTTCGGTAGTCCAGGGATCCTGATACAGCACCGGAATCTCGACCACGCGGGTGGCGAGGCTGAAATCCGCCGCGTCGCCGACCTTCTCTTCGATGTCGCGCAGGTGCGCCATCAAGGTGCGCGGTTCGATCACGTCCGGGTCGTAGCGGACCTGGTAGGACGCGTTCGCCGGGCAGATCTCCACGACGCCGTCCGGCCGGTTCTCGCGCAGCGACGTGGTGATCGCCATCGCGCGGAAGTTGGCCTGCAGGCTCATTTCCTCGGCCAGCTCGACGAAAATGTGCTCGTCGCCGCCCCAGCTGTACCGGGCGGGCGTCGCGCCGCTCATGCGCCCGCCTCCGCTCGCTGGGTGAGCCACTCTTCGAGCGTCCCGGTGGTGAACGCGCCGTCGGCGAACCATTGCTGCCCGAGGAGTTCGATCAGCAGCGTCGTGGTGGTGGGAACGCCTTCGACGACCAATTCGGACAGTGCCCGCTTCGCCCGGCGCAACGCGGTCGGCCGGTCGTCGCCCCACACGACCACCTTGGCCACCAAGGAATCGTAGAACGGCGGCACCTGGCTGCCCGGCGCGAGCCACGTGTCGGTACGGACCCACGGCCCGCCCGGCAAGCGCACGTCGCCGATTTTTCCGGGACCAGGAAGGAAATTGCGCTCCGGATCCTCGGCGCACACCCGGAATTCGACGGCGTGCCCACGCTTGGTCACGTCCGATTGCTTGAACCGCAACGGTTCCCCGGCCGCGATCCGCAACTGCTCGGCGACCAGGTCGATCCCGGTGATCAGTTCGGTGACCGGGTGCTCGACCTGGATCCGGGTGTTCATCTCGATGAAGAAGAACTCGCCGGTCTCGTCGTCCACGAGAAACTCGCAGGTGCCCGCGCTGCGGTAGCCGACCTCCTTGCACAGCCGCACCGCCGCGGACGTCATCTCGGTCCGGATCCGCTCGTCGATGCCCGGCGACGGAGCTTCCTCGACCACCTTCTGCCGCCGTCGCTGCAGCGAACACTCGCGCTCGAAGACGTGCACCGTCTCGGAACCGTCGCCGAGCACCTGCACCTCGACGTGCCGCGCGGCCCGCACGAATCGCTCCAGGTACATCTGCCCGTCGCCGAAAGCGCTCGCCGCCTCGCCGGACGCCTGCGGGAACGCGACCTTCAACTCGGCCTCGTTCGCGACCACCCGAATCCCCCGGCCGCCGCCGCCGGCCGCGGCCTTGAGCATGATCGGATACCCGATCTCGCCCGCCGCCGCGACCGCTTCGGCCACATCGGGCACTCCGCCGGGTGTCCCGGGCACCGTCGGCACCCCGGCCGCCTGCGCGACCTGCCGAGCGCGGACCTTGTCCCCCATCTGCTCGATGACCGAGGCCTCCGGGCCGACGAACGTCAGTCCCGCATCCGCCACCGCCGCGGCGAATGACGCGCGCTCGGACAGGAACCCGTAGCCCGGATGCACCGCGTCCGCACCGGATTCCTTTGCCGCGGCGAGAATCGCGTCGGCCACCAGATAGCTCTTCGTCGCCGGGGCCGGGCCGATCGGGACGACCTGGTCGGCGAGCAGCGCGTGCGCGGCGCTCCGGTCCGCCTCGCTGACGACCGCGACCGTCTCGATCCCGAGGTCGTTGGCCGCGCGGATGATCCGGACCGCGATTTCGCCGCGATTGGCGATCAGCAACCGTTTCATGCGTCCACCTCGAGCACCAGGAGCGGCTGACCGGCGTCGACGACCGCCTCGGCGTCGGCGGAGAACTCCACGACGGTCCCGGCCGCGCCCGCGGGCACCGGGTAGAAGGACTTCATCACCTCGACCAGCCCGACCGTGTCGTCCGCGCCGACCTTCTGGCCGGGCTTCACGAAATCCGGGCTGTCCGGATCGGGCCTGCGGTAGAAGACCCCGGGAATGGGCGAAACCACTTCGAGACGGGACATCAGCGTCACCTCGCGCTCGGTTCGGCAGGAACAGTTGAACAATCAGGTCAGGTAGGGCGTGAGAGCTTCGTGCACGCTTTTCGCCAGATCCACCGCGCCAGGAGTGTCGGAGTGCACGCAGATGCAATCCGCGCGCATCGGGATGTCCTGACCGTCCACAGAGGTCGCGAGCCCCTCAGTCACCGCGCGCACGGACCGTTCGGCGGCGATCGCCGGGTCGTAGGCGACGTGCTCGCGGGTGATGATGAGCGAACCGTCCGCGCGGTAGTCGAGGTCGGTGTAGTACTCGGCGATGAAGCCCTTGCCGCGCTTGCCCCACACCTTTTCGTGCATGGTGTTGGCCATCCCCATCAGCGGCACGTCGAAGACGTCGGCCGCCTCGGCGATCGCCCGCGCGACCGTCTCGTCCCGCGACGCCAGGCCGTACAGCGCGCCGTGCGGTTTGATGTGGTTGAGCGGCATGCCGTGCTCGGCCAGGAAGCCGGTCAGCGCGCCGACCTGGTACACCACCGCGGCGGTGAGTTCCTCCGACTCCATCTTCAGCTCCCGCCTGCCGAACCCGTCGCGGTCCGGGAACGACGGGTGGGCGCCCACTTTCACCGAATGCTCGTGCGCCAGCGCGACGGTCCGCCGCATGACGACCGGGTCTGCGGCGTGGAAACCGCAGGCGACGTTCGCGACCGTGATGTAGGGCATGATGCCCTCGTCGTCGCCGCAGCGGTAGATGCTGTAGGCCTCGCCCATGTCGCAGTTGATGGCAACCATGAGTGCTTTTCCTTGTCTTTCAGGAGTTCTTTCGGGAGATCCGTCAGGAATGCGCGATCTTCGGGGTGTCCCCGTCGGGGTCGATGTAGACGTCGTCGCCCTCGAGCCGCACCGGATACCGCGCGAGCTGCGCGTGGCCGGGGTTGATGCCCTGGCAGGTGGTGAGGTCGAACGTCCACAGGTGGCTTTTGCACATGAGGGTCTTCTTGTCCAGTTCGCCCTCGACCAGTTCGACCTGCTGGTGCGGGCAGATCGCCTGGGTCGCGACGACGTCGCCGCCGTCGAGGTGGGCGATCAGCACTTCCTTGTCCCCCACCTCGAACGACTCCATGTCGCCTTCCCAGACGTCGTCGAGGCTGCACACCCGCACGTAACCCATGCGGAAGCTCCTTTCTCAGCTGAACCGGTCGAAATGGAGCCGGTCGGCGGCCAGCCCGCCGTCCAGCACCAGCGCGCGGGCGAGCGCGTCGGTCATCGCGGGCGGCCCGGCGGCGTAGTAGGTGAAGTCAGTCAGCGTCTCGCCCAGCTTCGCGACCACGGCCTCGTGCACAAATCCTTGGTGCGATTCGGAATCCGCGGTGTCCGGTTCGGACACTGCAGTGTGGACATGGAGTGCGCGCAACCGGCGTTGCGCCATCGCCATCGCTTCCGGAATGTGCAAATCGCGCGGAGCCCTGCCGCCGCAGAACAAATGGACGGTGCGTTCACCAGCGTCGGCCTGCGCGGCCGCGCCGAGCACGACGCTCGCCATCGCGCCGAGCCCAGAACCCCCTGCGACACAAACAATGTCGCGATCGTCGCCAGCCCGGTAATACGCCTGTCCGTACGGGCCGTCCAGCTCGATCGTCTCGCCGAGGTCGAGTCCGTCGAACAGGATCGACGTCGCTTTCCCGCCCGGCGACCGTTTGACGACGAATTTCCATTCCCGCTGGCAGTTTCCGAGATTGCTCATCGAGTACGCGCGTTCGATGCCGCTGGGGAACCCGAGCATCGCGTACTGTCCGGCGCTGAACGCGGCGTGCTTTTCCGCGGTGAACACGAATTCGGCCATGTCGTGGGTGAGCCGGTGCACCTCGCGCAGCTGGGCGCGCTGCCGGATCGGCCGGTGCGGTGCGGGTTCCTGGACTGAACTCAGGTCGACCACGCAGTCGCTGGCCGGTTCGCTCTGACACGCCAGCCGCCGCCCCTTGCGCCGGTCGCGGGCGCTGAGTCCGGGTGCGTCCGCCCAGCGCGTGCGGACGTCGCCTTCCAGCAGCTCGTACCGGCAGCTTCCGCAGGCTCCGCTGTTGCACTCGTAGCTGAGACCGACCCCCGAGCGGAGGGCGGCACGCAGCAGCGTGTCGCCCTCCGCGCAAGGAAAGCGAACGCCGGTCCCCCGCAGGAGGACTTGGTGTTCGGTCGTCATGGCCGGTTCAGCCTCCGATGCCGAGCTGCCGCTGGAACGCCCGGACCGCGCCGATCGCGTTCTCCGCCGCTTCGGCGTTTTCCGCGACCTCCGCGCCGTACGCCTCGATCGCGGCGACGGCGAGCGGCTGCCATTTCGCGACCCACTCGCGCAGCTGCGTGACGTTCGAGTCCACTTCGGACATCTGGGTGACCAGCGCTTCGGTCCAGCGCCGCGAACGCTCGCTGTCCCGCAACGCCGATTCGGCCAGCAGCGCATGCAGCACGTCGCCGTGTCGCCTGGCGCTGACGCCGAGCTGACGCAGCACGATCTCGTCGTACGCCGGCTTGGCCACGACGTTGAGCGCGACGAACGCCTCAGCCCAGTCGAACGTGGTCAGCTGGCGTTCCATCAGCTCGCGGAAGCCTTGCCAGGCAGGCAGTTCCTCCCACAGCTCGCGTTCGCGTTCGCCGAACCCGGCGGTCGGATGCGCCTGGCGCAGCTCCGCGGTGCGGTAGGCCACATTGGACAGCCAGCGCAGCGAGTCCGCGGCCTGGAACGCCGCGCAGTTGGCGATCGTGCTGGCCGGGGCCATGTGCACGAGGTACGCGCTGGCCATCTGAATGGTGTGCAGCAGGTACCGGCTCGGCGTGTACAGCTGCGCCAGCATCGCGACCCACTCCGGGGAGAGGCCCCGGTCGTGGCCCTCGGCGTCGTGCTGGTCGAGCAGCCCGTCCACATAGGACTCTTGGCCGTCCTGGAGGATGTTGTACGTGCGGTACACCAGCTCGTCCGGGTCGCGGAAAGCGTTCCAGTCCGGGTGCGTGATCGGGCTCTGGTTGCGGTAGCGGCGGTAGAAGTCCGCCATGAAGCCGGTGTGCCCGACGTCCCACGGCTGCTCGGGGTCGCGGGTGTGCCAGAGCAGGTTGGTGGAGACGATCTCGTACTCGCTCGGCTTGCGCCGGCGGGCGGCGAGGTGCCCCCAGGTCTTGAGCGGCTTGAGCGGGGTGCTCACGAGCTGGCCTCCTTGCGGGCTGCGGTGCCCAGGTAGAAGCGGAAGACGTCGCCGCCGGTCTCGATCCGCCCGACGAACGAGGGCATGATCAGCTCCAGCTCGGACATCTTGAACGGGCGGCCGAGTTCCTCGGCGATGGTCTCGCGGCGGAGAACGCATTCGCCGCCCTCGACCTCGACCCGCACGTACGAGCCGCGGTCGCGGATGTCGACCCGGCAACCGGGATTGTCGGTCACGGCGGCGTCGGCGACGGCGCGCGCCACCTCGCCGACCTGGAGGACCGGGCCGACCGGGTCGGCAATAGGTTCAGCGGTGCTCATCGGTCCTCCTCACTCGAAATAGACTTCGACGCATTCGGTCGGCTCGAGACCGGCCGCCGCGACGGTGCTGGCGCGCTCGAACGGCTGCGCGTCGCCCTGGCGGCGCACTCGCAGCGTCCGGCCGGGCTGGTCGGGCACGTGGATGCCGACCGAGTTCTCGGCCGCCGCGGCGGCAAGTTCGTCCATCGTGTGCTCGCTGTCCGCGGGGAGCAGCTTGAGCACGAAGTCGCCGTCGAAGTGCACGGCGAGCGGAATGGTGGCCATCAGCGTTCCTTTCAGCCGGCCTTGACGAGCTGCTTGCGGTAGGTGTCGACCCAGGCGAAGCCGTGCGCGTCCTCGCCGCCGGGCCCGACCGAGCCGAGGCCCATGTACTCCAGGACGCCGCCGAGGTCCGCGGGCTGGATCTCGCCGCCGAGGAACCGGTCGACCAGGTTCTTGTGGTGCCGGTAGCGTTCCGGGTCGTCCTCGAAGATCCACTTGTCCACTTCGGACGCGAAGTGGTAGCGCCGTCCTTCGTGGACCAGCGAGATGTCGCGCAGCGTCTGGGAAGGCGTGCCGACGATCGGCAGCTGCGAGACGTTGCAGATGATCGGCAGCGTGCCCGGCACCGTCTTTTCCGGACGGTCGTGGGCGAAGTTGTCGATCATGACGTCCCACACCTTGCCGAAGGTGCCGTTCCAGCCCGGGTACTTCTCCTCCAGCCAGTCGCGTTCCTCCGGGCTGACGCCTGCCGCCGGGTCCCACCACAGCGTCGGCCGCCACGAGTAGGTGCCGAGATGCTGGCCGTGGTGGTGCTCGGAGATGTCGCGCAGGAAAATGTCCCAGTACCACGGCTTGGAGAGCCCCAGGTCCTCCAGCGAGCGCATGAACTGGGTGACGATCCACTCCTCCATGAACTCCTTGAAGGACGCCTCGCGCACGTCCAGCGGGACGTAGTAGTCCATCGGAATTCCGGACAGAATGGTGAACAGCCGGTACGAGCGCCAGAACGCGATGTCGATCTTCTTCTGCGCCACGTCCTTCTGGCCGTTCTCGATCAGCATCTGCAGCAGCGGCGTGCCGAGCTGCGCGTGCCGGGCCTCGTCGGACTGGATGCTCTGGATCAGCTTCGAGAACGTGAAGTCTCCGGCCTTCGCGGCGTCGCCGGAAAGGCCGATGAACTGCAGATTCGTGAAGCCGGTCTCGAAGGAGAAGTTCGCGAAAATCGAGGTGGATACGGCGTCGCGGGTCATCATCACGTCGTCGAAGAAGTGCCTCGCGCCGAGGGTGACCCAGTTGTCGGTGAACATCGCCGCGTGCGACCACTCGAACTGGCGGTCCTTGTTCACGTACTCGTGCGGGAAGTACAGCTGGATCTGGCCGTGCCGGATCTCGTCCAGCATCCCGAAGGTCGCCATGTTGCGCATGCCGGGAGCCTTCGACCAGCGAACGAAGCGGGACTCCTGGAACGACGCGCCGTACTCGACCAGCGCGACCGCGGCGTAGTGCTCCTTGAGAATGGAAATCCAGCCCGGGTCGGCTTTATTGTACAAATCCGCGCGCTCCAGCGCGGCCTTGACCGAATACGCCCCGGCGTCCTTCTGCCGCTGAATGTCGACGTATTCGCGATAACTCACCTTGTACGGCTCGTCATAGGTCGCCCACACCTCGTCGGGCAACCCCTCGCCGCCGGACAACTCCGGCGGGAACAACTCCTCTTCGGTAACGTAGCGCGGAGTCCATTGAGTGTCGCGGGCGATGTCGTACCACTGTGCTCGGTCCAGCAGAGCCATGCGGGTGCTCCTTGTGGTTTCTTAGCTGCCGTGCTCGGAACCCAGCGGCCCTTCGCCGCCGGGGTAGACGAAGGACATGGCGGGGGCGTAGAACCCGAACGTCACCTGCAAGGGTTGGGCAGGCCGCAACCGGTAGGTGGGGTGCTCTTTGTCGAGAAACTCGAAGGATTCGACCGCGAATTCCTCGGCGATGTCAGCGACGTAGGCGTACCGCCCGCTGACGAATTCACCACCGCGACTCGTGATGTACCGCAACTGCCCGGTAACCCGCTGCGGCGTGCCGATCGTAAGACGCGCGGTAGTGCGAATAATGGGCCGCCCTTCAACGGAAGTAGTGGCGACCAGCCGATCCCCGTCGAGATCGAGCGTCGTCTCCCCCGGCGCGCCAGCCGGAACACCGTGCTCCCGGGCGTAACGGATCATCGGCTCGGAACTGTTGTGGTAATCGGTCCACCACCGCCCCGGAACTCCCGCTTCGGTGTCCAACCCGGACAGATTCACGCCGAGATACGTCAGGGAGTAAGCACCGAACGCGTCGTCCCCGTCGCTGGCCGACGTCTGAGCGTCCCCCTCGACCACGTACTGGTTGATGTAGCACGATCGATCGGCAGCCGACGTGAGCCCAGCCGGAACCAGCTCCGCGACGGCGTCGGGATCCTCAGGCACCCACACGAGGTAGAGGGTCCGCGACCCGGTCACCAGCTGCGGCGGATGCAGCGACGTGCCCATAGGGGCACCTCCAGTTCACCGTTGAACTTCCCCCGCTCCGGCCCTGAAGCGGTGCCCAAAGACTGCGCGACGCACTCGCGACCGGATAGTGCGCAAGTTGGACAACGACTGAGCCCGGGATGCCAAACCGGAGCACCGGCGGACATCAGTGCAGGTCAGCGACCCGCACAACGATCACCGCCGATAGCTTCTGAATCCGTCAAGCACCGCAGGGACGTGAGGGGAACCCTGAGGGACTCTGAGTCCCTCAGGGTTCCCCTCACGTCCCTAAAACCGCACCGACGCACCCAACGCACGAGGCACCCACACCACCCCCGCACCCCGATACGAAGCCAAAATGCGGACGGCGGGTGCTTGTCAAGGCATCTTTCCCGCCTTGACAAGCACCCGCCGTCCGTCATCACAATCAGCTTCGGGGTGCCCCACGCGCGCCCGGGCGCAATGTCGCCGCCAGGCGACGAGCAGCCCGAGAACTCACAACTGATCATCCAACTGCAAAGCGATCCACAACTCCGCCCGAACAGCCGGATCATCGACCTCCCTCCCCAACGCCTCCGCCACCTTCCCCATCCGATACCGCAACGTATGCCGATGAATCCCCAACGCCGTAGCCGAAGCATCCGACTGCCCGTTATGCGCCAAAAACGTCCGCAACGTATGCCGCAAATCGATCTTCGCCGCCCCGGTCTTGTCCGTAACCGGCTCCAGCAAAGCCCGAGCCCACCCCCGAACCTCGTCATTGTCGAGAAACCGCATCAACCCGCTAGTAGCCACATCCCCAGCACAAGTCAGCACCCCAGCATCCCCGCGCGAACTGGTGAAAACCGACCGCACCTGCTCCCAGGCACCAGCCAACTCCCCCGGCGATGTCGGATCACTAACCGCCCCCCGAGCCAACGGAATCCGCCGCAACAAAGCTTCCAACGTCCGCGTATCCCCCTCCGCAGGCCGCATTAACACTCCCACCCTCCCCC
>NZ_PQIA01000059.1 GCF_003385235.1 Amycolatopsis circi | reverse complement strand
CATCCGTAGTCGGATACCCAAGCCCCCGCTCCCACCCCAACGCAGCCCACTTATCCCGAATAGCCCCACCAATCTGATGCGCCCCAAGGGAAGGAGTCCAATAAACCGACCCACCAGTAAAGTGATTGAACCGCCCAACCCCATCAGGAGTCCCGGACTCGTCAGTAGTCGGATACCCAACCCCACGCTCCCACCCGAGCGCAGCCCACTTGACCCGAATCTGCCCCTGCACCGAATGCGCCCCGGTAGCCGCAGTCCAGTAGATCGAAGCAGCCTGACTCCCCGGCGTGCCAATCAAATGGTTGTACCGCCCCACCCCATCCGGAGTCGAAGTCTCATCGGTAACCGGCGGCCCGTAAACCTGATGCCCGCCAATAGCGAGATACCGGTCCAGAATCCGGCCCCCGATCTCATGCACCCCGGTAGCCGCGGACCAGTACAAGCGCCCATTCGCATAAGCCCGATACCGCACCGGCCCGTCGACAACCTCAGGCCCCGCAGCCGCACCAAGCAAACTCCGCAACCCAGGCTCAGCCGCATACCGCTGATCGATCGCCGTCACATAGTTGGCGGTAAGCGTCGTATCACCAGCGCCAACAGTGATCGACCACGAAGACGTAGCCGGACCCCCTTGCCAGCCAGCGAACTTCGACACCCCATCGGTGCCGACCGACGCCGCAGTCACGTCAAATGTCGCACCCTCAGTGACCATCGCGCTGCTGACGCCGCCCTCGCTAGGGATGCTCAACGCGGCAGGCTGCGTCCCCACCAACGTCAACCGATGCTGGCGCGGGTAAGCCACATACGTCTTACTGGCCTGCACCCCCGCGCTATCGGTAACAGTCGCGGTGAACTCCATCCGAGAGTCAGTGTGATCAGTAAACGGAACCGTCAACGTCGGCCCAGTCGCCCCATCCCCAGGGTGCACATGGCACGCCCCAAGATCCGGACAGTGCCGAATCAACGACGTCCACGTAACCGGAAGCGACCCGTCCTCAACGTCAGTAGCCGTGGCAGACAACGAAACCGGCTCACCGACCGCAAAGTCCTTGTTCGGCGCGGACAACGTCAACACCGGCGAGTGGTTTCCCGGCGCGACAGCAATCTTCGCGGTCCCGACACCGCCAAGCGGATCCTTGACAGTCAACGTCGCAGTGAACGAAGCATCGTCCCCATACTGATGGCTGGCCTGAACCCCGGCTCCGGTAGTGCCATCGCCGAAGTCCCATGAATAGGTGAGCGGATCACCATCAGCGTCAGTAGAACCGCTGGCATCAAAGGAAACCGTACGAGTATCCGGATCCGTCGACGACGTCGCCTTAGCCACCGGCGGAGCGTTGTTCGTCGAGTAGCTCAACCGCCGCAGGACCCCGGAGTTGAGGTCAGTGAAGACGATGTCCCCGTTGGGCGCAGCGGAAATCCGAGTAACCCCACCGACATTCTGGAACGGCGCGGGACTCGAAGGCGCCTGCGTGAGCTTGCCCTGCGTGTCGTAGCGCAGCGTCCAGATCTTCTGCCCCGCATAGTCCCCGAAGAAGTACGCGCCCTGGTAAGCAGCGGGATAAGTGCTTCCCCCGTACACAATCCCGCCAGTGACACTGTTGCCCTGCGAGGGGCCAGTCCCGTGCTGGTAGTCCCACAACGGCGGAGTATTCACCGCCGTTGCGCACCGCGCGTCGGTCGAATAGCCCGGCGTCAGGTGGTTCCCCTCGTAGCAAGGCCAAGCGAGATTCGCGCCCGGCTGCACGACATCCAGCTCTTCCCAGGTGTACCAGCCGACGTCGCCGACCACCGGCAGGCCGCTCTTCGGGTCCAGACTGAACCGGAAGGGGTTGCGGAACCCGCTCGCGAACACCTTGCTGCGGGCGGAATCCGGCGCGGCGGCGTTGTAGTACGGATTGCTCGGGACGCCCTTGCCGTCTGCAGTGAGGTGCAGGATCTTGCCGAACGGTGAATCGAGGTCCTGCGCGACGAAGGCGACCGGGTTGGTCTTGCCCGCGTCGCCGTTGTCGCCGACGGAGTACCAGAGCGTGCCGTCCGGCGCGGGGTAAACCGTGTCGAGGCCGTGGATGTAATACGGGCTGCCGGGCAGGTCGAAAATCACCTGCTCGCCGGTCAGTCCGGACGGATGTCCCGCTCCGTCGAGCCGCACGGTGAACTTGGCGGCGCGCAGCGTGTACTGGCCGTTGCCCAGCGACACCGAGCGGTTCAGGTAGATCTGGTGCGAGGTGGCGTAGTCCGGCGCGAGCGCGATGCTCGTAAGGCCCATGTCGCCCTGCGTCTCGACCGGGAAGGTCGCGATCCGCTGCGGCGCGCCGCCGCCCGCGGCCGGGACCCAGTTGACGACGCCGGACTTGCCGAGCGCCAGCACGCTGTCGTCGGGCAGCCAGGCGAAGTCGGTGAACTCGTACTGTCCGAGTCCGGTCGGCAGGTCCCGCAAGACGAACCCCGGCGGCAGCGCCGGAGTATCGGCTGCTGCCGCCGGGGCGACCGCGGTGACCGCGACAGGGACGGCGACGACCGCGAGTGCGGCCACGAGAAGGGAACGGAGCTTGCGCCAGGCCATCCAGGCCCCCTTTCTGAGCCTTCGGTAATCGCTCAGAAAGGGGAGGAAGTTGCCTCTAACGGGTGATTTTTACTCGACCGTGACACTCTGGGTCTGACGCTCTGGGTCAGGGCACGACCTGAACCACATCACCGACGTGCAAGGTGTTGAAGAACCGCAGCGACGAGGTCGCCGACAGGTGGACGCAGCCGTGCGAGTACACCTTCAGGCTGCCGGTGTGGAACGCGTCGCCCGGGTAGAAGAAGACCGAGTTCGGCATCGGCGCGTTGTCGAACTCCTTGCTCAGGTGCATCTTTTCCTTGGACGTCACGTGGAACGTGCCGGTCGGGGTCGCGTGCCCCTTGCGCCCGGGCAGCATCGAGACGGGGCCGTAAATCACCTTGCCGTCCTGCAGCAGCCAGGCGTGATGCCCGGAGATGTCGACGCAGGCGCTGGTGCCCGAAGCCGCGGCAGCCGCCGCGCATGGGACGTCGGCGGTGCTCGCATCCGAATCGGCCTTCGGCTGCGGCTTGGGCGCGGGCTTCGGAGTGGGCTTCGGCGTCGGAGTCGCGCTGGTGCTTGCCGGGCTGCTGCTGCTCGCCGGGGCAGAACTGCTGGTCGGCGCACTGGAAGACGAGCTGGGCACGCTCACCGCGGCAGGGACCGCCCCACTGCCGGAAGCCGACCCGGCCGCGCCGCCGGAGCACGCCACGAGCCCGAAAGCCGCGGCCAGCGCCGCCATCCCCACCAGAACCCTTTTCACGATCCGGTACCCCCGTATTCGGTCGGGTCACCATCAGTAGGACCCGTATCACCCGAATAGACGACCATCACCCCCACAGGGTTGCTCGGCAATGGTCACGATCCGGCGTATCCACCCTCGGGTTGAACCGCGGATCCACCCGGCACCAGCCCGCACGCCGACGAAAACCGCACTGATTCCGGCGAGGCTGGAAGCACGCCGGGCAGCCTCCCGGCACCCGCCGCCGGCCGGGCGAAGCCGACCACCTCCGCGAAGGAGCACCGTGAACCTCGGCCCGCTCACCATCGTTCTCTACGTCGCGATCGCGGCGCTCGTCCTCTACCGGGTCGTCTACCGGCAGTGGCGCGGCACGCTGCTCAGCCGCAAGCGGTTGCTGACGCTGCCGTTCATCCTGACCGCGATCGGCGCGTTCTCCTCCGCCACCGCGTTGCAAAGCGCGACCGTGACGGAATACACGCTGCTGGCTGGCGATGTCATAGTCCTTGGCCTGCTGGGCGTCCTGCGCAGCTCCACTTCGGTCCTCAGCGCTCGCGAAGGCACGACGTTCGTGAAGGGCACTCCGCTCACGCTGGTGCTGTGGTTCGCGACCATTGGCGTACGCGTCGGCTTCTCCTTCATCGGAGCCGCGCTCGGCGTCAGCAACACCGTGACGTCTTCGACGATCATGCTCACGATCGGCGTCAGTATCGGCGTGCAGAACCTCTTCACCTACTACCGCATCCAGAAGCTTGGGCTGCCGCTGTCGGAGCAGACGCCGACGAGCATCAACGCTCGCCGCTAAGCCCCACCATGCGCGCGTACATCCGCGAAGGGCTCAGCACCGTTGCCGGGTGCAGGAATCCCGGCAACGGCGGCAAGTCCCGCGCGAAAGGCACGAGATGCGCGTACAGCACTTCCGCCCCAGAAGGTCGCACCGAAGGATCCTTCGCGAGCGTCGCGGCGAGAAGCGCGTTCAACTCCCGCGGTACGCCGGGAACGACCGGCGCTGTTTCCTTCACCTGCTTGTCGAAGACCGCGTACGCCGTAGGCCCGGTGAAGACCGGACGGCCAGTCAGCATCTCGTGCAGTACGCAACCAAGCGCGTACAGATCGCTTCGCGGCTCCGCGTGCCCCCGTTGGATCTGCTCCGGAGCCATGTACGACGGCGTACCCAGCAGCTGTCCCGCGCGCGTGAAGCGAGCGGTGTCGGCTTCGCGTAACACAGCGAGCCCGAAGTCCATTACCTTCACACTGCCGTCCGGGCAGAGCATCAGGTTGCCTGGCTTGAGGTCACGGTGACAGACCGCGCGAGCGTGCGCCGCCGACAGCACCGCGGCCGCCTGCGCCGCGATCGCCGCCGCCCACGGCACCGGCAGCGGACCGTGCTCGGCGAGCAGATCGTCCAGCGTCACGCCTTCGACGAACTGCATGACCTGGAACAACCGGTCGTCATGAGCGCCGAAGTCGTACAGCGTGGGCGCGCCGGGATGGTCGAGCGTCGCGAGGATGCGCGCTTCGCGGGCGAAGCGTTCCTCCAGCTCTTCGTCACCGCCAGGCAATCGCAGCAGCTTGATCGCGACGCGCCGGCCGAGCCGCTGGTCGAGTCCGCGGTGCACCGAACCCATGCCGCCCCGCCCGAGCGGCAGATCGTCGACCTCGTAGCGGTCCGCGATCAGCATGGGCCCCCTCACAGCGCTCACCCGCCACCGGGCTTCAGCCGTCCTTCGGCGAGTGCGGCAAAGCCTAGCCGCACCAGGTCGCGGCCGATTTCCGCGGTTTGCCGCAGTGCCCGGTCGAAGTCGGCGAGCGCGCGGAACGCGACGCCGTACGCACGCTGCGTTTCGAGCGGATGCCGCAGCACCTTCAGCCGGCGCGCGTCGATCCGAGTCGACGCGCTGTGCACCGGGAAGTCGGCGGCGCGCAGGCACCCGGCGAGGAACTGCGCGTCAAGCAGCTCCGGATCCACGCGATAACGGGAAAGCGCTGGCCCGAGCCGCACCGGCGCTCCACTGTGGACGATCACCGCGCCGGTGACCGACGCGACCACATCGCCTTCCTGCGCGAACACCGCCGCCGGGTCCGGCGCGGCATGGCCGGTCGGCGGGCCGCCGAGGAGGACGTCGTCAGTGGTCAGCACGGGTTCGTCGCCGCCAGCGGTACGCGGCGACGCGTGCGTGATCCGCAGCGCGCCCGCCTTCACCAGCTCGCCGACGGTGGTGTGCGCCGTTTCGCCGGAAGCCGGCTCCAGCTTGGGCAGCTCGATCCCGATCTGCCCGAAGAGCCGTTGTGCGGCAAGGAAAGCCTCGCCCGAGTCGCTTTCTCCAGGGCGTCCCGACGGCGTGAGGTCGACGTCGTCGTCGAGCACGTCGATGATGCGTTCGCCGGTATCCGGATCGGCCAGAAAGTCCTGCCACACCTGCTCGACGTCATCCGCAGTGGTGTCGGCGATCAACACGGTCGCCGGCGCGCGCTGCTCCGGCTCCGGTCGTGTGAGCAGCCAGAGATCGGTGCCGGCCGCGAGCGTGCACACCGCGCGCAACGCGCCGGCGCGAAGCAAGTTCGCCCGGATGCGTTTTCCGCTCCGCCGTCCGGCCGCCGCTCCCGGCATCAACACCGCCACCGCGCCGCCAGGCTTCACGTGCGCCAGGCAGTGCTGCACCCACGCCAGCTCCGACTCGCCGCGCGGCGGCAAACCGTACTCCCACCGCGCGTCGCCGACGAGTTCCTCGTGCCCCCAGCCGCGCTCGTTGAACGGCGGATCGCACAGCACGACGTCCGCCAGCCGATCGGCAAAAGCGTCCGCGCGCAACGCATCCGCCGCGTGCACCTCGGTGTCCGCGCCGTGCAGCCGCAACCGGATGCCAGCGATCCGCGCGGTATCCGGGTCGACGTCCTGGCCCCGTGCCCGCGTGGCCGCCGCAGCCAGCAGCAGCGACCCGAACCCGCATGCCGGGTCAAGCACCGTGGCCCCCTTCGCGCCGGTCAGCCGCACCATCAGGTCGGCGTACGCGGTCGGCGTCGTGGAGAGCCGACGGGCGTGCGCTTCGAAGAAGCGGTCGCAGAGCTGCTCGAACGTCTCCGCCGCACCTTCGCTCGCGGCAAGCTGGGAGATCAGCACCAGCAACTCCGGATCGTCCGGGCCCTCGGCATCGTCCGCGAGATACTCGCCGACCGCCGCCAGCCGCGCCCCGAGGTCGAGGTCGTCGCCGAGCGCGCGCAGCCGTTGCCACGCCTCGTCAATCGGAGCGAGTTCGAACGGACGACCGCGCCCGCGCAGCCACTCCTGGACCTCCGGCAACGAAAACAGCGGGCTGGACGCCGTGCCGCCTACCGGTTTGGGAAAATCATCGTGGCGCCGCCGCCAGTTGCTCACCGCCGCCCGGCGCACGCCCGCCAGGCGCGCGATGTCGGCCGCACTCACCGCCGCGTCGTCTGCCATGACGAGCACGATAGCCGACGACAGCGGTTTCCATCGTTTTGCTTGTTAACTCAGTCAACCAATGGTTTTATGGGGACATGGCCACCGAGCAGACCCGGTTCGCCCTGCGCTACTCCGCAGGCTCAGACCAAGGGCGACGACGCACCAACAACGAGGACTCCGTGTACGCCAGCGGGCGGATGCTCGTGGTGGCCGACGGCATCGGCGGCCAGCCGCACGGCGAAGTCGCCAGCTCGACCGCGGTCAGCGTGCTCGCCTCGCTCGACGCGGAGCTGCGCACGCTGGACCTCACCGCGCACAACCTGTCGAACCTGCTCTCCGACGGCGTCCGCCGGATCGCCGGACAGCTCGCCCAGGTGGCCGAGGAAACCCCCGCCACCCAAGGCATGGGCACCACCCTCACCACGCTGCTATTCGACGGCACCCACTTCGCCGCGGCCCACGTCGGCGATTCCCGCGGCTACCTCCTGCGCGACGGCGAACTGCAGCGCATCACGCGCGACCACACGCTGGCCCAGGCCCTGGTCGAAGACGGCACCATCAGCGCCGCCGACGCCGACCACCACCCGCGCGGCTCGATGCTGATGAAGGCGCTCCTGAGCACCGGCTCGGCCGAACCGGACGTCTGGGAGTTCGTCCCGCAGGCCGGCGACCGCTACCTGCTCTGCTCCGACGGCCTCACCGCGGGCGCCAGCGAACCGGCCATCCTGGACGTCCTCGCCTACGGCGCCCCGGAGGAAATCGTCCCGCGGCTCATCGCACTGGCCAACGAGGGCGGCGGCCCGGACAACATCACCATCGTGGTCGCCGACGTCGTCCCGGCCTGAACCGGTTCGCGCAGGTCGGACCACCTGCGGAAGCCCGGAGGGCCATCCGGTATTCTTCCCCACGGAGGATTGGCCGAGCGGCCTAAGGCGCACGCTTGGAAAGCGTGTTGGGTTCACGCCCTCGCAGGTTCGAATCCTGTATCCTCCGCTGCAACACGACGAAGGTCCCGATCGCAGTGCGGTCGGGACCTTCGTCGTTTCAGCGAGTGCGAGCGATCACCACCGCCGCGCCAAGAGTCAGCACCGCGCACACCGCCGCCGCCACTCGGGTTTCCATTCCGAAGGCCGCGAAAGCCGCCTCGCGCAACGCATCCCCGGGCGGAAGCTTCGCTGCGGACTCCAAGGTTTTCCCGGCATCCGACGGCATCGCCGAGCGGTATACAGCCGCGCCGATGCTTCCCAGCAGCGCGATACCCATCGCGCCGCCGAACTCCGCTGACGTCTCCGCCATCGCCGACGCCATTCCGGCTCGCTCCGGGGGCGCGGCGGAAAGGATCACGTCCGTCACCACCGCCGCGACTCCGGCGATGCCGAGCGACACGACCGTGAGCGCGGCGATGAAGTACGTGACTCCGGGCGGCTGCAGCGTCAGCAGTCCGAACCCCGCCGCGGCCACGAGCAGGCCGATCGCCATCACCCGCGGTTTGCCGATCCGGGCGGCCAGTGTGGCGGCGATCGCGATTCCGACCGGCATCACGACGAACGTCGGCAACGACCACACTGCCGACTCCAGCGGGCTCATTCCCAGCACGACCTGCAGGTATTGCCAGGTGAACAGGTTGAATCCGACCAGCGCGAACGTCGCCAGCAGGTCGATCAGCAACGGCACCGCGAAGGCGCGCGACCGCACCAGCGCGAGGTCGATCAGCGGGTGCGCGGCGCTGCGCTGGCGGCGCACGAAAGCCACACCGACCGCGAGACCCGCGACGCAGCTCACGACCGCCAACCAGTCGAACCCGTGCGCGGCGATCTGCTTGATGCCGTAGACGATTCCCAGCACGGACACGATCGACAGCACCGCGCCGAGCAGGTCGAACCGCCCTGTCGCGGGGGTCCGGTGTTCCGGCAGCACCAGCGGGCCGAGCGCCAGCAGGAGAACCATCACCGGAACGTTGATCAGGAACACCGAGCCCCAGCTGAAGTGCTGGAGCAGCAGGCCGCCGATGATCGGGCCCAGGACGGCACCGCCCGCGAAGCCCGCCGTCCACAGGCCGACCGCGGTCGCGCGCTGCCGGGCGTCGTGGAACATGTTGCGGATCAACGCGAGCGTGGACGGCGCGAGCGTCGCACCGGCGATGCCGAGCAGCATCCGGGCGGCGATGAGCATCGTCGGCGTGGCGGCGAAAGCGGCGACGATCGACGCTCCGCCGAACGCCGCCGCCCCGGCGAGCAGCAATCGGCGGCGGCCGATCCGATCGCCGAGCGTGCCCATGGTGATGAGCAGCCCGGCGAGCAGGAAGCCGTACGAGTCCATGATCCACAGCAGCTGCGAATTGCTCGGCTCCAGATCGGCGGTCAGCGACGGCATGGCCACGAACATCACCGACATGTCCATCGACGCCAGCACGCACGGCAGCAGCAGGACCGCCAGTCCGATCCATTCCCGTGGACCGGCTTTCGCGGAGGTAGTTTCTTCGAACATGCGTACAAAGTACGCACACCCGCCATCGATACTCAAAACCTTTTAAACACCACAATCATCCAGCTTCTTCCGGGCGAGTTAGACTTTTCGCACGGTCTTTCGATGTGTGACGAAAAGAGGTGCCTCGAGTGAAGTGCGGGTCCTGCGGAAAGCCGCTCGCCGCTCCGGATCGAGGGCGGCCGCGGCAGTACTGCTCAAGGGCTTGCCAGGCGAAGGCGTACCGGGCGCGCAAGGCGGAGTCCGAGGAGGACCGCAGTCACCTGACCGTCGACCGAGTCGTGCAGGCGGGAATCGCGGTCGCGGACGCAGAGGGGCTCGAAGCGCTGTCGATGCGCCGGGTGGCGGCCGAACTAGGCGCGGGGACTATGGCGCTTTACCGACATGTCGCGTCCAAAGACGACCTGGTGGCACTGATGGTCGAAGCGGCGCTCACCGAGGTCCCGCCGCCGGAAACCCCGCCGCGCGACTGGCGCGACGGACTGGAGCGCGCCGCCTACCGCGACTGGGACCTCTACCACCGCCACCCGTGGATCCTGGCGAAAGTGCTGGTGACGACCCGAACCCACGACAGCCCCGCGCTTTCCGCGGACAGCGAGCACGCCTTCGCTTCCTTCGACGGTCTCGATCTCGACCCGGCGGACGCGTTCCGGTACATGTTCCTGTTCGCCTCGTACGTGCAAGGCGTGGCGCTCACCTACGTCAGCGACGTGGAGGCCGAACGCCGCGGCGCACCGGCGCACAATCCGAGCTTCGACGCGTACCCACGACTCGGCAGCGCGATGCGGGCGATGGCCGATCCGTGGAATCTCGACGAGCTGTTCGCGTCCGGGCTTTCCGGTGTCCTGGACGGGATCGCGGCCGATCTGGCGCGCCAGGGAGTGCTCTGACGACGCACAATCCCACCCCTCGGACGCTGGCAGAATTGGTTCATGGACCACAGCGCAGCTCAAGAGTTCGCCGACCGCTGGGCAAAGGCTTGGAACGCCCACGATCTCGACGCACTGATGACCCACTTCGCCGACGACGTGACGTTCCGGTCCCCGGTCGCCATCCAGGTGATCGGCGGCGACGGAGTGCTCCGCGGCAAAGCGGCGCTGCGCGCGTACTGGGCCGAGGGGCTGCGCCGGATTCCCGATCTGCGCTTCGAGGTCGTCGGCGTCTACGTCGGACTCGACGCGCTCGTCATCAACTACCGCAACCAGAAGGGCGGACTGGTCAACGAGGTCCTGGTCTTCGACGGTCCGCTCGTCGTCGAGGGTTACGGCACCTACCTCGGAGACGACCCGAATCCGGCCGGGGCTCGCTGAGCCGGGGCACGGGCCGTCGCTGTCCGCAACCGCGGCAGGGGCTGGGATCGGCCGAACGGTCCTACCCGCTAGGCTTCGCCGCAGACTTCATCGCAGCCGTCCGGAGAGGTTCGCCGGTGTCACGAATACCGTTTTGACCTGGGCGTTGGCCGTCGCGCACGCCGTGAAATCCCGCAGGTCAGAAGGCTGAAACGCGGGTTTCGGGCTCCCCGTGCGCACCCTCGGAGCCGACGCCCGACAGGCCCCGGACTGCCGACCGCGTCCGGGGCTTTGTCGATTCTCCCGTTCTCACTTACTTACCGAAGACACCTGATCACGCTAAGTTTGTATGTGGTCGTTTCAGCCCACGACGCACCGAGGAGCCCGCCCCCATGGCCGGAGTGGAAGAGATCCGCGCTGGTATCGCGCTCGCGAACGAGAAGGCGTCCGCGAGCATCGCCGCGCTGCAGCAGGCAGCGCAGGCACTCGAAGAAGCACAGCTGTCGCTGTCCCAAGCCACCCAGGGCAGCAGCCAGCACGAGGTGAACCAGGCGCACGGCCTGCTCGCCGAAGCGCTGCAAGGGATCACCGGCATGCAGAGCACCATCCAGGCCGGCATCTCGTCGGCCGATTCCTACTCGGCGCGGCTTTAACGCCGATGTCGGGGCTCGCCGAAATCCACCAGTTGCTCACCGCCGCGCGAGCGGGGGTCGGCGACGGACGGGCGCACGCCGAGCGGGCGAGGACTCTGCTCGGCGACGCCCGGCGCGCACTCGTCGACGCGCAGGCCAAGGCAGATCCGTGGCTGCCGGGCCAATGGGCGCAGGCCGACGAGGCGCTCGAGCACCTCCTCACCCGTTTAGCCGCCGCCGACGATTTGGTGGGCGGATACCAGTCACGCCTGTAGGGATGAGATGGCCAGCAAGGCAGCCGAGCAACGCAACCGTGTGCAAACCGCTCTCGACCGGGTCCGGCACCAGATCGGGCTCGTGCTCGGGGCCGCGGCCGGCGCGCGCGAAATGGCCGAGGCCGAGGTGGCCCGGCTGACGCTGGAACAGGAGATCGTCCGGGTCGGCATGGACCACGCCGATCCGGCGCGGCAGACGGAATGGGCGCGGCATCCGGCGGCGCACGAGGTGTTCGCCTCGCTCAGCGGCACCCGCACCGCCTTCTACCAAGACTGGAGCGCCGGTCCCGGCGAGTTGCGCGACCTCGTCGCCGCGCACGCGCCGGGACCGGCCGGACGGCCGCCGAGCGAATGGCTCGGCCGCGTCGGCACGAACCCCGGCGTCACCGCGCCCGGGTTGTGGCGAGTCGGTTCGGCCACCACGGCCGGACGCGACATCTCGCGCACGTTCGACGTCGCCGTGCCGTTGCTGGACGAATCGCACCTGGCCATCACGTCCGCGCCGAAAACCCGGCCGGTGGTGGACGGAATCGTGCAGGGCCTGCTGATGCGCGTGCTGTCGGCGTTCGAGCCCGGCGCGGTGAAAATCCACCTGTGGGACGTCGGCCAGCTCACCGCGATCCTGCCGGACCTGTACCCGCTCAGCCGCACGAGCGCGCTGTCGCTGTACGACCCGACGCGGCTGGAGGATCTGCTCGACGAACTCGCCGGGCACATCCGCCGGATCCACGCCACCGGCATGCAAGCGGGCCACACTTCGTTGCGGGAAGTGCGAAAAGCCACCAACCAGCGCTTGGAGCCGTACCGGATCGCGGTGCTGTACGGCAACGGCGAAACCCTCGACGCGGAACGCGCGCGCGACCTCAAACGCGTGGCCAGCGGTGCGCTCGCGGCCGGGATCTGCCTGATCCTGGTGGACGTGCCCACCGCGGTGAGCGCGTCGATCGAAACGCTGAGCCTGCTGGACGAACGCCGCGCGGTCAGCAGCATGACCGGCAGCGACCTGGTCGTGGACCTGGATCCGCCGATGCCGTCCGGGCAGGTCATCCGGGCGGCGAACCGCATCGCCGAAGCGCTGATCTCTCGCCAAGGCGGGCCTAGGTCGTTCGCCGACCTGATGCCAACCGAGATCGGCCAGGAAAGTTCCGCACGAGAACTGCGTGCGCCGATCGGATTCCACGAGGGCGAAGCCGTCGAAGTGGTGATCGGCGACGCGAGCCCGCACGCGCTCATCGGCGGCCCTAGCGGTTCCGGGAAAACGAACTTCCTGTACGCGTTGCTGGGAAGTCTCGCCGCGCGCTACACGCCGGACGAGCTGGCGTTGTACCTGCTGGACTTCAAGGAAGGCGTCTCGTTCGCCGGTCTCGCGCCCGGTCGCAAGGACTCCAGCTGGCTGCCGCACGCGAAACTGGTCGGGGTCAATGTCAACACCGACCGCGAATTCGGGTTGGCACTGCTGCGTTTTCTCGCCGACGAACTACGTCGCCGCTCTGCCGCCGCCAAGGAGCACGAGGTCACCAACCTGGCTGACCTGCGCGAACAGGATCCGGGCGGACACTGGCCGCGGATCGTCGCGGTGATCGACGAATTCCAGTACCTCTTCGCCGGTCGTGATCAGGTGACCGCGCAAGCGACGCAGTTACTCGAAGACATCGCGCGACGCGGTCGTTCGCAAGGCATTCACCTGGTCCTTGCCAGCCAAGACGTCGCAGGCATCGAAGCCTTTTGGGGCAAGCCCGCAGTATTCGAGCAGTGCACGCTGCGGATCGCGATGCCGAAGGCGCGCCGGGTACTCGCCGAGACGAACAACGCGGCTGTCTCCGCACCTAAGTGGCATGCGGTGATCAACCACGATTCCGGTGTCGCACACGGGAATCAGCTCGCGCACGTACCGGATGCCAGCACCCGCAACGTTTTCGTGAACCTGCAGCAAAAGCTGTGGGAACTCTATGCTGGCCGATTCTCGCGGCCACGCCTGTTCGACGGTGCGCATTCACCGGTGCTCGAACAGTTCCCTGCGTTCGTGGAACTCAAGCCGAGCCCCCAGCCGCGCGCGATTCTGGGTCAGTCGATCGACGTCACCGAAGCCGCTTGTGGTGTCGAACTGCCTCGGGTACCCGGCCGGAACATCGCAGTACTCGGCGGCGCGACCGCAGAGGCTTTGTCCATTATGGACTCTGCCGCCCGATCGCTCTCCCGACAACTGGAACTCGGGCAGGTCGAATTCCTGCTCCACTGCCCGATCGTGGCCAGCTCGCCAGCGGTCTTGGACTTGAAGAGCCGCCTGGAAGCCGAGGGCCATATTGCGACGCTCACCGAAGACCTTTCCACCGAGCTGGAATCGATCGTCGAGTCGCTATCCACGACGACGCCGCGCATCCTGCTGCTGTACGGAGTGGACGCTGCGCTGCCTTCGTTGGAGGCAAAAGCCGTCGGGCAGTTGAAGAGCGGCCTCGATCACCTGCGTACGTTGCTGAAAAACGGTCCCGCGCACGGCGTGCACACCATCGGCTGGTGGCGCAGCATCGCGCGACTCAAGGACACGCTCGGGTTCGGCGGCACAGACGACATCGGCACTTGGGCTGCCCTAGACGTCCAGGGCAACGAACTGTCGCCGTTCGCCGCAGGGCAGGTCGTGCATTGGTCGCCGCGACCAGGCCGGGCATTGTTCTTTGACCGCACCACGCACGGGGCTCCGGAAGTCATCATCCCGTTCCAGCGCCCAGAAACCGAGCCGACCGCGGGAGGCACGCCGTGACCGAGGGAACCACCAGCCCCGCCATGCGGTACAAGGAAATCGTCGGCCTGGCCCGCGGTTCGGCGGACAGCCTGCGCGCTTGGGAACTGGCGCGGGCGGACGAGATCGAACGCCAGCTGGCGGACGCGCACGCTGCAGTTGCTGCTGCGCAGGATCGGGAAGAGAAGACCCGCGAACGCGCGAGCCGATGGTGGAAAATGGCGCTGCACAACGTTTCGCGACTGAACTTCGTGGAGGCGCTGGACGACCCGCAGCCGGTTACTACGGCGCGGCCGCAGTATTTGGATCGGTATCTGGAAGAGGTCAAGCCGAGCTATCAGGAGCTGGTCCAGGCGGTGCTGGGGCTTGGCTGGCGCGCGAAACGTTAGCTACGAATGGAATCTCGCCGGAACTTGGTGCACTTGGCTGGCGAAAACGCTTCAGAAAGTGGCTCAACCTGCCCGAACGACGTGAGAGTCGCGCAAATCGCGGGACCATATCACCAGGTCAGCAACCCCTTGGCGAGTCTGCTCTTAAAGTCACGGCACCCGCCTGGGAGCCACGCGCCAGCCCCAGCGTGGATCTGCCCACGTCGTCATGATTCACCCGTTCGTGTGGTTATGCATGCAAATGCATACAGGTTTATTCGATGTAGGTACCGCCCGGTTCTCGCCGGTGACATCACACCTGGCCCGCAGCTCGGGGCGATCTACGTAGGGAAAGGCGTACGTCGTGACGGCAACGGTGGCGGAAGTCGCGGCAATTGTTGCCGCGTCCGGCACGCTGATAGGAAGTATTGCTCGGCCGCTCTTTAAGTGGCTGACGGCGAGGACCTTCGCGGCGAAGGCTCTGCCTCAAGATCTTCCCAAGATCGCCGAAGCCCTCCACGATCCAGACAATCGCGGACAGGTGGATCGGCCAAGACAGCAGCATCCGTGAGGGGAACCCTGACGGAATCAGAGTCCCTCAGGGTTCCCCTCACGGACAACTAGCTACGCCGTACGGTGCAGAAAGCGGTCCAGCTGGTCGAGCACATCGTTGGCGAAGTCCGCGAACGGATTCCCCGCCGAAGGACGGAATCGCACCACCTGCGGGTCATGGTCACTCGCCTGGTCTGCGAACTCAGCGTTGACATGCACCACGTCGTAGTCCACCCCACGCGGAGCGGCAGAAGCCAGAATGTGGTCCAGCACCTGCGACTGCCCCTCGAACACATAGCTGTACCGCTCAGCAGGCGGCAGCGTCGAGATCAGATCCTTCAACAACCCACCCGACGTAAGCTTCGCCAGCGCGGGCGAGAACTGGTAATCGTTCAGGTCACCAGCCACCACAACGTTCGCCCGCGGGTCCGCTCCGAGCAGTTGCGACACAAACCCCTGCAGCACCGTCGCCTGCTTCTGCCGCTGGATCTCGGAACTGCGCGTCGGCGGCTGGTAGCGGCCGTGCGTCGGCTGGTCGCCGCCCTTTGAGTTGAAGTGGTTGGCCAGCACGAAAACCGTGCGCCCGCGGAACACGAACTCTCCCGCCAACGGCTTCCGGCTGTCCTCCCACGCCTCGTTACCCGGGTCGACCCGACCGGGCGACTGCGTCAGGTGTGCCTTGCCATGGTCGGAAGTCACTCCCACTGACGAAGTCGGGCTGCCACCCGGCCGATCCACAAAGGACACCCGTGATGGGTTGAACAGGAAGCCGACGCGGATGTTCCCACCAGGCTGTCCGCCGTCCTGGTCGTTCACCGGGTCGATCTGCCGCCACTGGTATTGCGGGCCACCGGCGGCGACGATCGCGTCGGTGAACTTCTTCAGCGTCGCGTCCGCGTCGACAGTACCGTCGTCGGTCGCGCCGCTGTTGTCCTGGATTTCCTCCAGGGTAACGATGTCCGGGGTCGCGAGGTTGTCGACGATGCCGTGCGCGAGCTGCGCGTACTTGGTGTCCGAATCGGACGGTGCGAGGTTCTCGACGTTGTACGTCGCCACCGCAAGCTCGCCCGGACGCTGCTTGCGCGTGGTTTCCCGCTGCAGCTTGTTGTCCTTCGCCGCACCCAGCTTCGACGCGAACAGCGTGTACCCGCCGAAGTTGCTGTACTCCACCGGGCCGGAGGTGACGCCGGTGAGCACGTCACCGGTGTTGACCTTCGGAGCCGCCTGCTGTGAGGACGGAATGATCGACTGGACCTTCAGCACACCAGTGTTGATCTTGTCGTAGCCAAGGTAAACCGTCCCGCCGCGCGGCGTCGGGTTCTGCTGCGGCTTCGTGGTCACATACAGCTCGCCGTACTTGTTGCTCGGGCCGACCACCCGCGCATCAGAAACCTGGACGATCTCGCTTTCGTGCGATTCCCAGAAGTCCAGCGCGTACTTCGACGGCTCAAGCGGCAGCGATTCGATGTTGCCGCCCGCGTTCGGAGCCAGCATGTCCGGCACCTGGTCGGCCGTCAGCACAGTGGGAGCAGGCAACGGGTTGCCCGAAGAGCCGACCGTCCACTGTGCACTGGTCAGCTCGGTCAGCGACTGGTAGTTCGAGGTCGCGGGCGCATCCGGGTAGTACTCCTTGACCTTGCCCTGCGCAGTGATCGCGTCGCCGACCGCCACGTCCGGCGTGGTCGATCCGGTGAAGACGAACAGGCCCTCACTGGTGCGCGGGTCGCTGTCCGGATGCGGGTCGGTCATCCAGAACCCGCGCGCCGAGCCGAAGCCGCGCACCGCGGTGACGACGCCGGTGACGTCGTCGACCTGCTTGTCCTTGAACGGCGAAATCCGCGTGGTGCCCTGGATGTCGTGGATCTTCGCCGGGACACCGGGTTCGCCGGGCTGGGTGCCGGTGGTCTCGCCCTTGGTGTTGGTGGGCGTCGGGTCGCCGACGGCGAAGTCCGAGCTGTTGTTGTCGGTATCGGCGAGCGTCGCCGCGCGTGCGACCGAGGTCGTGTTGGACGGCGCGGCGGCCGGATCTCCTTCGCGGACAACGGCATCGCCGAAGCCGACGAGATCCTTGACCCGGCTGTCAGCCGCGCAATCAGCGGCGGTCTTGCAGGTCAGGGGCGCGCTGTCGGACACGAGCGCGACGGTTCCGGAGGTCGCGGACATCGCGATGCCCCCGGTCGCGTCGGGCGTCGGCAGCGCGACAGTGCCGCCGTTCCCCTTTCCCTCCGCGACGAGGTAGCGGCCCTTCGGCGCGACGGACCCGGCCAGCGGCGTGACCTGCCACTTGCTCGACGCGCTCGCCGAACCAGGCAGGTACTGGACGCTGTAACCATCAAGTGCGACGGGCGCGCCGCCGTGGTTGGCCAATTCGATGAAGTCGTTGGTCAGCGTGGCGCCGGAATTGCCGCCACCGCCGTAGACCTCGGCGATCAGGGCGTCCGCGCTCGGCGCCGCCGAAGCGGGCGCGGCCAGTCCGCCAAGCACGAGAGCAGCGGCGGAGACGGCAACCGCGCCTCTGGTCAGTCTTGCCCCACCGGCGCTGCGGCCCCCGGCGGGACGACGGGATATGGTCACCCTGAGTCCCCTCTGCATGTCAACGGTCGAGGCATCGTCCCCCGAACAAGCGAAGCAGAGGAAGACGAAAGGGCAACGATTCGTAACGAGCTGGAGGGAATTCCTCCTTTGGACGGGTTGACGCAATGATCACGCTCGTACTCGGCGGAGACGTCAACCTGCAGGGCCGCGCGAACCCGGAAACGGCGTTCCACCCGTTGACCTCGCTGCTCACCGGCGCCGATGTGCGGTTCGTGAATCTCGAAGGACCGCTGTCCGGCTCGACCGGCATGGACATCCCGCACAAGCCGAACTGGCGGCACTCGCCGCCGGAGATGGTCGCCGCGCTGACCGCCGCCGAGATCGACGTCGTTTCGGTGGCCAACAACGTCACTTACCCACCAGCCGCGGCGATGGCGAGCCTCGCCGTGCTGGACCGCGCCGGAATCGCGCATTGCGGCGCGGGCTCGAACCTCGCCGAAGCGCACGCGCCGGCGATCCTCGAACGGCCCGGCGGCCGGATCGCGTTCCTCGCCTACACGTCACTGTGCTGGCCGGTCGGCCAGGAAGCGACGGAAGACTCCCCGGGCGTCGCAGTGGCGGGTGCTTACACGTCGTACCAACCGGATCCGCGCGTCCTCGACGTCCCCGGCCGCCCGCCGATCGTGCACACCACGCCGGTCCGCCGTGACCTGGAGCTCCTGCTCACCGACATCCGGCGGGCGCGCGCCGAAGCCGACCACGTTGTGGTGTCAATGCATTGGGGCCTCCCCGGCGAAGAACTGACCGAGTACCAGGTGACCTACGCGCACGCGATCATCGACGCCGGTGCCGACCTGGTCGTCGGCCACGGACCGCACACCGTGCAGCCAGTCGAGGTCTACCGCGGCTGCCCGATCCTCTACAGCCTGGGCAACCTCGTCTTCGACTGGCCCGCCATGCGCGACCGGCATCGCGACGGCCTGCTCGCCGGCTGCGTCGTCGGCGAGCAGATGCGGGTGGAATTGGTGCCGATCCGCCGCGACGAAGACAACGAATGCGTACCGTTGACGGGAACCGACGCCGACGACGCGCTCCGGCGGTTTGTGGAGATGTCCGCACGGCGCGGCACGAGCGTGACGGTCAGTGATGGCTTCGCGACAGTCGAAGGACTTCGCGGCTGACCCGCCCTCCCGCCGTCACCCGGACGGCGCATCTGCCTTAAATGCAGCTCAAGCCTGGGGTCGACCGGTACCGGGCGGGAGTACCTTACCGATGAGCGCGGAAACTGTGGCCCAGAACACTTTCAGGCCGCACCGCCGCTCACGGGTAGCACCTCGCGGGGGAGGCGACACGGTCACGTGGGGGTTGACCGTCGTCGAGGGCGCGGGTGCCACCACCCGGGAAAACAGCCGCGGGCGCGGGACTTTCCGCTTCGCCCGCGACCGCGGCTCCATGGATTTGCCCCGGGGAAGCCTCGCGAGTGGCGAGGCGCCGCCTTGACCGCGCGGGGGAGCGCGGGAAGGGGAGGAAGGCGGCCGGCCTCGCCACTCGTGAGCACTATCCGTTCGGCCTCGTGAGTGGCAATCGCGGTTCTAACCGGGATTGCCACTCACGAGCCCTCTCCACCACCCGCGCACACATTTCTCCGTGCGTGAGCGGCAGATAGTGCCCCGCTCCCCGCACTACCTGCAGCGCTCCGTCCCGGCAGGCAGCCAAAAAGCGCCGCTCGCCAAGCCGGAAGTGGTCGTGGCGGCCATTCAGCAGAAGTACCCTCCCCGGGTACCGTCCGAGGTCAGCGAGCGGATCCATCCCGGCAGCTGCTTCCATCACGTCGGGAATGACCTCGGACGCGATTCCCGCGGCGATGACCGGCTCGGCGACTTCGGCCGGAAGAACCCGGCGGAGCAGCCACGCGCTGAAGGACGCGCCGTCGTCAGCTGCCGTCGCCAAGCCGCGCCGCGCGAACCGGAAACCGCCGCGCAACACCGAACTCGGCACGAGCGAACATCCGGCTCCCACCAGGGATGCGACCCGATCCGGATGGCGGGCGGCGGTCGCGATCGAGACGTAACCGCCGAGGGAATGCCCGACCAGGACTGCCCGGCCGCCGACCTCGTCGATGGCCTCGGCGACCGCATCGACCGCGCCGTCGAGGGTGAACCGCTCCCCGCGTCGCGTCCCGTGTCCAGGCAGGTCCGGCGCGGCGACTCGACCGCGTGCCAGGCGTTTCTGCTGCTGCCAACACGTCCCGGACAGCCGGATGCCGTGCACGAAAACCACCGGCAGTGCGTCGCTCATGTCTCCACCTTCCCGCCGATATGCAACGGTGCGTTGCATTCGCAGGTGTACCACGGGGTCGAGACCAAATGCAACGCACCGTTGCAAACCTGGGTTAGGATCGAGCCATGGACCGGACCGCCTCCCGCCCGCGCAAGGCGGACGCCATCTTCTCCGCGACCCTCGCGCTGCTGGCCGAACGCGGTTACGACGCACTGACGATCGAAGCGGTGGCGGCGCAGGCCGGGGTGCACAAGACGACCATCTACCGCACGTGGGCGACCAAAGACGAGGTCCTCGCCGACGCCCTGGTGCAGGCCCCGGAGCTGACCTTCGCGATCCCCGACACCGGCTCCCTGCGCGGAGATCTCCTCGAACTGGCGAAGCAGATCCACCGCCTGCTGTCCGAACCGGCGAACCGGCGCGTCATCACGGCCGTCGTTTCCGCGCTGCCGGACCGTCCCGCCACCGCCGAGGCAGCCGGACGCTTCTTCGCCGACCGCCTCGGCCGCGAGCAGGCCGTCTTCGACCGCGCTCACGACCGAGGGGAGCTAGCCGACGCCGCGGATTCGGAGATGATCATGGATCTGCTCGGCGGGAACCTGTGGTTCCACACCCTGATCCGAGCGAAATCCGCCGACGACGCCTACCTCGGACGACTTGTCGACACCGTCCTGACCGGGGTGTCGTGAGTGTTTATGCCGGTTAGAACCGGCACAAACACTCCCGAGGTCAGTAGGGCCGATCCCCGACGATCGCGACACGCTCCGCGATCCGGACGTGCGGGTGGTAGTCGTTGACCGCGTAGTGCTGGGTCGCGCGGTTGTCCCAAAACGCGACCGAATCCGGCTCCCAGCGGAACCGCACCTGGAACTCCGGCGTGTGCGCCTGCAGGAACAGATACCGCAGCAGCCGGTCGCTTTCGGCGCGGTCGAGGCCGACGAGGTGCGTGGTGAACGCCTGGTTCACGAACAACGTCCGCCGTCCGGTCTCCGGATGGGTCCGCACCACCGGGTGTTCGACCGGCGGGTACGCGTCCTGCCACTGGGCCAGCAGGTCCGGGTCGGTGAACCGGTCGAAGCCGGGGACGAAGTCGTGCACCGCGGTGAGGCCGTCGATCCGCTCGCGGACGTCGGCGGGCAGGTTGTCGTAGGCGGCGGCCATGTCGGCCCACATCGTGTCGCCGCCGATCGGCGGGACCTCGACCAGCCGCAGCACCGAACCGAGCGCCGGATTCGGCCGCCAGGTGACGTCGGTGTGCCAGATGTTCTCGTACCCGGGCATCCCGGCGGTGCGGGTGAAGCGCACGACCTGGTCGGAATCTCCCCGCGGAATGAACGGGTTGGTCTCCAGCTCGCCCCAGTTCGCGGCGAACGCGCGCTGCTGCTCAGCCGTGATGCGCTGGTCGCGGAAGAACAGCACCTTCCACTCCAGCAGCGCGCGGTTCAGCTCCGCGCGCAGCCGCGGCGTCACCGGCGCGGCGAGGTCCACTCCGGAGAGTTCCGCGCCGATCACCCGACCGAGCGGGCGAAGGGTGAAAAGCTCGTAGGGACGTTCTTCAACGCCGTCCGGAAGGCGGCGCAGGACGCGCGGGCCTTCGAGGATTCCGTCGTCCGGCGTACTGGACGAGCGCAGGCGGGCAGGCAGGTCTACAGACATGGCGGCACTCCCGAAGAATAGGCGAATTCGGCTGTGAGAGAGCGGAAAATCGCCTACGCGGGAGGAGAACCGAGACGACCGCGACGCCTCAGGAGGGCAGCGACGCCCTCGCCGTCCGTCCGTGCCGGGGCACGGCCGGCTAGCGGCACTTCCCGGTTCTCTGGCATGACTCCAATTCTGGTGGTGCACGCAACCCCCGGTCAAGGATCCCCACAATGTGGAATCGTCGCACGCCCGGCCGAGTGACCCGGGCCGCCTCGATGGGGTTAGATCTCTTCAGAGGGTGGCGGGCCGCGGTTCGCGCTCTCCCGGAAGCGGAGGTCCCGATGGCAGGTTCGACGAGCGAGCGGCTCAACGCCGCCGCGGACGCGCTCGATCGAGCGGCTGCCGACGCGGACCGCGCGGCGGGCCGGTTCTCCGAAGCCCGCCTCGAATCGACGCCGTGGGGCATTTCCGCCCCTGCACGGGAAATCGCCGCCCGATGGGAAGCCGCTCTCGCCGCGAGGGACGTCGACGCGCGCATCCTCGGCGACGCGACGTCCGACCTCGCCGGCCAGCTGCGGATGGCCGCCCGCGGCCACCACCACCGTCCGACGATCGCGACGGCGCTGCTGAGTTGATGCCGTTCCTCCACCCGGCGCTGGACAACGCGGCCGCCGGACTTGCTTCCTTGGGCGCCGCGGCCGCCGCGATCGGCGCACCCGACCCCGTCACCGCGCTCAGGCAGATCGACTGTTCCCCGCAGACGATCCGCGAATCGGCACGCACGCTTTCCAGCGGCCGCGACGTGCTGGTCATGGCCCGCCTGGAATTCGAACGCGGCGCGCACAGCGCGGAACGCAAATGGGGCGGCGAACCGGCCGCGCGATTCCGGGGCAGCGCCGACGAACTGGACGCGCACTACCGGCAGGCCGCCGAAGCCGCCGCGCGCACCGCGTCGGTCGGCTTGGATCTGGCGGATTTGCTTGACCGGCTGGCAGATCAGACCGCGGCGCGGGTCAGGCTGATCGCGGAAGGCGCGTCCCCGGCGGCCGTCGCGCTGCTGGCGGGCGACCGATCCGCGGAGCCGGCGGTTCGCGAGGCATGCGGGACCATCGCGGAAGCAGTGGCTCGCGGGGTCGCAACCATAGGAGAGGCAACGACTTTCCTCGACACCTTCGGAACACCCGTGCTGCAGGACGAGAATTAACGGGTCGCGGTCACGAATCCGCCGCGCGTGACGTCGAGCGGCTCACGTCCGTATTGGACGGCAAGATCCGCAACGGTAAAGGTTTCCGGCCGCCAGCCGTGCTCGGCAAGCCACTCCGGAGCGTCTCCCCCGAGACCGCCGTGCCAGAGCGACGTGACCTCGCCGCCGACGTTGCGAGCCTTTTCCAGCAGCCCGTCCCGCTCGCCGTCCGGCCGGTGCTCGAACGAAATCCGGCTGCCTGGCGCGGACAACTCGGTGACGTCCGTGAGCAGCCGCTCCGCCTCGTCCCGGCGGAGGTAGACGAGCAGGCCCTCGGCGAGCCAGACCGTCGGCTGTCCCGGGTCGAATCCCTCGTTTTTCAAGGCAGCGGCCCAATTGTCGCGCAGATCCACGGGGACGGCCGTGCGCTCGCACTTGGGCCGCGCGCCTTGTTCGGCCAGCACGGCTTCCTTGAACGCGAGCACGTCCGGCAGGTCGACCTCGAACACCCGCGCGCCGTCCGGCCAGTCGAGCCGGAACGCGCGAGCGTCGAGACCGGCCGCGAGCAATACCGTCTGTGTCCCGCCGGAAACGAAGTCGTCAAAGAACCTGGTGCGGATCGCGACCTGCTGCGCGAACACCATCCCCAGCTCGCGGTGGCTCTCCCGGCCCTCGAAGATCGCGCGCCCGGCATGGAAGAACGCACCCGCGTACGGATCCTCGAACAGCCGGTCCGGCCGCCCGCTCTCCAACGCACGAAGCCCAGCCACCCCAACCGCGGTCTTCCCCACCGGCGGAAGCTCTTCGCTCATGAGCCCAGCGTACGGACGAAGCTACTTCGGCATCAGGGCTTTGATCTCCTCGACCAGCTGCCGCACCTTCTTTTTGTCGGATGAACTGTAGTAAAAGGTGCACAGATCGGCTTTGTCTCCGCCCGAAGCCGGGTTCTCGATGACCGCCGTCGACGCCCCGGTCACCTTGAACTTGAGACACCCCGGGCTGAACGCACCCGGCTCGGTGTTGCTGACGCCGCTGATCCTGCTGACCGTGAAACTGTGTCTCTTGTCCGCGCCGAACAGGCCGTCTTTGATCGCGGCCTTGATCGTCACCTGCTTGCCGATGAACGTGAGCGAACGACGCCGGGCATAGATGTACAAAGCGCCACCTCCGGTACGGGGACCAGCTACCGAAGGTCAAACGAACGAACCCCAACCGAAGTGCCCGCAAGATTGGTTCGCGATGACCGAGACACCCTTCAATCCCAAGGTGACGAACCCTCTCAGGGCCTCGGGGGGGGGCGAATCCCCTCCGGGCGGGGTCTGGGTTGGTTAAGACGCATTCACAAAGTCTCCCAGGCTGTCTACCTCGGGTTTTATGGATACCACGGATGGTCTTCGGACGTCGTCGGCGGTGCGGTTGTCGACCTTGACGAATGAGATGTCGTCGCCGGAGCGGCGGCGTGCGATGACGGCCGAGTACGCACAGCGTCGGGGCTGGACGGTGGTTGACGTGACCGAGGACCTGGACCTGTCGGCCTCGACGGTGCTGCCCTTCGACCGCCCCGGCTGGCGCCGTGGCTGGCCGAACCGCAGTGCCATGAGTGGGACGTGCTGGTTGTTCTGGCGGGCGGACCGGGCGGTGCAGCCGATGACGTACATGTTCGCGTTGACCCGCTGGGCGCAGCAGCGCCGCAAGGCCATCGTCTTCGTCTCCGTCCCGCTCGGTGGTGACCCGCTGACCCTGGACCTGCAGCAAGACAAGGCGGACCTGCCCGTCAACCTGATCTTGGCGATCATTGCGTTCGCCGCCGAAATCGAGTCCCGGGCGACCAGGGAGCGGATCAACGCCGCCCGCGCATTCCTGCTGCCCACCGACCGGTGAGCAGGCGGCACCTGCCGCCACCTTCCAAGCCGGAGACCCCAAATCGGAACCACACCTGTCCACGGACGATTTCGCCTACATCGGCGGAGACACCGGAACGACGGTGGACATCGAATTCACCGAGGACGAATCCGCGCCACCCGCGTCAGCGTGAGCGTCGGTCGGTGACACGGCTCCCTTTGTCTGCTGGTACCGGTCCCGCCCGGGCGGTGACGGGTCCCCGGGGGAGTATCCCTGATGAAACGCTCGCCGGGCATGACTTTGGACGAGCAGTGAGTTCGTGCGCCTGTTCATCGAGCGCGTAACGGTACATCCAACGGTAGTTCGAGGAGGTAAGAAGTTCGAGCCTGACCGCATCAACATCGACTGGTGGAGGCTATGACGGTACACGGCTCAAGCCATGCTAGCTCATTCGGCGCTTCACGCCCCGGAACTCAGAAGTGCCAGCGCAGGAACTGAGTCGCTAGGCAAGCAGCTTCTTTACGATTTCGTCGATCTGGTCAGCTACGCCGTCTCTGATAAGTGCTTCGCGAACTCTTCGACGTAACGCCTCAAATCGAATCGACACCAATGGAGTATCGCGAGCCACCAATTCTGCCCGCTTGGCTAGATCTACAAGCCGGAGATGATCGGGCTTTTTGGGATTATACAGCGGGATTGGCAGCTGAAATATTGTTTTCGCAAAGTCGCGCGGATTATGCTCGCCCCGAGCCTGCAAGGGGCGAACCATCAATGTTAGTGTGTTTGAATTTAATATTGAAGTCAGGAAAAGGGCCTCGTTTCGGTCTTCGATCGCAGCCCAGTATAGCTGCTGATCAATAATCGCAGTGTCATCGGTTACTATGGCAGCCGCCAGGTATGCTCCGCTCTTGTTGTAGACAACTCGCTGTCTCGAAATCGGTAGCTGTTGCGAGATCTTATTTCGGTAGTTAAAATGATTGAGCAGGCTGATCCCCTCATTTGATCCATACGTGCGCCAGACCTTCTCCGCGGATCGCCACCATTTGGCAAGCCCAGGATACGTGTCGAGCCTCTCGTCACTGCCATCTAGAAGCCTTTGCCCATCCCAAGGAACAATCATCTTGTTCGGGGCAAGGCAACGAAATGGCAGGATAGTGTTTCCCTGATATATCGATCGTATGAATTCTCGCTCCACACTTCCCTGAAGCCCAGGAAGCGTCTTCCAAGGTGGCTTCTCAAATGAACTGCGACTGCTACGGACCCTCTGGCGGTTTCCTCCTGATCCGAGCGGGCCGACCATGCTCTCGTCGATCAAGAAAAGGAACCTTGGCACAACAGCGGCGCCTTGGGTAAATATATTCTTGTACTGAGATTCTTGACTAGCCCTGAATTTTTCTCCTATCGTGCGCGAAATGCAGAGGCGTGCCTCAGTGAGGCCCGCAGTTTTGGTAGCAAATTTTCCGCTCCAAATTTCGGCCTGCTTGTGCAAGGAAGTACTACCTGAGGAATTCTTGCTGCGTTTTCCAAATACGACGCCCACTGACTGCGGAAAGAAAGCTGGCTTAATCTGGTGAAGATCCCAGGGCGAGTCGAAACCGACGCCGACAACATCGGAGCTTGTTGAGAAGTTTCCAGTACGGAAGCCCGCGTATTGCTGTCGCGAAAGTACGCCGAGTGGCATAACGTAGCCAAAACGACCTTCGACGCGGAGATACTGCTCGATACAACGTGCGACAAAGAGCCCGGACAGATCTTGACTGGTTGCAACGGATGCGCCCGACCATAGGCCGCGCTCCGAAGACATCGACCTAAACGACGCCTTCTGCATCTTTGTCATGTACCGGTATGCAAGCCAGGGAGGATTGCCAATCAGGACATCAACTCTGTTTTCAGGGCGGCACAGCCAGACAGGGCGCGCAAGGTTTCGGACGTAGTATCCCCATATATGATTTCGCTCATCGTCGTGCAGTCGGCACATGGATTTGAAAGTTTCCCAGATAACCGACTGGTCGACTTTTTCCTTAATTTCGAAACGTTTGAAGATGGCGTAGAGCGAAGGTGTCGCGCTCTTACGCGGTCTATCCGTAGCCAAATCCGCGAGTTCATTCACTAGGCGATCGAATCGATCCGCATGGGCAACAATCGCGTCAGGAAATGTCAGATGTGGCGTACCGCTAGTGCTTTCGAGTAGGTCTGGGTCATTGAGGAAAGTTTGATGGTCAAGCGCCGTTGGAACGCTTAGGCCATTGTTCGACCACAAAGTGGACTCCTGTCCCCAATGAAGCGAATCACCAAGATACACGGGAATGGCAAAAGCTGGGCGATCACGTGCCCGGAGACGTTGCATTCCAATGGCTAGAAGATACGTCACTCGTGCCAGCGTGACCGCAACTGGATGCACGTCGAACCCAATTACGTGCTCGCCCACCTGTCGAATGATATCTGAATCCGACATTCCAGCTTCCATGGCAGCGGCTGCATACTTCCGAACTGCATGGAAGAGGAATGCTCCACTTCCGCAACTTGCGTCTAGTATTCGGTCCGCAAGCGGGGCAGAAACGCAGTGATCAACGATTTCTTCGGCGAGCCAGTCTGGCGTGTAGTACTCTCCCAATTGATGCCGCACTTCTTGAGGGATAATTGATTCATATAAGACTTTCAACACATCGTGCTCAACTTTGTCCCACGCGAAGCGAGCGATCCGTTGGGCGAGATTCTTTACGAACCGCTCGCCGCCAGGCACCTGGGCTATCCAATCAAAGAAGTCCGCCTCGACGACTCCATTAATTTGCGCTTCACTAAAGAGCGCGCCGGAAACAATTGTTCCTGCACTAATTTCCGGGTCTTCGGGCCTGAGTCCTACGACAGAATGGCCAATAATCTCGGCAATTACAACGAGAAACGTATGATCAACAAAAAGAACGTCGTCATCGGTAAAGTTGGTCCCCGCTGCGGTTGTAAGCAGGTTGGCCCACATGGCTCGCTTTACCTTGACGGCAGGCGTCTTTTTGCTTCTTTGATAGATTGCGTTTAGTTCGGTTTTGTCCAGTGCATAGGATGGACTCGTGGCACCTAGTTTGCGTACAATTTCGACAGGAGTCGGCGCAAGCCGGTTTCCGGTTGAGAATAACGCTTCAAGCCATGACCGTAACTGTTCAGGAGTCGACGTCGTGGGATCTACGATCAGAGTTGCATCTTCGACTCGTCGAAGCCTGCCGTCGAAACGATGGTAGAGGTACCATATCGCACCGTCAGTGAGCAATCCGATGTGGCGGCGCTCGCTCGATCGAGAACGTGCCGCGAGTTGGCGACTTAACTGCCACTCGCCAGATTTGATATCTTCTTCGTTTCGAAGGTCTACACTCAGTTCTATAACTGATGCACTCTGTTCAATTTCTATTCTGCAATTCTGCCTCTTCGTGTCCACCCTGATGCTCAGATCATCTGCCGCGAGTCCAATCTCGCATCCCACTAAGAATTTGACCAAATTCTCCGAAATTGCGGCCAGGCTTCTTGCCTTGTTTCGCCTAACTAGACCCTGAAGAATATGCTTGAGGTCGAGTTGATCTACTCCTGTGATTGGGTCGAGCTTCGGCCAATGATCCAGAATTACCCCGGCAGGAGCAGCAAAAATTGCCGCTCCTGCCGCGAGGGTTGGTTCGTTGACGCGTCGAGGATTCCAGCGGACAATGCCTACAGCCTTCTGCGGGTGTCCGACGAGCACGGGCGCACCACTTAATCCGTGAAGCGAAAGTCCCGCTACCGAATCCACGCTGGAAAGTTGGATTACGGACGCACCGTCCTCGGTGCGTCGAGCGCCAACTCGCGTGATCGAGCCTGATGCAGCATAGGTGAAGACACCTTCGATATCTGCAGGTGCACCTGGCGCGATGAATCTGGCGTGCTCATTCACCTCTCGAGATAGGGATATTGCCTCCAAGCCTGAGGGAAGCGCGCGATCGAGGAGAAGTACGGCCACATCATTAATGACATCGAATTCTTCAACTACTGCTCTACTTTGGCCGACATCCCAGGTGCAAATTAGGCGTCGTGATACCACTTTTCCGCTTGTACGATCGCCGACACAGTGGAACGCTGTTAGCGCTCGCCGATCGGATACGGCAAATACGGTTCCAAGTTCTTTTTTGGTGTTAGAAAGTCTACCGATCGCGAAAGTCACGGCAGTGCCACGGAAGCCTTGAATGTCAACTTGGCCGAGAAGGTCGTACCAGCGGACGCTTTGGCGATAAGGATTCCCGTCTCCGCTTGAACTGTGATACCGAACGCGATCTCGATTGCATCAACGTTCCAGCTCTTGTCGGGAGACTTGTCCATCAGGTCGCCTAGATTTGATCGGAATTCGTCCGCAACCTCACCGACACTTGCGGCGATTTCGGAAGCACGCTTCCTGAAGTCTTCGGGTCCAGATTTTTGGGGAGCCAAGTCGCCGGAACCTTGCTGGGGGTTAACTTCCAACAAGACCCCAGTATGGGATTTTTTCTCTCGCCTTGCGGGTTCGCCCATCGTCCCCTCGCAGAACTCGACCTGTTACTCGGGATATCGCGTCCAACGATCAAGTGTGACAAATGCCATTGCACTGCGTAAGAGCAACTGCCTGGTTACAGCCAAATGCTGACACTGTGGCTACCCTACGTGAAGCGCGGTGGCGCAGACTCTGCTCGATTGGCGCAATTATGTTCCAATCGGCGTAGCGCTGCAGTGGTCGGAGGAGGTTTTCGGGAAGCACCTCTGGTGCATTTCGTACAACCAGGCATCGCCAGGGCTCCGGCGTTTCAAGATCGACCGTTCTGTCGTCGGCTCGCAAGGGCGGCTCGCATGTTGAGGGCTGCTCTTCCGAGAGTGGCGGGTCCTGGGTCCGGCTAACGCCCGAGGGCTGCGAACGGCTCGTGAGCCACCTCGAAGCGCTACAAACCGTGGTGCCCCGCGCCGCCGAACTGGTCGCGGCTGGCACTGCGGCCCACGACCGTCCGTCACCGGACGATGACTTGTGATGGATTGCTGGCGCGTCTTGAACGTGGCTTCAGACGGCAGGTTTGGGACGGGTCACGCACCGACGCCACCCAGGTTCGTGACTCTGTCTTAAGCAACGGGGGTGTCCCCAGAAACACAGTGGGCGAGGTGTGCCGACGTTTTTCGTCGGCACACCTCGCCCACTCGCACGCGGTGGCGGTGGGATTTGAACCCACGGACGGGATCAACCGTCACACGATTTCGAGTCGTGCTCCTTCGGCCGCTCGGACACGCCACCGCCGAGAACAATACCGGACCTTCTCCAGGGGGTGCGGCGGGGGTTACTCGGCCCCCAGCCGGCGGTCCGCGAAGTACGCCTCAAGCAGGGCGGCACAGTCGTTTTCGAGCACTCCGCCGTGGACTTCCGGCCGGTGGTTGAGGCGGCGGTCGCGCACGACGTCCCACAGCGACGACACCGCGCCCGTCTTGGGCTCCCAGGCTCCGAACACCAGCCGGGAGATACGGGCGAGCACGAGAGCGCCCGCGCACATCGTGCAGGGCTCCAGCGTGACCGCGAGCGTGCAGCCTTCGAGCCGCCAGCCGTCGCCGAACTCGCGGGCCGCCGCGCGCAGCGCGAGGATCTCCGCGTGCGCGGTGGGGTCAGCCAGCTCGACGCGCGCGTTGCGGGCCGCGGCCAGCGGATGCCCGTCGGGGTCGAAGACGACCGCGCCGATGGGCACGTCGGCACCAGGAGCGCGGGCCGCGTCCAGGGCGGCCCGCACGGCCTCGGTGTCGTCCGGCCGTCTCAGAGCTGGTCCAGCAGTTTCGAGAACTCGGCCTCGAAGCCGCACCGCTGGGCGATCATCTGAAGCTGCTCGTCGGGGTAGAGGTCGACCTCGCCGACGATCACCTCCAGCTCGCCGCCGGGCAGGCCGAGGTCGGCGAGTATTTCGAGATCGCCCTCGGGCCAGACCGCGTCGTCGTCCTCGTCGGGCGGGTCGACGCGCAGCACGTCGAGGACGTCCGCCGCGATGTCGTAGTCGAGCGCCGCGGCGGCGTCCGACAGCAGCAGCGACGGTCCCCTCGGGCTCGGCCGGACGATCACGAAGAACTCGTCGTCGACGGCCAGCAGGCCGAACGCCGCCCCGGTCGACCGGAGCTTGCTCAGCTCGGTGATCGCCGCGTCCAACTCTGTGAGCGCCGAAGAATCGAGCGCACTGCACCGCCACCGACCGTCTTCACGGACCACAGCTATCGCGAAGCCCGTGACCGGCTCTTGCACCGCCATGCGCACACCGTATTCCGCCTCGCTGACGAACGCACGCACGGTGCGCCCGAAGCGTGCGAGGTGCCACTATCGAGCCATGACCGGACCCACCGACCTCCCCACCCTGCCCGGCAATCGGCACGCCGGGCTGCTCGACGCCGCCCGGCAGCTGCAGGACCGCACTGTCGAGCTTCGCCGCGCTGTGCACCGGCACCCCGAACAGGGCTTGCAGCTGCCGCGCACCCAGGCGGCGATCCGCGCCGCACTGGCCGACCTTCCGATCGAACTCACCGACGGCCGCTCCACGACGTCGCTCACCGGCGTGCTGCGCGGGGCCCGTCCCGGACCGGCCATCCTGCTGCGGGCCGACATGGACGCGCTCCCGCTGACCGAGGACACCGGCCTGGAGTTCTCGTCCGAGATCGATGGTTCGATGCACGCCTGCGGACACGACACGCACGTCGCGATGCTCGCCTCCGCGGCGCGGCTGCTGTCGGAGCGCGTCGACGACCTGGCCGGCTCGGTGGTGTTCATGTTCCAGCCGGGCGAGGAGGGCCTCCACGGCGCGCGGCACATGATCCACGAAGGCGTGCTCGACGCGGCCGGCACGCGCGTCACGCGAGCCTTCGGCCTGCACACGATCGCTAACAGCCCGAGCGGCGTCCTGCAGGTGCGCGGCGGGCCGATGATGGCGTCGGCCGACACGTTCAGCGTCGAGGTCACCGGCCGCGGCGGCCACGGTTCGGCTCCGCACGACGCCATCGACCCGGTCCCTGCCGCGGCGGCGATGGTCGGCGCGCTGCAGACGATGGTCACGCGCCGCATCAGCGTCTTCGACCCGGCGGTGGTCTCGGTGACCCGCATCGTGGCCGGAACGACGACGAACATCATCCCCGAGACAGCGGTGCTCGAGGGGACCATTCGCACCCTGTCGGAGACGACGCGTTCCTTTGTCCGCGAGGAACTGCCGAAGGTGTGCGAGGCGGTCGGAGCGGCTCACGGCTGTCGCGTGTCGGCCGGAGTTGACCCGGGCTACCCGACGACGGTCAACGACCCGTCGGTGGCGGCTGAGGTGTTGTCGCTGGGTGCTGAGGTGCTGGGCGCGGAGAATGTCGAGGAGCTGACCACGCCGATCATGGGCGCGGAGGACTTCTCGTATGTGCTGCAACGGGTTCCGGGCACGTTCGCGTTCATCGGAGCCCGGGAGCCGGGAGCGGATCCGGCGACTACCGAGGACAACCACTCGAACCGGGTGCGGTTCCACGAACCGGCGATGGCCGCCGGGGTGGCTATGTACACCGCGTTCGCGCTGGACGCTCTGCGCTGAGTTCCGGCCCGCCCTTGACCGGGGCGGGCCGGTTCACGCGGTTCACCCGGCTCACTCTGCTTGCGCGAGGAAGACGAATTCACGGTCCGGGCGGTCGGGTGCCTGCCGGATGTCGGTGACTCGGTAACCCTGCTCGCGCAGGCTTGTCTCGACCTCGTCCTGGCTGCGGAACCTGAGGGTCGAGTCCGAGGTGAGGACGCTGCCGTCGGCCAGGAACGTGTAGGTCATGCGGAACGAGACCAGCGGCAGCCGGATTTCGGTGACCTCGACTCGTTGCTCCACCGCACCGATCCCCGGCACTTCTCGGGTGTGCGGCGGCACGTCCCAGGTTTCCCACGCGCGGTATTCCGGCCGCCGGGTCTCGAACACCAGGTGCCCGCCGGGCCGCAGCGCCGTCCGGATTCCGCGGAGCGTCGCGGCCCAGTCGTCGTCGGTCAGGAAGACCTGCGCGACGTTTCCCGTCATTACCGCGAGGTCCGCGTCGAGCGCGGGCAGAGTGGTCGCGTCTCCGTGCCGCCAATCGACCCGGCTGTCCTTCGCCCGCGCGATGTCTAGCGACGCCTCAGCCGGATCGACGCCGATGACCGTGCGTCCCGTTTCGGCGAGCAGGACCGCCAGGCAGCCCGTCCCGCAGCCGACGTCCAGCACCCGGCGAGCGTTCACCTCGTCGGCGATGCGGACGTACGCGGGCAGGTCGACCCGGTCGCCGTCGAACGTGTCGTAGATCGGCGCGAGGCGGGGATCGGCGAAAATCGCATCGGGCACCTGATCACGGTACTCAGCGACTCGCCTTCGGCCATCCGGTTTTTCACCAGGTCCGGCGGCTTGTGGGCCTTGCCTGGGACGCTCATCCCAAAGATCAGGACGCTTGTCCGGCAGGCTCGCATGTTACCCTCCGAGTGTCGAGACATCATATATCAGATCGGATCTGCTCGTGGCGTTCGAGAAACAGCGACAGCGGCTCGCCGGCGTGGTGGCGATCCCGGTGACCCCGTTCACCGCGGCCGGGGACGTGGACGCCGAGACGTACGAGCGGTTAGTCGAACGGCTCGTACTGAGCGGCGTCGAGGTCGTCACGCCGAACGGCAACACCGGCGAGTTCTACGCGCTCGACGAGCAAGAAACGCGACAGTGTCTCGAAGTCACCGCGAAGGCCGCGCGCGAGGCGAGTGTGCTCGCTGGCGTCGGCCATGACGTGCGTACAGCCGTGAAGGCCGCGAAGCACGCGCGCGCTTCCGGAGCGGACATGGTGATGATCCATCAGCCCGTGCACCCGTACGTCTCGCGCGCGGGCTGGATCGACTACCACTGCGCTATCGCGAACGAAGTGCCCGAGCTTGGGGTTGTCCTGTACGTGCGCAACCCCGCCATCGAAGGTTCAGACCTGGCGCAGCTCGCCGACGCCGCGCCGAACGTGCTCGGCGTGAAGTACGCGGTGCCGGACCCGGTGCGCTTCCGCACTGTCGCGCGCGACGCGGGGTACGAGCGCTTCGTGTGGATCGCCGGTCTCGCCGAGCTGTCCGCCCCCGGATACTTCGCGGTCGGCGCGACAGGCTTCACGTCCGGCCTGGTGAACGTCGCCCCGCAGATCTCCCTCGACCTGTTCCGCCGCCTGCGCAACCACGATTTCGCCGGGGCGATGGAGATCTGGGACCGCATCCGCCCGTTCGAGCAGATGCGCGCCGCGGACGGCAACGCCAACAACGTCAGCGTGGTCAAGGACGCCCTCTCCCAGCTCGGCCTGTGCCGCCCCGACGTGCGGCCGCCGAGCAGGCTGCTGACGGCCGCCGAACGGGACCAGCTGTTCGAAATCCTGTCCTCGTGGGGGCTTGCGTAGCGCGTCAGGTGAGCACCGGCGGGAGGTCGAATGCCGGGAACACTTCCGGACCGAAGGTGGTCACCTCCGCGACGCGGCCTCCGTCCAGACGCAGCGTCACCAGTCCGAAGGCTAGGAACTCGCCGCCCCTGTCCACGTACGTGGCGAGTGCGGGCAGGCCGTTCGCGCGCGTCTCCACAACACAGAACTCGGCAGCATAGGCACCGTGTAGCGCCGGTGCCCAGCCTTCGAGCACCGCAGCCCGCCCCGCGTACCAGGTCGGTTCCGACCCCGAATGCCCGCCAGCGCCGGGAGCGTGACTGCAACGCACGTCTTCGCGCAACAGTTCAGCGAAGGCCGCTTCGTCGTGCTCTACGAGCGCCTTCACGTACTTCGCGACGACAGCGCGTTCTTCGTCGCTTGCGGACGCCGACGCCCACGCCGTACGTCGCGTAGGCAAGTGCTCCTGCAGTTCGGCCCGCGCGCGCAACACATTGCTGTTCACCGACGCAGGCGTCGCACCGAGCGCTGAAGCCGTTTCGCGCGCAGACCAGCCGAGTACGTCGCGAAGCACCAGCGCAGCCCGCTGTCGCGGCGAAAGATGCTGGATGGCCGCGAGGAAGGCCAACTCCACCGTCTCGAGCGCGACGACAACAGCGTCCGGCTGAAGCGCGCTGTCGGGTGCAGGCTGCAACCACGGCACCGCGACGTCGGGACGCGGCGCGAGGTCGGAGTCGCGCGTAATTGGAAGAGCGAGCGTCGGCAGTTCGCGCGGGTGCGCTTCGAGGTGGTCGAGACACGCGTTGGTCGCGATCCGGTACAGCCACGCCCGCAGGCTCGCGCGGCCCGCGTACGTCGAACGGCCGCGCCACGCGCGCAGCAGCGTCTCCCGGACCAGGTCTTCCGCTTCGTCGAACGAGCCCAGCATCCGGTAGCAGTGCACCCGCAGCTCGTGCCGGTACGGCTCGGTCTCGCTCGCGAAGTCCGTCATCTGTTCAACCATGTCCGATAAGACGGCCGATCCCCGGAAAACTCGGCAAAGCCCAGCTCAGCCGGGGTGTGGCGGAGGTTACTCGCGCGTTAAGAACGCGTCAGCACGACCGCCCGGGCCGTCAGGGGCTCGTTTCCGGGACGTCCCGGGCCGGGTTCGGCGCAGTGTGCTGGCGATGTTCGCCGCGATCGACATCGACCGGAGGTAACCGTGACGCTCAGCGAGCTGCTCCCGAGTCTCGGCTGCGAGGCCGCCGACCATCTAGAACCGGGACTCTGGCCGCGAAGCACGAGGCTCGGCGAAGGCGGTGAGCTGCTCTTCGCTGGCGCGCCGGTCAGTCACCTGGCCGCGCGCTTCGGTACGCCCGCTTATCTTCTCGACGAGGAACAGGTGCGCGAAACAGCCCGCGCGTACCGCCGTGCGCTGCCGGAGGCCGACGTCGCCTTCGCGAGCAAGGCGCTTTGTACGCGAGCAGTGTTGCGTTGGGTCGCCGAAGAAGGACTGTCGCTCGACACGTGCTCCGCCGGTGAGATCGCAGTTGCGCGCGCTGTCGGTTTCCCCGCAGAGCGCATTCTGTTGCACGGCAATGCGAAGACGCCCGAAGACCTGAAAGCCGCGCTGCAGTACGGCGTCGGCCGCATCGTCCTCGACTCCCTCGACGAAGTCGAGCAGCTCGGTTCCCTCGCGCACGGCGCGCAACGTGTCCTCATCCGCGTCACGCCGGGCGTCAGCGGCGATACGCACGCTGCGATCACGACAGGCACCGAAGGACAGAAGTTCGGCTTCTCGCTGCGCGCCGACGTACGCGACAACGTCGATCGTGCTGTCGCAGCAGTGCTTTCGCAGCCGAGCCTGCAGTTGACGGGACTGCACTGCCACATCGGCTCACAAGTGTCCCGTGTGGACCGTTACGAAGAAGCCGCGCGAAAGATGGTCGAAGTCCTCATCCGCATCCGCGACCAGTACGGAATCACCTTGCGCGACCTAGATCTCGGCGGTGGCCACGCAGTGCCGTACGCCGACCGTGAAGCGTCCTTCGACCTTGAAGGGTACGCACGCCGCCTCCGCGTCGCGCTGGGCTACGAATGCTCGTCACGCGACTTCCCATTGCCACGCCTGACAATCGAGCCCGGCCGCGCGATCGTCGGACCGGCGGGCATCACCGTTTACCGCGTGTGCGCCGTGAAACGTGGCGCGCGCACCTTCGTCGCTGTCGACGGCGGGATGAGCGACAACCCGCGCCCCGCGCTGTACGGCGCGCGCTACACCGCCCGTCTCGTCGGCCGTCGCACGAAGGCCGCGCGTACGCCGATGACTGTCGTCGGACGACACTGCGAGTCCGGCGACGTGCTGGCGGACGTCTGCCTGCCCGACGACATCCACGTCGGCGACCTGCTGGCCGTACCGTGCACCGGCGCGTACCACCACTCGCTGGCGTCGAACTACAACCTCGTCGGCCGCCCACCGCTCGTCGGCGTCCGCGACGGGCACGCGACGCTCCTCGTACGCCGCGAAACCGAAGAAGACCTGCTTCGCCGCTGTTAGCTCTCGATGGTCTGACCGTCGCGGGCAACGGCACCGCGCGTCAGACGTCGTCCAGCGAAGAAGTCACGGCAGGCACGTTGCACGGCAAACATCAACGGGAAGCCCACAAGGATCGCCACGACGCCAATCACCGCGACGCCGCCGACACCGAACACAGTGGTCTCTCCGGCGTCAGGCTTCGCGTACGCGATCGCCGCGAGCACGAGTACCGCCAGGAAGAACACTCCGCCGACGAACGGCAGTAGGCCGCGAAGGAGGAAATTGCGCACGCTCGTCAACAGCGTCCGGCGAAACACCCACACGCAAGCAAGCGCCGTCACCGTGAACTCGATCGCGATCGTGAGCCCGACCGCGTCGACCGAATTCGCGAGCACGTTCCGGCTCCACAACGCGAGCAGCACGTACAAGGCGAGCGACACCAACCCGAACGCCCAGGTGGTCACCGAAGGCGTCTGGTATTTCGGATGCACGCGGCCGAACACCTTGGGCAGCGCGCCATGGCTGGCCATCGACAACGTCGTGCGCGCGGCAGGCATGATCGTCGCCTGGCTCGTGGCCGCACCGCTGGTCAGCACGGACACGATCAGCAGCACGCCCATGACCTTGCCGAACCCGGACGTGCCGAACACCGCTCCGCCCAACCCGGCGAGCACGTCCTCGGCGTTCGCCTCGTTGGCCAGTCCGATCCCATGCTCGCCGACGCCCGCGAAAGCCAGCGCGGCGACGGTCACCAGCAGGTAGTTGAGCACCAGCAGCACGGTGGACAGGATCGCCGCCCGGCCCGGCGCGTGCCGCGGATCCGCCGATTCCTCGTTCACCGAAAGCGAACTCTCCCAGCCCCAGTAGATGAAGACCGCGAGCAGCACCGCCGACACCGCCGTCCCGACGCTGACCCCGTTCGGCCACAGCCAGTCCCACTGCGGCGTTGTCGCTTGCGGGCCCGCAGTGCCGCTGTAGACGCGCGTAAGCGCTACGACGGAAAAGATCACCAGGACGGCGAGTTCGATGCCGAGGAGGATCCACTGCGCCCGCGCGGACACCTCGATGCCGCGGTAGCACAGCCAGCACAGCGCGAGCAGCCACGCGCAGCCGATCGCAGTCGTCACCGCGCGGTTGTCGGCGAGGTCGTCTAGACCAAACAGCAGCAGCGTGTACCGGCCGGTCAGCGCGGACTGACTGCTCATCACCAGCAACTGCTCCACCAGGACGACCCAGCCGGTCATCCAGCCCACGCGGCTGCCGAACGCACGGGTCGCCCAGGTGAAATTGGTGCCGCAATCGGGTTCGGCCGCGTTAAGCTCCCGGAAGGCAAAAGCGACGAACAGCACCGGAACGAACGACAGCACCACGAACGCGGCGGCCTTGAATCCCGTGCCCGCGAGCACGATGAATCCGAGCGTCGCCGCGATCGAATAAGCCGGGGCGGTCGAAGACATCCCGATCACCGTCGAAGACACCATGCCCAGCGCGTTCGAACGGAGCCCCTTGGCCGGCACCACAGGCGCGGCGACGGCTTCGGTCATTGGAATATTCCTCCTCAAGATCGGCGGTCCGCGACCGTACCCGGTGTTTGCCCGCGCCAGAACGGCGGTGTGCGGGGGCGCGCATGTCCGCCATCTGGAGAAGAAAACGGGAAAGGGTCTCCTGCTCTCCGGCTCCGGCCGATACGCTGCGCGTCTGAAGAATCACATGCCGAAACACAGGGAGGGACGGCATGGGTGACGAAAACCGTACGAAAATCGAGGAACCGCGTGCTCCGAGAGCGCTAGACGGGACCGACCGGACGCTCATCACGCTGTTACAGGAAGACGGCAGGGCGTCGTTCACCGCGCTGGCCAAGGCGGTGGGTCTTTCCGAGGGCGCGGTGCGGCAGCGAGTGCAACGGCTGCTGCGAGAGGAAATGGTGCAGATAGTCGCCGTGACCTCGCCAGAACACGTCGACCTGACCCGAAGGGCCATGGTCGGCATCACGGTGGACGGAGACGCCCGCGAAGTGGCCCAGCAACTGGCCAAGGTCGCCGACGTACACCAGGTGGCGCTCTGCTCAGGCCGCTTCGACCTGCTGGCGGAACTGCTGTGCCGCGACGACGACCACCTGCTGTCCGTACTCGGCGACGAGGTACGGCCAATAGCGGGAGTCGTCGCGACGGAGCTGTTCGTGTACCTGAAGCTCGCGAAACAGGACTATTCGTGGGGACGGCTGACTGCCTGATCCACGGATTCGGTCCGCGGCCGGTTTCACGGCTGGGCTCACCGGCTGGCGTGCTCGGACTGGGTTCTCGGTGGGGTGCTCGGTCTGAGATACGCGGCTGCGGCTGGTCGGCTGGGTTTCGGCGCGGCGTGGCTGGAGTGGGTGCTTGGCCGGGTCCCTTGAGCTGGGCTGGGTCCTTGAGCTGGGCTTTTGGTCTTGGATCTTGAGCTGGGCTTTTGGTCTTGGATCTTGGGCTGGCGTGTTTTGGCTCAGGTCCCTGGACTGGAGCTTTCGGTTCTGGTTCGGGGACTGGCGCGCACGGTTTGGGATCTTGGGCTGGCTCTTACGGGCTCGGTTCTCGGACGGGCGTGGTCGCCTTGGGTTCTCGGGCCTGGCTCTTTCGGCCTCGGTTCTCCGGACTGGCGTGGTCGGCTTGGGTCCCCGCGGCTGGAGCTTTCGGTCCGGAGCGGGACGGTGCCCAGTTGGGTCGGCTTGGCTCCGCGGACAGGATCGGGCTGGTTCGGCTGGTTCTCGACTGGACTGGACCACCGGGCTCCGCGGGCGCTCCCGACGCGGATCGGCTGCCCGTCGGGCCAGCTCAAGCTGGCACGGTCCTCGGACTGCCAATCCCAGCTGTCGTCACCGGGCCGGGTCAGCCGAGTTCAGGGCTGGACCAGACGGGAGCCGGTACAAGCCCGGTTCCGGCTTCGGAGTTCCGATCGAGCATCAGCGCTGGTCCCGGTGTCGGGAATCCGGCACAGGCGCTGGTCCCGGCGTCGGGAGTCCGGCACGGGCGCGGGTTCCGGCAGCGAGTTCCGGCCCACGCGTCCGTTCTGACCGCAGGTTCCGGTCCCAACGCCAGTTCCGGCGCAGATCCCAGCGCCACTGCTGGCCCAGCAATGGCGCTGGCCAGCACCGGCTTCCAACCTGCCCACCATTCTCAGCAATGACGCTGGCGCGACACCCGGCTCCGTCTTGACGGCTGGCTCCAGCAACGACGCTGACCAGCAGCCAAGCAGCTAAGTCGCCAGTTTCAGCAACGACGCTGGACCGGCGACAAACCAGGCTCAGCCGCCAATCCCAGCAATGACGCTGACCAAGCGGCTAAGTCGCCAGTCCCAGCAACGACGCTGGGCCAGCGGCGAAGCAGGATCAGCCAGTTCCGGCCACGACGCCGGTCCCGGCGACAGGCCCGGCTCGACCACCGGTTCCAGCACCCGTGCTGGCCCCGGCAACGAGCCCCACCCCAGCCATCGGCATCGGCGCTGACCCGGCGACAGGCACCAGCCCGAGCCACCAGCATCGGCGCTGTCCCGGCAACGGGCACCGGCCGAGCCACCGGCACCAGTGCTGGCCAGGCAATGGACTGCGGCCCAAACACCGGTTCCAGCAAGGCACCGGCCCCGGAATCTCAGCCCCAGGCTCGGTCCAGCATCGCCGCTGACCCGCCTTCGGTCGCACACCGACGTTCCCTGCCCCAGTCCCCGGCAAGGGAACGCTCGCCACAATTCCGACGCGTCAGCACCGCGCAAGCCCGTCCCGCTCATCGGCACAGTGCTGACGTCGAAAAAATCACCGCGGAAGGCACTCATCCGGACCGAATTCGCGGACGAGTCGCTCCGAAGCTGCTGCCAGGATGACTATTACCGTCCCTTGCCGATTAGACCGACTGGCCGAAGCCATCAGTTACGCCAATACCTCCGAACGGCCGCACTAGTCGATTTTGCCTGCTGCGCAATCGCAATAGCGGCCCCTGGATTCCGTATCGACCTTCCGCCAACAAGTCGCCAATCCCTCACGGTCGCGCCCGCCTTCCGCGAACCGCGCTCGCGGTCGCAATTGCCGAGCAGCCAATCGGGACCGCTTATCAACCCAGCAGAAATTCCCGCGGGGCCAGCGCCCGGTCGACCACGCGGGCCTCGCCGATCTCGCCGTAGAAGCTGCGTTCTACTTTGCCCCGATACGACGACGCGCCGACCAGCCAGCCGCCACTCGGATTTGCCAGGCCGATCGCCGGCGTCTTGGGATTGCGCAGCAGCGGGCAGCCGTCGACGTACAGCGTGCTGCGCCGTCCGTCGTTGACGACCGCGACGTGCCACCACTTCGCCAGCGGCAGTTCGTGGCCCCAGTTGGTCGAGATTCCGTTCTGGTTCAACGGGAACACGGCCCACTGCAGCTCCGCGCCGTCCGAGACGCTGAACGTCGCGGCCGATTCGTTCGGGTCGTCGCCGGATTTCCCAGCCGCCCCGCCGTTGCCGAGGCGCGCGAAGATGCCGCACCAGCCGTGGGTGCCGTCGCGAAAGTCCTCGGGCAGGCGAACGAACGCTTCGACCGTGTAGCCGCGCTGGAAGGTCAAGCTGTTCATCGGTGCGCTGTCGACGGTCTGGAGGTAAGCGCCGCGCCCAGGGTTGCGCGCGCCGTCGAACCGAAGGCTCGCCCGCGATGGTTGGCGGGGCGCGAAATCCGCCGAGTAGGTCAACGCGGCAGGCCCGCTGCCCGGCACGGTCATGCGGCGCAAATCGTTGCCGCGGCCGGTGAGGTCTTTGATCAGCGCGTTGTCCGGAACGGGCGCGCCCGCGCGACCGCCCTCGAACCGCCAGTAGGCGACGGTGCCAGGCACGAGCTGCGGCTTCACCGGCCGGGCCGGTGGCACCGGAACGGGCGCGAAACCGGCGAACCGCTTGTCGAAGTCGATGTCGATGCTGAAGTAGTCGACGTTGGTGCTGCGCTCGGCTTCGATGCGCTCAAGCTCGGTGAGGTCGCGACGGCCGTCAAGCCACGGCGAGAAGGTGCGGACGTCGATGACCCCGCGGGCGACGTCGAACTGGTACAGCCGGATCATGCCGCTGCCGCCGTAGTAGCGGTCCTGGTAGTTCGTGAGGTGCAGGTGCACGTCGTGGCCGGCAGCGTTTCGCTTCACCAGACGGCTCGGCGGCCAGTAGTGACCGTTGAGGGTCAGGAAGATCTGGTCGCTTTCGTTGACGAACTCGTCCCAGACCTGCTTGCCGAAGTCCGACAGGAACGCCTTGCCCTGTTCGTCGGAGTTGACCAGCTCGTGGATGGTCAGGATGGCGGGCATCCGCGGATGCTGGGCGAGAACCTGCTTCGCCCACGCGAACCCGCCCGCCGACGGACGCCAGTCCATCGCGAGCACCAGCCACTCCCGACCAGCGGCCCGGAACACGTGGTACGTGTTGTAGCCGTCCTTCGAGGAGCCGCGGAAAGTCGGCGAGTTCCGCTGCCGCTGCGGTCCGAACGCGTCGAGGTACGGCGTCCGGCCGCGTTGGTCGTCAGTGGAACCGTCGATGTCGTGGTTGCCCGCGAGCGTGCTGTACGGGAACCGGAACCGGTCGAGCGCCTGGAACGACCGGCTGATGCCGGCGAACTCCCGGGCTTGCCCGTTCTGCGTGAGGTCGCCGAGGTGCGCGAGGAAGACAACGTTGTCGTCGTGTGCGTGACGCAGCACGTACGACAACGACGCGTCCACCGGTGTCGAGTCGCCCCGGTCCTCGTCGAAGAGGTACTGGGTGTCCGGCATGACCGCGATCGTGAACCGCGGACTGTCACCGTCCGGCCGACGAGCGACGCTGGGATCAGCCGCGGCGATCCCGTTCAGGCCGGGAAGCGCGGACACCGCCGCACCGGCACCGAGGATTCCGGCACCGCGCAGGAAGTTCCGCCGTGAAGAGTCAGTCACGAGCAGGAAGCTACGGGGCCAGCCCCAACCGCAGCGGCAACAATTGCCGACGGCTCGATGAACAGCTGCGCGTTTACGACGTTCTGTCCTGCACAGGACAAACTGCAGCACGCATCGACGCCGCTCAGTGACCGTCGCGTCGCCTTTGGTCGCCGACAAGCATGCCCGGCACCGCAAACCACAGCAGCCCGAACAGCAACACCGCCAGCCCGCCGACGAGTCCCATCGCAACCGGTCCGAAGGAGACCTTCGCGATCAGTGCCACGGTCACCGTGATCGCCGCGGCAAGGCACCCGAAGCCAACCAGCATGACCCGGTTGCCGACCCGCAGGATCTGCTCCCGCCGCCCAGTTCGGAACAGCATCCGATGCCATGCCGCAGGTGCGATCAGCAACGCCGTTGCCGTCACGGTGAGGAGCACCGCGAGCAGATGCAGCGTCTTCTCGAACCCGCTGGCATCGTGGAAGCGGGCGGTGAAGACCACCGACAGCAGGAAGCCGAAGAGGATCTGCACGCCCGCCTGCGCGACCCGAAGCTCCTGCAACAGCTCGCCGACGTTCCGCTGCAGCATCTGGTTCCGCGTCTCGCCAGTGTGCTCGACGTCGTCGTCGACTTCTGCCGACCTGGTGCTCTGCGCCGTCCCGCCGACGTCAGCCAACCCGCTGTCCTCCGACGTCCCGGTGGCCCACGCCGACCCGCTGGCTTCCGACGATCCGGTGCCTCGCGCCGATCCGCCGACCTCCGGCGGGCCAGCAGCCCGCGTCGACCCACCGGTCTCAGCCGACCTGCTGTCCTCCGACGGACCAGCGACCTGCGCCGATCCGCCGGCCCGCACCGGTTCGCCGGATTGCACCGGTCCACCGGCCTGTGCCGATCCGCCGGCCCGCGCCGGTTCGCGGGACTGCACCGGTCCACCGGCCTGTCCCCGTTCGCCGGATCGCGCCGGTCCACCGGCCTGTGCCGATCCACCGGATCGCGCCGGTTCGCCACCGCCCGCCAGCCCGCCGTCGGTCGATCCGCCACTGCTGGCCTGCCTGCGGGCGTCGGTCGGCCCGCCCCTGCGGGCCTGCTCGCTGGCGTCGTCCGGTCCGCCACTCTCCGGCGGCCCACCGGCCTCACCTGACCCGCTGGCACCCGCCGGTCCGTGGTCGTCCGCGCGACGGCCGTCAAACCCCCTGGCACTTTTCGGGTCGTCAGGCATCTCAGGCTCCACCAGTACTCGAGCATCGCCGGGCAAGTCCGACGCTGCCACGCTGCCAAGTACCCAACGCGTCAACGCCCGAAAACTCACCCAGGCCAGCCGAGCGACCTCCACGTCCGCCATAGCTGCCGCCCGAGCCGCCTCCAGCCTGCCAAGCCCGCTCTCATCCGCGGAAGCGTGCTTCGAAACGCACCAGCACGAGCACCCTCGCGGCCGCTCCACGGCCAGCATCGCACGAGCAGCGGCCGTGGCCTCACGCCCTGCAGCCGGACACGACCCACGCGGCGCTTGCGCACAGACCCGCACCGAGACCCAGCCCGACTCCAGCCCAGCAATCGCACCTAGACGAGACGTCGCCCGCGGTTGAGTCCGAGCCGCGCTCAGACCTATCCGGCAGCTCTCTCCCGCCCACGGCTCAATCTGGCCCACGCCTGAATCTGGCTGATCCCGACGCCGTCGCCATCGGGCGGCCCAACGCACCTCACACACGCAAGGCCATCCCGAGATCCGGGCGGCTTCCACACGTTCGAGTGGAGAACATGGCATGCCACGCGCCGACTGGTTAGAGAAGTTTCATGCGTTTCCTCCCTAAGCTCCTTTCCGCGGCCCTCGCCGCCGGTCTTTCCGTCACGAGCCTCTCGGCCACCTCCGCCGCAGCAGCTCCGACCAAGGTCTCACCACTGCACTTCACCGCCGCCCACGGCACATTCGCGGCATACGCACCAGGCAGCCAAGCCGTCACCTACCGCCCGGATCTCGTACCGACCGGAGCCAGGGCGCACGTCTCCGCCCTTTCTGCCAGTCGCGTCGGCACCACGACCGTGCTGGTGATCAGCGGCCTCCTGCCGCAGCACGAATACGGTGCACACGCGCACGTGAACTCCTGCGGCGCCACCGGTGACGCCGCGGGCGGACACTTCCAGCACGTGCCGGACCCGATGAAGCCTTCGGTCGATCCGGCCTACGCCAACCCCCGCAACGAGATTTGGCTCGACTTCACCACCGACCGATCAGGCATCGGTCATGCAACCTCCATTGTGGACTGGACATTCGACGGACGACGGGCGAGGTCCGTGGTGATCCACGAAACCCGCACCCACACCAACCCTGGGCACGCCGGAACCGCGGGTGGACGGCTGGCCTGCCTGGACGTCGGCTTCTGAATCCGGAGCGGCCCTCAGAACCCCCCAGGACTTCTCCGGCACGATCCGGATCCGAACCGAGTAGTCGGCGTCGAACGCGGCCGGATCGGCGAACCCGATACCGGCGTAATGCCGTTGGTACTTCCCTAGATAGCCGGGCGCTTCAGAGGCTTTCGCCTCGTCGATGTGCGCGCGGCCGCTGACGACGATGATGCTCCCGCCGTATTCGTCGCTGTTCAGGTGGAAACTCACCTCCGGGTTGGCCGCGAGGTGCCGGAGTTTGGCCGTACCAGGCCGGCTGAAAACCACGATGTCTTCGCCGTCGAGCACGAACCAGACCGGCCGCGGCGCGGGGCGGCCGCTCGGGGTCACGGTGGTGAGCCATGCGACGGATTCTCCTGCGCGTTCAACGAGTTTCCGGTCGTGGGTGTAGGTCATGGTCGGATACCTCCTCGGTAGGTTTCCCAGGTAACCACGAGCCACCGACAGTTCCGTCCCAGCAGCCCGATCCGAGGCCTTCGCGAGCCGCCGCCGACCGACGCACAGACAACTAATTTTTGTTGCCGCAAAAGGAAAATCCCCCGATCCGAGATATTTCTCGATTCCCCGGATCGGGGGACTTCTCGCAAGTTCAGCGCGACGCGACGACCCGGGCGTACCGCGCCCCCGCCACGAGCAGGATCACCCCGGCTCCGAGGAACGCGCCAACGCGCGCCAAACCGTCCAGCGCGGAAAGGTCGAACAACACGAGCTTCGCCACTGCGGCGGCCACCAGCACCAGCCCGGCGATCCGCAACGCGACCACCTCGATCCCGCGCAGGAGAAGGACGAACGCGACCACCGTCCAGGAAACCGTGACGAGGGTGTGGCCGACCAGGAAACCGCCGCGGCCAGGGGATACGAGCATAGCCGCGGCCAGCACCAGCCCAGCGGCGCCGTAGAGCGCACACAAACCGGCAGGCAACCAAGGCGCAAGGCGGGCCGATTTCACCACGTTGAGCCGAATTGCCGCCCACGGCAACGCGATCGCCGCAGCGAGCAGAAGCGCGGCAGTGGCCAGTGCGGAAAGGAGAAGATCGCGCGGATGCCAGTGCGGGAGCAGCAGCAAGGCCGGGGTGATCTCCGAGCCGAGCGCGAACAGTCCGCCGATCACCGCGAAGGCAAGAGAACCGCCTAGCGCGAACCGGTTTCGAGTGAACTTCGCCGCGAAGGCGAGCACGACCGCTTCGCCAAGGAGGACCGCTCCGCCGTCGAACTGCGTGACGGTCGCTTGCATTCCGGCGACGAGACCAGCGATTCCCGCGACCGTACCGGAATTCCCCCGCACGATGGTCCAGGTCGCGATGAGCACGACTGCCGTTCCACCCGCCAGGAGCACGGATTCCGGCCGGTGCAGAAGCAGTGCGGCCACCAGGATCGGCAGCGGGGCGACAGCGAGCACGGCCAGCGCGTAGGGCTCGTTATCGTTGCGCCGCAACGTGATCAGTGCAGTCGCCGCGCTGACGACGCCGGCGACAATCACTGCCCACACCGGCATGGTGTGCAGTCCGATACCGATCAGTGCCGTTGTCAAGGGCGGAACGGCTGCAGTAAACGAAAGGGGTGACCATGACCGTCGAAGCTGGACAGGAACGGTCGCGATCTGGATCATGAGAAGGAACGTCACGAGTTCGTAGGTGAAGCCCCAAGTGATCAGGGGCGCGCACACTCCGCAACCTCCCACCACGGCATTCGCCAGGAGAGAGGAATCCCATTTGACCGCAAGCAAAAGCCCGCCCACCGCGATCGCCAAGCCGACCGCGAGCCCGGCGGGAACCGGCAGGAAATCGTACAAGGAGGTGGCAGCAACGGTGTCGAGGTAGAGCGTCGCGATCCCAGTGGCGGCAAGGGCGAACGCTCCGGTGCGCGCAGCCGGTTTGCGGTGCAGCCACGCACCCGCGCCGACCAGGGTCCCACCGAACGCAGCGCCGACCGCCACCCGCGGCAGCGGAGCGAGCCAGCCCCGCTGAATGGCCAGAATCAGCAGCAGGACGACCCCGAGCAACGTCACCGCACCTCCGATCCACGCCAGCAGTCGCGAACCGGCGCCTTCGCGGCCGAGCCGCTCACGGAGCGTCGGAGATGGGGTGTACCGCGGCGGGGCGTAGGGCGGCTGGCCATAAGGCGATTGAGCGAAGGGCGGCTGGCCGTACGGCGGGTGTTGGGCAGTTGCCTGCGGGTGTTCTTGGGCTGACTGTCCGGCGGCGAACTGGTCGGCGGCGGGTTGTCCGTGGCCCGGCTGGGCGGTGGCGGACTGTCCGGCTGCGGCATCGTCAGCGACGGACTGGCCGGTCCCGGCTTGTGGCGTTGACGGGTGGGTCGCGCTGGCCATGGATTGGGCGGAATACGGTGCTGCGTAAGGGTTGTACGGGTGGTAGCCCGGGTGGGGGTGGAACGCTGCACCGTGCGCGGCCGAGTAGGCCGGGTACAGGTACGGACCCGTGCCCTGCGCAGCTGGGTAGCCCGGGGCGGGCGAGTGGCCTGGAGCGGTCGGATAGCCCTGTGCGGCAGGGTGGCCAGGTTCGTCCGATCCGACAGGCTGGCCTGACTCGGCGAGGCGACCGGCCTCGGCTGGCTGGCCCGGCGCGTCGGGAGAGCCCACCACATTGGCAGAGCCCTGCGCGGCGGCCGAGTGGTCAGAGCTGGCGGGCTGAGCGACGCCAGGTGGGTAGGCCGTCTGCGACGTCTCCCAGGTCGACGCTGCTGGCTCGGCTTGACTGCTCCGGTCGTCCGGCGTCGCCTGGGAGTCCGCGGATGAGTCCGGGACGGATGCCTCGTCGGGCCGGTCGGCGGCCGGCTCGGGCTGGAGGCGCACCGCGCGGAGTTCGGTGCCTACGTGCGTCAGGCGGCGGCCGAGGTCGTCCAGTTCGCCGGCCAAGCGGTGGAGCGTTGCAGCTTCCGTGGTCATACCGGACATCGTCGGCGAAACGGCACGGTGATCGGATCCGTAGCACTACTCAAGACTGGACACGAGATGGTCTCGCGAGCGTCCGAGCTGCCCGGATGCGAGTGCTGTACGTCACGGGCGACAATGGAAGCGTGACTGCCACGTTGAGCGTGCCCACGTTGAAGATCGGCCCCTACCAGGTCGATCCTCCCGTCGTGCTCGCTCCGATGGCAGGGATCACCAACGTCGCTTTCCGGCAGCTCTGCCAGGAGTACGGTGCCGGCATCTACGTGTGCGAGATGATCACCGCCCGCGCCGTCGTCGAGCGGCACCCCGGCACCATGCACATGATGACCTTCGGCGAGCACGAAAAGCCCAGGTCCATGCAGCTCTACGGAGTCGACCCGAAGACGATGGCCGAAGCCGTCCGGATCATCGTCGGCGAAGGCCTCGCCGACCACGTGGACAGCAACTTCGGTTGTCCTGTCGCGAAAGTGACGCGGAAGGGCGGCGGCGCGGCGCTGCCGTTCAAGCGGCGGCTGTTCGCGGACATCGTGCGCGAGTCGGCGAAAGCGGCTGCTGAGGGCGGCGTTCCGTTCACCGTGAAGTTCCGCGTCGGCATCGACGATGACCACCAGACGTTCCTCGACGCCGGACGCATCGCCGAGGCCGAGGGTGCGGCCGCCGTCAGCCTGCACGCGCGCACGGCTGCGCAGCGCTACTCGGGTCAGGCCGACTGGTCGAAGATCGCGGCGCTGAAGGAAGCGGTCACCAGCATCCCGGTACTGGGCAACGGCGACATCTTCACCGCGGACGACGCGCTCCGCATGGTCGCCGAGACCGGCTGCGACGGCGTCGTCGTCGGGCGCGGCTGCCTCGGTCGGCCGTGGCTGTTCGGCGAGCTGGAAGCCGCCTTCCAGGGGCGGGAGATCCCGGCGGGGCCGAACCTCGGCGAAGTCGCGCGCGTCCTGCGCCGCCACACCGAACTGCTCATCGAGCACGACGGCCACGACAAGGCGATGCGCGACATTCGCAAGCACATGGCCTGGTACCTGATGGGCTTCCCGGTCGGCTCCGAGCTGCGGCGCGGCTTCGCGATGCTCTCGTCGATGGACCAGCTCGACGACCTGATCGTCCAACTCGACCACGACGCCCCCTTCCCCGAAGCCGCCACCGGCCCGCGCGGACGCCAGGGCTCGCCGGGCAAGGTGACGCTCCCGCACGGCTGGCTCGACGACCCGGACGACGATTGCGTCCCCGAGGCCGAAGACATGCACTCCGGCGGCTGACCAGCAAGGCTCGCCACACGGGTCGAGCCGATCTGGAAACTCCGTCGTTGCGGGGCAAACTCCACCGCGCGCTGCGGAGGTCACAGCACAACAGCGACCGCAGCCTCGGCACGGCGAGCGCATTGCGTACCGCCCGCTCTACGCAATTCTCACCGACGCAGCCACCCCACCGCCACGCGACGCTCACTGCACAGATCCAGTCCGAGCAGGAGTTTCGTGATGCCTTTCGCCGTTTCCCGTCGCAGCCGTCGACGGATCGCCTGGCCGCGGTCGCAGTGTCCGCCGTCGGCGTCGCCCTGTTCTCCGCCGCGACCTACCTGACCGGCGACCCGTCCCTGAGCCGGATCCCGCTCAACCGGGCAATCGCCCTGCATCACTTGACGATCGTGCTGCACGCCCTGCCCGCGAGCCTGGTGCTGCTGATCGGGCCGTTCCAGTTCGCCACGGCATTGCGCGCTCGACAGCCGAAGCTGCACCGCGTGCTCGGGCGGATCTACGTGGTGAGCATGATCTTCGCCGCGGTGGCCGCAGTCGTGGCGGCGACGTTCTCGGTCGACGGCATCTCGACGCAAATCGCCTTCTACCTGCTATCCCGCGCATGGCTCTACACGCTCTACCGCGGCTACACCTTCATCCGGCAAGGCCAGATCCAGCTCCACCGCATCTCGATGATCCGCAACTACGCGCTGAGCTTCGCCGCAGTCGTGCTCCGCGGATTCCTCGGCATCGGCGCGGCGATGCAGGGTATCTTCCCGACGCTGACCTTCGCCGACCTCTATGCGACGAGCGCGTGGGGTTCGATCACGGTCTGCGTGGTGGTTGCGGAGTACTTCGTCCTCAACCGCACCGTCGCGCCTCTCGTACGCAAGCGGCAGCCAGCTGAGCGGCCGGAAGTACACAGCTGACCTGCGTAGATACAGGTTGTCTCCAGGTTATCCACAACCCACTGTGGACAACCTGGGGACAACTTCGGTTCACGACCTCAGGCGTCGATCTCCTGCGGCGCGCCGCCGACGGTGATCTTGCGCGGCTGGGCCTTCTCGGCGACCGGAATGCGCAGCGTCAGCACTCCGTCGACGTAGTCCGCGGCAATGCGCGTGGTGTCGAGCGTGTCGCCGAGGAACAGCTGGCGCGAGAACTTGCCGCGCGGCCGCTCGGACACCTGGACCTGCGCGTCCTCAACCGCGACCGGCGCGCGCTCGGCGCGGACGGTGAGCACGTTGCGCTCGACGCTCACGTCAATGGAGTCGCGCGCGATGCCCGGGAGGTCGAACTGGATGACGTACTCGTCGCCGGCGCGGTAGGCGTCCATCGGAACGGAGCGCGGCACGGTGCCCTGACCACCGAAGAACTGCTGGGTCAGGCGGTCGAACTGGGCGAACGGGTCGGTGCGGATCAGCATTGTCGAATCCCCTTTCGGACAACTGCGGCCAGCTGCTGAGGCGCTGACCAAGCCTTGCAAAGTTGCCAACGTAGGACTCAACTTAGTTGTTCCCGAATAGCGCAGATCACAGTGACAGCGTGAGACCGGACGAAACTGTCGGTGGCGGTCCGTAGAGTGCGTCTCGTGATCGACCAGCTGACGATCCCGACCGACGCGGGATCCTTCGACGCAATCGCCGCCGGCCCCGAAGACGGCCGCCCGGTACTGCTGCTGCACGGCTTTCCCCAGGCGGCCGTGGAGTGGGAACACCAGGTGGCGACGCTCGGCGTGCTCGGTTACCGCGCGATCGCGCCGGATCAGCGCGGCTATTCGCCGGACGTGCGGCCCGAGCGCCCGGCCGAATACGGCATCACGACGCTGGTGTCCGACGTCGTGGCGATGGCCGACGTGCTCGGCTGGAGCAAGTTCGACCTGGTCGGCCACGACTGGGGCGGTGCGGTCGCTTGGTGGACGGCCGACGAGCACCCGGAGCGGCTGCGCAGCCTCACCGTGGTGTCCACGCCGCACCCCGGAGCGCTCGCCGAGGCGATGCGGACCGACGAGGACCAGCACCTCCGGTCGGCCTATATGACGGAGTGGCGGCAGACGCCCGCGACCGAACGGCGCATGCTGGCCGACAACGCCCAGGCGCTGCGCGACATCTTCGATCGGCGAATCCCGCCGAGCAAGATCGACGAGTACGTGCAGCGGCTGTCCGAACCAGGCGCGCTGACCGCCGCGCTGAACTGGTACCGAGCCGGACGGCCGGGCGGGAAGATCGGCAAGATCTCGGTGCCGGCGATGTACGTGTGGTCCACAGAGGACGTCGCCTTCGGCTCCGCCGCCGCGCTCGATACCGCGAATTGGTGCACCGGGCCGTACCGGTTCGAGATGCTGGAGGAGGTGTCGCACTGGGTAGCGGAGGAAGCGCCGGAGGCATTGACCTCCTTGATCGTCGAGCATCTCGGCAGCCGGTGACGCCAGGTCCGGCCTGCGGCGTCGTTCGGTCGGGTGTCCGGCGGGATGGGGATTCGAGCGTTGCGTGAAGGCCCGACACTCGAATCGGGCGAAACGGCCACCCGGCTCGCGGTATCGGCCGGTAGCCGCGTGGTGTTCAGTATCCGGAGTGGACACCAGCACTGAAGCCGAAACCGAACGCGTCGTCTTCGTGACCGAGGACGGCGTGCCGACCGGGGAGACCGGGCCGAAGCTCGCCAGTCATCACGCGGAGACGCGACTGCATCTCGCGTTCTCCTGCTACGTCCTGCGCCGTTCGGACAACGCCCTGCTGATCACCCAGCGCGCGCTGCACAAGAAGGTGTGGCCGGGGGTGTGGACCAACAGCGTGTGCGGTCATCCCGCTCCCGCTGAGGCGTTGGAGACCGCCGTGCGCCGTCGGGCCGCATACGAACTCGGGCTGCCCGAACTCGACGAACTTGAGTGCGTGCTGCCCACGTACCGCTACCGCACGCCGCCCTTCCAGGGGATCGTGGAGAACGAGTTCTGCCCGGTGTTCGCCGCGTGGACGGACGTCGATCCGCAGTCGAATCCCGAAGAAGTAGGTGGCTGGCGATGGATTTCCTGGGCTGATTACACACGGTGGATCACAGATCCGGGGACTGACGCGAGTTACTGGGCCCGTGATCAATTCGCGCAGCTCAAGGACAAAAAGCCCTTCTCCGCGCTCTGAGGCGAAGAACTGCGCTGCGTGACATCAGCGGAAGTACGTCGTCCACTTGAGCGAAATTCACCTTCGAACGTACCGATGACTCAAGCCGCCGCTCCTTTACGACGAAAACGATGGAGTGGCGGAGGTCAGAGTGGCGACGGACGACGAGCTCGGAACGGGGGATACCGCACCCGACTTGCTCACGCTGCACGAGTCCATCGCGGACCTGTTCGCGACGCGCGGCGACTGGCGGCGGGCCTACCGGCACCTGCGCTCCGCGCTGGACATCGCACGAGCGGGCAGTCTGCGCGATCCGCTCACCTCCAGCTACAACCGTCGCTACCTGGATCAGCGGCTGCCTGAACTGCCGGCCGCGGTGGCCGTTGCCCTGGTCGACCTGGACCGGTTCAAGTCCGTGAACGATACGTACGGTCACCTTCTCGGCGACCGCGTCCTCTGCCGGGTGGCCGATCTCCTGCAGGAGGGGCTGCCTGCCGATGCGTTCTGCGCACGGTACGGCGGCGAGGAATTCGCACTCGTCCTGCCGGGAATCGATCACCGGGGCGCCGTCCGGGTCGCCGACGCGGCGCGCCTGCGAGTCGCCCGTCACCCCTGGTCAGAACTGCAGCCGGGCCTGCGGGTTACGATCAGCGTCGGCCTCGCGCACGGCACCGGGTCCGGGCCGCGCCAGCTCCACCGAGCCGACAATCTCCTTTACGCCGCGAAGCGGGCCGGGCGCAACAAGGTCGCTTTCCACGACCGCGAGACCGCACGGGTAATTACGCACTCTGAGTAACGCACGTCTGCGATTACTCCATTCACTGAACCCGATCTTCACCTGTTCGTCCGCTTCAGTGCGCCTTAGGGCGACGCATGGTGAAGAAATTCCCGGGAGGGTGTCGTCACGAACGGCGGGTATCCGTACGATAACGAAAAGCTCCCCCGGTACGACGAGTCCTGGGAGACCCGGCGAAGCCGCCGGGTGTTCAAAGGTAAGCCGCCCCAGTCAGGCGCCTGACGTGCGAGAGGAGACCGAGTGCCCGACGAGCGCAACACCCCCGGCACCGGTCGCCATTCCGACACTCCGGCACGCCCCCGCGGCGGACGCCGCCGTTCGATGGACACTCACGGCGGCATCAGCGTGTCCGACGTCGTCGCTCGGCACACCGGAGAACGCCCTGCCTTCGCCGACGAGCCCGGGACGCAGCACGCGGAGCCGGTGAGCAGGCTCGCGGAACCCGGCACCCGCCGGACAGAGCCAGGCCGCCGCCGCGCGGACGCCGAGCGCCCCGAGCCGGGCCGCCCTGAGCCAGGGCGACGGCGAGCGGAGCCGGACGCTGGTTACCCAGGAGCGAACGGTCGCGCGGGTTTGCCCGCCGAGCCGGGCCGACGGCGGGCGAACGGGCACGCCAACGGAGTCGGCAGTCGGCACGCTGGGCCGGGGGATGCCTCGGATCTGGGCGGCGACCGGGCGAACGGGCAGGTCAACGGGCTCGGCGGGCGGCACGGCGAGGCGGCAGAAGACGACGCCGCACCCACTGCTGGATGGGTGGGCGGGGGCGTCAACGGCGCTGGCAACGAGCCAGCCGGAGGCGGCATCGGTTCGGCTGGCAGGCGGGCCAATGGGTTCGGCAGTCGGCACGGCGAGTCTGCCGAAGATGACGCCGCGCTAGCTGGCGGACCGGCGAACGGGCAGGTCAACGGGGTTGGCAGCCGACACGGCGAGCCGACCGGAGACACCGGCTCAACTGGCAGACGGGCTACTCGGCTCGGCAATCGACATGGCGAACCTGCGGCCGACGACGCGCTAGGCGACGGGCGCAGCGATGGGGTTGGCGGTCGGCACGGCGAGCCAGCGGACGACGTTGCACCAGCTGCCGGACGCGGCAACCGGCACGGCGAACCCGCCGGAGACGACACCGCACTAGCTGGCGGACCGACGAACGGGCACGCCAACGGGGTTGGCAGCCGACACGGCGAACCCGCCGGAGACGACGGCGCACTAGCTGGCGGGTCTGCGAACGGGCACGTCAACGGAGTGGGTTCCCGGCACGGCGAGCCAGCCGACGACGACTCGACCGGCAGACGGGCCAAAGGGCGCGGCAACCGATACCTCGAGGTCGTGGAAGACGACGCGGCCTCGAACTCTGGCCTGGCGAATGGGCGAGTCAATGGCGTCGGCAATCGGCACAGTCGAGAGGCTGCTGATAGTTCCGAGCGCAGGAACGGAGCCAGCGGGCTAGCGGAGGACGTCCCGGCGCCGGGGAGTCAGGTCAACGGCGTCGGCAACCGGCGCGGTGCTTCGGGCGACGACGATGGGCTGTCCGGAGGCCGTCGGGCGAATGGGGACCGCCGGGGTAGCGGTGCGGACGTTGATGGCGGGAATGGCTCGGGGGCTGCCCGGGTGGGCGGACGTGCGCTTTTCGGCGGCGCGGTGCCTGACGGCAATCGGCATGGTGCTCCGGATGCCGATTCGCTGGTGGATGGTGCCGCTGGAGATGCTCGGAGCGTCGAGCCTGGCACTCGACGTCGGGAGACTGGGGCTTATCGGGCGGAGCCTGGTGAAGCAGGTGGTCGTCGCAGGGACTCGGCTGGACAGCCTGGCGATGCAGCCGGAGGACGCCCTGGCGAGGTCGCAGGGCGAGCCGGACGTCGGGGAGAGCCGGGTGGGCGGGTCGCCGAGCCT